>CAKTKC010000009.1 GCA_934569225.1 uncultured Oscillospiraceae bacterium | reverse complement strand
CATTCTACCAGAGACCGGCAAGCCGTGTCTACTTTTTTATGCTCTTTTCAATTTGCGCAAGTTATTGTACCTAATCGGCGCAGGACAAGGGTGGTCGGAGCATTTCCTGACGGGAACTCGGCGCTGATGCTGGTCTGCGCACGGCTTCGTCATGTAGCCGGAACCCAGTGGGGCTGCAAGAAGTACATGAACATGAAGCATCTGGAAACCATGGAGCAGGAGCCGCAGGTCGGCTGATAGCAGCCAGGTCACAAATGGTCAAGGGCAAGACGAGCGGCGTACCGCCGCCCTTGACCCTTTGCGCCCTGCCTGCTGAAAAGTAACCAAGGGGCGGTTAAGCCGCCCCCTGTAATAGATTTCTACCAGAGCCGTAATCAATTTTGCGCATAGCTCTTGACACTACCGCCGAAAGAGATATTTTCTGCGAGGCGGCGTATTCAATTTAACCGGTTACAATTATTAGAATCTTAAAAGTCTTTGAATCTACATCGTTGCTGAAAGTAGCTATTGTAACTCCCTCTTTCCACGGCTTAATTGTCATTTGGGTTGAAGTAGTCCAAGAGTTTTTGTCGAAGGAAATGTAAGCTGCGCTTCCGGAGTAGTCAACAGAAACATTACCACCTTGCGCCCAGTTAGCGGTAAGTGTGAACTTCCGATTCGACTCATTCTTCCCCAATACGATGATGCTTTCACTGGATTTGAAATTATTTGAAGCATATCCAATGTTTGCATTACGAAGCCCTTTAGAAATTATATCAAAATATCCAGCGTTTTCTGCAAGCGAAGCAATTTCCTTTTTCTGAGAAGTAATGGTTTGTTCTTGTGTTGAAACAGTAGAATTTAGCGAAGAGACTTTCTCCTCAAGAATTTTAATTTCAGATGACTGAGTTGCCAATGTTTCTACTGCTTTTTCGTTGTGGATGTATTGCATTATGTTCATACAAATAGATAAGGTCAGCAAAGCAAACATCGCAATGTAGGGAATCACTAACTTAGCACGGAAATACTGCTTTCCACAGCCTGTACACCGCTTTGTCGCATTATCAATAATTGATCCACAATTTTTGCAGTGTATTTGCTTCCTCCTGTTTTCGGTAGGATTCCTCTGCAGAGTAGACATTGATGCAACAACATCATTTCCTTTGCCGAGGGCATCATCAGCATGACTTTGTCCCGCCGCAGTTTTTGACTCTATATTCAAGACAATATCCGGTAACCTATCAGGGAGTACAGATTTCCCAATGTGCGATGTCTCCGCATCTGGTATATCGGCAGGTTGTAAAACACCAAGTTTTACTCCGCAATACTGGCAAAATTCACTATCATCAGGCAGATAATTCCCACAGTGAGGACATTTCATGTCTATCGCTCCTTTGTTATTGCTGTACCACATCTGCTGCAAAATTCACTGCCATCAATCAGTTCAAATCCGCATTTTCGGCAGAATCTGATTCGAGGCATTTCCTCCGATACCGGATGTTCTGCGGCAGCTATCATAGAATCTTTTGAGATTGTCGTGTTGGCAACTTCGGCAACTTCAGTTGATACATCATTCTTATAATTTTTGTTCTGCGTTTCCTCCAGAACACCTCTGATTTTCAGAGTTTTAATGCCAGACATGGAGAATACCCATGTCCACAAAAGATAAGGGGCTCCAGAGGAGGAGTTTCCATTCACAGCAACAAACAAAACCATTACCAGAAAGTTCACACAGTAGCAAAACAGATTGTACTTTTTCTTTGTGATGGTTTTCTTGCGCATCCTTGCAAAAACAAGAGGAAATGCGCCATATGCCACCAGCGTAATTAGAAGTGAAACTAAGATAATTGGGATGTATGCTGCTGGCCCTTGGTTGAATAATTCGTAGGTCATAATTCTGTTCCTCACTCATTAATCATTCCCTATTATGTAGGGATCTTGTTCTACATGAATCAAAGAATTAACAGTTTTGTCGTTGCTGGCAGTAGTAAGCACAACCAGAATATTGGTAGTGAAGCACGAAAACCAACAGGGATCAGAAACGAACAATGGAAACTATTCAGTTGAACCGATAGCATTCTCCCACTGGAATACATCTGCAGCTGTTTGGTGTAGGTAATCGCTTCTTCGTTGCTAATATTTCGTATTCTCGTGAAGTGCTCATTCCTTAATTACTTTTGCCCCACATTTATAGCAGAAGTCGCTTCCAGCAGGCAATCTGGTTCCGCATGTATGGCAGAATAACGCTCCCTCGGTTGCTTGATTCGATGCCGGAGACTTCACGGGTACAGATTCCGCCGTGGTCAAAGATGATGTCGGAGCCTGAATAGGCGCAGAGTTTTCGACTGTTTTCTTTTTCTTTGCAACCCAAATGACTACAGCCACTGCAACGAATACGACAACAATTGGAATAATTGGAAATGCGCTCGATTCACCTGTGGTGGTAGGGTAGATTGCACTGCTGACCAATTCTTCATACTCTGAATACTGTGCGGAAGATGGATCACCTGTAAAATAGAAAGTATACATGATTCCGTTTTCAATACGCGTCATTGTCGTTGTGGAAAGGGTAACACTGATGCCATAAACATCGCTCTTCTTGTCTGTGGTGGCTTTATAGTAGTCATGTCCACCGAGAGTGATCAACTCAACCTGACTGACCGAAATTCCATTAATTTCGGCAATATCCTCCTTACTGAAAATGGAATTATCAATATCTGCTCGGGTATATCCTTTACGATCCTCGGCACTTGCAGCAGCCCATACATCGACACTACCATACATGATGGAACAGCCACTTTCCTGCATGGACGAAAAAATCACATCCAGTGTTTCGCGTTCTTTTGACAGGTTTCCTTGCTTCCAATTTGCAGGTACTGTAAATGCTGTGCCATTTTCGGGATCGGTATATGTAAAGGGGGGCGTTTCTTTTTTGGTCTCCTTCTGCGGGCTTATATCAAATACAATGCTGTCAACAATCTGCCTGATTAAAGCCTCATTTTTGCTTGTCAGCGAACCGGAATAAGAGTGGATTGTAAAATTAATCGCTTTCCCATCGTAAACGGTATAATACTGAAGACCATATGCGGTTCCGTTCCCGCTGGGCTGCTTAATGTATATTTTTATGAATTTGGCCTGAGGATGCTCGTATATTTCAGATTTGATATAGTCCATCTCAGATCCTTCATAACCATCGGCAAGCGTAGATGCAAACACAGACAGCTCGGTATTGCTGAGGTAGTAGAAGTCGTTCAGCGGGCTTTCGATCATCGTGACAACAACCTCGAAAGCAACATTGGGGTCCAGAGCATTTAAGTAGATATTCCCATCTTTCATCATCGAATCCATCTGATCTTTTGTTAGCTCAAATTCTTTCAGGTTGGGGTCGTCGTGCTTGATGTTCCTTGTAAACACAATCAAATCTGATGGGATGTCCACACTCAGCTTAAGATCGTCCAGTCGATATGTATTTTCTGCAGCACAAACTGTGAGGCACGGACACAAAAGCAATACCGCAATGAGTAATGTTACAGCTTTTCTCATAATTCTTCCTCCATCAAAAACGCTGCCTGTAGCATTTTCATTATAAATTAGATTATCCGTACATTCAACCCCCCATGACATTTCTTTTTCGTAATTTTGATTTGCAATAATTATGCAGCCAGCACATCGTGCTGATCTTGGGGATTGGGGATAACCCCAACAAGCAAAAGCCGTCTGGGTAGCACCCAGACACTGCTTGCGACTACCAGTGATTTCGTTGTTGCGATCTCCGATATTCCATACATTTGTTATGACTTTGTCCGGCAGCGAATCACGCTGCCGGACATTTTCTGCGGCGTGATTGCAAAATTATGGACACATAGGGTGGAATATGCTATATTTATTTCACCAAGCAATGTCGTCGTTAAAAAGAACTGACCCGTGATTTGTAAAAGTGCAGAAGCTATAATATAGGGGGGACTTCCCATGGAAGATAATCGCAACCAAGTTGAAAATGCGCTCTCTGATCAGGCGAAGGTGATCTCTCTGTTTCAGTTCATTCAGGAACTGAATAAGCTGAAGCAGAAGGCAATTCTGAATGTGAAGGACTATCCTTGGTCATTTTCTCTTTCTGATCTTCCGAATGACCCTGAAAATATCAGTCTGCACTATCAGGACAGGGTTTCTGATGATTTGGATTCCGAAAAAGCGGAAGATGGGAATCTGATTCTTTCGGTGCATAAACCGGAGTTTCAAAAGTGTCCGGAACCGGAGCTGTCCTTTGGACTATGGCTGGAACCCGGATGGAATGATTTCCGGCAGGATGCCTCTGTTATTGCATCCATGCCCGGAAAGGAAACAGATGAGGAAACTGGAAAACCAATACCGGTATTGTTCTCTGATGACCCGGACAGGGAGACGCAGTATCAGCAATGGCTGGAAAAAAGAAAAGAATGGGTAGAACGGCAGATTCTGACAGCACGGACACGAGAGTTGTTTACGGATCTGTACCGCTTATACTTTGAATTGAAGCGGGAATCAGAAACAGAAGAAATGATTGCAGCCAATGGCTTCCTGCGAGATCGGAACAATGCCGAAATCTGCCATCCTGTCTTAACACACCGTGTCCGTATTGATTATGATCCGGATGCGAATACGGTTTTTGTCCGCGATACAGAAATCCCTTCCGACCTTTACTCTGTTGTTTTCCAGATCATGGAGGACATCAACCTCGGAGAAGTGAATGTTCTGAGTGAAGATTTGAAAAAGAACGATTACCACCCGCTGGATCGGAACGAAACCCCTGGCTTTCTCAAGGTGTTGGTGCATCAGCTGTCATCGGACAGCGCATATTCGGAAAGCGGCATTCCAGCAAACTGGGAGCACAGCAGCCGGCTGCTTCTCTACCTGAATCCCTGCTTCATCGTCCGGAAGCGTTTGGACGGCACTCTGAAAGCCATCGAGCAGATCATTGAAAACGTACAGCAGACCGGAGAAGTACCCGGCCCAATCCGGGATATTGTCAGCGGCGGGATACAGGAACTGCCGGAGGACACAGGAGAAGAATCCATTGACGAACAGCTTGCAGCCGTTGGCGGCGAGAGCATCGATATTCTGCTGTCGAAGCAGGCGAATAAAGAACAGCTGAACATTGCCCGCCGTATTGAGCAGTACAATGCAGTGCTGGTTCAAGGGCCTCCCGGCACAGGCAAAACCCATACGATTGCAAATCTCTTGGGACATTTTCTGGCGCAGGGAAAAAGTGTTTTGGTCACCAGCTATACAACCAAAGCCCTCCGCGTCCTGAAAGACAAAGTCAACCCCGGCTTGCGGAATTTGTGCGTATCCATGCTGGATGATTCCAATGTGGATATGGAAAGGTCTGTCAACGGTATTACAGACTATATGTCCCGGACAGCCTCCTATGAAATCAAGCGGGAAATGGTAACGCTTGCCGAAGAACGCAAAGCCATCATCGCTCAGTTGGCAGATACCCGGCGCAAGCTATACACGCTGATTCAGCAGGAGTGTAATTGCACTGTATACAACGGCGAGGAACTTTCCCCTTCTACTGCTGCCCGGTTTGTTTTGGAGCATGAGGAAGACCTTTCTTACATCCCCGGACGCGTGCGTATTCATTCCCCACTGCCACTGACCTTTGAACAGTTGGCAGATCTTTACCGAAGCAATGAAGGCCTGACAGAAGCGGATGAGCAGGAATTGGCGTGCAGTATTCCATCCCCGAAGGATATTCTGTCGCCATCGGATTTTGAACACAAAGTCAAACAATTCGTTGCCGCACAAAAAGTGCTGGAGAGTATAGCAAAGAAGAATAACTGGACGATCGTGCACTCCGGGGACTCTGCAATAGATGTTACCGGGAGCTTTGGGACGGTTACACTCTCCCAACCGCCGATCCATGAAGTCCGGGAATTGAAAGACCATATTGCATCCATTGGAAAAGTTGAAAAGTGGATGCAACAGGTAGCTGTTGATGGGAAGAACGGCGGAGCCTACCGGCAGCGCTGGCTTACCTTGGTTGCGCAGATTCAGGGAGTGTGCAAGTATCATGAATCCGTGCTGACGGAACAATTTGGACTGGATATTGAGATTGCCAATCCAGAGAATCTATTTGCGCAAAAGCCGATTCTGGAGACAGTCAAAGCCATTCTCGCAGAAAAAGGAAAGATCAGCAAACTCACGCTGATGCTGCATAAGGAGTATAGTGCTGCACTGGAAAGCGCGAAAATCAATGGACATGATTTGCAAACAGTTGAGGAGTGCAACATCATCCTGCACCAGATTGAACTGATGCAGCTGCGAAATAAGTGCGCCAAATACTGGGATGCTCTGATGTTCGGAGCAGGCGTGCCTGCGTTCTTTGAACTGGCTTGTGAAAATCCGGAAACGGTTGCCGATAACTGGATTCCGTTCATTCACCGATTCCTGGATTGGTATCAATCGGATTTTGAGCTTTTGCTGGACAAAATGAATTTGATCGGCATTCCCGGGGATATCCTGTTCACTGTGAGCCCTTTGGATTCCGATCTCATTGCGGCGGAAAAGCAGTTTCGTGCCATTGGGAATGAACTTGCTCAGCTTTGTGATATGAGTGAAGCTGTGATCCATCTGGACGATTGCCAGAGTGTATTTGACCGGACAAAAGCGGTGCTTCTGTCCGGTAAGCGTGGGAGCAGCCGCCTTTGCAGAAATCTCCGGGAGTCCGTGGATCTGCTGGATTGGAATGCATACGCAGATGGCTATGCCGCGCTGGAAAAGGCATTTGAGAAATATGCACTCCAAAGCAGCCGCGAAGATATGCTGAAGCAGCTGGAACCGGTTGCTCCGGACTGGGCAAATGCCATTCGTCACCGCACCGGTATTCACGCAGAGTGTACACTTCCGGATTCCATGGAAGATGCGTGGAAGTGGAAGCAGCTTCAGGGAATCATTGAAGAAATAACATCTATGCCCTTCCGGGATTTGCAGGCAAAAAGCCTTATGCTGAGCGCCAGATATCGGGAAACTACTGCGCTCTACGCAGAAAAGTGTGCATGGTATCATTTGCTGCGGCGAACAGAAGCAAATATCGATATGAACCAAGCGCTTCAGGGCTGGAAGCTGACGGTGAAGCGCATCGGCAAGGGAACAGGCAAAACCGCGCCGAAACTCAAAGCGGAAGCAAGAAAACTGATGAGCAAATGCCAGACGGCAGTCCCGGCATGGATCATGCCCATCAATAAGGCTTTGGAGAGCCTGAATCCAAAGGTAAACCGGTTTGATATCGTTATTATCGACGAGGCCAGTCAGTCGGACATTTCCTCTCTCGCCATTTTGTATATGGGACGGAAACTGATTATCGTCGGTGATGACAAACAGGTCAGCCCCATGGCAGTTGGTGTGGATGTGGCCAAAATGGATTCTCTGGAGCAGATGTACCTCCGGGGAAAAATCCCGAATGCACAGCTGTACAATGCAAAGACCTCCATTTACGATATCGCAGCAACCACCTTTAAGCCGCTTATGCTCCATGAGCACTTCCGCTGCGTCCCCGAAATCATCGGATTCAGCAATATGTTGTCCTATGATTATCAGATCAAACCCCTCAGAGAGGCAAGCAGCAGTAATCTATTGCCTGCCGTTGTAAATTACCGGGTGGACGCAGGACAGCGGGATGGAAAAAACAAAAGCAATCTACCCGAAGCCAAAGCGATTGTTGCTTTGATGCGAGCCTGTATGGAGCAGCCGGAATATGCAGGCAAAACATTTGGCGTCATCTCGCTGCTGGGTGACGAGCAGTATCAGCTGATTCAGAAGGAAATGGATGCCTCCATCTCCCCAAGAGAAATCATGCACCGCAATATTCTGTGCGGCAATTCCGCAAATTTCCAGGGTGATGAGCGGGATGTCATTTTCCTAAGCCTGGTTGACAGTAAAGACATTGACAATCCGGGGCCGCTCCATCTTCAGAATTATGGCGTGGATGATTCCACCCGGAAACGCTACAATGTTGCTGTGAGCCGTGCCAGAGATCAGCTTTGGGTCGTTCACTCTTTGGATGCAGCCAATGATCTGAAGCCGGGTGATATTCGGAAAAAGCTGCTGGACTTTGCTGCAAATCCCAATGCGTTGGAAATTTCCCATGAGAAAATTTCAGCTGCTTCTGAGTCGCCCTTTGAAAAAGCGGTTGCCACTGCCCTGTCTGATCGGGGATATCACCTTGTCCAGCAATGGGAAGTCGGTGCATACCGACTGGATATGGTTGCTGTGTGCGGCAGAAAAACGGTGGCCATTGAATGCGACGGCGAGCGGTGGCACAGCGGAGATGCAAAGATTCGCGAAGATATGGAGCGTCAGACGGTTCTGGAGCGCCTGGGTTGGCGATTTATCCGTATTCGGGGAAGCGAATATTATCGTGCGCCCGAACAGACAATCGAACGGGTTATCGGGGAACTGGCGCAATACGGGATTGAACCGGAAGATGCAGAAACTGTGGTGTCAGATGACCGGAATACAGAATTGCTGTTGCGTATTAAGAATCGGGCGGCAGCGATACTGGCCAGCGAAAGTGTGGGTGAGGGAGATAATGCATCGGCGGTTGAAGCTGCATTGAATCCGAGACTGCTGGAGGAACTCCGGCAGGACAGCGAACAGAGCGCACGATTACCTGAGAAAAATGCTGTATCGGAGTCTTGCATTCCTGCCCGGCAGAGACAGTCTTCTGAGAATCGGGTAAGAAAACCAGAGAAACCCGCATCTAAAAAGACAAAGGGAAAGGAAACGCTGAGCACTTCTCACAAGCAGCCTGCTATCCTACGCGAACCAATCCTTGTCCCCGGTATCTCCGGCCCGGAAATGGTATCAAAAGCAGATAAGCAGCAAGTGATCCCCGGACTGGAAGATGTTCTTCCGGAGGACGACGATAATCACCCTGCTCAAGAAGAACGATGTTCGTTTTGTGGACAAGCGGAAAAATAACGGTTCTCTGTGGTTGATAGGCGGCAGCGAATTGAAACCCATCGTCAACAAAGCCAAGAAACTGGGTATCTATTTCCATTTTAAGGAGAATGGTGGAAGAGCCACCAAAGGAGCACCTGGTTGGTGGGGGAAGTAACCACACACAAAGAATAGTTAGGAGCTGGGGTTTAATGATACATCGATTGTCTGATAGCACAATCAAAGAAATTAATGAGTTTTTTGTAGAGCAAAACTACACAAAAAACCACCTCACTATGGATGTTCGGAAAGCAAATGAAATGATGCTCCGGTCATGTGGCTTCGTCTATATCGCAGACAGAGGTTCTGTCATACATGCCAATTCGTTATGTGGAACGGGGTATAACAGTTTGGTGCCAATTGATATAGCGTTGAAATATGGCTATACTCGCCCATGTAAAACCTGCGCGTGCCGTACGTATGTTGAGAGTTTGCTTAGAGAAAGAGGAAAAGTATAAAGTACTTCCACAACCGCTATTTGCATATTTCATTTCGGTATTGCAAGTTTCCTAAGGCAAACCTGGATCTATGGCAATATAAGTTAAAGGGTGGAAGATGCAGCTTTATTCAGCTTGCGTGCACTTTGTGCAGGAACTGACCGTTTCAAGGGTGTCGTGTTTCGCGACACCCTTGCCTTTTGAGGTTAACGATTATTATCCATTTTCAACTGTTCTCTCTGGCTTGGCTGCGTAATGCAATCAAGGCACTTATTTTCAAAGACTGAATTTGGACTTGACAAACGCAGAAACCCCGTATATAATAGCAAACAAATGTTCTTATACTTGAAACAGAAAGAACATCGCAAAATAAACAGCACAGAAGGAGGATCGGCAATGAAACCCGAACTGACCTATATCCAATGCGGAGACTACTGGATTCCCAATCTCAAACTGGAAAGCACCGAAGAGCGTCCCCTGAACAAGTACGGGCGCATGCGCCGGACCTTCCTGCGGGAGCACAAACCTATCCAATACAGCCTCCTGGCGATGCAGCAGAAGCTGTTCCCCCATCTGTGGGAGGTTCAGGAAGCCGCGGAGTGCCGATTGGAGCAGATTATGGACGGATTGCTGGCGCAGAATCCAGGCCCCGACAAAGCAGCTGACCAGCTCGGCTGGGTACAGCATCGGAACTGTCTGAAAGAACAGGCGGAGGAAATCATCTTTTCGGAGCTGATTTTTGCCTGAGCGGAACAGCAAAGGGTGTCGCGAAACGCGACACCCTCCCGGTAGGAGGTGGCATGAAGTGGCTGTGATCCGCGCGCCGAGGGACAAGAATTTCACGGTTATGAGCACCCACCATCTCCGAGACAGACGGCTGTCCCTGAAAACCATCGGTCTGTTTTCCATCATCCTCAGCCTTCCGCCGGAGTGGGATTTCTCCATCGCTGGGCTGGCTGCCATCACCAGGGATGGGATTACCACCGTCCGAGCGGCGCTGAACGAGCTGGAAGCCAACGGCTATCTGACCCGGAGGCGTGTTCGCGGGGAGGACGGTAAGCTGGAGAATAACGAATATACCTTCTATGAAATCCCTCGTGCGGGAAAGCCGGTGCAGGAAAAACCTGAGAAGGAGTTGCCTGCGGAGGATCTGCCTGCATAAGAAAAGCTTATGTAGGGAAAATGCACGGAATATAGTATAGAAAGAAATCAATATAGATTGAAACAATAACAGATATACAAAAGAAAGAGGGATTCTCACCACCTCACCAATAGAATATCAGAATGCTTTACGAGTTGTTTTGATGCCTCTGGACAGTATGCAGCTGCCTGTTACTGCTGCCGTACATATGACAAAGAAGCAAGCCCACCACGGGCTGCTGCCTGCGTCAGAACTACGGAAAGGGAAAATATGGCACAGAAACAGAAACTCCAAAACAGCGGCATGCAGATCCCGGACGATGCGATTTTGCGAATTGCTCAGGCCATGCTGCCGCTGATGCAGCAGTATTTTGAAAGCGAAGAAGGCAGATTGCAGCGAAACGGGCAGACAGAAGCACTCGAGCAGAAAGAGGCGGCACCGGCATTACAACCGGCACCGCCTCTCATTTTTGCGCATTATTTTTGTGTCGACATAAAAATAATAAATCCGAACCCTTCCCTGATCAGGAAAAAGTTCGGATTTATTAACAATGGTGACCCGTACGGGAATCGAACCCATGTTACCGCCGTGAAAGGGCGGTGTCTTAACCGCTTGACCAACGGGCCTGGTAGCGGCAATCTGATTCGAACAGATGACATACCGGGTATGAACCGGCTACTCTACCAACTGAGTTATGCCGCCATGTGGTCAAAGGATTTCGGCACCGCCGAAATCAGCTTCATTATTGTATCCGAACAAGCGGTCATTGTCAAGACATTTTTTCGTTTTTTTGGCGGAATTTTTGGCAATACTTCCTCCGAGGTGAAAATACATGGCTTTTCTCAAGAAATGTCTGCTTTTCTGCATCGGCGGCGGCGCTTATATGGGGCTGGAACTGCTCTGGCGGGGGTATAGCCACATCAGCATGTTCGCGGCTGGCGGGGTGTGCTTCCTGCTCATCGGGAAGCTGGGGCAGGTACAGCCCGTCCTGCCCTGGCCGCTTCGGGCGGTTATAGGCGCGGGGATCATCACCATGGTGGAGCTGGCGGCAGGGCTGCTGGTGAACCGGCGGTATCAGGTCTGGGACTACCGCGGCCTCCCCGGAAACTTCCTGGGGCAGATATGCCCTGCCTTTACCCTGCTGTGGATTCCGGTCGCCCTGATGGCCATGGGGCTGTACCGGTGGCTGGACTGGCGGCTCAGCAAGGTGCTGGGTGTATAAGAGCGAATATGCCCCCGTCCTTCTGGGCGGGGGCATGCCGGTTATTTGTCGTATTCGGGGGGGAGCGGCGTCACGACGGGTGTTCCGTCGGGCTTGAGCAGGGGCGTCAGCCCGCCGCCGTAGCCGCTGGATTGCCACAGATAATTCACGCCGGTCTCCCTGTCCACCCAGATCTGCAGCGTGGTGAAGCTGCCCTGAGAGTAGATCTTCACGAAACGGTCGCTCTGCCTTGCCATGGCTTACTCCTTCGTGCCTTCCACAATGCCGTTTGCCAGACCCACCAGACCCTGCATCTCGGAGGGAATGATGATCTTGGTGGCCTTGCCGTCGGCGACCTTCTGCATGGCCTCAATGGACTTCAGCTTGATGACCTGATCGCTGGGGGCGGACTTGTTCAGCATTTCCAGAGAATCGGCAAGCGCCTGCTGCACCTTGCGGATGGCTTCGGCTTCGCCCTCGGCCTTCAGAATGGCGGCCTGCTTCTCGGCGTCGGCGCGGAGAATGGCGGATTCCTTTTCGCCTTCGGCGATGAGGATGGCGGACTTCTTCTGGCCTTCTGCCTGGAGGATCGCCTGACGGCGGTCACGCTCGGCCTTCATCTGCTTCTCCATGGAGTTCTGGATGTCCTGGGGCGGCAGGATGTTCTTCAGCTCCACGCGGTTGACCTTGATGCCCCAGGGATCGGTGGCCTCGTCCAGAATGGCGCGCATTTTGGTGTTGACCACGTCCCGGGAGGTCAGGGTCTGATCCAGCTCCAGATCGCCGATGATGTTACGCAGGGTGGTAGCCGTCAGGGTCTCCATGGCCGCCATGGGCTGCTCCACGCCGTAGGCGTACAGCTTGGGGTCGGTGATCTGGAAATACACGACGGTATCGATCTGCATGGTGACGTTATCCTTGGTGATAACGGGCTGAGGGGGATAGTCCAGAACCTGCTCCTTCAGGCTGACCCGGCGGGCAATGCGGTCAATGAAGGGGACCTTGAAGTGCATACCCACGCCCCACACGCTGTGGAACGCGCCAAGACGCTCGATGACGTAAGCCCGGGACTGCTGGACAACGGAAATGTTGGTGATGACAATGATAAACGCGATCACGATGATGGCTAAAATCACAAAACCCATAGTAAAACCTCCATGTAATGATTGATTCTCTTCTTAACGATCTCAGACGGTGACGGCGGCTTCCACTGCTGTCACGTAAACCTTCACGCCTTCCACTCTGTCCACCCGGACTTCGGTTCCCACGCCGATGGGGTCGCCGGAGGTGCTTCTGGCCGTCCACTCCATGCCGCCCAGCTTCACCTGACCCTGTGCCTCCACATTGTCGATGGCCGCGGTGACAAGCCCGACGGAGCCGATGACGGAGTCTACATTGGTGGCCGTGACCTGGGGATTCAGGAATTTCTTTGCCAGCGGCCACAGAAGCGCCAGCAGAACGCCGGACACCACCACGAACAGGGTGATCTGGAGCCACACGGGAGCGCCCAGGGCGGCGCACAGCAGCGCGATCAGCGCACCCAGCGCAAACCATATGGAAACCAAATGAATGGGGCAGGCCGCCTCGGCGATCAGGAACACCACCAGCAGCACCAGCCAGAAAAAAGCAGCCGATTTCATGTCGTAATCTCCTTTCCAGAATAGTACCTTCATTGTACCAGAGATACAATGCAGTGTCAACAGACTTTCCGGGGTGCGCCCTTTGCCGTGATGTCTGTTTACATCCTTATTATACCCCCGGCGCAATGATAAGTCCATGGCTGCCGCGGCAAAATAGGCGGGGCTATTTCCACTCCGGAAGAAAAATAGCGGCGGAGGGAAATGGGCGGAGTGCAGCGGGATAATGAACTGCACCCCTTGCCTCTCCCTATGGGAGAGGTGGCCGAGCGTAGCGAGGACGGAGAGGGTATACCAGGGTGCAAGACCCTCTCAGTCACCTTCGGTGACAGCTCCCCCAAAGGGGGAGCCCAGCGTGTCAAAAAAGCCTTGCAGAGTTTGCCGCCCGCAGGCGGCAAATAAAGTCAGATCATTTTCTGCCGGGGCGTGTACCTGGCAGAAAATACCTTACAGGCTGCAAGTGTGCGAATTGTCCGCCAAAGGCGGACAAGAAGTGCGCGCGGCAGACTGCAATCCTCTTGTCAAAAAAGGCCAACGGCCTTTTTTGACAGACTGAGCTCCCCCAAAGGGGGAGCCAAGAGGCGCTCCATCGGCCGTTTCACGACCACCTATTCAATCTTCCGCCGCTCATTTCTGCTTTCTCGCCCGGTATTCCTCCGGGTCGATGACGCCGTTTGCCAGCATTTTCTCCGCCCAGAGCTGGAGCGTTTCCACCGTTATGGAAATTTTCTCCAATTCCTCCTGAATCCGGATGAAATCATCAATTTCGTCCCCCTCGATTTTGCCGTCCGCCGTGATTTCGATCAGGCGCTCCTTTTCCCGGTTGACGCAGTTCAGGGACGCCAGCATCTCCAGCACGATGGCGGACAGCTCCTTCATCTCGATCTCCGGCACATACGCCTGCCCGATGGGGCACTGGTTGGAGCAGTAGTAATTGCACAGGGAGGGACGGCGGTATCTGGCCGCCATGGTCAGCACCTCGTCGGGGTGGGGGAGGGACTTTCCGCTTTCGATCTTCTCGATGCGCTCCGGCGTGACGGCTTCCAGAAGCTCGCTGGCTTTCTCTCTGGAAAGCCCCAGTTCCTCCCGGACGAGCTGGTAGCGGTTCTTGTTGCTTTTCGTAGACGCTCTTCCCATGGCGCGGCCTCCTTGCCCTTTTCTGTCATTTTAGGAAAGACGGCGGCGTTTGTCAATGGGGTACTTGGGAAGCTCTGATTAAATCGGCGAGAGCTGGCAAAGAACCGGAACAGTTTCTTTACCGAACTTTTGCCGCCGAAGCAAACTTTTCCCGATTCGGGGTATGTTTTTCCGACAGAAAATGCTATAATAGGCAGACGAGGTGAACATGATGAAGCAGCACAAGCGCGTTTTTCTGGACTTCGCCTACGCGGCGGTCATTCTGGTGACGGCATTTGCCCTGAATCTGGTTCTGCTCCAGTGGTTCAGCATTCCGTCCGTGACGCCCATGATTTTCGTGCTGGGCGTGTTCCTGATTGCCTGGCGGACGCAGGGGTATTTCTGGGGGATCGTTTCCTCCCTGGTCAGCGTCATGGCCGTGAATTATGCCTTTACATACCCTTACTGGGCATTCGACCTGATCCGGCCGGAATGTCTGGCCTCCGCCGTGGTGATGCTGATGGTGTCCATCATGACCAGCGCCATGACCACCCAGATCAAGCGTCAGGAGCAGATGAAGGCCGAGGCGGAAAAGGAGCGGATGCGGGGCAATCTCCTGCGGGCGGTATCCCACGACCTGCGCACGCCCCTGACCTCCATTTACGGTGCCTGCTCTGCCATGCTGGAAAATTACGACGCCCTTCCCCGGCAGACCCACATGAAGCTATTGTCGGACGTCTGCGCCGACGCCCAATGGCTGGTGCGGATGGTGGAGAACCTGCTGTCCGTAACCCGCGTGGATACCTCCACCGTCCGCCTTTCCAAGAACGACACCGTTCTGGAGGAGCTGATCGATGCGGTACTGGTGAAATTCCGCAAGCACTATCCGGACACGGAGGTTCATGTGGAGATTCCGGATGAATTCGTCAGCATTCCCATGGACGCCATGCTGATCTCTCAGGTGCTGATGAATCTGCTGGAAAACGCGGTGTTCCACGCCAAGGGCATGAAAAATCTCTGGCTTAGGGTGGAGGTCAAGGGTCTCTGGGCGTATTTTTATGTAGAAGACGACGGCTGCGGCATTCCGGAGGAAAAGCGCTCCAAGCTGTTTACGGGAATGCTGGGCAGCGAAATGCCCACAGACCAGAGCCGCAGCAGCATGGGCATCGGCCTGAGCGTATGCAGCGCCATTATCAAAGCCCATGGCGGCGAGATCTGGGCGAACAAACGGGCCGGCGGCGGAACCGAAGTGGGCTTCCGTCTGAAAATGGAGGACGAAAATGGGGAATAACAAATATAAGGTACTCATTGTGGAGGACGACCAGAGCATTCTGGGCTTCGTCCAGACGATTCTGGAAACCAACGGCTATCAGGTGCTGACTGCCGAACGGTGCCGTCAGGGACTGCTGATTTTTTCCTCCTACACCCCGGATCTGGTGGTGCTGGACTTAGGGCTTCCGGACATGGACGGCGGTGAATTCATCCGGCAGGTGCGGCTTTTCAGCACGGTGCCCATCATCGTCCTGTCCGCCCGGACGGAGGAAAACGACAAGGTTTCCGCCCTGGACTTAGGCGCAAACGACTACATAACCAAGCCCTTCGGGACGGCGGAGCTGCTGGCGCGGGTGCGGGCGGCGCTTCGCGCCAGCCGGAACCGGACGCGGGTCGAACCCTCCAACCTGTTCACCGTGGACGATCTGGTCATCGACTACGACCGGCGGCAGGTGAGCGTAGGAGGAACCCCGGTTCACCTGACCCAGACGGAATACAACATTCTGGCGCTTCTGAGCCAGCACACAGGCAAGGTGCTGACCTACGCCACCATCATCCGCTCCGTCTGGGGCAGCATGGACGACGGGAGCGTGAAAAAATTACAGGTGAACATGGCGAACATCCGCAAGAAGCTGGGCTGCCGCCCGGGGGACAGCCGGTACGTCATCAACGAACTGGGCGTGGGCTACCGCATCGCCGACGAATAACATTACATAGAAAGCTCTCCGAAGAAGCCGCAGCGGCCTTTTCGGAGAGCTTTTCTGTGCCCGGCAAATTTTTACCCCATTTTTGCCGCCGGTACATTATAATGAAGCCCAGTTCAGGCAGCGATCACGGCGCGGACATCGCCTGATCATTATCAAAGGAGTTATTTATGGAAGTACTTGTTGAAAACCTTACGTTTCTCACCTGGCAGCAGGTGCTGATGTGGCTCATCGGCGGCGTGCTGATCTATCTTGCCATCGTCAAGGAGATGGAACCGTCGCTGCTGCTGCCTATGGGCTTCGGCGCGATTCTGGTAAACCTGCCCAATTCCGGCGCGGCGGAGGTCATTGCCCACCTGTTTGAGCTGGGTATTGCGGGGCATGAGCTGTTCCCGCTGCTGCTGTTCATCGGCATCGGCGCGATGATCGATTTCCAGCCGCTGCTGGCAAATCCCAAGCTGATGATCTTCGGCGCGGCGGCGCAGTTTGGTATTTTCTTCACCCTGGGGCTGGCGTCCCTGCTGGGATTTGAACTCAACGACGCGGCCTCCATCGCCATCATCGGTGCGGCGGACGGCCCCACGTCCATTTTCGTCGCACAGCAGCTGGGCTCCAGCTACACGGCGGCCATTATGGTGGCGGCCTATTCCTACATGGCGCTGGTGCCGATGGTGCAGCCGCCGGTGATCCGGCTGTGTACCACCCAGGCGGAGCGGAAGATCAGAATGACCTACAAGGGCCGCCCCGTCTCCAAGACCACGAAAATCCTGTTCCCCATTGCGGTGACGGTCATCGTGGGTCTCGTCGCGCCCCAGGCCGTGGCGCTGATCGGATTTCTCATGTTCGGAAATCTGATCCGGGAGTGCGGCGTGCTGAATTCCCTGTCGGAGACGGCGCAGAATGTGCTGGCGAACCTGATCACCATCCTGCTGGGACTGACCATTGCTTCCCGGATGAACGCGGCGGAGTTCCTGCGGGTGGAGACGCTGCTGATTCTGGGGCTGGGGCTGGTCGCCTTCGTGATGGACACCGTGGGCGGCGTGATGATCGCAAAGCTGATGAATCTGTTCCTGAAGGAAAAAATCAACCCCATGATCGGTGCGGCGGGAATTTCGGCCTTCCCCATGTCCGCCCGTGTGGTGCATAAAATGGGTCTGGCGGAGGATAAGCAGAATTTCCTGCTGATGCACGCCGCCGGAGTCAACGTTTCCGGCCAGATCGCCTCCGTCATTGCGGGCGGCCTGATTCTGGCGCTGGTAGGAGGTTAAAAAATGGAACTGCATGTGGATTATCTATCGAACGTTCTGCCCATCGTAGGCACGGGAATGCTGGGCGTTTTTCTGGTGACAGGCGTAATCATCGCCTGTGTGAGCCTGCTGAACGCGCTGACATCCAAGAACAAATGACGACAGTCGGAAGGCCGGTGCGCAATGCACCGGCCTTGATTTGTACCACGAGGATACGGGCATCCCAAAAAAGCGGATTTGGTAAAAATGATGTTGAAATCCCTATAGCCGGGACGGTAATTTATGCTATACTTATATTATATAGAAGCCAAGAACGATAAGGAGGAATTTTCCATGCAGTATCTAGGCATCGAATACAACATGAAGCATACGCCCAAACTGGATCAGCAGTTTGTCCCCTTCGGCGTGTGGCGCGCCGCCTACCTGAAGGACGCGAAGAAGCCTATTGCCATCGCCGTTGAGCGGGACAAGGGGCGCGTTTCCGTCCACCACACCTGCATCCACGGTACACCTGAGATGGCCGAGGCCGACTACCGCTATGTAGAACGCTATGTCAAGTTCCTGCTGTGGTCCATCGGCGGCTTCCGGGTGAGCGTCTGCGGATGCAGCAAGCTTGCCCAGCGGCTGAAAAAAGCTTACGACCCCAAGGGCGAGCGGCATTTTGACTTTACCTTCTTCAACCAGCTCTACGAGCGCGACCTGGAGATCGTTGACTTGCCCCTGGACGCCTGCCCTGCCGCCAACGAAGTCGCTGAGCCCATCGGCGGCAATCTGGACGGCTGCCGCATCGGCTTCGACGCCGGTGGTTCCGACCGGAAGGTTTCCGCCGTGATCGACGGCGAGTGCGTTTACTCCGAGGAGGTCGTCTGGTTCCCCAAGCTTCAGTCAGACCCCCAGTACCATTTTGACGGCATCGTGGCCGCGTTCAGGAGCGCCGCTTCCAAAATGCCCCGGGTGGACGCCATCGGCGTGTCCTCCGCAGGCACCTTCATCGGCAACGCGCCCATGGTCGCGTCCCTGTTCATCAAAGTCCCCCGCTCCGAATGGGATAAGGTCAAGACCATTTACGACCGTGCCGCCAAGGAGATCGGCGACGTTCCCATCGTGGTGGCCAACGACGGCGACGTGTCCGCGCTGGCGGGCGCCATGGGTCTGGGCGTGGGCAACATCATGGGCATCGCCATGGGTACCTCCGAGGCCGTGGGCTACGTGGACAAGGATAAGAACGTCCTGGGCTGGATCAATGAGCTGGCTTTCGCCCCTGTTGATCTGTGCGAGAACGCCATGCAGGATGAGTGGTCGACAGACTTCGGCGTGGGCTGCAAGTATTTCTCCCAGGACGCGGTCATCAAGCTGACGCCCGCTGCCGGCATCGAGCTGGACGAAACTCTGTCCCCAGCGGAGAAGCTGAAGGTCGTTCAGGCGCTGATGGAGAAGGACGACCCCAGAGCCCAGGCCATTTTCGAGACCATCGGCGCGTACCTGGCGTATACCGTGGTGCTGTACTCCCAGTTCTACGACATCGAGCACATGATGATGCTCGGCCGCGTCATGTCCGGCAAGGGCGGCGACACCATCCTGCGGGTGTGCAACGAGATCCTGGCCGACGAATATCCCGCGCTTGCGAAGAAGTGCGAGGTTTCCCTGCCCGACGAAAAGACCCGCCGCGTGGGTCAGTCCGTGGCCGCGGCCTCCCTGCCGAGGATCCGGTAAAATCCCCCTTGCCTCTCCCTTTGGGAGAGGTGGACGAGCAAAGCGAGGACAGAGAGGGTATACCAGGCTGCAATACCCTCTCATACTGAACTCCAATTAAAATCTTTAGAAAAGATTTTAATTGCCCGAAGGGCAAGGAGTTCATATGAGACTTGTTTTGTGATTTCTTTCCTTATAAATCACAAAACTGGCAGCGCCATTAGGCGATGCCTTCCTGATTAAAATCAAAGATTTTAATCAGGAAATAGTATCAGTCACCTTCGGTGACAGCTCTCCCAAAGGGAGAGCCAAGGGGGGGTACGCCGTTACATAGCATATTGGATCAATAAAAGTCCGGCGGTTCCATTCGGAACCGCCGGATTGGTTGATTTTATGGGAATTGCTTAGTACATTCCACCGGCCTGGCCTGCGGCAGCGGCTGCTGCGGCATCGGCGGCGGGATCGGGCTTGTCGACTACCAGAGACTCGGTGGTCAGCACGCAGCCCGCAATGGAAGCGGCGTTCTCCAGAGCGGAACGGGTCACCTTGGTGGGATCGACGATGCCTGCGGGAATCATGTCCACATACTCCTCGGTGTAGGCGTTGTAGCCGTAGCCGACCTTGCCGGAGGTGCGGATCTTCTCGTAGACGACGCTGCCGTCCACACCGGCGTTCTCGGCGATCTGACGGATGGGGGCCTGCAGAGCGGCGGCGATGATCCGTGCGCCGGTCTTCTCGTCGCCATGCAGCGTGGAAATCAGCTTCTCCACAGCGGGGATGGCGTTGACCTGAGCGGTACCGCCGCCGGCCACGATGCCCTCTTCCACAGCGGCGCGGGCAGCGTTCAGAGCGTCCTCGACCCGCAGCTTCTGCTCCTTCATGGCGACCTCGGTCTGAGCGCCGACCTTGATGACGGCCACGCCGCCGGACAGCTTCGCCAGACGCTCCTGGAGCTTCTCGCGGTCGTAGTCGGAGGTGGTGGTGGCAATGGCGGAGCGGATCATGTGGGCACGATCCTGGATAGCCTCGGGAGCGCCGTCGCCATCGACGATGGTGGTGGTGTCCTTGGTGACAACGATCTGACGGCAGTGACCCAGATCTTCCATCTTGGCGTCAGGCAGCTCCATGTTCAGCTGGCTGGAAATGACGGTGCCGCCGGTGAGCACGGCGATATCCTGAAGCATTTCCTTCCGGCGGTCGCCGAAGCCGGGAGCCTTCACGCAGACCACGTTGAAGCGACCCTGCAGACGGTTCAGCAGCAGCGTTGCCAGAGCGTCGCCCTCCACGTCTTCAGCGATGATCATCAGCTTGCGGCCGGACTTGACGATGGGCTCCAGAATGGGCAGAATCTCCTGAATGGAGGAAATCTTCTTATCGGTGATCAGGACGTAAGCATCGTCCAGAACGGCTTCCATCTTGTCGGTGTCGGTGACCATGTAGGGGGAGATATAGCCACGGTCGAACTGCATACCCTCGACCACGTCCAGACCGGTCTCGGCGGTCTTGCTCTCCTCGATGGTGATGACGCCTTCCTTGCCGACCTTCTCCATGGCCTCGGCGATCAGCTTGCCGATGGTCTCGTCGCCGGAGGACACGGTGCCAACACGGGCAATGGAATCCGAGTCGGACACGGGAACGGAGTTAGCCTTGATGGCCTCGACGGCAGCGGCAACAGCCTTGTCGATGCCCTTACGCATGACCATGGGGTTGGCGCCGGCGGACAGGTTCTTGAGGCCCTCCCGGGTAATAGCCTGGGCAAGCAGGGTAGCGGTGGTGGTGCCGTCACCGGCGACGTCGTTGGTCTTGGTGGCGACTTCCCGGATGAGCTGCGCGCCCATGTTCTCAAAGGCGTCCTCCAGCTCCACTTCCTTGGCAATGGTCACGCCGTCGTTGGTGATGAGGGGCGCGCCGTACTTTTTGCCCAGAACCACATTGCGGCCCTTGGGACCCAGGGTAACCTTAACGGTATTGGCCAGCTGGTCAATGCCGGACTGTAACTTCTTGCGGGCTTCTTCGCCGTAAACAATCATCTTGGACATGATAATCTTCCTCCTTAGTCAGTGACGACGGCCAGAATGTCGTCCTGCTTGACAAACTTGTAATCTTCCTTGTCGATGGTCACATCGGTGCCGGTAAACTTACCGACGACGACCTTCTCACCGGCCTTGACGGTCATGGTGACGTCCTTGGTGCCGGGACCGACGGAAACGACTTCGTAGATCATGGGCTTTTCCTTGTTGGTGGTAGCCAGAACAATGCCGGAGACGGTGGCCTCGGGCGCCTCGTGGGCTTTCAGCAGAACGTTATCTGCCATGGGCTTGAGTTTCATTTTGAATTCCTCCATACAATTCAGTATTTAGACGACGGGTATCAGGCAAGCCTTACCCGCCTGTATCTACGCGGTTTAGCACTCACTCACTTTGAGTGCTAATATAATAGCGCAGCTCGGCAAAAAAAGCAAGAGGGAAAATGCAATATTCCGTAAATATTTTATGAACTGGAAGAGAATGGTAAAAGAAAGAAGAAAATGTCGTGCGTTTCCTTTAAAGGCCGCGCCGTTTTCGCTGGTATTCCCGTTTCTCCGAACCGTACAATGGTTCCATATCAACAAGGGAGGACGGGCAATGCAATGTCAGAAGCTGAAAACCTACATGGAGACCGGACGGGTGGTCTTTCTCCCGGCTCGTTCCATCCGCCCCAATCCGGCGCAGCCCCGGAAAATTTTCCGCCCGGAGGCGCTGGACGAGCTGTCCGATTCCATCCGGCAGCACGGAATCCTGCAGCCGCTGTCCGTCCGCCGCAGCGGAAACGGCTATGAGCTGATTGCGGGGGAGCGGCGGCTCCGGGCGGCGGAGCTGGCGGGGGTCACGGACATCCCCTGCATTATCATGAGCATGGACGACCGGGAGTCCGGTATGGCGGCCATGGTGGAGAATTTACAGCGTCAGGATTTGGACTTCATCGAGGAAGCCATGGGCATTTCCCGGCTGCTGAAGGACTGGGACATGAGCCAGGAGCAGGCGGCGCGGCTCCTGGGCAAAAGCCAGAGCGCGGTGGCCAACAAGCTGCGGCTGCTGAAGCACAGCGAGCCGGTGCTGCTTGCTCTGCGGGAAGCGGGGCTGACGGAGCGCCACGCCCGGGCGCTTCTGAAGCTGCCCACGGAGGAAAGCAAACTCGCGGCAGTGAAGGAGATCGTCCGCCAGGGCATGAGCGTGGCGCGGACGGAAAAGTATGTGGAAACCCTCCTGTCCGCCCGGGCGGACAGGCCGTCGAAAGCCAACGTGGGCGCGTTTCTCAACAGCCTGACCCAATCCCTGCAAAAAATCCAGCTGTCCGGCATTCCCGCTGTGTCGGAGCGCCGGGAGACGGACAGCCAGATCGTGCTGACCATTACCATACCAAAATAAAAGTCGGGCGCACCTTTCGGTGCGCCCGGCGGGATTCATGCTTATTTGGTTTCTTCGGTGGGATTCTGCTTGGCGGCCTTCTTTGCCGCCTTGCGGGCTTTGCGCTTCTTGATGAGGACAACAACGCCCACGGTAACGCCGCCCAGAATGACGAGATAGGGAGACTTTGCCAGCACCCACACCAGCAGGTCAAGCAGTCCGTTGCCGACGCCCTTGATGCTGCTAACGAAGCCGCCGCTGATCCGCTCCCACACGGTGGGTTCCTCGACGGGGGTGTACTCCTGCACCTCGTCGATGGATAAGTAGATGGTGGCGTAATCCACCTGATTGTCGTACAGCCGCAGCTGGGAAGCACGGTTTTCCAGCTCGTAGCGCACGTCCGTCAGGCGGCTTTCGATCTCCAGCAGGTCGGCCATGGTCTCGGCCTGCTCCATCAGCTCCAGGAGACGGGCTTCCTCGGTTTGCAGCGCCTTGACGCGGCTTTCCGTGGCGACGTAGCTCAGGGTGATATCTTCCCGGCTCAGGTTGGTGGATACCACGTTGGCAATGCCGGACATTTCCTCGGTGAATTCGTCCACACGCTCCGCAGGAATGCGGACGGTGAGACTGGCGCTGCGGTAGCGGCGGGAGGAATACATGCTGCCGTTATAGCTGTCCTGATCCTCCACGTAGCCGCCCAGACCGGAGATCTTTCCGTTCAGGGCTTCCATCAGGGCGTCTAAGTCTTCGGTCTCGGCGGACATATTCACGGTGATGATCCATTTGCGGCCTTCCGGCAGCACGGTGGAATCGGTGTCGCCCGTCAGTCCGCCGTCTTCCGATTTGGCGCTCTCCATATCATAGTAAGCGCCATTCGCCGCCTCGGCGGGGGCAGCTGCGGCGGGGGCGGCTGCGTCGAAGGCCTGGGTGGATTTGCTTGCGCCGCCGCATCCGGCCAGCAGAGCGGCAAGCATACACAGGGTTACGAGAAATGCGGTCATCTTTTTCATTTGAGTTACCTCCTTGTTATTATGTGTTTCTGTCCATATACTCGACAAACTGCGGCGAAGGTTTCAGAAAATGGAAAATTTGCCGAAAAATTTTTCTTCTTTTGTTCAGTATAGCATCCGGCAGGCGGGAATGCAAGCATATATTGTGTACTTCGCCCAGAAAAGGGGTTGCATCCGGCCTTCTTTTTCGTTATAATAGGAGGACGAACGGAGGTAGACACAATGGCAAAGCTTTATTTCAAGTACGGCGCCATGGGTTCCAGCAAAACGGCTCAGGCGCTGATCACCAAATACAACTACGAGGAAAACGACTTAAACGTCTGGCTCATCAAGCCCGGCACTGACACCCGGGACGGCGCGAAGATTCTGCGCAGCCGCATCGGCCTGGAATCCCCGGCGGACGTCATCGCCCCCGGCACGGACATTTACCTGCTGTTTCAGGACACCCAGGAGGGCAAGTGCGACGTCATTATCGTGGATGAATGCCAGTTCCTGACGGAAAGCCAGATCGACCAGCTCCGCGCTCTTGTCAATGACTACAACATCCCGGTGATGTGCTTCGGCCTGCGCACGGACTTCCAGACCCGCCTGTTCCCCGGCAGCCGCCGCCTGATGGAGGTGGCGGACACCATTCAGGAGATCAAGACCATCTGCGACTGCGGCGCGAAGGCTACGGTGAACGCCCGTATCGACGGCGACGGTCACATCATCACCCAGGGCGCGCAGGTGGTGCTGGGCGGCAACGACAGCTACATTGCCATGTGTCACAAGTGCTACATCCGGGGCATCCGGGAGCACCGGGTCATCCGGCTCCACGGACACAACTGAATCATATACAGAAGGAGAATCATCATGGAACTGAAAGACATTCTCGCCAAGTGCGACCACACCCTGCTGACCCAGACCGCCACATGGGCGGAAATTAAGGGCGTCTGCGACGACGGCATGAAGTACCACACCGCCTCCGTCTGCATCCCCGCGTCCTACGTCAAACAGGCGAAGCAGTACGTGGGGGATAAGCTGCCCATCTGCACCGTCATCGGCTTCCCCAACGGCTACGACACCACCGCCGCCAAGTGCTTCATGGCTTCCGATGCCGTGGCCAACGGCGCGGACGAGGTGGATATGGTCATCAACATCGGCTGGGCGAAGGACGGCCTGTGGGGGAAGATCACGGAGGAAATCGCCGCCGTGAAAGCTGCCTGCAACGGCAGGCTCCTGAAGGTCATCATCGAGACCTGCCTGCTCACCGACGAGGAAAAGATCGCCCTGTGCAAGTGCGTCTCCGACTCCGGCGCGGACTACATCAAGACCTCCACGGGCTTTTCCAAAGCCGGCGCGACCTTCCACGACGTGGAGCTGTTCGCCGCCCATGTCGCGCCCCATGTGAAGATCAAAGCCGCCGGCGGCATTTCCAGCCTTGCCGACGCGGAGAAGTTCATCACCCTGGGCGCGTCCCGCCTGGGAACCTCCCGTATTGTCAAAATTGCAAAGGGACTGGAAAGCAACAGTGGTTACTGAACCCACGTCCCACTACATTATAGAAATGAAAGGATGATCCCAATGTTTGCAACTCCCACCCCTCATATTTCCGCAAAGCCCGGTGATTTCGGCAAGACCGTTCTGATGCCCGGCGACCCGCTGCGCAGCAAGTTCATCGCCGAGAATTTCCTGGAAAACCCCGTCCTCGTCAACAACGTCCGGGGCGTGCAGGGCTATACCGGCACCTACAAGGGCGTCAAGGTCTCTGTCATGGCCTCCGGCATGGGTATGCCCGCCATCGGCATTTACTCCCACGAGCTGTTCAACGGCTATGGCGTGGAGAATATTATCCGCGTCGGCTCCGCGGGTGCCATTCAGGAGCATATCCATCTGTATGACCTGGTCATCGCCCAGGGCGCCTGCACCGATTCCAACTTTGCAGCCCAGTTCCACCTGCCCGGCACCTTCGCCCCCATCGCTTCCTGGGAGCTGCTGAAGGAGGCCGTCAAGGCCGCTGAGGAAAACGGCGCTGTCTACCACGTGGGCAACGTGAATTCCTCCGACGTGTTCTACGGCGACCACGCGCTGGTTCCCGAAGGACTGGACAGCCTGTACGGCCTGAAGAAGATGGGCGTCATGGCGCTGGAAATGGAAGCCGCCGCCCTGTACATGAACGCCGCCCGGTACGGCAAGCGGGCGCTGTGCATCTGCACCATTTCCGACCACATCCTCACCGGTGAGGAGACCACCTCCGAGCAGCGTCAGAATTCCTTCACCACCATGATGAAGGTGGCGCTGGACACCGCCGTGGCCATGGAGAACAAATAAACCCCAGAATCTAAGGTGATAGTATGAAGCGAGTATTTTTGATCGTTCTGGATTCCTTCGGCATCGGGCAGATGCCCGACGCGGAATCCTTCGGGGACGTGAACGTCAACACCCTGCGCGCCTGCGCCACCTCCCCCAAGCTGGACATCCCCAACATGACCGCCGCGGGACTGGGCAATATTGACGGCGTGACCTGCCTGCCCAAAGCCGCCGCCCCCACCGGCGCATTCGCCCGGCTGACGGAAAGCTCCATGGGCAAGGACACCACCATCGGCCATTGGGAAATCGCCGGTGTGATCTCCCCCCAGCCCCTGCCCACCTTCCCCGACGGCTTCCCCCGGGAAGTTCTGGACGCCTTCGAGAAGGAGACCGGCCGGGGCGTGCTGTGCAACCTGCCCTATTCCGGCACCGACGTCATCCGGGATTACGGCGAGGAGCAGCGCAAAACCGGCAAGTGGATCGTCTACACCTCCGCCGACTCCGTGTTCCAGGTGGCGGCGCATGAGGAGTGGATTCCCTTGCAGGAGCTGTACGACGCCTGCCGCAAGGCGCGGAAACTTTTGCAGGGAAAGTATGGCGTCGGCCGGGTGATCGCCCGCCCCTATGTGGGCGACGCGGAGCACGGCTTCAAGCGTACCTCCAACCGCCACGACTTTTCCCTGGAGCCGCCGAAAAAAACCATGCTGGACGCCGTAAAGGCGGCGGGGCTGGACTGCCTGGCCGTGGGCAAGATTCACGACATTTTCGCCGGACGGGGGGACACGGAGTACGTGTTCAACAAGTCCAACGCCGACGGCATGGCACATACCACGGACTATGCCGCCCGGGATTTTCACGGGCTGTGCTTCGTGAATCTGGTGGACTTTGACATGCTCTACGGCCACCGCCGGGACATCGACGGCTACGCCGCCGCCCTGACGGAATTCGACCGCTGGCTGGGTGCGTTCCTGCCCACCCTCGGCGAGGACGACGTGGTGATGATCACCGCCGACCACGGCTGCGACCCGTCCTACACCGCCACCACCGACCACACCCGGGAATACGTGCCGCTGCTGGTGCTGGGAAAGAGCGTCAAGCCCGGCAATCTCGGCACAAAGCCCACCTTCGCGGACATTGCCGCCACCGTCACCGACCTGCTGGGTGTTGGCTGGGACGGCGCGGGTACGAGCTTTGCAAAGGAAATACTGTAAGTATCAGGAGGCGAACTATGACACCCGAAAAACTGTGTGAGCTTGCCAGAGAGGCCATGACCCATGCCTACGTCCCCTACTCCGGCTATCAGGTGGGCGCGGCGCTGCTGTGCGCCGACGGGACGGTGTATCAGGGCTGCAACATCGAAAACGCGTCCTACAGCCCCACGGTCTGCGCTGAGCGCACCGCCTTCTTCAAGGCGGTCTACGACGGCCACCGGGACTTTGTTTCCATCGCCGTGTGCGGCGGAAAGGACGGCGTCATCACCGGGGCGTTCCCGCCCTGCGGCGTGTGCCGTCAGGTGATGCGGGAGTTCTGCGGCGACGATTTTCTCATTTATATGGTCACCCCGGAGGGCTGCGAAGCCCACACCCTGGCGGAAATCCTGCCCTTCAGCTTCTCCGCGCAGAAACATATGCACGCTTGACGGGGACGCGCCGGAAGGAATCCTGAAAAAAACAGGGAAACCATTGAAAATGGGTTGATTTTTTTATCAAAATGTGCGACAATACTACCGGTGTATTGAACACTGCCAAGAATAGAAAATTATGGAGGAATGCAATCATGAAAAAGATTCTGGCTCTGCTGCTGGTTCTGGCGCTGTCCCTGACTCTGGTTGCCTGCGGTTCCGGCAATACCACCGAGACCAAGGCTCCCGAAGTCAAGCCCGCCGAGACCAAGGCTGACGAAGCCCCCGCTACCGAGGCTCAGGCCGCCGCTCCCGACTACAAGGTCGCTATGGTTACCGACTACGGTGATATCACTGACCAGTCCTTCAACCAGACCACTTGGGAAGCCGTCGTTGCTTTCGGCAAGGACAACAACGTGGAAACCAAGTACTACAAGCCCACCAGCAACGATACCGCCGGCCGTGTGGCTTCCGTGGAGCTGGCCATCGCTGAGGGCTACAACGTCATCGTTATGCCCGGTTACGCTTTCGGCGGCACCATCGTGGAAGTTGCTCCCAACTATCCCGACGTGAAGTTCGTGGCGCTGGACGTTGCCAAGGGCGACCTGCTGGAGACCGCCGTTGCCAACAAGGGCGAGAGCTATGACTACAACCCCGACAACTGGAATCTGGAAGACTATGTGGACATGAGCAATGTCTACTGCGCCATCTATCAGGAAGAGCTGGCCGGTTACATGGCCGGTTACGCCGCTGTCAAGCTGGGCTACACCAAGCTGGGCTTCCTGGGCGGCATGGCTGTTCCCGCCGTTATCCGCTATGGCTATGGCTATGTGCAGGGCGTTGACGCCGCTGCCAAGGAGCTGGGCATCACCGTTGACATGAAGTACGCTTACGGCAACCAGTTCTACGGCGACGCTGACATCACTGCCGTTATGGACACCTGGTATGCCGACGGCACCGAGGTCGTTTTCGCCTGCGGCGGCGGCATCTACACCTCCGCTGCTGAGGCCGCCAAGAAGGTCAATGCCAAGGTCATCGGCGTTGACGTTGACCAGAAGGGCATCATCGATGGCGACTACGGCGAGGGCATGACCGTTACCTCCGCCATGAAGGGCCTGTACCCCACCACGATCGATGCTCTGACCGACATCATCGTGGGCGGCAAGTGGGCTGACTACGCCGGCAAGATCGAGACTCTGGGTCTGGTATCCGGCGATGATCCCGCTGCCAACTACGTGCAGCTGTCCGAGACCACCCAGTTCGCCGACGGCAAGTTCACCGCTGAGGACTACGCCGCTCTGGTGAAGGGCATGTTCGACGGCTCCATCACCGTCTCCAACGACACCTCCGCCGAGCCCGCCACCACCAACGTCAACGTCGCCTGGCTGGGCAACCTGAAGTAATTTCCTTTTCCAACCGCAAAGAGAACGGGCAAATTGCCCGTTCTCTTTTTTTACCAAAAAATTTCCTCATTTCCACGGATTTTATTTGAAATCTGACGATAGGTCGTGTATAATGAAAAAGTAACACACGAGGAAGGAAACTCTGATTAAATCGGCAAGAACTGTGAGCGAGAGATTTTTCGACCAATCGAGGTATCGGAAGCGGCGGAATACTGTATGTACCCGCAAGGGGTATGCCGCATCCGTAAGCCGGCTTATGCCGGCAACGGCTGCGCTATATTTCCCGCTTTCGATACCGAAGAGTGGGCGGAAAAGATCCGCTCACGGTCGCAGACGATTTATTCAGAGGTTCCTAAAAAACCGTCCGGCGGCAGATTTCATAACGAATTGCCGGACGGAGGCTGGGGAAAGGGGCGAATTGCGCCGCTGCTCCGCCGGGAACGAAAAGGAGGTAATTGGATTGCAGGATGTGCCTTACGCAATCGAAATGGTAAACATTACGAAGCGCTTCCCCGGTATCATCGCAAACGACAATGTTACGCTCCAGCTGAAAAAGGGCGAGATACACGCCTTGCTGGGTGAAAACGGCGCCGGAAAATCCACGCTGATGAGCGTTCTGTTCGGTCTTTATCAGGCCGAGGAGGGCGTGATCAAGAAAGACGGCGTGGAGGTCAGGATCAACAACCCCAACGACGCCAATGCCCTGGGCATCGGCATGGTTCACCAGCACTTCAAGCTGGTGGAGTGCTTCTCCGTGCTGGACAACATCATCCTCGGCGACGAGGACACGAAGCACGGCATTCTCCAGCGCGCCCGCGCCCGGGAAAAGGTCATGGCGCTGTCGGAGAAATACGGCCTGCGAGTCGATCCCGACGCACTGATCGAGGATATTTCCGTGGGTATGCAGCAGCGGACGGAAATCTTAAAAATGCTGTACCGGGACAACGAAATTCTGATTTTCGACGAGCCCACCGCCGTGCTGACGCCCCAGGAAATCCAGGAGCTTCTGCAGATCATGCGCAATCTGGCGGCGGAGGGAAAGTCCATCCTCTTTATCTCCCACAAGCTCAACGAGATCATGGCGGTTGCCGACCGCTGCTCCGTTCTGCGAAAGGGCAAGTACATTGGCACCGTGAACATCGCGGACACCACCAAGGCAGAATTGTCCCGGATGATGGTCGGCCGTGACGTGGAATTCGCGGTCACCAAGGGCGAGGCGCACCCGGCGGAGGTGGTTCTGGATGTGAAGAACCTCACCGTTCCCTCCAAAGTCCATAAGAACAACGCGGTCAAGAACGTCAGCTTCCAGGTACACGCGGGCGAGATCGTCTGCATCGCGGGCATTGACGGCAACGGCCAGAGCGAGCTGGTGCATGGCATTTCCGGTCTGGAGCCTGTGTCCGAAGGAACCATCACCATGTGCGGCGTGGACATCACCCACGCCCCCATCCGCCGCCGCAGCACCCTGGGCATGAGCCACATTCCGGAGGATCGCCACAAGCACGGTCTGGTGCTGGACTACACGCTGGAAGACAATATGATCTTGCAGCGGTATTTTGAGCCGGAGTTCACCGACAAGTTCGGCTTCCTCCGCCGGAAGAACATCCGCGCCTATGCCGAGCGGCTGATTGAGCAGTATGACGTCCGTTCCGGCCAGGGCCCCATTACCGTGGCCCGTTCCATGTCCGGCGGCAACCAGCAGAAGGCGATCATCGCCCGGGAGATCGACAAGAACCCCCAGCTGCTTATCGCCGTGCAGCCCACCCGCGGTCTGGACGTGGGCGCCATCGAGTATATCCACAAGCAGATCGTCGCCCAGCGGGACGCGGGCAAGGCGGTGCTGCTGGTCTCTCTGGAGCTGGACGAGGTCATGACGGTGTCCGACCGCATCCTCGTCATGTACGAGGGCGAGATCGTAGGCGAGCTTGACCCCAAGACGACCACCGTGGAAGAATTGGGTCTGTACATGGCCGGCGCGAAGAAGGAGGCGAAGGAGCAGTGAAAAAAGAACGTGAATCCCTCATCCGCAAGGATGGCTTCCAGACATTGCTCGCCTCTCTGGTGTGCGTTCTGGGCGGCCTGATCGTGGGATATCTGGTGCTGCTGATCATCGAACCCAGCGGCGCGTTTGAAGCGATCGTCGCGGTGATGAAGAGCTTCCTGCGCTTCCCCGGCGCACTGAAGCTCAAGTATTTCGGCCAGGCGCTGGTGCGCACGGCGCCGCTGCTGCTGTGCGCCCTGTCCGTTCTGTTTGCCTATAAGGTCGGTATGTTCAATATCGGCGCGGCGGGTCAGTACTGCGCCGGCGCCTGCGCCGCGCTGTATGCCGCGCTGGCGTGGAACCTGCCATGGTATGTCTGCATCCTGCTGGGTATGCTGGCGGGCGCGCTGCTGGGTATGCTGGCGGGCGCACTGCGGACGCTGTTCAACGTCAACGTGGTCATTTCCGGCATCATGCTCAACTGGATCACCCTGTATCTGACCAACCTGGTGCTGGGTACGGTGAAGAATCCCACCAGCCCCTACACCAAGACCCTCCAGTCCACCAACCCCGGCGCGCTGATCCCCAGCCTGGGACTGGAAAAGCTCTTTAACAACGAGAAGAGCGTCACCATCGCCATTCCCCTGGCGGTGCTGACGGCGGTGCTTGTGTGGGTGGTTCTGAACAAGACCAAATTCGGCTACGAGCTGAAGGCTACCGGCAGCAACTACAACGCCGCCAAATACTGCGGCATGAAGGAAAACCAGAACATCATCCTCACCATGGTCATCGCGGGTGCGCTGGCGGGCTTCGGCGCGGGACTGCTGTACCTCACCGGTATCGAGGACTGGGAGACCACCATTTCCTCCGTCCCCGCCATGGGCTTCAACGGCATCGCCGTGGCGTTCCTGGGCGGCCTGAGTCCCATCGGTTCCATCCTGTCCGCGTTCTTCATCCAGTACATCACCACAGGCGGCGGCAACGTGGATCTGCAGGTCTATTGCTCCCAGATCTCCAGCCTGATTTCTGCACTGATCATCTATCTGTGCGCCTTTGTGGGCTTCTTCAAATATTTCATCCAGACCCGGCTGCGGAAGGCCGATGAGCGGAAAGCCGCCAAGGCCGCACAAATTCAGGAAGGGGGCGAGGACAAATGACACTGCTCATCCAATACACTTTGATCTTCGCGTCCGTTCTGATGCTGGTCGCCCTGGGCGGCTGCTTTGCCGAGCGCAGCGGTGTGATCAACATCGGTCTGGAAGGCATCATGGTCATCGGCGCGCTGGGCGGCGCTCTGGTGCTGAAATTCATGCCGGTCTCCGTGGGAGCGCCGGTCATGGTCATCACCACCGTCATTGTCAGCGCTTTGTTCGGCATGATATTCTCATTGCTGCTTGCGGTGGCTGCCATCAACTTTAAGGCCGACCAGACCATCACCGGCACCGCCATGAATATGCTGGCGACCGCCGCGGCCACCGTGGCGGTGAAGGCCATGAACACCGCGGCCTCCGGCGGCAACGACGTGTCCTCCGACATCTCCTACACCCGCACGAAAGACCTGCTGCTGGTTCATGTGGGCGGGTTCGAGCTGAACTGGTTCATGCTGGTGGCGGTGCTGTGCCTGATCGCCGCCTACGTGGCGCTGTACAAGACCCGCTTCGGTCTGCGGCTGCGCGCCTGCGGCGAGCATCCCCAGGCGGCAGACTCCGTGGGTATCAACGTCTACAAGATGCGCTATGCCGGTGTGCTGATCTCCGGACTGCTGGGCGGTCTCGGCGGTATCGTGTACATCACCGCGGGCGTCAGCGTGTGGAAGTTTGAAAACGGCGTGGCGGGCTTCGGTTTCCTGGCGCTGGCCGTCATGATCTTCGGCGCGTGGCACCCTCTGAAAATCGCCCTGGCGGCGCTGCTGTTCGGCTTCTGCCGGGCGCTGGGCAACGTGTACTCCGGCTTTGACTTCCTGCTGAACATGAACATCCCCAGCGTGGTGTACAATATGCTTCCGTACATCATTTCCCTGGTGGTGCTGGCGTTTACGTCCAAGAAGTCCCGCGCCCCCAAGGCAGAGGGTATCCCCTACGACAAGGGAAGCAGATAATTTTTTCCGGGGTTTCCGACGGGAAGCCCCGGAAAACTGTTCTAAAAGGCCAACGGCCTTTTAGAACAAGGGGATTGCAGTCTGTTGCGCGCACTCTTTGGCCGCCTGCGGCGGCCAAAGAGCACACTTCGCAGCCTGAGAGGTATTTTTCGTCAGGTACACGCCCCGACGAAAAATGATTCCGACTTTATTTGCCGCCTGCGGGCGGCAAACTCTGCGAGGCTTTTTGATACGCTGAATCGGAGTCTTCGGTTTCAGATTCTGCCCAAAAAGGCAGAATCCACAAAAACCGCTTTACAAATCGTTCATATTTTGGCGGCGGGATTCCCGATATTTCCTTGCAATATCGGGGAAAAAGAGGTACAATGTCACAGAAGTGTGTGAAAAGGAGGTCTTAGGTAAACCCTAGGGCCTCTTTTTTCATGAAAACACGTAGGGAACCTCTGAATAAATCGTCTTCGGCTGTGGGCGGATCTTTTTCGCCCACTCTTCGGTACCGAAAACGGGAAATACATACAGTATTCCGCCGTTTCCGGTGCCTCGATTGGCCGAAAAATCTCTCGCTCACAGCTCTTGCCGATTTAATCAGAGGTTCCGTAGATTTGCAAAAAACAGAAAGGATGATTTTTATGGCTACTCCCGAAAAGAATACCGACGCGGTTTATGACGCAAGTACTCTGGGTACCCCCAAAATGCTGGTTCTGGGCTTACAGCACCTGTTCGCAATGTTCGGTGCAACGGTTCTGGTTCCCGCAATCACCGGACTGAACGTATCCACCACCCTGCTCTTTGCCGGTCTCGGCACGCTGCTGTTCCACCTCATCACCGGACGGAAGGTTCCCGCATTCCTGGGCTCCTCCTTCGCGTTTCTGGGTGCTTACGGTCTGGTCACCGCTTCCGGGCAGGACATCCCGCTGACCTACTCCTGCTTCGGCGTCGCCGTGGCGGGTCTTGTATACCTGGTTCTGGCGCTCTTCTTCAAGCTCTTCGGCGCGAAGAAGGTCATGCGTTTCTTCCCGCCCATCGTCACCGGCCCCATCATTATCTGCATCGGCCTGTCCCTGGCCGGTTCCGCCGTCAATAACTGCCGCGGCAACTGGTGGGTCGCTCTGGTCGCAATCTTGGTTGTTGTGGTCTGCAACATCTGGGGCAAGGGCATGGTGAAGATCGTTCCCATTCTGCTGGGCGTTCTCGGCTCCTACCTGTTCGCCATGATCGTTGACCCTGCCGCCCGTGCCAACGTTGCCAAGACCGTGGCCGAGGCCGATTGGGTCGGCCTGCCCGTGATCTGGGGCAACACCGCCTTCTCCATCTTCGGCAAGGATTTTGACAGCGGTATGCTGCTGACCGCCATTATCACCATCGCTCCCATCTCTCTGGCGACTGTCGTGGAGCACATCGGCGACATCTGCGCCATTTCCTCCACCGTGGAAAGAAATTACGTGGCTGACCCCGGCCTGCACCGCACCCTGGTGGGCGACGGCCTCGCAACCACCATGGCCGCCCTCTTCGGCGCACCGGCCAACACCACCTACGGCGAGAACACCGGCGTTCTGGCGCTGTCCAAGGTCTATGACCCCAAGGTCATCCGTCTGGCCGCCCTGTTCGCCATCATTCTCTCCTTCTGCCCCAAGTTTGCCGCGCTGATCGTCGCCATGCCTGCCGCTACCATGGGCGGCGTGAGTCTGGTGCTGTACGGCATGATCTCCGCCGTGGGCGTGCGGAACGTGGTTGAGAACAACGTGGACTTCACCAAGAGCCGCAACGTTCTGGTCGCCGCTATGATCATGGGTCTGGCCGTGGGCGTGACCTACAACGGCGCCATCGTCATCCCCGTCGGCGACGTGACCATCAGCCTGTCCGGTCTGGCCGTGGCCGCTCTGGTTGGCATCCTGATGAACGCCGTTCTGCCCGGCAAGGACTACGAGTTCGGTGCCAACGAGCAGGGCGACACCTCCGTCAACTTCGGCACGAGAGCTGAATAATATCCGATTTTCCCAGGGGCGGAGCCGCAGGCTCCGCCTCTTTTCTTCGGGAAAACACAAAAATATTCGGAATATCCAACAAAAATATTGCATTTATTTCGTCAATGTGCTATACTCTATAGTCGATATTTTGTGAAATTCGGTTTCGAAAGGGAGACTTTTTATGGTACCTCAGGATAAAATTCGCAACATTGCCATCATCGCCCATGTCGACCATGGCAAGACCACCCTGGTGGATGAAATGCTCAAGCAGGGCGGTATCTACCGGGAAAATCAGGCCACCGTGGAGCGGGTCATGGACTCCGGCGATCTGGAGCGGGAGCGGGGCATCACCATTCTGGCAAAGAACACCTCCGTGCATTATAAGGACTACAAGATCAACATCGTGGACACTCCGGGTCACGCCGACTTCGGCGGCGAGGTGGAGCGCATTCTGAAAATGGTCAACGGCGTCATTCTGCTGGTGGACGCCGCCGAAGGCCCCATGCCCCAGACCCGTTTTGTTTTGCAGAAGGCGCTGGAGCTGGGTCACAAGGTCATCGTGGCCGTGAACAAGATCGACAAGCCCGACGCCCGGGTGCATGAGGTCATGGACGAAGTGCTGGAGCTGCTGCTGGATCTGAACGCCACCGACGAGCAGTTCAACAGCCCCACCGTGTTCTGCTCCGGCCGTCAGGGCACGGCTTCCTACAGCCCCGACGAGGCGGGCACCGACCTGACCCCCCTGTTCGAGACCATCGTCAACTATATTCCCGCCCCTGACGGCGACGACACCGCGCCGCTGCAGCTGCTGGTCTCTTCCATCGACTATAATGACTACGTCGGCCGTATCGCCGTCGGCCGGGTGGAGCGGGGCACCATCAAGGTCAATCAGGAGGTCACCATCTGCGACTTCCATGACGCGAACGTGAAAACAAAGGGCAAGGTCGTGGCGCTGTACGAGTTCGACGGCCTGAACAAGAACCCCGTCCAGGAGGCTCACGCCGGTGAGATCGTGGCGCTGTCCGGTATGGCGGACATCACCATCGGCCGCACCCTGTGCGCCCCGGAGTGCGTGGAGCCGCTGCCCTTCGTGAAGATCTCCGACCCCACCATCGAAATGACTTTCGCCGTCAACGATTCCCCCTTCGCGGGCAAGGAGGGCAAGTTCGTCACCTCCCGGAACCTCCGCGACCGGCTGGAAAAGGAGCTTCTCAAGGACGTTTCCCTCCACGTCACCGAGCAGGGAACGGACTCCTTCAACGTGGCCGGTCGTGGCGAAATGCACCTGTCCATCCTCATGGAGACCATGCGCCGGGAGGGCTACGAGTTCTCCGTGTCCACCCCCCGCGTGCTGACCAAAGAGGTGGACGGCAAGGTCTGCGAGCCTATCGAGCGGATGGTCGCCGACGTGCCGGAGGAATGCATGGGTTCCGTCATTGAGAAAATGGGCAAGCGGAAGGGCGACCTTCTGGGCATGACCCCCATGGGCAGCCGCTACCGTCTGGAGTTCCTGGTTCCCTCCCGGGGACTGTTCGGCTACCGTAACGAATTCCTCACCGATACCCGTGGCGAGGGCGTCATGTCCTCCGTGCTGGATTCCTACGCCCCCATGAAGGGCGAGATCGAGCGGCGGCAGGTGGGTTCCCTTGTCGCCTTTGAGACCGGCGACGCCGTGGCCTATGGCCTGGCGGCGGCGCAGGAGCGGGGCGCGCTGTTCATCGGCCCCGGTACGCCGGTTTACGCCGGTATGGTCGTGGGCGTTTGCAGCCGCAACGAGGATATGACCGTGAACGTCTGCAAGAAGAAGCAGCTGACCAATATGCGTGCCGCCGGCTCTGACGAAGCCCTCCGGCTGACGCCCCCCCGCATTCTCTCTCTGGAGCAGTGTCTGGAATTCCTGGCGGACGACGAGCTGCTGGAATGTACGCCCAAGAGCCTGCGCATCCGCAAGCGGGAGCTGGATCACGCGGCACGTATGCGCAATCTGATGAAGAAGCGCGCCCAGGACAACGCCTGACGTGAAAATCCGATTTTTACCGGCCTGCCTTCTGCTGGCGCTGCTGCTGACGGGCTGCGGTCATGCCGCGCCCGAGACTACCGCGCCCACGGCGGAAGCCCAGGTGGTTACGGCACAGCCGACGCAAGTCTCTCAGCCGGAGACCCTTCCCACGGAAACGCAGCCCGCGGAGGAACACTTTCTTCTGACCTTCGCCGGGGACTGCACCTTCGGCAGCAACCCGGTCAACTATTTCGCGGATCATGGCTTTATCAAAACCGTGGGCGATAACTATGCCTATCCCTTCGCCAACGTGATCGATTATTTCGCGGGCGACGAATTCTCCATGGTGAATCTGGAAGGTCCTCTGTGCGACGAGGGCAATCCCGTGCAGAAAAAGCACGTGTTCCACGGCCCCACGGCCTACGTGAACTGCCTGACGGAGAATTCCATCGAGGCCGTGACCGTGGCCAACAACCATTCCATGGACTACGGGTCAAGCGGCTACGTTTCCACCCTGGCCGTATTGGAACAGGCGGGCGTCCCCTATGTGGAGCGGGACAGCACCGCCGTGGTCACAACGGCGAACGGCCTGACCATTGGCCTGTATGCCGCCGTGTACTACAAGCTGGACGTGGAGGACATGACCGGGAAAATCGCCGCCCTGCGGGAGCAGGGGGTGGATCTGGTGATCTTCGCCCCCCACTGGGGCGTGGAGGGTACATACCACCCCACCGAAGAACAGGAGCGGGTTGGTCACGCCGCCATTGACGCCGGGGCGGACATCGTGTTCGGCTCCCATCCCCATGTTTTACAGCCCATCGAGGAATACGGCGGCGGTATCATTTTCTACTCTCTGGGGAATTTCAGCTTTGGCGGAAACGGCGACCCCAAGGACTACGACACGGCGCTGGTGCAGCAGGAGGTCATCCGGGACGCGGATGGAACGGTCAGACTGGGACAGCTGACCATTGTACCCGCCAGCGTCAGTTCCGTCGCCGGACGGAACAATTTCCAGCCCACCCCCTACGAGCCGGGGACGGAAGCGTACAATCGCGTCCTTTCCAAGCTGGATGGGACCTTCTCCGGCGGGAATTTGAAAATAGACTGACAGAAGCACGAAAAAAAGATTGACCAAACAATGTTTTTCGGTTATAATGAGCAGGTATGACCGTAGTATCGGTCAAACTTTGTGTTGCTGCGGCCGAAAGGCTGTTGAGCATATTGTATTTTGACAGGAGGTGTATCCTAAATGAAGCGTACCTACCAGCCCAGCAAGCGTCACCGTTCCAAGGTTCACGGTTTCCGCCAGAGAATGGCTACTTCCAATGGCCGCAAGGTTCTGGCCCGCCGTCGTGCGAAGGGCCGCAAGGTTCTGTCCGCCTGATGCGTATGTCCGTGGGTTACTAGGGTGCATCTGAAAACTGTCAAAATGCCCAATCAGCGGGTCTTTTTGCCCTGCGCCGCGCCATTTTCCCTTGAAATACAACAAGTATTCCTGTGGAAAAATGGCTTGCTCAGGACAAAAATCCCTTGCTGCCGGTCATTTCGCCAGTTTTCAGATACACCCTAGAGCGGAAAAAGCGCTTAAGAGCGAAACGGGAGCTACAGCGGGGTGAATGGAACGTTCGCCCCGCTCCCTTTTTAGCGAGGAAACAGTATGAAGTATTCAACCAGCCTGAAGCTCAACCATATTTTCAGGCGCCTGTATCACACCTCCGGCGTTGCCGACGGTCTGCTGGTGCTATACGCCAGAAAGAACCGCACGGACGGGAACCGGGTGGGCGTCACCGTCAGCAAAAAGCTGGGCAAAGCCCACGTGCGCAACCGCACCCGCCGCCGCATCCGGGAGGTCTACCGCCTGAACGAGGAAAAGTTCCAGCCCGGCTGGGACATTGTGGTGGTGGCAAGGACGAAGGCCGTGGAGGCTCCCTTCGAGAAGCTGACGGCAAGCTACTTAGCCCTTGCGAAAAAAGCAGGACTTCTGAAGAAAGTAGAGACTTAAGCTGCGGTTATGAAGAAGATGTTTCTGGCTCTCATTCGGTTCTATCAGCGCTGGATCTCCCCGGCGTTTCCGGCACGGTGCCGGTTTCGCCCCACCTGTTCCGCTTATGCCTACGAAGCCGTCAGCAAGTACGGTATCCTCAAGGGCGGCTGGCTTGCCCTGAAGCGGTTTTTGCGATGCAATCCCTTCTACCGCGGGGATATCTACGACCCGGTACCATGACCAATTGGGACTCAGGGCGCACCCTGAGCCGACCCATAATCTCGAAGGAGGAAAGGCAATGTTTCTCGCATTCCAATTATCGGACATCATAACCGTGCCGTTCGGGTGGCTATTGTCGGTTCTGTATGAAACGACCCACAACTACGGCGTCGCCATGATCCTGTTCGCCGTCATCGTGCAGCTGATCCTGCTGCCCCTGAACGCGAAGTCCAAGAAGAGCATGATGAAGATGTCCCGTCTGACGCCCCGGATGCAGGCCATCCAGCAGAAGTACGCGGACGACCCCCAGCGCCAGAACCAGGCCATCCAGGAGCTTCAGAAATCCGAGGGCGTTTCCATGGGCGGCGGCTGCCTGTGGAGCTTCATTCCCATTCTGATTCTGTTCCCCCTGTTCGCCGTTATCCGCCAGCCCATTACCTACATCCTGATGCAGTCCGCCGACACGGCAAAGCAGATCGTGGAGGTCATCAAGACGGCTGCGCCGGATATGTTCAATTCCAACTCTGCTTACGAGCAGGTCGTCGCCGCGCAGCTGATTCCTCAGTATGCATCTGAGCTGCGCGCCGCCATCCCCGGCATCAGCGAGACCGTTCTTGCCGGTATCAATTTCGATTTCCTGGGCATTAACCTGGGTGCTGTGCCCCAGTTCAATGTCTTCTCCGCCAGCTGGGCGTGGGACTGGGCGCACATTGGTGCGTTCCTCATCGCCTTGACCTCTGCCGCCTGTCAGCTGCTGCAGATGGTCATCAGCCAGAAGACCAACGACTCCGTCATCACCGACGAAAACGGCGTTCAGGACAAGGAGACTGCCAAGAATTCCCAGCAGAATCAGTCCATGAAGGTCATGATGTGGATGATGCCCCTGATGTCTCTGTGGATCGGCTTCACCGTTTCCGCCGGACTGTCCCTGTACTGGTTCATCGGCGGCGTGGTGAGAATGATCTCCGACCCGATCATGACCAACCACTACCGCAAGATCTATGACGCGGAAGACGCCGTGCGTCTGCAGAAGGCCGTGGAGCAGGAGCGCATCGAGGCCGAGAAGGAGCGCATCCGCGCGGAGCGCCGTGCCGCCAACCCCGACGGCATCACCGCCAACACCAGCAAGAAGAAGCTGGAGAAGCAGCAGCGGGATCAGGAGCAGGCCGCCAAGGCCGCGGCTGCCAAGGAGTACGCCGCCCGGAAGGGCATTGCGGAGGAAACCGCCCAGGAGGAAAACGCGCCTCTGTCCGGCGTTTCTGACCGTCCCTTCTGCAAGGGGCGCAACTATGACCCCGACCGCTACGCGCCCAAGTCTATGGAGGAATAAACCATGGAAAAGTCGATTATCACGTCCGGCAAGACCATTGATCTTGCCATTGAAACCGCGCTGAGCCAGCTGGGGCTGGATCGTGACAGCGTGTCCGTCACGGTGCTGCAGCAGGCCAAGTCCGGCTTCCTGGGCTTCGGCGCCCAGAGCGCCAAGGTGCAGGTGACCTATGAGGTTCCCGACCCCGTGCCGGAGAAGGAAGAGAAGCCCAAGAGCGCTCTGGGCAGCGCGTCCCGCTCCAAGCCCAAGGCTCCTGCCGCCCCGGTGAAGAAGCCGGAAGCCCCCCAGATGCCCAAGGCCGAGGCGCCGAAGCCCGCTCAGCCCGCTCCCACGCCCGCACCTGCAAAGCGTCCTGAGCCGCCCAGGCAGGACAGACCCCGTCCTCCCAAGCCCCCCCGTCCGGAAAAACCCAAGGCGCCTGCCGCTCCCAGGACCTACACCCCCGCTGAACCCGGTTCCGTGGAGGAAAAGATCGAGGTCTTCATCAAGGGTCTGCTGGAGCATATGGATTCCAACGCCGTTCCCCACTGCTGGAAGGACGAGGGCAATACGTACAAGGTTGACCTGGTGGGCGACGACCTGGGCTACCTGATCGGCCGCCGGGGCGACACCCTGGACGCCATTCAGCATCTGACCAACTACACCATCAACCGGGATGTGGAAGGTCACATCCGCGTCAACGTGGATGCAGAGTGCTACCGGGAGAAGCGGGAGGAAAGCCTGCGCCGCTACGCCCGGAAGAAGGCGCAGCAGGTGCTGAAAGCCCGCCGCCGCACCACTCTGGAGCCCATGAACGCCTACGAGCGCCACGTGATCCACGCGGCTTTGCAGGACATGGAGAACATCACCACCCACTCCACCGGCGTAGAACCCAACCGCCGCGTGGTGATCGAGTACGTGAGATAAGACGGTATGCGAAAATCGGCGCCCGTTTCCGGGCGCCGATTTTTTACTGAAAAAAGCATTTGAAATTTTCCATCCCATCCGTTATAATAAGCATACAGCGTGTGGCGTTTCTGCGTAAATCCGGTTGCAGAAACGCCGCACGCATTTTTTGCGGAAACGGGTGAGAGGCAGAAAATTTTATAGGAAAATCGTGCAGCAAAAATGCGTAAGTCCGGATTTTGACGGGCTTACGCATTATTTTGCTATGCAAAAGCATAGCAAAATAAGAAATGTGCCATTTCCTCGCCCCTGCGGGGCAACCGGAAATGATGCACAAAAAACTTCATGCACCGGCATTTGCGCATTTTCGTGGTGCGGTGTTCATGCATGAAGTTTTATGTCAAAGAAAGGTGATTTTATGGAGACAGGAAATCAGTTTCTGGGAACGGAGCGTATCGGAAGGCTTATGCGCCAGTACGCCGTTCCCTGCATTATCTCGCTGCTGGTGGGGGCGCTGTATAACATCGTTGACCAGATTTTTATTGCCAACGCCAGCTACTTAGGCTCCTACGGCAACGCGGCCAATACCGTCATTTTCCCGCTGACGGTGGTGGCGCTGGCCATCGCCGTCATGGTCGGCGACGGCTGCTGCGCCTTTGTCAGCATGGCGCTGGGCAGGAACGAAATGGAGGAAGCCAGACGCAGCGTCGGCAATGCCGTCGTGCTGACCGTGGTAAGCAGCCTTGTCTTAACGGCGCTGTACCTCATTTTTGCGGACGGCATCATTGCCATGTTCGGCGGCACGGTCAACGCGGAGACGTTCCGCTATTCTCAGGAATACTTCTTTTACATCACCCTGGGCATCCCGTTTTACATGTTCGGCCAGGCCATGAACCCCGTCATCCGCGCCGACGGCAGCCCCAGGTTTGCCATGATCTCCACACTGGCGGGCGCGGTCATCAACATCATTATCGACCCCATTTTCATCTTCCTCTGCAAATGGGGCATGATGGGCGCGGCCGTGGCGACGGTCATCGGGCAGGTGGTGACGGCTCTGCTTGCCGTGTGGTACCTGCTGCACATGAAGATCATCAAGTCCGCGTCCGGCGACTATGTCCTGCGGGGGCATATCTGCGGGCGGACGCTGGCGCTGGGCATTACCAGCTTCCTGTCCCAGATCAGTCTGGTCGCGGCCATGGCGGCCATCAACAATATGCTCCGCAAATACGGCGCGCTGGATGCAATTTTCGGCCAGGAGCAGTACGCCCAGATCCCCATGGCGGTGGTTGGTATCGTGATGAAGTTTTTCCAGATCGTCATATCCATTGTGGTCGGCATGGCGGCGGGCTGCATCCCCATTGTGGGCTACAACATGGGCGCGGAGAAAAAGATGCGTGTCCGGGAGCTATTCACCAGACTGCTGATCGCAGAAGCGCTGGTGGGTGCGGCGGCGCTGGTGCTGGCCGAGGGCTTCCCCCGGCAGCTGATCGCCATTTTCGGCGCGGCCAATGAGAGCAGTTACTATACAGATTTTGCCATTAAGGCCTTCCGTGTGTACTTGTGCATGATGGTGCTGGCCTGCGTCAACAAGGCGTGCTTCATCTTTTTGCAAGCGGTGGGCAAGGCGCTGCCCTCCACGCTGCTGTCCATGTTCCGGGAGGTGGTGTTCGGCGTGGGATTCGCGCTGCTGCTGCCGGTATTCTTCGGGCTGGACGGTGTGTTGTATTCCATGCCGGTCTCGGACGTTCTGACCTTTCTCATCTCGGCGGTCATCATAGGGAAAACCTACCGGGAACTGAATGCGTAAAACCTGAAAAGGCGCTGTCTCGCGGTTTTGTGAGACAGCGCCTTTATGGAGGAAAGGGAGTTATCGGAAGTATTTGACCGCCGCTTCAAACATGCGGATGTTGTACTCGCCGGGGACGTTCTTGTACAGGCCGGAGCCGATGCGCTCGCTGTGGCCCATTTTGCCGAAGACCCGGCCGTCGGGGGAGGTGATGCCCTCGATGGCGTACAGAGAGCCGTTGGGGTTGAAGTGGACGTCGGCGGTGGCGTTGCCGTCCAGGTCAACGTACTGGGTGGCGATCTGGCCGTTGGCCGCCAGCTGACGGATCAGCTCTTCCGAGGCCAGGAACTTGCCCTCGCCGTGGGAAATGGGGACGCTGTACACATCGCCCACGTTGGTCAGCGCCAGCCACGGGGACTTGTTGGAGGCGACCCGGGTGCGGACGATACGGCTCTGGTGGCGGGAAATGTTGTTGAAGGTCAGGGTGGGGCAGGTCTCGTCGGTGTCGATGATTTTGCCGTAGGGTACTAACCCCAGCTTGATCAGTGCCTGGAAGCCGTTGCAGATGCCGCACATCAGGCCGTCCCGCTGCTCCAGAAGGGCGGTGACGCCCTCCTTGACGGCGGCGTTGCGGAAGAACGCGGTGATGAACTTGCCGGAGCCGTCCGGCTCGTCGCCGCCGGAGAAGCCGCCGGGGATGAACACCATCTGGGCGGTTTTCAGTTCCTCTGCGAACCGCTCCACGCTGCGGGCAATGCCGTCGGCGCTCAGATTGTTGATGACGATGATCTCCGGCTCCGCCCCCGCGTCACGGACGGCCTTGGCGGAGTCGTATTCGCAGTTGGTGCCGGGGAAGGCGGGAATCAGGACTTTGGGCTTTGCCGCCTTGACGGCGGGGGCTTTCCGCTGGGATGTGACATAGGAGAAGGTCTCCATGCTCTGCGCCGGGGTGGGGATGTTGCAGGCGTAGACGGATTCCAGCTTGTTTTCGTAGGCGCTGAGAACTTCGGCTTGGGACAGAGTCTCGCCGTGATAGTAGAAGCCGCCGTCTGCGGTGGTGACGCCCAGGACTTTGCCCACGGTGCCCTCGGCCATTTCCAGCACGAAGCTGCCGTAGGCGTAGCCGAACAGCTCGTCAAGGGTCAGCGCGTCGTCAAAGGCGAAGCCGAAGCCGTTGCCGAAGCCCATCTTCATCACGGCCTCCGCGACGCCGCCCATGCCAGGGGTGTAGGCGGCCACGGCCCTGCCGCTGCGCAGCAAGCTGGTGACGGTGGCAAAGGTTTCCAGCAGAGAAGCGGTTTCGGGCAGGCCGTTTTCGTCGTAGGCGGGGGTCAGCAGGCAGACCTTGTGACCCGCGGCCTTGAATTCGGGGGAGACGACCTCGCCGGTCTTGCCGGTGGTGACGGCGAAGGAGACCAGCGTGGGCGGCACGTCCAGCTTCTCGAAGGAGCCGGACATAGAGTCCTTGCCGCCGATGGCACCGATGCCCAGCTCCATCTGCGCCCGGAAGGCACCCAGCAGCGCGGCCAGGGGCTTGCCCCAGCGCTTGGGATCCTTGCCGAGGCGCTCAAAATACTCCTGGAAGGTCAGATAGGTGTCCTGGAAGGACGCGCCGGAGGCGATCAGCTTACACACGGACTCCACCACAGCCAGATACGCGCCGTGATAGGGGGACGCGGAGGTGATGAAGGGGTTGTAACCAAAGGCCATGAAGGAGCAGTCGTCGGTGTGCTTCTTCTCCACGGAGATTTTCTGTACCATGGCCTGAATAGGGGTGAGCTGATATTTGCCGCCGAAGGGCATCAGCACGGTGCCCGCGCCGATGGTGGAGTCGAACCGCTCGGACAGACCTCGCTTGGAGCAGGTGTTCAGATCGGAAGCCACGGCGAGGAAGTTTTCAGCGAAGCCGCCGGTGACGGTCTTGCCGTAGCTCTGTGCTTTCTCGGCAGCGGCGTCCATGTGCTTGGCCGCGCCGTTGGAGTTCAGGAATTCCCGGCTGATGTCGCAGATTTTTTTGCCGTTCCAGTTCATCACCAGACGGGGGCTTTCCGTGACCACGGCCACGGGGACGGCGTTCAGGTTTTCCGTGGCGGCAAGCTCCAGGAACCGCGCCGCGTCCTTTGCTTCCACGACAACGGCCATCCGCTCCTGAGATTCGGAGATGGCCAGCTCGGTGCCATCCAGGCCTTCATATTTCTTGGGAACGGCGTTCAGGTCGATTTCCAGTCCGTCGGCAAGCTCACCGATGGCAACGGACACGCCGCCCGCGCCAAAGTCATTGCAGCGCTTGATGAGACGGGAGGCTTCGCCGTTACGGAACAGGCGCTGGAGCTTCCGCTCCTCGGGGGCGTTGCCCTTCTGCACCTCGGAGCCGCAGGTTTCCACCGACTGCTGGGTATGAGCTTTGGAGGAACCCGTCGCGCCGCCGATGCCGTCCCGGCCGGTGTTGCCGCCCAGCAGGATGACCACGTCGCCGGGGTCAGGGCGCTCCCGGCGCACGTTTTCCGCGGGAGCGGCGGCGATGACCGCGCCGATCTCCATGCGCTTGGCGGCGTAGCCGGGATGGTAAATTTCATCCACAATGCCTGTGGCAAGGCCGATCTGGTTGCCGTAGGAGGAATAGCCCGCAGCGGCGGTGGTGACGATCTTCCGCTGGGGCAGCTTGCCGGGGATGGTCTCGGACACGGGGGTCAGGGGATCGGCCGCACCGGTGACACGCATGGCGCCGTAGACGTAGCTCCGCCCGGACAGGGGGTCGCGGATGGCGCCGCCGATGCAGGTGGCCGCGCCGCCGAAAGGTTCGATCTCCGTGGGATGGTTGTGGGTCTCGTTCTTAAAGAGCAGCAGCCACGGCTCGGTGACACCGTCCACGGTGACGTCCATTTTCACCGTGCAGGCGTTGATCTCCTCGCTCTCGTCCAGCTTGGGCAGCTTCCCCGCGGCCTTCAGGTGCCTGACGGCGATGGTCGCCAGATCCATCAGGCAGATGGGCTTCTCGCTGCGTCCCAGGGCATTCCGGGTTTCCAGATAGTCCTCGTAGGTCTTTTGCAGCAGGGCATCCTCGAAGGTCACATGGTCGAGGATGGTGCCGAAGGTGGTGTGGCGGCAGTGATCGGACCAGTAGGTGTCGATCATGCGGATCTCCGTGATGGTGGGGTCGCGGCCTTCTTCCTGGAAATAGGACTGGCAGAAGACGATATCGTCCAGATCCATGGCAAGGCCGTAGTGGGCGATAAAGTCCGCCAGCTCGTCACGGCTAAGTTTCGTGAAGCCGGTCAGGGTCGCCACCTCCGTGGGGATGTCGTAGCGAATGGCCAGGGTTTCCGGTACGTCCAGGGACGCTTCCCGGCATTCCACCGGGTTAATAACGTATTTCTTGAATTCCCGGATATCCCCGTCCGTCAGTGCGCCGTACAGGGCGTAGACCTTGGCGGTGCGGATCAGGGGACGCTCGCCCTGAGAGATGATCTGGATGCACTGGGCGGCGGAATCCGCCCGCTGGTCAAACTGGCCGGGCAGCGCCTCCACGGCGAAGACGCAAGCGCCGGGGAGCTGAATGGACGCAGAAGCGGTATCCAGCTGCGGCTCGGAGAAGACCGTCTTCACGGCGTACCGGAACAGGTCTTCCGTGATGTTTTCCGCGTCGTACCGGTTGAACAGCCGGACGTTTTCCAGCCGCTCCATGCCGAGAAGGGTCTTAGCCTCATTCAGCAGACCCTTGGCCTCGTTGTCCAGACCTTTCTTTTTTTCAACAAATACCCGATAAACCATGGGGTTATTTCCTCCTGACCTGATTTATTCAGAATTTTTAGTGATTCCCAGCTTGCAGGGCGCGCTGGCCGATGTCGCTTCTGCGGTAGGCGTTTTCAAACTGTACGCCGTCCGCAAGGCGATAGGCTTCCCGGATGGCTTCCGCCAGGGAACCGGCCACGGCGGTGGTGCCGGTGACCCGGCCGCCGGAGGTCAGAAGCTTTCCATCCTCCAGCTTCGCGCCTGCCACATAGGTGTGGGCGGCGGCTTCCGGGGTCATGGTGATCTCGAAGCCTTTCTTGTAGCTGACGGGATATCCGGCGGAGGCGGTGATGACGCAGCAGGCGTACTGATCGGAGAAGCGAACCTCCGTATCTGCCAGCGTACCGTTGGTTGTTGCCTGCATGACGGTCAGCAGGTCGCTTTCCAGCAGGGGCAGCACCACCTGCGCCTCTGGGTCGCCGAAGCGGCAGTTGTACTCGATGACCTTGGGGCCGTCGGGGGTGAGCATCAGGCCGAAGTAAAGGCAGCCACGGAAGGTGCGGCCTTCGCTATTCATGGCGGCGACGGTGGGCAGGAAAATTTCCTGCATGCACCGTTCGGCGATGGCCGGGGTGTAGTAGGGGTTGGGGGCGACGGTGCCCATGCCGCCGGTGTTCAGGCCGGTGTCGCCGTCTCCCGCCCGCTTGTGATCCATGGAGGACACCATGGGCTTGACCACCTTGCCGTCGGTGAAGGCCAGCACGGAGACTTCCGGGCCGGTGAGAAATTCCTCAATGACCACGTGGTCGCCGGATTTGCCGAAAACGTGATGCTCCATCATGTCCCGGACGGCGGCTTTGGCCTCCTCCCGGGTCTGGGCGATGATGACGCCTTTGCCCAGCGCCAGGCCGTCGGCCTTGATGACGGTGGGGATGGGGGCGGTGTCCAGATAAGTAAGGGCGGCGGTCATGTCGTCGAAGACCTCATACCGGGCGGTGGGGATGCCGTATTTCTTCATGAGATTTTTGGAGAAGACCTTGCTGCCCTCGATGATGGCAGCCCGGGCGCGGGGGCCGAAGCAGGGAACTTTAGCTGCTTCCAGCGCGTCCACGCAGCCCAGTACCAGCGGGTCATCGGGCGCGACCACAGCGTAATCTATCTTTTGCTCCTGGGCAAAGGCGACGATCTTGTCGATTTCCGTAGCGCCGATGGGGACGCACACCGCGTCCGCCGCAATGCCGCCGTTGCCGGGGAGAGCGAAAATCTCCGTGACGTTGGGATTCTTTTTCAGGCTTTTGATGATGGCGTGTTCCCGTCCGCCGCCGCCTACGACTAACAGTTTCATAAACAATCCCCCTTAGTGGTGGAACAGCCGCATGCCGGTGAAGGCCATGACCATGCCGTCCTGATCGCATTCCTCGATGACCAGATCGTCCCGGATGGAGCCGCCGGGCTGGGCAATGTACTTGACGCCGGAGGCCTTGGCGCGCTTGATGTTGTCGGGGAAGGGGAAGAAAGCATCGGAACCGAGGGAAACGCCGTCAAATTTGGACAGGAATTCCCGCTTGTCTTCTTCGGTCAGCCGGTCGGGCTGGCGGGTGAAGTAGTTCTGCCAGATGCCGTCGGCGCAGACGTCCTCCTCGTTGCCGTTGATGTAGCCGTCGATCACGTTGTCCCGGTTGGGGCGGCCGAGGTCGGCGCGGAAGGGCAGGGACAGGGTCTTGGGATGCTGGCGCAGGAAGAAGGTGTCGGCTTTGGAGCCGGCCAGCCGGGTGCAGTGGATACGGGACTGCTGACCCGCGCCCACGCCCACGGCCTGCCCGTCATAGGCGAAGCACACGGAGTTGGACTGGGTGTATTTCAGGGTGATTAGCGCCACGATCAGGTCGATTTTGGCGGACTCGGGCAGGTCTTTGTTCTTCGTGACGATGTTCCGGAGCAGATGCTCACCGATCTTGAAATTGTTCCGCCCCTGCTGGAAGGTGACGCCGAAGACCTGCTTCGTCTCCTGCTCGGCGGGAACGTAGTCGGGGTCAATGGCTACCACGTTGTAGCCGCCCTTGCGCTTGGTTTTCAGAATGGCAAGCGCCTCGTCTGTGTAGCCGGGGGCAATCACGCCGTCGGAGACCTCCCGGGCGATGAGCTTCGCGGTGGTCACGTCGCACACATCGGACAGAGCAACCCAGTCGCCGAAGGAGCACATCCGGTCGGTGCCTCTTGCCCGGGCGTAGGCGCAGGCGAGAGGGCTGTCGTCCAGCTCGGGGACGTCATCCACGAAGCACGCCTTTTTCAGGTTCTCGGGAAGCACCTTTCCCACGGCGGCGGAGGTGGGGGAGACGTGCTTAAAGGACGTGACGGCGACCATGCCCGTGGCCTCCTTCAGCTCCTTCACAAGCTGCCAGGAGTTGAGGGCGTCCAGAAAATTGATGTAGCCGGGGCGGCCGTTCAGAATGGTGATGGGCAGCTCGGAGCCGTCGGCCATGTAGATCTTCGCGGGCTTCTGGTTGGGGTTGCAGCCGTATTTCAGTTCAAATTCTTTCATGTTCATTCCCTCCACGCGGTGTCACTTTACGTGCTTATTGAGAATTCGCTGCCGGTACTCATGGGTTTCCAAGTTGGTATAGCGCACAAACAGGGAGATTTTGTTGTCGGGGTTCAGGTTCTCCCACAGCTCCTGAGTGAAACTGTCGATGTCCCCGGGGATGCTGACCCGTTCCGGCTCTCCCTGAAAGGTGGGAATCACGGGATTGCCGTCGCAGACGTAGGTGTGGAGAAAATGCCCCAGACTGGGGGTGGCGGGGTATTCATAGAAGAACCGGGCACATGCCGTGCCATCCGGGTCGGCGGATTTCAGGATGGACAGCTTATAGCTTCCGTCCCCCGCCTGCAGGCCGGAAATGCGGGGCGTCCAGTTGGGGGCGTCGTCCTCAAACTGGCGGGTGCGCAGGGCGGCTTCCCAGCTCTCGCCCTTGGAGAGATATTCCCAGACGGTGTCCGTCTGGTCGCCGTTGGTGACGATGAGACCCTGACCGGCCTCCCGCACGGGATGGTAGATGATCAGATGGGGGTCTTTCATGAGACCGGGGTCGAAGGCCTCCGTGCGGATGCCGTCCGGCTCCTGAACGAAGACCCGGTTCCGGGAATTGACGCTGCGTCCCATGATGAAATAGGCGGCCACGGCGGTCTTGCCGTCGGGGGCGACCCCCAGCACAATGCCCCGGCCGGGATAGGTGTTGCCGCTGAGGCGCTCGGCCATGGACTTTATTTCGTAAACATTCATAGCGTTTTCACTCCTGTTCGATGATAACGGTGCGGCCTTCCACCCGGAGCCTGCCCTCACAGAACAGGCGCACGGCTTCCGGCAGCAGCTTCCATTCGGCCTGCTCCATAATGCGTTTTTGAAGCGTCTCGGGGGTGTCTCCGGGGAGAACGGGGACGGCCTTCTGGGCGATGATGGGGCCGCCGTCGCATTCCGCGCTGACAAAATGCACGGTCGCGCCGGAGAGCTTGACGCCGTAGGCCAGCGCCGCTTCATGGACATGCAGTCCGTAGAAGCCCTGTCCGCAGAAGGACGGGATCAGGGCGGGGTGGACGTTCAGAATGGCGTTGGGGTAGGCCTGCACCAGCTCTTCGGTGAAGATGACCATGCAGCCTGCCAGAACCACTAAATCAATGTCCAGCGCCTTCAGTTTCTCCACCAGCGCCAGCGTCATGGCGCGGTTGGAGTCGAAGCTTTTCCGGGGCAGCACATAGCCGGGGATACCCGCTTTCCGCGCCCGCTCCAGAGCGTAAGCCCCCTCTTTGGAGGAAATCACGGCGGTGATCTCTCCGCCGCCCAGCTCGCCCCGCTGCTGAGCATCGATCAGCGCCTGCAAATTGGTGCCGCCGCCGGAGACCAGAACTGCGATCTTGGCCGTCATTCCAGAATCACCTTTTCCTCGTCGTTTTTGACAATGGTGCCGATGACGTAGGCGTCCTCGCCGTGGGCGGTGAGGATGTCCAGCGCGGTCTGCACCTGTGCGGCGGGGACGACGATGCTCATGCCCACGCCCATGTTGTAGGTATTGAACATGTCCCGCTCGGGGATATTGCCGGTCTTTGCAATCAGGTCGAAGATGGGCAGCACCTTAACGGCGCTCTTGTCGATCTTCGCGCACAGGCCGTCGGGGATGGAGCGGGGAATATTCTCATAGAAACCGCCGCCGGTGATGTGGCTGATGCCCTTGACGTCTACGTTTTCCAGCAGCGCCAGAACGGACTTGACGTAGATCTTCGTGGGGGTCAGCAGAGTCTCGGCGATGGTCTTCCCGCCCAGGGCGTCGCAGGGCTGATAGATTTCGGCGGGGTTCTCGTCAATGCGGAAAACCTTGCGGATCAGGCTGAAGCCGTTGGAGTGGATGCCGGAGGAAGCCAGGGCGATGACCGCGTCCCCTTCCGCCATTTTCGTCTTGTCTAAGATTTTCTTTTTATCCACAATGCCCACGGCGAAGCCCGCAAGATCGTAGTCCTCCACGGGCATCAGGCCGGGGTGCTCGGCGGTTTCGCCGCCGATGAGCGCCGCGCCGGACTGGACGCAGCCCTCCGCCACGCCGCCCACGATTTCGGCAATTTTTTCGGGCACGTTTTTGCCGCAGGCGATGTAATCCAGAAAGAACAGGGGCTTTGCGCCCACGCAGATGATGTCGTTGACGCACATGGCCACGGCATCGATGCCGATGGTGTCGTGCTTGTCCATGAGGATGGCCAGCTTGACCTTGGTGCCGCAGCCGTCGGTGCCGGAGACCAGCACCGGCTCCTCCATCCCGGCAATGGGCAGGCCGAAGCAGCCGCCGAAGCCGCCCACGTCGTCCAGGCAGCCTAAGTTGCGGGTGCGGGCGATGTGAGTCTTCATCAGCTCCACGGCCTTGTATCCGGCGGTGATGTCCACACCGGCGGCGGCGTAGCTGGCGGACTGGGAATTGTTGTGTTCCATAATGACGCTCCTTTTCATTCGGTTATTCTTTGCCGTTCCAGCAGTAGGTGCAAACCTTGTCTTTGTCCAGCCCGATGGCTTCCAGCAGGCCGTCCAGTGACTGGTAGCCCAGGGAATCGAAGCCCATTTCCTCGCAGATGGCCTTGAGCATGCATTTGCCCCGCTGGGTGGTGCCGTCGGCGTACTCGTCTAAGTGCTTCTGTCCCTCGTCGCCCTCCAGATTCTGAACCGTCCGACGGGCGATCAGCTCCATTTCGGAGTTGGAGCGGGAGAAATTCAGATATTTGCAGCCGTACATGATGGGCGGACAGGCGGAGCGCATATGCACTTCCTTCGCGCCGCTTTCGTACAGGAAGTCCACAGTCTCCCGCAGCTGGGTGCCCCGGACGATGGAGTCGTCCACGAACAGCAGCTTCTTGCCCTGAATCAGCTCGGGCACGGGAATCTGCTTCATTTTCGCCACCAGATTGCGCATCTCCTGATTGGCGGGAGTGAAGGAACGGGGCCATGTGGGGGTGTATTTGACGAAGGGACGGGCGAAGGGCTTGTGGGACTGGTTGGCGTAGCCGATGGCGTGGGGCAGGCCGGAGTCCGGAACACCCGCCACGAAGTCTACGTCCGGCATGGTGCCGTTCTCCATTTCCCTGCGGGCCATGATCTCGCCGTTGCGGTAGCGCATGACCTCTACGTTTTTGCCCTCGTAGTTGGAGTTGGGGTAGCCGTAGTACGTCCAAAGGAAGGCGCAGATCTTCATTTTCGTGCCGGGGGCGGCCAGCTGTGTAAGTCCGTCCGCCGTCATTTTCACGATCTCCCCGGGGCCAAGCTCGTAATGATCCTGGTAGCCCAGCTTGTGATAGGCGAAGGACTCGAAGGACACGCACATACCGTCGTTATTCTTGCCCACCAGCACGGGCAGCCGTCCCAAGCGATCCCGGGCGGCGATGATGGCGTCGGGGGTCAGCAGCAGAATGGTGCAGGAGCCGTCGATGACCTCCTGGGCATAGCGGATGCCGTCGATCAGGCTGCCCCGCTGGTTGATGAGGGCGGCGGTCAGCTCGGTGGTGTTGATCTTTCCGGAGGACATGGCCATGAACTGATGTCCCGGGCCGGAGAAAGCATCTTTCACCAGCTGCTCGGCGTTGTTGATGATGCCCACGGTGGAAATGGCGAACATCCCCAGGTGGGAGCGCACCAGCAGGGGCTGGGGGTCGGTGTCGGAAATGCAGCCGATGCCCGCGTTTCCGCTGAATTTTGCCATGTCGTCGTCAAATTTCGTGCGGAAGGGAGTGTTTTCGATGCTGTGGATCTGCCGCTGGAAGCCCTGCTCCTGATCGTAGAAGGCAAGCCCTGCCCGGCGGGTGCCCAGGTGGGAATGGTAGTCCGTGCCGAAGAAAACGTCGTAAATGCAATTCTTATGGGAAATCGCCCCGAAGAAACCGCCCATTGCTTTTCCTCCCTCAGCCGTTCAGTTCCGCCTGAAGGGCGGCGTCTTTCTCAAGCACCTTCGCCGCGTCGGCGGCGCGTCTGGCGTCCAGCTTCTCGGCAAGCTCTGCGTCCTCCACAGCAAGGATCTGGGCGGACAACAAAGCGGCATTCACGCCCCCGTTTACGGCTACGGTGGCGACCGGAATACCGGAGGGCATCATGACCGTGGAAAGAAGAGCGTCAATGCCGTCGAGACAGGGACCTTTGCAGGGAATACCGATGACCGGAAGGGTGGTGTTTGCCGCAATGGCACCAGCCAGATGCGCAGCCATACCGGCGGCGGCGATGAGCACGCCGAAGCCGTTTGCCCGTGCGGATACGGCAAAATCCCGAGCCTCCTCGGGGGTGCGGTGGGCGGAGTAGATGTGACATTCGTAGGGAATGCCCAGAGACGCCAGGGTGTCCATGGTTTTGCGCAGGATGGGCAGATCGCTGTCGCTGCCCATGACGATTCCGACTTTTTTCATGTGTTGACCTCCTTAATGGGAACAAAAAAGGGCGCACTTACCCATAATACGGGAAAGTGTGCCCAGACGGTCGGCGATGAATACGATATGCCCTTACTCCATGTGGTGCTCCACTGATCCGTCAGTCATAAGGGTTTGTTTATGTACGAGGGTATTATATCATCCAGGGGCATTTCCGTCAACTCGCAGAAAGACGATTCCTGCCGGTTTTTGGCAAGATTCCATGTGTATCTTGCCAAATCGATAAAATTGCCCCGAAAGAGATGCGCTCTTTCGGGGCAGCGTTTACGCGGCGAAGAAGTTGTAAAGGCCGAAGATGAGAATGATGCTCACGATCACGGGCAGCACGTAGGTCATGTAAGGCCGCAGCCATTTGGCGATTTTCAGCCCCTTGCCCTCGTTGGCTTCGGCCAGGAAATTCTCCCAACCCCAGCCGTAGCGGGTGGTGCAGAAAATGATGAACAGCAGACTGCCCAGGGGCAGCAGCAGATTGCTGACCAGAAAATCCTCGCTGTCCAGCACGTCCCGCCCGGCGATGGGGCGGAAATTGCTCCACAGATTGTAGCCCAGCAGGCAGGGCAGGCTCAGCAGGAAAATGGCGGCGCCGCACACCAGGCAGGTCTTCTTCCGGCTCCACCCGGTCATCTCGCCCACGCAGGAGACGATGTTTTCAAACACCGCCAGAACCGTGGAGTAGGCGGCAAAAGTCATGAACAGGAAGAACAGGCTCCCCCAGAAGCGCCCCGCGGGCAGATTGTTGAACACGTTGGGCAGGGTCATGAAGATCAGGGCGGGGCCGCTCTTGACGTCCACGCCGTAGGAGAAGCAGGCGGGGAAGATAATCAGGCCGGAGCAGAACGCCACCAGCGTATCCAGGGCGCAGACCCGGACGGACTCCCCTGCCAGGGCGTGATCCTTGCCGATGTAGCTGCCGAAAATCGCCATGGCGCCGATGCCAAGGCTCAATGTAAAGAAGGACTGGTTCATGGCGCCCACGATGACGTTGCCCACACCGGCGTCCTTCAGCCGCCGGATGTCGGGCAGCAGGTAGAACTTCAGTCCCTCGGAGCCGCCGGGGAGGAACAGACTGTGTACGGCCAGCGCCAGCATCAGCACGATCAGCGCCAGCATCATCCACTTTGTCACCCGCTCCAGACCCTTCTGCACGCCGATGGAGATGATGAAAAAGCCGGATATGACGATCACGCCCATGTAAACCGTCTGCTGGACGGGGTTTGCCAGCATGCTGCCGAAGGCGGTCTCCACCCCGGCGACATCAAGCCCCACGAAGCGTCCGGCGGCGGTGTCCACAAAATATTGCAGCATCCATCCGGAAACGGTGGTGTAGAACATCATCAGAATCACGTTGCCCACCAGGCAGGCGTAGCCATGCCAGCGCCAATGGCTGTCGGGCTTCAGCGCCTGGTACATTTTCAGGGGGCTTTTCTGAGCGGCGCGCCCCATGGCAAATTCCATGGTCAGCACGGGGACACCCAGGATCAGCAGGAAGATGAGGTAGATCACGACGAATGCACCGCCGCCATACTGCCCGGTCATCCAAGGGAATTTCCATACATTGCCGATGCCGATAGCGCATCCGGCGCTGAGGAGAATGAAGCCCAAACGGCTCGCAAGGTGTTCTCTGTGCACGATAATTCCTCCAGTGTTCTTGTTTTATGAAAGGCACAGACCGCGCACGGCCTGTGGGTGCCACGGGGTTGCGGAAACTCAGTCAAAAATCAGCCCGAAATATCCGGGCGCATCCACGCCCGCCCGCAGGGGACGGAACATGGCGCCGGGAAGCGCCGTTCCCGGGGTGCGGAAGTGGCCGCGGGAAAATCCCAGCGTCCCCAGAATGCCCGGTGCGGCTGCGGCATTGCCCAGCAGCTCCATGCCGGTCAGGCTGCCCCCGTTGGGCGCGGCGGCCAGCAGAAAATCCCCCCCGGCATAAAGTGCGGCGTAGCTTTTGAGATAGGAAAGGTTCGCCCCCTCCTGAATCACGCCGTCCGGGGGCAGGTATTCCCGGCGAAGGCGGGCAAATTCCGCCGCGGAAACCGGGTGCAGAGCCACCCCTTCCCCGGCGCCGCAGGAAAATTCCGACACGGTGCAGCAGTCCCGGAAGCCCATGCGGGCGTACATTTCCCGCAGTCCAACATCCTGGGGCATCAGCAGCGCCCCGTCATAGCCACGTTCGGTCAGGCAGGCAGCGGTATCCGTCATCAGAGCGCGGCAAAGCCCTCGGTTCCGGAAATCCGGGTGGGTCGCCACGGCGTAGAGATAGGCAAACTTCTGCCCCCGGAACTCCGCGTCAAACCAGTAAAGGGCGGCGGCGACGTTCCCGTTTTCCGCCGCGTATCGGCAGCGCCGGGGGGAATAAGCACCGGCAAAAAAGCCCGCGATAAATTCCTCGGAATCCCCGAAGGCCAGATGCCAGAGCGTCCGAAGCTGAGGCTCCTGTGCGCCGGTGGGATAGTCAATCACCATGGAAATCCTCCGCCAGATATGCCCAGGATTTCTCCACCATGTGGTGGGGAATGTAGGACAGCTTGGCCTTGCGAAGCCCCGCCAGACCCACGTCGTCCTCCCGGTTCAGATAACGCAGATCGGGGTATTTCAGCCGCAGATACCGGGCAAATTCGCAGTTTACGGCGGCGTAAGCGCCGTCCACGTCCTCCCGCGCCTTTTCAAAATGGATGTCGAAGGTGTCCGACCACAGGCGGCTTCCCATGGTCACGGCGAGAATTTCCCCGTCCTCCAGAAGCACGGCGCTTTCCATTTTCAGTCCCTCGTAATGGCGGAACGCCCGGGACATGGCGATGCTTTCCAGCATATAGTCCCCCGCCGGGTCGGCCTGCATCCGGGCGCGGTACCACTCGCCCACCATATGCTGGGCAGCGGGCAGATTGTCAACCGTCAGGGCTTGCAGCTCGAACCGGGGATGCTCCGCCCGGAAGCGGTTGACGTGGTTCCGTTTTTTCTGGAATTTCCGACCCTTCAGGTCGGCAAGATCGTCCACGGAGTAGACGTAGTCAAAGCCGTCCCGGTCGGTGCGGTAGAGGAATTTGTCAGGAAACCATCCTTGCAGCTCCGCCTGATCGGCCGGGGTCATGCTGACGATGCGGCAGGGAATGCCCCGCTGTCTGGCGTCGAGAAGAATTTCCTCGACCACGGCGCGCCGATCCCCATCACCGATGGGGTAGGGGTATACGCTCCGCCCATTGAAATGGGAGAAAAACGCCACGCAGCCGTGGATAAACGCCAGCTGCTGCCGTCCCCAGAGGTAGAGGTTGGCGAAGGAATATTCGCATCCTCTGGGCGGGCAGGAAAACAAAACGCGCTCGTAGTCGTCCTTCTGGGACAGCTGAGGGCGCTGAAAATCGAGCATGGTCACACTTCCTTTTAAAAAATCATATCACAGTCTTCCCCAAAAAACAAGGGCGGAACCATGGATGGATTCCGTTTTTAAGAAGAAAGTGCTTTTGTTGGCATTCAGAGGATTTTTCCGGGATATTTACGGAAACCATGCACGATTTCTGTGTTGACAAAACGGCTGAGAAGATATATAATGCAAAGTAAGTAAAAGGCGGGCTGTGCATTACGCAGCGCTTTTTCATCCTAACGCTGGAGGAGAGATCACAATGAGAAAGTTTGTATCCTTTGTTTTTGCGCTCGTCCTGTGCCTGAGCATGGCTGTTACGGCTTCCGCCACGACCGTCAAGAGCAACCAGGGCGGCAACACCGGCGGCAATACCACTGCGCCCCGTACCGGCTCCATTGCGGTGGCGGTTCTGTCCACTGTGGCCTGCACTGCCGGCGGTGTCGGTGCGATCGCCTACAAGAAGAGCAAAGAGTAACCCGGAAGCAATTGAAAAGGAACGGAATGGAGCGGTCTTGATCGCTCCATTCGCATTATAACGGACATGCAGAACAAGAAGAAGGTATACCTGATCATCAGCATCGTCAGCTTCTCCATCGTGCTGGCTGCGCTGGCCGCGATCGGCGGTCTGCTGCTTGCTTATAAGCAGCAGAGCGACAACTACGAACAGCTGGCGGCAGCGGCCAGAACCGCCGCTCCACCGCCTTCCACCGCCCCGGCGACGGAGGCTGTCGAAGAGACGCAGCCCGTCGAGACGGAGCCGCCCCTGCCCACCGTGGAAATCCCCATCAATTTTGACTATCTCAAGGGGGAAAACGGGGACATCATCGGCTGGATCGTGGTGGACGGCACGCTGATCGATTATCCCATCCTGTACGACACGACCTACAATTACTATTATCTGAACCACAATTATGAGGGAACGACCACCGGCTACGGCTCTGTTTTCGTCCTGGGGGAGAACGCCGGGGACTTTACGGATTTCAACACCGTGGCCTATGGCCATAACATGCTGGACGGGCGGATGTTTGCCCAGCTGCACCGGTTCCGGGACAAGAACTTTTTCGATTCCCACGGACAGATCATCATCTACACGCCGGAGCGGCAGCTGACCTACCAAGTCTTCGCGGCTTACCGCCGGGACAATCTGGACATCATCGCGAACACGGATTTTTCCACAAAAGAGCTGATTGACGAGTACATCGAGAGCGTCTACGCCCAGACCGACCTGGCACTGTTCAACCCGGAGTATAAGGTTACGTCTTCGGACAGGATCATCACCCTTTCCACCTGCATCGGAAATCCGGCGTGCCGGTATGTGGTGCAGGGGGTGCTGGTGGATGAAGCCCAGGCCGTGTTCACCGGCAATCCGGACGCAGACGGGGAATAATTGGCCATGGAGAAAAAAGGAAAATTTCTGAAGGAAGAACCACCAAAAAGCAAAAAGCCGAAAAAAAGCGTGAATCCCATGAAGGTGACCGCCATTGTGCTCAGCTCTCTGGCGGTGGTTCTGGTGCTTGCGGCTGTTGGCGTGGGAACTTTCGTGTGGTACTCCGGCAACGTGCGGGGGTCGATGTTTGCTGCCCGCAGCAGCGTCTCGGACACCATTCCCCAGGATACGACCAGCGCTGCCGACGCCACCGAAACCCAGGCGCATATCGAGGCGGACTGGATCGACGACCAGGGCAACGCCTATAATTACCGGGACGACGTGATCTCCATTCTGCTCATGGGCATTGACTACATGGGCGACGAAAGGCATTGGCGCAACGCCACGGAGTCCAACGGCGGCAACGCCGATGTGATCGGGCTGGTCATCCTGAACACCAGGACCTTCGACTTTTCTATATTGTACATTCCCCGCGACACCATGGCCGACGTCATTGCCATGGACGCAGACGGCCAGTATCTGGACACCGTCTACACCAACATTTCCACCTCCCACAGCTACGGCGACGGAAAGGACTTAAGCTGCCGTCTGACCACCGACGCAGTGTCCCGGCTTCTGTACGGCGTGCCGGTGGGCCGCTATGTCGCGCTGGACTATGACGCACTGTATACGCTGAACGACCTGATCGGCGGCCTGACCATCACCTTTGACGACGACTACACGGATATCGATTCGTCGTTTACCCGGGGCAATACGGTCACGCTGAACCGGTGGTATATGAGAAGGTTCATCACCTACCGGAGTAAAACCGACGTGGAGGGAGCATACAAGCGGGGTGTGCGGAGCATGGCAGTGATGAAGGCGATGTTCAACCAGTGCAAGGAGAAGATCGTCGCCGACCCCACCGTGGCGCTGGAATACTACAACGGCCTGAAGGGGTACATCACCACCGACCTGGATATGACGGAGATCACGTATCTCGCGAGAAACATGGGAAAAATGCACTTCACCTCCGACACCGTCGTGCGTCTCCCCGGCGAGACGGTGATGGGCGAGCGCTACGCGGAGTTCTACCCGGACGAAACCTGGCTCCACGACTTCGTGGTGGAGAAGTTCTGCGTCCCTGCGGAATAACAGAACCGGGGAAAGTCTGGCCGCCGGACCGCGTTTCCCCAATTCGACATATCTTGACTTTTGACAGAAAATGCTTTATACTACATTCGTGCTGGTATACACATCCGTGTACCCCGCTCTGCGGGGATGCTGTGAAGACAGGGGGCGAAGGAATGCGCGTACATAGAAATTGCTGGCGGCTGACTGCGGTTCTGCTTTCGCTGGCGCTCCTTTGCGGCTTTGCCGCCCTCCCTGCCGGTGCCGTGTCTGCGGATGAAGCGGTGTGTGCGGGCATTCCGGAGGATGCGGTTCCCGGCGAGATCAGGATCACGACCTACGCCGTGCCGAATGAGGCGCAGATGGTAGGTCTGCGGGAGGATGCCGCGCAGAAGACCCCGGACGGATTCACCTTTTACGGCTGGGTCGTAACGGGTGAAGACGGAGGCTTCGCCGTTGCCGACAGCGGGCTTGAAAACTGGCTCGGTGAGATTTATGCCGGCGTGGCAGAGGGCGAGGATTGCAGGCTCGTGCTGCAATACCTGTACGTCCCCGAAGAGGTGAAGACCCCTGCGGAACCGACGGCGGCCGTCGAGGAGACGACTCCCGCAGTTACCGAGGAAGCACCCTCGGAGGCCACCGGAGAAGACGTCCCGGCGGAGACCCAGAGCGAAGAAAAGAAGGTCATTTCCACCGTCCCGCAGTTCTTCCAGGACGATTACCCCTATACCATGTACGGCAGCGGCACCATTGCGACCAGCGGATGCAGCATCGTTTCCCTGGCCATGGTGGCAAGCTACCTGACAGACCATGAATACACTCCCGACGAGCTGGCGCATTATTTCGGCGGGCGGGCGATCAACAACATTGCCCGGCTGGAATACGGCAACAAGGCGCTTCAGCTTGCCTGTGAGAAGGCGGAGAACTGGCACGTTGTCTATAAGGCGCTCCAGGAGGGGCAGGTCGCCATCGTGCTGATGAATCATAACTCCATCTTCACCAATTCCCAGCACTTCATTGTTCTGACCGGCATCAATGAGAACGGAAAGATCACGGTCAACGATTCCAACCGGGGCAACTACGACTTCTGGCAGCTGAAAAAAGGCTTCGAGGAAGGCTTTAACCCGGAAGACATTCTGCTGGGCTACGACGGCGCGTGGATCTACGACAAGAGCGCCATGCCGGAGGAACCCTTCATTTACTACGAGGAGGAACCCGAACGGGGCGAGCCGCGGTATGCCGATATTACGCTGAGCCAGGACGATATCAAGCTCCTGGCGAAGGTGGTCTGGGTGGAAGCCCAGGGCGAGTGCGCCGAGGGTCAGCAGGCCGTCGCAGAGGTGGCGCTGAACCGGATTGCCTCCGACAGCTTCCCCGATAACCTCCATGACGTGATCTACGGACAGGGACAGTTCCGCTCCGTTCCCCGTCTGGACAAGGCGGAACCCTTCCAGGCGCAGTACGAGGCCATCGAAAGAGCGATTTACGGCCCCTACGTTCTGCCGAAGGAAGTGGTGTATTTCGCCACGAAACCCACCAACAGCAACGTCTGGGGACAGATCGGCGGACATATCTTCTGTTATGGCAACGATTGTGTCGCCACAGTGGAAAAGTAAGCAGCCGGGAAACTGAAATTTGACCCCCGCCATGCGGTGTGACCGCGCGGCGGGGGTTTCCTGCGCAATAAAAAAGCTCTGCGGGGAGGCAGGGCGGTTGACAAAATGAAAGATTTGGGATGTAGTATGGATACAGGGGTGCTACCAGTAGGACGGCTCCCCCATGCGTTACGAAGAGATAATCGTTACTTTGGAGAGAGTGATATGACCCCCAAATGTTGGACAGAGAATCCGACATTTGGGGGTCATATTATGTCCAAAATAAGCAATGAAATAAGGCTGGAAGCAGTGCAGCGGGTGGTCGAGGATGGCATGTCAATATCGGGAGCATGGCGCGGAGGGAGTTATAAAACAGGACAGAAAGCAGAAAAAATACTGGAGAATTCAAAATAGAAGTGGTAGAATATGCGCATACGAACCATCTCTCGGCAGGGCGCCGTTCAAGCAGATACGGCGAATGGCGCCAAGCCCCAATCCCACGGGGCGGCCATCCGGGAAGAAAGAGCAGAGGAAACCGCAAAATTCGCAAAAAAAGGATTGCCAAACGGGACAAAGCATGATATAATACCCTGTGTGTCCGGCCGAAGGGCGCCGTGTCAACATTGGGATGTCGCCAAGCGGTAAGGCACCAGACTTTGACTCTGGCATTCGTCGGTTCAAATCCGGCCATCCCAGCCAAATCTGATCCGCTAGCTCAGTTGGCAGAGCAACTGCCTTTTAAGCAGTGGGTCCGGGGTTCGAATCCCCGGCGGGTCACCATTACCAGCAAACTCGAACTTGCTCTTGTATGAGAGCGGGTTCGGGTTTGTTTTTTGTCTGGACATGATTTTAAAGTAGAGCAAGCAGGCCGTACAGGAGAGATATCTTCTGCGCGACTTGTTTGCTTTCTATGGAATTTGAATGCATTCCGCAAACTGCTCGAAGGACATCTCCCCTACCTGGTATTTGACCATTGCCTTCTGCGCGGTATCACGCCATTTGTTGTAGTCCTCGCGCATTTTGGCGTTCCCCTGTGCGCGGGCGCAGCGCATCTGGTATTTGTTCCGCAGTTGCTGGTAGAGCTGCCGCGCCTTGTCCGCTTTCACCTGTGCGGCGTATTTCTCCCGTGCCGCGACCTCCTTGCAGGATGCTCCAATGTCTTCGTCGCACACGCGGTCGCAGTATTTGGTGCGGCTCGAAAATGGCAGGAACAGCCTGCCGCAGTTTTCACAGCGTGCGACACGCAGATCAAGCGCGCACATCTGCTGAAATTCCAGAAATACAAGCGCAGGCAGGTTATCACTTGCGTAAAATGTGGCGATAGCAATGCCGCCCTTCTTTATGCCCTCCGGTATGTACTGCTGCAGCTTGATGTGTACATCATCCAGCATTCTGCTGCATCTGCCATAGAGCTCTCCATCATTCTCCGCCAGCTTTAACAGCCGTGCGGACGGAGCAGAAAGCGGCTGGCCGTCCTTTCCGCAAAGTGTTACACCGATAAGAGTCCGCAGGTCCTTTTGGAAGGCGCTGATCTTCTTCAGGAAGTTGATAAAATAGTCCAGCACCAGCAGTGCCGTTTCACACAGAGAACGGTCCTCGGTCTCACATTCGATGTAATACTTCATCTGCTCGGTATATGCCGGAAAGCTCCGGCAGTAGCCTTCCATAATGTTTCCGGTGATCGCCTGATTTCCCAGGTGGATGAGCCTCTGGTGTACCTCGGATCGGGACAAGCCTGTATCGTTCACGCCGGAGGCCAGGGCCTCAAGATACGGCTCACTTTCCTGGTCGTAGGCACGCCATACTGCCAGGCAGTATCCCTCCAGCAGGTCAAAGAATGCCGGAGAAACGGTCTTGACACTCAGGGACATATTGTGATAGAACTCCGCGACCTGATAATACACACAGGTCTCCAGCTCGGACAGCCGCTGCGGCATCGTGCAGGTTTCGCCGAAATCCACGCCTGTATAGGCGCGGCGCAGCGCGCGTGCCTGTTCCAGATACGGTTCCCAATCAACGTCGAGTGTCCCGAAAACGAGCGAACCCAGCGGATAGGCGGTTTGTTCTTCTCCGCCTGTACCGATGTATTCGGTCTTGCCGTTAAAATAGACATAGGTTTTACCGCGCATCCTGTACCCCATCCTACCCTGTGTGAATTTGCCTGTGTTTCATAGCAGCTCACAAAGCGTGTTCTTTTATCCTACACGAAATTATAGTAACACATCTTGTCATTGAAAACAAGCAGTGATACGCTTAATGTGTCGGGATGTATGCTGACATATATCACAGACACGGAAAGCGGCGGAATGTTTCAGAGCGAAACCGTTCCGCCACGGGCGTCAACGGCAGGACAGCATGGAGATGGGCGGCGGCAGAACAAAGGCCAAACAGAGCAGCACAGCCGCCGCCACTTCCCTCCCGCCGCAGCGGGCCCACGGACACTTTGCCGGCCCTGGCCGGAAAGTGTCTTAGTGGGTCAGACGCTTTCAAAAGCGTCTGCGCGCCCCGCAGGACGGCGGATGCACAGGCCGGTACAAGGAGAAAGGAGGAGCCGATAAGGAAAACGAGCAGGACGGTGGTGCGCAATGAGCGTTACCGCAAAAACGCAATCGGGGTGCGGGAAAGGCATAACGAGCGAAAAAATGAAGTGTACTCGAATCCGGATGTTTTACTGGAGTACAGCGGCCAAAATGTCGTTTTCAAAGCATGTAATGCACCAACATATGCACAGCAATTCGACAGGATGGTCGCGGAGGGAGCCGTAAGCACCCGCGGCTTAAAGCCGGACGCTTATGTATTTGATGAAATGGTATTTGATGTAAATACGGAATATTTCGAGCGGCACGGCGGATATGAGTACGCAAAAAAGTTCTATGCCGAAGCGTATGAACTGGCCAAACAGATCGCAGGCGGAGAACAATATGTGATATCAGCGGTGATGCACGCGGACGAGAGGAACCGGGAAGCCAGCGACAGGCTTGGAAAAGATGTGTTCCATTACCACATGCATGTTATTTATCTTCCGGTGGTGGAAAAGGAGATCCGGTGGTCAAAGCGATGCAGGGACCCCGCACTGCGTGGGACCGTTCGGGAAACGGTCATGCAGGTAAGCCATAGTAAAAAGTGGCCGATGGTCCCGGCGACAGATGAAACTGGCAGACCAGTGCTGAAAAAAGACGGCAGGCCGAGGCTTATCAGTTCTTACAGCCTGCTGCAAACCGCTTTTTACGAACACATGAAGGCGGCGGGTTTCACGGATTTTGAACGTGGTATCGAGGGGAGTACGGCGGAGCACCTGGATGTACTGGAATACAAGGTCAAACAGGACAGGCAGGCTGTGCAGGAACTTCGGCAGGAAATTGGAGACCTGGGTACACAGGCGGAAGAAGCCCGAAAACAGCGGGATGAACTGCGCGGCGAGGTTACAGCCGCAGCAGGCGATTTACGGGCTGTACAGGCCGACATAGGCGATGTACGGCAGATGCACGGGCGCAGCAGACGGAAGACTTTGACAAAACGTATCGAGCTGCCCGAGGATGATTATGCGAGGCTGCTGAAGCTGGCGGAATCGGCGGCAGGATTGCAGGTGGAAAACCGCCATCTGGCGCAGGAGCTCCAGAATAGCGGCACGATGCTGTGGCGGCTGCGCCGTGAGGCGGAAGAAACGGAGGAGCGTCTGCATCAGCTTTGGATGGATACGCGCTCTTATCGCGAGGCGGTAAAAATCGCGCCGCGGCGTGTCAACGAATTCCTTTCGGGGGTTCTGCGGGAGCACCGTCGTGAGCAATCGGTAACACGGCAGAATCGGACGCAGCAGCGGAACCGGGATTGGGAAATGCAGTTGTGAGCAGATGGAATGAGCAGGCGCCGGGGACGGCCCGGCGGAAAGGAGACCGGATGGGTTAAAGGAAAACAGGTACATGACGGAACGGGAGAGTAATAGGCGGAAAGAAAATGCAGCACATCAGGGCGTGCCGGTGGAGGATCTGGAACAGTTTGCAAGGTTCTTACTTCCGAAAATCCAGGCGTTTTACGAAACGGAAGAAGGACAACGGGCGTTTCAGGAATGGAAAGAAAACAGAAGCAGATAAAAATTGAGGATTTACTGTCCCTTTCGATTTGTGATTCCCCCGACAAGCGGGATTAGTTTTCCATCATGAAAAATCCGATGAACCGGGAGGATGTAACCGAAGTTGTCAACGTCTGCGATGCCGAACGGGAGGGTGAGCTGATTTTCCGAAGTAGCTACTATCTGTCTGACTGCCAGAAGTATATGAACTGTGCCAACAGACCGACGATGATGAGCAAGGCGGCCTGCGCTTCGAGATCGATAAAAGCAAAATCAGCATCCGGCTGACTGCACCGTATTCGGAAACACGAAAGAAACGATTATCACGAATCGCTAAAGTTGAGAATCTACACTAAAATGGCCACCGTCTCATTAGACGGTGGCCAACGTTATGTGCTGATTAGATTCTTGTGTCCCACAGAGCGCAAAAGGAGTCAATGGGGTCGATACCGGTGAAGGATTCAGAGCCAGCCAGTAGCTTATCCACCAGAGCCTCCATGGTATGAGGCTTTGAGTCGTAAGCATTGATGTAGGTACGGACAGTGGGAACATCCGCCAACATAGTGGGAGCATTGACGCTGATGCCGATAGTGGTCATGTCATGGACATACCAGGGGATCTCACCGCCGCCCTTGCTCATACCGAAGCTGGGACGGCCGACGTTCACATCATAGACCGTAATGACCAGATCTTGCTGCTCCTTGAAATCGGCAATGGCAGCCTTACCCAAACGGTAGATATCCATGAAGTTCAATTGTTTATCTTCCTTCATCATCCGTTCCGCAATCTGCATAGGGCTTTCGTAAACAAAGGCATCAAAACCCTTTGCCCGCAGTAATTCGCACAACCGTTCTGCGGCATTTTTCTGCGGACTTGCACCGAAAGAAAACTTCATCAGCTGTGCCATGGCACCGTCGTTGCCCTTAACATAGACGATCATGATTTTCTTATATTTTTCGGGAGTCAAAGGCAAAACATTTCCATCCAGATATTTGACCAGGGTGATGGCATCCTTGGAAATGGCAGCAGCCATATCCTTGTATTCTTGCTTGCCGATAATGGACAGTGCTTCGGGCTGGGGAACGATATCTTCCTTAGACTTCTTGTTCAAGCCCATCTTGGCTTTCAGTCCCAGAACGCGGCGCAGGGCATCATGAATGCGCTCGTCACTGATAACACCGGTTTTCCATGCATCCATCATGTAGCCAAAATCCTCGTCAGGATCGTTAAAGAACAGGAACATATCGCAGCCTGCGTTGATAGTGGCCGCTACCATATCCTTGCGGGTCATGCGGTTGGTCATGCCCACCATGTGGGTCGCGTCCGTAACAACAAAACCGTTGAATCCCAGCTTGTTACGCAGCAGGTCTGTCATCAGCTCATAGCACAGCGTTGCGGGCATCATATCCTTATCCTCGGTGCCGTACAGTTCACGCATATACTTGGGCATCATGATATGACCGCCCATAATGCCGTCTACGCCACCAGCAATCAGGGCCTTATACACCTTGCCATAGGTGGCCATCCACTCTTCTTCGGTAAACTCATTGATGTTGGAGGACAGGTGGGCATCCCGAAAATCCTGGCCATTGCCGGGAAAATGCTTGGCAACGGAGGCATAGCCGGGATTGGCATGAACGCCATCCATATAGGCCTTACTCATAGCGGCAACACGGCCTACATCGTTACCAAAGGCACGCATGACGACTTCAGTATTTTCCCAGTTATAGTGGATATCGCAGACGGGAGCAAATGCCATGTTATTGCCCATAGAAGCGGCCTCTTCATTAGACATACGGCCCAGCTCATAAGCATACTGGACATTGTTGGTTGCACCGATCTTGACCCCTTGCCCCAGATATGTGCCGTCCGTGCCCGAGCCATTGCCGCCGGATTCCGTGTTGCAAGCAACGAACAGAGGAATTTTGGAGTTCGTTTGCAGCACACGAACTTGATGCTGCACCCGGTCGGATTTGATGCCGTTGTAGCGGTAGCCGCCGATATGATACTTGGTGACCAGCTCAATCAGTTCTTCATCAGAAGCCATGCCGCGGTTTTCAAAGAACAGCTGACCAATCTTTTCCTCATCGGTCATGCCAGCAATGGTGGATTCCACCCATGCGATATCCTCATCAGACAAGTAATAGGGTTTTGCTTTCAAATCTACATGAATCATTTAGTTCCCCTCAAAACTTTGAACTTGATTTCGAAGTTGATTTCATGTTATAATTCTCACGAACCAACAATGGGCATCTGACGAATGAAGCGGGTATCCTCCACCTGATCGACCATAAACGCAGCCACATCCGCACGACGGATTTTCTGCTTTACATCAAAGCCGATCTTAACATCTCCGGTGTATTCACCGTCAACAGGCTCCAGATAACGAACAATGGTCCAATCCAGGTTGGAATAGCGCACGCGGTCGCTGCAGATCTTCAAACCCTTGCGGCCCTTGCGGAACCAGAGAGAAGTCCAGACATTAGGAAATACGGTATTCCAGCAAAACTTATCACCTTTGTCGACCACACAGGGAGTGAACAATGCAATCAAACGCTTGGGGCCAACTTCTTCAGTTGCTTGCATAAGGTTATAGTAGCAGATACGCAGACTCTCTTGGAAAAAACCGCCAAGGGTGACCACTACTGCATCTGAGTCCAAAACGGCTTTTTTTAGTTTGTCCATGTCAGTAAATTCACCCTTAATACACGTGAGATTGGGATGTTCTACCTCCAGATATCGATTCGGACGCATAAAAGCAACGACATCATACCCTTTTTTGAGAGCATAGTTAACCGCCTCGCGGCCAATACGACCGGAAGAACCAAAAATAGTAATTCTCATAAATCTTATCTCCATTAGTTTGATAGTATTAGTTGTTTACAAAATTCAAAAACCATTCAAAAAACCTTGAAAATCAATTGCTTTTTCTATGAGCAGTAGCGGCTTTTTCTCTGCGCTCCTCAACTTGTCATCGGCAAAAGAGTTTACAATTTCCTTTTCTAGCCAACAGAAATTTTTTCCTCAATGAGAGGATTGACATTAGAATTTCTATTCAATTTTCATTTTCTGACTTTTACAATCGCCTATTTGATAGTATAAGGGGGAGGGTGTATGAATACAAGGGATTTGCGGGTAATCCGCACCAGAAAAATGCTACATCAAGCATTACTGAACATGATGGAGCAAAAAGATTATAACAGAATCAGCATTCGGGAAATAACAGACTCAGCTATGGTAAACCGAAATACATTCTATCTGCATTATCCGGACAAGGATGCCTTACGTGATGATGTTATAGAGGTCCACTTACAACAGATTCGAAGCATTTTTTCTGCTCAACATTCCTCTTCGGAACTGGAGCGGCAATCGGTGGACAAAATACTGAACACAATTCAAAACGACATAAGCTTTTATCGTCTGATGGTAAAAGGCGGATTGGAGACAGAACTGTCCTCTAAAATGACTGCTATTTTCCAGAGTTGGATTTCCGAAGGAATTATGCGGGATCAGCTGCACTATGTGAGAAAGAAAAAGAGCTTTGATCTGATGGCTGAATACACGATAAGAGGTGTAATGGGTGTCATCATGATGTGGATCAAATCTGATGGCTATTACACCATCCAAGAAGTCAAAAACTTAATTTCAACTATTTCCCGCCAGCATATTTCTGATCTGCTATAAGAAATACAAGTCGCCCTTCCATGTCGTTTCGGAAGGGCGACACTTTACCCTCTACTTATTAACGGGATTCCAGATAAAGCGCAGGGCAACCCAGATCAGGGCAGCGCTCAGCATAGGAATGCTAATGATAGCCAGACGGATGTTAGACAAGGTCTGGGCAGTCTGCGTGGCAAGAGTTGCGTTATAGCCGACAAGGCCGATAATCATAGCGGCAGCGGAGGAACCAATCGCCTGACCAAAACGGCGAGACAGGTTAAAGATTCCGTAGGTAGAACCTTCAGAACGCTTGCCAGTGAGCTTTTCATTCAGGTCGATAACATCACCGACCATGCCCCACTGCAGCTGGATAGGCACCTTGGTGAATGTCAGTGCCAAATTCGCAAGAACCATGTAAACAGCAACATTGGAGGGCAGGAGCAGCAGCGCATACAGCACAAACCCAATAAGAACAGAAACCTGATTTGTCTTTTCCAGACCGAACTTCTTTACGGCCTTAGGAATGAACAGCATGGAAATGGCATTGCATCCCATCATAACCATGGATGCCAGACTCATCATGGGGAGCGCGCCAAAGACATCACGATACAAATAAACGCCCAGCGTGTTGGTAATGGTAAATGCAATGACGTCGCACATTGCAGCGATGGAAATGCCCCAGAAGGAACGATTGGTACGCAAAACCTGAAGCACATCGGTAGCCTTCACATTCTTTGCATCGACAGCAGGAGGATCAATACGCTCTTCACCCCACAGGCCGGACAGCAGGCAAGCAATAAAGCCGATGGCGGCGCATACAGAAACACCGACGGTGTAACCCATGGCCGGATTGGCAGTGAAAGAGCTGATAATGATAGGGAATGCGATAGTGGGCAGCAAGTTGCCAACAATGGATCCCAGGCCGCGGGCAGAGGACAGCTTAGCACGTTCGGTATCGTCAACGGCCATAGCGCTGATCAAAGAGGAGTAAGGAACGTTGAACACGGTATAGCTGCCTTCATACAGCAGATAGGTTACGTAAGCCCAAACCAGCTTGGCACTTAGGCCCATGCCTACAGGAATGTTGAACATCATGATAGCAGTAATGGCCATGATCGGAGCTGATCGGATCATCCAAGGACGGAACTTACCGCCTTTGAATCTGCATTTTGCAAAAAGCTTATCCAACAGGGTGCCCATCAGGGGGTCATTGATTGCGTCCCAAACTTTTAGGAGCAGGAACATGGTGGCCACAGAACCGATGCTTAGACCGGCAATATCCGTGTAGTAGGGCAGCAGGAAAGAACCCATGATGGCAAAAGTCATGCATCCACCCAGGTCGCCCAACGCATAGGAAAACTGGTGACGGAAGGTCAAACCTTTATTTGTTTTATTCATCGTCTTTTCTCCTTCTTTTCGTGCTTAGAATCCGCCGATAATTGGCATGTCGCAGATATAACGCTTGCTTTTTACCTGATCCAGCAGAAATTGCGCAATATCCTCTCTAGATATTTTGACTTTGATCGGGTGCATATTCTTTTCGCCCAATGGAACGCCGTATCCGGCATTAACTTTACCGGTATAGGGCGCATCAATGGGCCAGATGCAGCGTACGATCGTCCATTGTAGAGGTGAGTTTGCCACCATCTGTGCTACCTTCTGCGAACCAATCAGGCTTTCTTTGGAGTCTTTGATGCGAACGGCAATTTTCGGGAAAACAGTGGCCATGCAGATTTTGTCTTTCGGATGAGAGATGCTGGCGGGAGTCAAAAGTGTAATGAAGCGAGAAACATTTTCTTCTTGCATAACTTTCAGAATTCGCTCATATGCAGGAGGAATCACATCCAACTGACGAAATTCCCCCAAAACGCATACCACAGCATCGACACCATGGATCGCTTGACGCACCTTTTCCTCCTCAGCCAGCTCGCCGCGAATCACGGTCAGCTCTTCGTGAGAAGTTGTGATTTCTCTTCTGGAATAAGCATTCACCTGGTATCCCTGCTCCAGAGCACGACGCAGAACGATTTGGCCAATCCGTCCGGTCGCACCGAAAAGTGCAATTTTCATATGCTTTCCTCCTTATAACAGAATTATGTTGCAACATTTCTATAATTCATTATAAGATAAAGAATGTAATCTGCAATGGTCAGTTTATATGTAATTTGCAAATAAGCGACGTGGTGACTATATTTGTAGATTATCTCGGTATTTTCTATTATTCTGCAAAAAATGGCTTGTTTATTTTGTCAATCTCTCCTAAATAGCGTTTACACGAGCGATATGGTATAATGGGAGCAAGAGATCCGAAAGAGGTGTTCCCATGAAGAATGAACAACAACGCCACGACATCAGCGATGCGGTATGGAGCCTGCTGGAACCGCATCTGCCAGGACAACGAGGGCAGTGGGGTGGAATAGTCCAGGGTAACCGGCGATTTATCAATGGCGTGTTTTGGATTTTACGCACAGGAGCACCGTGGCGGGATTTACCGCCGTTCTACGGGAAATGGGGTACCGTGTATCAGCGGTTCCGCAGATGGCGTGACAAGGGGATCTGGGAAAAACTGCTGGAAATTCTGGTTGATGAGCCCGATTTTGAATGGTTGATGATTGATGCCAGCCACTGTAAGGTGCATCCACATGCGGCAGGAGCCCGTGGCGGTAATCAGGACATGAGCCGTACAAAAGGGGGCTCAATACCAAGATTCACCTTGCCGTGGATGCAAATGGTATGCCGGTCCGAGTACTTATCACAGAGGGTACCCGAGCTGATTGCAAAGAAGCTATTCACTTGATTGATGGAATATCGGCGGAAACATTACTGGCCGATCGTGGGTATGACACCAATCAAATCATTGCTTATGCCGCTGATGCTGGAATGAATATCGTCATTCCGGCTAAACGAAATCGCAAGCAGCAGCGGGAGTATGACCGTTACTTGTATCGGCTTCGTCATCTGGTGGAAAATGCTTTTTTGCACCTGAAACGTTGGCGAGGCATTGCTACTCGATATGCAAAAACTACAACATCTTTTCTGGCTGCTGTGCAAATTCGTTGCATTGCTATTTGGTGTACTGTTTTGACCTGATCTTGTGTAGACACTATTTAAGGCAATACCGCACAGAAAAGCAGACACAATATTGCCCGATATGATATAAAGAAAGCATTTTGAGCGGCATCTTTGAACAAAAGCAGCGGTTGATTGTAAAATCAAGTTGGACAGATAAAAGAAATCCATAGTGATTTGCCCGGTGGTAGAATGGAGTTGAAAAGACAACATTCACCAAAGGAGAGCAATCACTATGGACTGCCCTAAGTATAGCACAGAAATGGCGGAACGCAAGAAGGGACAGCACTTGCGAATGGAAGAGCGCGGAGCCATCAAAGCGCTGGAAAAGCAGGGGCTGGGAGTACGAGCCATCGCAAGAGCGATAGGATGTGCCCCGACCACCGTGACGAACGAACTGCGGCGAGGCACGCCCGCCCGAAAGAGTACACGAGGGCGGACCCCAAGCTATTCGCCCAGGCAGGGGGAAGCAGTTTATGCAGCAAACCGAGCGAACTGTCACAGGCCGACCCAAACAGAGAAATGCAGCAACTTTATCGAATGGGTGGGCACACAAATCCGGGAACACCAATGGTCACTGGATGCTTGTTGCGGGTACGCGAAACTGCATGACCTGTTTGAAGCGACAGAAATGGTCTGTACGCGAACTCTGTGCCCTTCCCGGTTTCGTGGACAGTAAAAATGAAGAAAAAACAGAAAGAAACGCAGGATATCTTGTCGTATCACACTCAGGCGGCGGGATGCTCAGACAAGGCACGCGCAAAGGCATCCGGAGGACGCCAGCCAATAGAGGAATGCGGGCGCACTGGGTTGTAAAAGGTCTCGATATAAGCGAAGACGTCTGCCATGGCATGTGCCCTTGAGGCGAAATGGCGCAGATGGACGCACTCGCACTTGAGGCAGCTGAAGAAGTTTTCGGCCACGGCGTTGTCATAGGGATCGCCCTTGCGGGACATGCTTTGCCGGATGCCGAGGCTGGCGAGACGCTGACGGTAAGCGTAGGCGGCGTATTGGACGCCGCGGTCGGAGTGGAAGATGAGGCCGGGCAGAGGCTTGCGGCGCCGGACGGCCATGCCGAGGGCGGCGAGAGTGAGATTTGTGTCGATGCGGTCGGAGAAGGCGTAGCCGACGATCTGCTTTGTGCAAAGGTCTTTCACAACAGCGCAGTAGAGCCAGCCCTCGCCGGTGGGGATATAGGTAATATCGCCGACCCATGCGGTGTCTGGCTTGTCAAAGGAGAAGCGGCGCGCAAGGAGATTGGGCGCGATGGGGTGCGCGTGTCTTGAGTTGGTCGTGGCTTTGTAGGCACGCCTGCGCGTGGAGGAGATGTTCATCTCGTACATCAGGCGGTGGATGCGCTTGCGCGAGCAGGAAAGCTGCGGGCGGATCAGGTGATACAGGCTGTCCAGCCCAAGGGCGGGATAACGCTGGTGCAGGCTCAGCAGCCGGCGTTTCAGTTCCTGATCCTTCTGCCGGCGCAAAGAGGGTTTGCGGCCCAGCCATTCGTAGTACCCGCTGCGGGAGACCTCCAGCAGTCGGCATACAAGTTCCACAGAGGCCCCCGCGCGGGCCGTACGGATGTACCGGTACTTGTCCTCTATGGTTTGGAAAGTATGCCGACGGATTTTTTTAGGATGTCAATGACCCCGTCTTTCTCTTCAAGCTTCTTGCGCAGTGCTCGAATCTCCGCCTCCAGTTCGCGCAGGCGTCTGGCGTCGCGGTTTTGGCGGTCAGCTTGCCCCGGCGATGGTGCGCCCGCCGCTTTCAGCCAGCTGCGCAGCGTGTCGATGCAGATGCCGAGTTCCGCGGCCACCTCCCGGCTGGGCCGCCCCTGCTCGGTGACCATCCGCACTGCCCCCGCCTTGAAGGCCTCATCGTAACGCGGCGGCGCTGGGTGCTTTCGTTCTTTGGTTGACATTTTTCATTACCCCTTTCCATTATACAGATTGTTTTTCTGTCCGGCAAATCGGGTATGGGGGCACTCTCTACAATATGGTGTGGCGTGGAGACGTGTCCATTAAACCCACAGAATTGCCTGAAGCATTGAAACGAAAGGCAACAAAGCATCGTGAAATGGCGAACAAACGGCACTACGGCGCGAGTATTTCGACCCGTCCGGAAATTGCTTGTCTTCGTCTTGAAGAAGGACACTGGGAGGGCGATACCGTGGTCGGTAAGCGCGCCGGACAAGAATCAGTGGTGTTTTCCCTACTGGAAAAGAAGACAGAAACCTACCTGGCGTTCCGTATTCCCGGCAAGACCAGCGAAGCTGTGATGGGTCTCATGACCGCGCTGCACGATGAATACTGCGAAAACTTCTCCCGTATCTTTAAGACCATTACAGTCGACAATGGCAGCGAGTTTGCCGACTTCGCTCAAGTGGAACAATGGGGAACCAAAGCTTTCTTTGCTCATCCCTACACATCTTGGGAGCGCCCGCAAAACGAACGGCACAACGGCCTGTTCCGCGCTTTTGTTCCGAAGGGAGCCTCCATTGAGGCTTTCTCCGACGAAGATATTCTTTCCGCCGCTGACGAACTGAATGGACGCCCTCGCAAGAAACTCGGATATCGCACTCCTGAAGAGCTATTCGATGCCTTTCTCGATGCTGTATTCGCTGCGTGACTTTTGAAAATTTTCCGGGCACGGCTCCGGCCTACGGCCTCCGCCGTGCCCGGGCGCCCGCTCCTCTCTATCTTCCGGCAGTGTCCAACTTATTCTTGCAATTTGCGGAACAAAAGCAGCATATTACATTTTAATATAGCACACTCCTCTTGATTATACATCGAAAATAAGTATAATTAAAAACAGGAGGTGTGCTATGGTCACAGTAGGAACAAGGCTGCGAATAATCCGCAAGGACGCAGGCCTATCACAAGTAGAATTGGGAAAGCTGGCGGGAAGCAATCAATCCGCAATCAATCGTTATGAAACAGACCGGGCTGCAGTGCCCTATCGCATGTTGATATGGTATGCGCAGTATTTCGATGTATCCATGGACAACATTTTCGGCCTTTGTGATGACAAACGCGGGAGGATCGTTACCGTTTCACCAAAAGGTGCAGAAGAATATGTACGGCGCAAACCGGATTGGAGCGAGTTCGTGGAGGCTTGTTTCGAGCCGGGAAGTGAACTGAATCGCAAACTCAAGCAAATGGTGCTGAACATGGCGGAAGAACATTCGCATGGTGTCAAGGAGGGATAGACAATGAATGCAGTAATCTACGCCAGATACAGCAGTGATAACCAGCGGGAAGAATCGATTGAGGGGCAGCTGCGCGAATGCAGAGAATATGCCGAGCGCAACGGAATGAATGTAGTCGCTACATATATCGACCGCGCATTGTCAGCCAAAACAGATGACCGTCCTCAGTTTCAGCAGATGATACGGGACAGCAACACACATAAATTCGAGGTCGTACTGGTGTGGAAGCTGGACCGTTTCTCCCGCAACCGCTACGATTCGGCAAACTACAAAAGAAAACTGGCGCAGAACCATGTCCGTGTTGTTTCCGCAACAGAGCCGATTTCAAACACGCCGGAGGGAATCATGCTGGAAAGCTTGTTGGAGGGGATGGCAGAATATTATTCCGCCGAGCTATCCGAAAAGGTTTCCCGTGGACACAAGGAAAACGCGCTGAAGGCAAAGTTCAACGGCGGGACGATTCCACTGGGATACCGCATTGATGAAAACCAGCATTATCAAATTGATCCGGCTACTGCGCCATTAGTCTTAGAAACATTTGAGCGTTATGCGGACGGAGAATGTGTGCGGAAGATTGTAGAGTCCTTTAATGCACGCGGCCTGCGCACTTCGCGCGGCGCTCCGTTTTCCATAAACAGCTTTCAGGCAATTTTGAAAAACCGGCGTTACCTGGGAGAGTACAGGTACAAGGATACCGTAATTCCAGATGCAATTCCTGCCATTATCACTCCGGAAGTTTTCGAAAAGGTACAGAGACGCTGTGAACAAAACAAAAAGGCTCCAGCCCATACGAAAACAGATGTCAATTACATGTTGACAACAAAACTGTTTTGCGGAAAATGCGGCGCGATGATGGCAGGTGAAAGCGGAAAAAGCCATACAGGCGCATGGCATTATTATTACAAATGTGGGAACCACAAGCGCCATGGGCGCTCGGTATGTGATTTGAAAGCCGTCCGAAAAGAACCACTGGAACGGTTTGTAGTGAAAGCGGCAATTGAAAAAGTGTTGAAAACAGATACTCTCGAATTGCTGGCTCAGAAACTGTTGGAATATCAAAATAAGGAAAACACCCGCCTGCCTGTATTACAGGCCGGATTGAAGGATATTTCCAAGCGTATTAACAATATTGTTTCTGCAATCGAGCAGGGAATCTTTACACCAGCAACCAAGCAGCGGCTGGATGAATTGGAGGGGCAGCGCAAGGAATTGGAAGCCAGTATCCTACAAGAGCAGATTGCCAAACCGCTTCTTACACGGGAACAAATCCTGTTTTGGTTTGAGCGGTTCCGGCAGGGCGATCCGAGTGATCCGGCATATCAGCAAAAAATCATAGATTGTTTTGTCAATTCCGTCTACATCTTCGATGACCATCTGGTCATCAACTTCAATTACAGAGACGGAGATAAACTGGTATCTCTGCAAGAGGTAAAAAGTTCGTTTTTGGGTGGAAATCGTTCACCAGATCCCGGTGCGAAAGCACCGGGATCTTTGTATAATGCCCTCGTTGGAAAGCAAAAGGCTGCCTGGAAATTTGATGGGCGGTCGAAAACAGCGGATGGAGCGTATCGGTACAGATGCGCTCCTTTTCTCGTGCTGGGGTGCAGCCCCTTGGCTCTCCCTCTGGGAGAGCTGTCACCGAAGGTGACTGAGAGGGTATTGCACCCTGGTATACCCTCTCCGTCCTCGCTACGCTCGGCCACCTCTCCCATAGGGAGAGGCAAGGGGGCTGTTCATTATCCCACTGCGCCTGTTGACTGTCTGATGCGTCCCTGACCGCGCCATCATTTAATAAACTCTTAATCCTCCCTCGTATTGACAAATTCTGAATTATAGGTTATCCTAACCGTACTAGTACAACTAATACAGTTAAGGAGGAATACCATGGTACACTTGGATTACCGGGACTCCCGGCCGATCTATGCGCAGATCGTGGACGGATTCCGGGAGCAGATCACCGGCGGCGTGCTGCGGCCGGGGGAGAAGCTGCCCAGCGTCCGGGATCTGGCCGCCCAGCTTGCCATCAACCCCAATACCATCCAGCGGGCTTACCGACGGCTGGAGGCGGAGGGGTGGATTGCCACCGTGCCGGGAAAGGGCTGCTTTGTCTGCGGCGACGGGGAAATCAGAGAACGGGAGAAAAAACGGCTGCTGCTGAGCTTCGACGAAGCCGCCGCGGCGCTGCTGACCATGGGTGCGAGCCACGGCGAGCTGGTGGCCAGGATCGAGAAGGGAGAACATAGACATGCTTGAAATGAAGAATGTGACCAAGACCTTCGGCACCTTTAAGGCGCTGGACGACCTGACCCTGACCGTCCCGAGCGGGCGGGTCTACGGCCTTGTCGGCCCCAACGGCGCAGGCAAGTCCACCGCCATCCGGCACCTCACCGGCGTCTACCGCCCGGACAGCGGCAGCGTCACCATGGATGACCAGCCGATCTACGAAAATCCCGCCGTGAAGGCGGCCATCGGCTATATCCCCGACGAGATTTTCTACTACCCCTCCGCGACGCTGGAGGATATGCGCAGGTTCTACCGGGGCATTTACCCTACCTTTGACGATGCCCTGTTTGACAAGCTTTACGACGTGTTTCAGCTTCCCAAACGGACGCCTATCCGCCGGTTTTCCAAGGGTATGCAGAAGCAGGCGGCGTTTCATCTGACCGTCTGCACCCGCCCGAAGACGCTGATCCTGGACGAGCCGGTGGACGGCCTGGATCCGGTGATGCGGCGGCAGGTCATGGGTCTGATTCTCTCCGACGTGGCGGGGCACGGCACCACGGTGCTGATCTCGTCTCACAACCTGCGGGAGCTGGAGGACGTGTGCGACTACGTGGGCATCATGAACCGGGGCAGAATGCTGCTGGAAAAGAGCCTTGCGGATTTGCAGGGCAGCACCGTGAAGCTGCAGCTGGTGGGCGACGCCCCTCAGGAGCTGGACATTCTCAACGCGACCGTTTCCGGACGCTTAAAGACCCTGATCGTCCGGGGCGAGGCCGAGGAGGTCGGCGCGAAAATCGCGGCGTGCAAGCCCGCGTATTTTGATGTGCTGCCCTTGTCCCTGGAGGAAATCTTCATTTACGAGCTGGGAGGCGTGGACTATGAAATCAAAGACATCCTTCTTTAATAAAACCGTGTTCAAAAAGAACCTGACCCGGTTCGCCCCGGTGATGGCGGTGTACACCCTGTGCCTGATTCTGGGCATGATGATGCTGTATCAGATCAATGAGGAAATGGGCCGGATGTTCTGGTTTGCTTCCCGGATAGCCGGGAACCTTCAGCTCATGGGTCTGGTGAACCTGCTTTTTGCGCCGCTCGTCGCCATGCTGCTGTTCGGCGACCTGTACAATTCCCGTATGTGCAACGCCCTGCACGCCATGCCCATGCGTCGGGAGACGCTGTTTCTGACCAACGTGGTCTCCGGACTGCTGTTCTCCATGATTCCCACGGCGGTGATGGCGCTGCTGTCCGTGCCGCTGCTGAACGCCACCATTGTGGAAAACGCGTGGCAGATCGCGCTTTTATGGTACGTCGGCACCAACCTGCAATTCATCACCTTCTTCGGCGTGGCGATTTTCAGCGTGTTCTGCACCGGTAACCGCTTTGCCATGGCGGTGGTGTACGCGGTACTGAACGGCGGCGCGTTTATCCTCTACTATATTATCAATACCCTTTACACGCCCATGCTCTTCGGCGTGGTCACGCCGGACAGGTGGGTAAGCCTGCTGACGCCCGTGGCGGATATGACCAACGGCGCTTATGTGGAGGTGGAGAACTTTCACCAGCTGTCGCTGCGGTTCTACGGCCGGGAAAGTGAGATGGTGGCGGCGTTCAGCGTTGACGGGGGAAAGTTTACCTCTCTGCTGATCTACGCGGCGGTGGGCATCGTCTTTGCCATTGTGGGACTGCTGCTGTACCGGAAGCGGAATCTGGAATGCGCCGGGGATGCCATCGCGTTCCCCATTTTGCAGCCGCTGTTCCAGTTGGTCTGCGCCGTGGGCATCGGCACGCTGGCCGTGATGGGTGTGGAAACCTTCCTCGCGTACAGAATCGGCGCCGGTATGTCCATGCTGTATCTTCTTCTGTTCTGCGGCGGCGCCGCCGGTTGGTTCGGCGGAAAGATGCTCCTGAAGCGCACCACCCGGGTGTTCCAGCTGCGCAGCTGGATCGGGCTGGGGCTTCTGACCGCCATGGTCGCCGTGACGCTGGTAGCCACCCACTTTGACGTGCTGGGCATTGAAGACCGCATCCCGGATGTGGAGGACGTCAGCTCCGTGACTCTGAATTTTGGCGACCTGGAGCTGACAAGCGAGGAAGACATCCGGCAGATCACCACCCTCCACGCTATGGCTTTGGAAGACCGCATCGAGAGCTACGGCGACTATCCTCTGGCCTACATCCTGCACCGGGAGGAAAAGGAAAAGCACCCGGTCATGCCGGAGGGCGGCTTCGTCTACGGCGAGGGCGGCTACAACGCCGACGGGCCGATGCTGACCACAGATTACATCACCATTTATTATAAGCTGAAAAACGGATGCACCATGACCCGTAACTACAGTATCTGGGCAAATCTGGAGGAGGGCAAGATCGTAAACGAGTATGCAAGTCGCTGGGATGTGGTATGGAAGCAGGCGCGGTACGGCTACCAGGATGACTTTAACCCGGCGGATATCACCTCCATGAACATCGGAGACATGACTCTGCATGAATACCAGATCACGCCGGAGCTGGTGGAGTCTCTGCTGGCCGCCGTCAAGGCCGACTGCGACGAGCGCACCATGACCCAGAGAAGTGCTTACCATCTGGGATATTTCTGGGAGTACGACAAGTACAACGAGGAGCTGTACAAGACAAAGTCCCTGACAATATCCATCTGGGGGGAGAATGATGTGTATGCCACCGGCGCGTACCTGTCCGTCTTTGCCGACTCCGCGCATACGCTGGAGTGGATGCGGGAGCACGACTGCCTGACGGAGGAAGTCGTGGAGGAAGCGCCCATCGTATTGAACTGAGAAAGGAAGAGCAAAATGAAAAAGAAAATTTGTCTCATGCTGGCGGTGATGCTGCTTCTTCTTTCCGCCTGCGGCGGGCAGAAAGCGCCGGAAACCACGGCGCAGGAACCGAGTACAGCTGCCCCGGAAAACACCCCCGTGGAGACGACAGCAGAACCCACCCAGACGGAAACTACCGTCCCTGACCAGACGGCGGATTCCCCCGAACGGGCGGCATATGCGGCGTATTATGACAGCTGGCTTCCCGGCTCCCCCGGCTCGGAAGGCCGCATCGGGGATTTCAGCCCCAAATATGTGGATCTGGATGGCGACGGCGGGGAGGAAATGCTCATCTGGAGCACGCGCTACGGCTTCATTTACGAGGTCGTGGTGCAGGCCGATGGGCAGACGCAGTGCGTGTACGGCGGCGGCAGCTATCCGGAGGACGACCCCACCGTGGGACTTTACCTGTGCGAAGGGAACCTTCTGGAAAAGGACTGCGGCGATTTGCAGGGCGTCCAGCTCAATGAATATTACCGGGTGCAGGACAAGCAGCTGGTGATGGTGGAGACCGTCATGGAGAGCGCCGACGGGAAATTCTATTGGAGCGAGTCCGGCGGCGCGTCCGGCCTGATGTGGACGGAGATCACCGAGGCGGAATACGATAAGATTCGGGAAACCTACGTCCGGGTGGGCGTGCCTCAGAATCCCCTCCCGGAAAACGTCCGGGGCGTCCGGGAGGAGGAAGAGGGCATTCTTCTGGAAGTGATTCAGAATCAGAGAACGTTCTTCTCCGAGGAATACCTCGACTGTACATTGGAGGAATATTGCCAGAAGGCCGGCGAGGAGCTGGGCTTCGACGTCTCTGTCACCCGGTACGCCTTCGTCGATATGGATGGGGACGGCGTCCGTGAGGCGGTCGTTGACTTCCAGTACGGGGAAAACAGTCAGGTCATGTGTATCGTTATGAAGTACGTCAGCAAATTCTCCATGGTGGACGGCACGGGATTCTATCACCGGCAGCTGTCGCATATCAAGGAAGATGGAAGCTTTGCCTATTCCGGCGGCGGAGACAATGACGGCTGGGCAAGGCTGCACTGGAACTGGCTCACCTATCAATGGGAGACAAGACAGGCGGGAGACGGCGAAAGCAAAACCGATATTCAGTGGCAAACCTATCCGGCAGCTCAGTAAGAGCGGAAAGGGAACACAATGAAAAAGAAAATTTGTCTTATGCTGGCGGTGATGCTGCTGCTTCTTTCCGCCTGCGGCGGAAAGAAGGGGACGGAAAAAGCCATAGCGCGGAACCTGGACAGAGTTTCGTCGGAATATGTCCCCGCGGAAGCAACGGAAGACCCCACCCAGCCGGAAACCACCGTCCCAGCCCAGAACGACGCTGCCCGCAGCGCGTTCCAGCGGGCGCTCCGGACTGTCCATGACGACCTGCGTTGGCCGGAGCTGCCCGAATCGGGAAATATTGAGGTGTGGGAATCGGGTACGATTGAAGACGAGCAGTTTGCCGTTACGGACGTGGACGGAGACGGAGAGGAAGAACTGCTGGTTTCCGTGTCCAACACCTATACGGCGGGGATGTGCGAGATCATCTACGGTTACGACCCCCAGACTGACGGCGTGCGGATAGAGGCTCAGAATTATGTGGGAGTGACCCACTATCCCGGTATGCTCAAGGTGCTTGCGTCCCACAATCAGGGGTACGCGGGGGAGGTTCTCTGGCCTTACGCCATTGCGTATTATGATGAAGCGGAGGATAGCTATAAAGACGCCTTCTACGTGGACGCATGGTGCAAGGAGCTGTCCGACTATGATCCCTATACGCAAACGCCCTACCCGGACGATATTGATACCGAGCATGACGGCTACGTCTATCTGATAACGGAAAACGGAGAGCAGCGGATCGTGAACCGGGCGGACTACGAAAAATGGGAAGCGGAGATTTTCGCCCAGAAGGAACCCCTGATCATTCCGTGGCAGAAGATCACGACGGAAAACATTGACGCGCTCAGCAGATAGGGGGACAAGCGTTATGAAAATCAAATGGGCATGGATGCTTCTGGCGGCTGCAATGCTTCTTTCCGCCTGCGGCGGGCAAAAAACGCCGGAGACCACGGCACCGGAAGAAACGGTTTTGCACACGGAGGACAGCGTATCCGTTGAAGCGCTGGCGGCGCCGGAAGACCCGGTGCCGGTCAACGCGCCGGAGGCCGAGGGCGTCCCCATCGATTTCCGGATGATCTACCGCGGCTTCACGGCGGTATCTCCGGACGATACGGAAACCTATGAGCGCTTCTGCGGCTACGGAACGAAAATGATCGCCTCCGAGGAAGAATGGAGTTCCTTTATGGCGGCGTACTGCCCGGGGATTCCCTATTACGAGACGTGGGACTTTTCTCAGGATGTTCTGGTGACGTCGGTCAGCCACGGGGCAAAGCCCGGCTACAATCAGGCGGACGTCATCACTTCGGTGAAATGGAACGGAAGCTACGTCGTCACGGAATACTCCAACGACCCCGCGAATTTCGTCTATGCGCTGAATCCCATGTCGGATGAAGTGATGATGAATTTCTACATAGAGGTGATCGCCGTAAGCCGGAAGGACGTCGGCATGGCGTAAATTCAAACAGCAAAAGCCCGGCAAGGTTTTGAGCCTTGCCGGGCTTTGTCATGGCACCGCATCTTAAATGGATGCACCCCATACGCCGCAGAAGGGATCTATGGGGGAAACACCCTTAAAGGCGCTTCTGCCGGTGATTTTTTTCATCAGCATATCCAGCGTCGCGTCGGAATGATCATAGCAGTTGATAAACGTACGAATCATGGGTACATCCACAAAATGGAACGGGTCGCCCAGCGATACGAATATGGTTGGGATATCCATCACATGCTGGGGAGATTCTCCGCAAATTCTTGGCGCGTAATGCAGCCGATTGGTGGTGTTGTTGCCGCCGGTTACCATATTGGCGACATACAGGATGAGGTCAAACCGCGCTTTCAGCTCCTTCACCGGAATCTCTGTAAACATCCGATCCCGCTGTGCGCCCTCTACGCAGGTAACCTCGAAGCCCTCTGCCTCCAGACGGGCGATTACCTGCTCCTTACACTTGGAGCCGCCCCGGAATGCCGGATTATCCCCAAGAATGTGAAGCCATATCCGCTTGTGAGTGGCCGGCGTGACGGGCAGCAGATTCTGGGTATCCTTGACCAGCGTGATTGCCTGATCGGCGCATTGACGGGCAAGCTCCCGGTGCTTCCGGCAGCCGACGATGTTGGCGTAATTTTCGTCGGTAAAGTTTTTTTTCTCGTTCAGTTTCAGGGAAGCCTTCAGCGCCAGAACCCGGGTGACAGCCTCATTTAACCGCTGCGGGGAGATCACACCTGTCTGCGCGTCCTCCAGTGCGCTTTCAAAATCCTCATCCAGATTGCGCCCGAACAGGAACATATCACACCCGGCATTGATGGCCGCTGCCGGAATCCGGCGCCGGGGCAGAGCACAGCCAAGGCCGGTCATTGTCGCGGAGTCCGTGATCACCATGCCGTTGAAGCCCAGCTTTCCCCGCAGCAATCCGGTAACCAGCTCCGGCGACAGGGAGGCCGGCAGCATATCGCTGTCCTTCATTTCCGGGCGAAGACGGCGGCTGTAGGCGGGTAGGAGAATATGTCCGACCATTACGGTCTGGGCACCCTGATCGATCAGCGCCCTGTAAATCCGGCCAAAGGTGGCATCCCATTCCTCGCAGGACATGGTATTCACCGAGGACAGCAGGTGCTGATCCCGTTCGTCGACGCCGTCACCGGGAAAATGCTTGATGGATACGGCCACATTGTGCCTGCGGATCCCACGCAGATAAGCGCTGGCGTATTGCAGTACCTTCTCCGGGTCACTGCCATAGGTGCGGGTGTTGATAATGGGATTTCGCCAGTTGAACTGAACGTCCACCACCGGAGCAAAGGCGTAATTTGCGCCGACCGCCGCACCCTCAGCGCCGCATATGTCGCCCAGAATTTCGGCGTTTTTCGGGTCGTTGGTTGCCGCGACCTCCAGTTGATTTCCAAACTCTGTGCCGTCTGTCGCAATACCCGCGCCGCCGCTCTCCAGATTCGCGGAAATCAGCATGGGGATCCTTGCGTGGCGCTGAATAAAATCTACCCGTTCTTTGATGTTTTTCCCGGTGTCCCCGCGGAACATGATGCCGCCGTAGGGAACGTTTTTGTAGCGCAGCAGCAGTTCTTCGTTGGAGTCCGCCGCGGAAGCGCATAAAAACAGCTGTCCTACTTTTTCACGCAGTGTCATTGTTTCAAGTGTTTTGTTTACCCAATTACACTGGGCATCATTCAGATAAAAGGGGTTGCCTTTCAAATTTACCATAATACCTCCCAAAAACACGTCGCAGTAAGAAAACCTGCCGCGGCGCAAATCTGCGGATACCGTTTCTGGTGGAACGCAGCCATTCCATTGAAGCAGCATCTTCCGGGGCGCTGCCAAAATGGGATTTTCCGGAAAGAAAATCCCATTTTCCCACTTTATTATGAGCCGCCGGAAAAGGGGGCCCTGAGAGGGGCACATCCAAAAACTGCGGACAGCAGAACCCCCTGCGCCTCGGATTGCCGCTGGAGAGAAGTGTAAGCAGCAGTCCGCGGAATGAGGGACTTTGCCGGGCGACCGGTTTATTCGGAGGCTTCCGCAGGATAGATGAAGCGAGCCGCAGTGGGGGTGGGCGCGGGGACGTCGCCCACATGGCTGAGACTGCCGGTTTCCTGATCGACTCGCAGAATAATGACCTTTTCGTTCTGGACGCCGGTCACGGCCAGCAGCGTGCCATCGGCGTTGAGCTGAATACCCCGGGGCATACTGGTCACATCCAGATTGTACCGCGCCTTTATCGTCAGCTTTCCGGTTTCCGGATCCAGCCAGGACAGGCAAATGGTACCGACGGTGTTGTCTGTATACACAAAGCGGTTATTCGGGTGTATCTGCACATCCAGACCCCACACCTCAAGCGTATTGCCGATGGAGGTAACTTGGGGAATGTTTTCACGATCGACCGTATCCACCCGGGAACCAGGTGTCAGGACGCCGGTTTCCCGATTCAGGTGGTAGCTGCACAGATGGGCGTCAAATTCATTCTGAATCAGCACCCAGGGAGTGCCCTTGACGAAGGTAACGTGACGGGGAGACGAACCGTGTTCCGTACGGCAGACGGACAGCGTATCCAGCTTCAGCGTTTCCCGGTTCAGCTTTGCGACATAGATATTGTCACCGCCCTTGTTGGGGATGATCACAAAATCTTCATCATCGATCTGAACGGAGTGGGGGTGGGCACTGCCATGGATAAAGGCGTCATCGCCGGTTCCTTCCAGAATCAGCCGATCCAGCAGTCTTCCGATACCGCCGTCGGGACGAATTTCCAGCAGAGAAACACATCCCTCGTCCCGGACGACATCCGGCACCATTTCACCGTCCACTTCCTTGAACCGGGTGACGTAGAAGCGGCTGCCGTGGTTTGCAACCAGCAGATACTTCCCGGTTTTGTCTATGGTGATGTAGCAGGCGCTGGAGCCGTAGGAATAGGATTGATTGATCACTTCCGTTTTTCCAGTCTGCGCGTCAAAGGAGAATGCCGTTACACCACCGCCGTGGCCGAGTCCTTTGAAATCGTGGGATTCGTTGGCCGCGTAGATAAACCTTTTGCCGGGAGAAACCACCAGCGTACTGGGGGACTCCACACCGTGAGACTGGGCGGCGACCTCCATGGCACCGGTTTGGGCGTCCACGCGGCATACCGTCAACCCGTCGCATTTTCCGTAGATATCCGGGCGTCCGGGGCTTGTCCAGCACTGCCTTCCGAAGCCGCCAAATACGGCATAATAATTTCCGTTATTCAAGAGAAAAGCCTCCTTATTTTTCGATAAACCGTAGCGCTGTCGGCGTGGGGAGGGTCACCTCGGAAACCATGGACAGCTCGCCGCATTTCTGGTCAATCCGGTAAATAAAGGCCTTTTCATCCGCTACGCCGGTAACGACAAGAAAGTTTCCGCTGGGGTCTATCTGCATCCCCCGGGTCATGAACCCGACGGGCACGGGGTAGCTGCGTTTCAAAGTCAGCTTCCCGGTATCGGGATCCAGCTCCAACTGCCGGACGATTCTCTGGGAGTTGTTGGTATAAACGAAGCGATTGTTGGGATGTACCTGTACGTCGCAGCCCCAGGGGTGCTTATCACTGCCCAGAATATCAAATTCCAGTGCCTGTGTGGATTCCATATCCATAATATCTACCCGATCCAGCCGGGTCAGGGTGCCGTTCGTTTTGTCCAGACGGTAGCTGCACAGATGTCCGTCGTACTCGTTCTGCACCAGAACAATGGGCGTCCCCTTTACAAAAAACGCGTGCCGGGGAGAGGAACCAAACTCGGACTTGTAGACGGAAAGCACATCCAGCTTCTCGGTTTCCCGGTTCAGCTTTGCGACGTAAATGCTATCGCCGCCCTTGTTGGGAATGATCACAAAGTCATCCTCGTCAATGATAACGCAGTGGGGGTGCGCGGAGGCGTGCTCCATGGGATCAATGCCGGTACCATCCAGAATCACACGATCCAGTACCTCGCCGATTCCACCATCCTCCCGAACCCGGAACAGCGAAACGGTTCCCTCATCCCGCAGGACAATGGGGCGGAAGGCACCGTCCACGACCTCAAACCGGGAGCAGTAGAATTTGGAGCCGTGATTTGCAACCAGAAGATATCTGCCGGTTCTGTCCAGGCTGACATAGCAGGCGCTGGCACCGCCGGAAAACGTCTGATTAATCAGCTCCATTTTTTCGTTTTCCAGATCCAGAGACACCGCACTGACACCGCCGCCGAATCCCCGGCCCTTAAAGTCATGCTCTTCATTGGTGCAGTATATGACCTTCCTGTCCGGAGAAACCACCAGCGTGCTGGGGCTTTGCAGACCCTGCACCTGATTGACAATGGTCATTTCCCCGTTTTGCGGGTCCACTCTGCACAGGCTCAGGCAGTGGCAGCTTCCTTTGAAATTGGGAGTTGTCAGCTGGGTCCAGTACTGGTCGGAGAAGCCTCCGAAGCAGGCATACAAATTAGTTTCCATAATAGTCTACCTCCCAGGGAGATTTATTTACGGGTATCGATTTTTCCGCAGAAGACATCCACGGGGCTCTTCCCCAGGAACGGAGAACGGCCGGTCAGCTTTTGCACCAACGCATCCAGCGTGTTGGGCTGGGCGTCATAGCAGTTGATCAGGTTCTTGATCTGGGGCACGTCCGCCAGATGGAAGGGGCTGCACACGGATACAAAAATAACCGGAAGTTCGTTGACGTACCAGGGCACTTCAAAGCCGCCCTTAGGAGTATCCCAGCTTAGCCGCTGGGTCACGCCCATGGGAGGCACGTCCGCGATGGTGATAACCAGATCGTGTTTTTCCGTAAATTCTCCGATGGCGCTCTTGTAGTCATAGGCGCTGCGTAGCTTACCAATGTTTTTCAGAGGGGACACAAACAGCTCCGCCTGAAAGCCGAGGGCATTGAGCCTGTCCCGCAGAGCCTCGGCGACCTGCGTGGATTTGCAGGTGTTGCCGGTGAGCCTGGAAAACTCGGAGGCAGGGGTGTTCACGGGCATCAGCATAATCTTGCGGTACTTATCCGGCGTAATGGGGAAGATGTTTTCTCCCGTGTGCTTCGCCAGAGTAATTCCCCTGTCGCTGACCTCGGCGGCAACCTTCCGGTGTGCCTCGCAGCCCACCACGGACAGATCTCCATCGGTGTATCGATCTTTGTGCAGCCCCAGATGCGCCTTCATGCCAAGGATCCGGGTCAGTGCCTCGTCAATACGCTGCCATGTGAGCGTACCGTTTTCAAGCGCCTTGCGCAGATAGTCCAGATCTTCATCCACATCATTGAAATAGAGGATCATGTCGATGCCGGCGTTCAGTGCCGTCGGCAACATTTCGCTGCGCTTCATATGGCTGGTCATTCCCACCATATGGCTTGCGTCGGAGACGATCAGGCCGTTAAAGCCCAGCTGTTTGCGAAGAAGATCCGTCAGCAGCTCCCTGCACAGGGAGGCAGGCAGAACGTTCTGTTCGGTCATGCCGGGATTGAAGTATTTCTGATAGGCGGGCTGCATAATGTGGCCGGCCATTACCATTTCCACGCCCGCATCGATCATGGCCTGGTAAACCCGGCCAAAGGTGGCGTCCCACTGCTCTTTGGACAGCGTGTTGACGGAGTTGCTGTAATGCTGATCTCGCTCGTCCACGCCGTCACCGGGGAAGTGCTTGGCGGTAGCGGCAAGACCGGCGGCCTGAATTCCCTTCATATTGGCAACCGCGAAATCAATAACCGTCTGCGCCTGATCGCTGAAAGAGCGAGTTGCCACGGCAGAGTTTTGCCAGTTGGTGGGGATATCCACTACGGGGGAGAACGTTCCCCGGCAGCCAACAGCACCGCCCTCGACTGCACCGATGAGCCCCTGCTGGTAGGCGTATTCCGGATTGCCGGTTGCAGCTAGCTTAATTGGGTCGCCTACCCGGGTGCCGCCCAGACAGCCACCGTTGCCGCCGGCCTCCAGATTGGCGCAAATCAGCAGCGGAACTCTGGAATATTTCTGATACAGCCGATTATGTTCTTTTGTCTCTTCCGGGCTGCGGTTCATGTAACGGAGACCGCCCATATGGGCCTTTGCGACCCGGTCACGGATGTATTCTTCATCGGGGCCATCTTCACTCAGGTCGAAGAAGAGCTGCCCCAGCTTTTCCTCCTCGGAAAGGCTCGCAAGGGTGTCCGTCACCCAGGCGATATCCTCGTCCGTCAAATAAAAAGGCTTTGCCTTCAAATCTACCATGCGCATATTCTCCTTTTCCCATTCAGGCCTTTGCGGAGCGCTTCTTGGATATCGCATCCAGAACGACGGCAAGCAGCAGAGCGGCGCCCTTGAAAATATCTTGAGAGTTGGAATTCATGCCCATCATGTTCAGGCCAACGGACAGCGTGCCGATGATCAGAACGCCTGTAACAATACCGGAGGTTTTGCCGGTGCCGCCGGAGACGGACACACCGCCGAGAACCGCGGAAGAGATGACGTCCGTGGACAGAGAGCCGCCTGCGTAGGGGCTGCCGGAGAAGGTACGGGACATGCAGACCAGACCGGCAAAACCCACGAGAACGCCGGCAATGATGCTGGAAAGGTATTTGATCTGGTTGACGTTGATACCGGACAGCCGGGCAACATCGTCACTGCCGCCCACGGCGAACAGATAACGGCCCAGATAGGTCCTGCGGAAGATAAAGGAGACAATCAGCGCCAGAACTAGGAAAATGATGGTGGAAATGGGAATTACATTGAGCACATAGCCCTGCCCCAGCCACTTGATGGAGTCGGGCAGACCGTACAGGGTCTTATTGCCTGCGATAATGCAGCTCAGGCCGCTGACGGCAGTGCCGACAGCCATGGAGATCACAAGACGGCCAATCTTGAATTTGATGGAGACGAAACAGGTCAGGCAGAAGATCAGCACGGCGCCCACAACGCCGGCCAGCATCGCAATGCCGATGGGAACGCCTGCCGCATACAGGAAGGTTGCCAGGGTCCCCACAAAAGCGTATACCTGGCCGGTAGAGAAGTCCAGATTGCCCGTAATCATCAGGAAGGAAATGCCAAGAGCGGCAATGCCCATGGTCGTAACCTGACGAACGATGGAAATCAGATTGTTGGCGGAAAAGAACACGGGCCCGCATTCCAGCCCAAAATAAATAACCAAACCGATAAGAATGATCTGGGCACTGGATTTGCTGACAATATCCTTGCCCCTGCTGAGCGTATTTTTCATATTACAAGCACCTCTTTATCTGTCGCCGGAAGCCATATCCAGCAGGAGTTCTTTGTTGAACCGGTCTTTTGCTACCTCGCCTACGAGTTTTCCTTCTGACATGACCACGATCCGGTCGGCAACGCCGATCAGTTCCTCAAACTCGGAGGAAACCATGATAATGGCATGTCCCTCGTCCGCCAGCTGGTTGATAATTTCATAAATCTCATGCTTGGTGCCAACGTCAATGCCGCGGGTAGGTTCGTCAAAGATAATAATATCGCTGTCGGTGGCAAGCCACTTACCCACGATTACTTTCTGCTGGTTGCCGCCGGACAGATGCTGAACTTCCTTTTCATAGTCCGTAGTTTTGACCGCCAGCTTATCGCAGTAATGCTTAATGCATTCTTTTTCCTTTTTACTGTTGATCACGCCGAACCGGCAGAACTTCTTGATGCTTGCCAGCGTGGTGTTTACGGCAATGCTCTTATCCATCAACAATCCCAGCCGTTTCCGATCCTCCGGCAGATAAACAATGCCGCTTTTAATGGCATCCCACGGATGCCTGCCGGTATACTCCCTGCCGTCCACGAAGATCTTGCCGGAGGTTTTTGGCACGTTGGAGAAGACGACGTTCATCAACTCCGTGCGGCCGGCGCCCACAAGCCCGGCGACACCCAGAATTTCACCTCTGTGAAGCTCCAGAGAGACATTCTCCGCGCCGTTGCCGCAGAGGTTTTCCAACTTCAGCAGGACTTCGTCGGTAGCCTTGGAAACATGCTCGGGATAGTAATTGCTCAATTCACGGCCGATCATAATACGGATCACTTCCCCGCGGGAGGTGTCCTTGATCAGCGTCTGGCCAACCATTTCGCCGTCACGAAGGATCACCGCCCGGTCGCAGATCGCAAAGATTTCCTCCAGACGGTGAGAAACATAAATAAAAGCGGTTCCTTTGGCCTTCTGTTCCCGGATGATCCTGAACAGAATCTCCGTTTCTTTCTGTGTCAGCGGCGCCGTGGGCTCATCCAGAATCAGTACTTTCAGATTCAGCATGATCGCCTTGGCGATTTCAACGATCTGCATCATGGCAGGAGACAGTGTGCTGACATTTGCGGTGGGATCGATATCGATGCCGAAGGAGTCAAAAACCTCTCTGCACCGCCGAAGCATCTGCCTGTAGTCAACCAGAATGCCTTTGCCGGGATTATTGCCCATGAAGACATTCTCCACAATGGGCAGATCCGGCACCAGATTGAATTCCTGATAAACGGCGCTGACGCCGCTTTTTCTTGCCAGAATCGGGGGAATGGAAGGGTATTCCTTCCCAAAAAGTTCAATCGTGCCCTCCGACGGAACATTTGCTCCCGTAAGGCACTTGATCAGGGTGGATTTCCCCGCGCCGTTCTCACCAAGGAGGGCGAGAACCTCGCCCTCCTCCAGAGAAAAACTTACATTATGCAACGCGCGGACACCCGGAAAAGATTTGCCGAGTCCTTTCAGGGACAGTACAGTCTTACCCATGGCACTTTCCTTTCGCGCTCGGGTGGCGATTACTTGATGTAATTCGCCACGTTGTCGATGGTGACCAGATCCTTGGCAACGGGTACGTTCTCCATGACGCCGTTCTCAATCCAGTTGATCAGCTGCAGGCCGACATTGTAGCCGGACTCTTCAATATTTGCATAAGCGCAGGCGCGCAGGGGGCTGGTGCCGCTGGCAATCAGGCGCATGACCTCGTCGTCGCCTTCAGAGGTAAAGACAAAGTACTCGGAAGCGTCGGGAACGGCGGAGGAAATCTCGTTGGCGGCAGCAATGCCGTAGCCGTTGTTGAAGCAGAAGAAGAACTTTGCGTCGGGGTCGGCGTTCATGATCTGTGCGGTCATGTTGGAGCCATCCTCATCATCCTTGGGATAATACTCGCTGTGGACGTAGTTGAAGCCCTCGTGCGCGTCGCACCATGCGGTGATCTGGGCCTCAATGTCCTTCTTGGCCTGATAGTAGTCGTTGTCGGGGTTCTGGCAGTTCTCCAGCCACAGAGCAGCGATGTTGCCGCCGGTAACGCCCTTCTCCTGGACGTGCTTGTCCAGAGATTCGACGAACTGCTCGCCCAGCTTGACATAGTCGTTTACCGTCCAGGCCTGGCAGCCCTCAACCTGCGCACCCTGAGTCAGAACGCCGATTTCGGGGTTTTCCTGCATGAAGGGCGTTGCGGCCTGGGGCGCAGTGAACAGACCGTACATTGCTTTAACGCCGGAGGTCTTCAGGGTGTCAAGGCCGGTAAGCATCTGCTCGTTGTCCGCGTTGTAGTCGTAGATCATGGCCTCGTAGCCATTCTCATCGGCGGCACGCTGAATGCCGTTGCACATTTTTGTCTGGAAATCGTAGGAAAGGCTCATAACGCACGCACCGATCTTGGCCTTCGGGCCTTCAGCGGAAGTGGTGGTATCGGCGGGGGCATCGTTGTTTGCAGGGGCGGTGCTGCTTGCAGGAGCCTCGCTCTTGCTGCCGCAGGCGGCCAGCGCAAGTACCATTGCCAGACACATCAGGATTGCGATAAACTTTTTCATTTTTGGTTTCCTTTCTGTCGTTCATTTTTGGAACTGTGCAGATTAAACAAAATTATATACTGATTTTTATGTGATTTGATACTTTTGCCATCTGCTGCCTATACAATAGCAAAGAATGCGGAAAAAGTATATTGCAATTCTTTCAAAAAAGCATTGCAATTTGATTATTTGCTGCTATAATTATGACCAGATTCCATTATCGATTTTGTTCTTTCGTTGGATAGTTTGCCCAGCAGGGAGGAATTATGAATTATCATATCAGCGACGTCTGGGATTCCCGCGATTCAGACATGCCCGTTGCGCTGGATGCCGCGGATGACGCCCAATATGTTTTTCGGCACGCAGATGAGTTGCTGCCTCCGGTCGGCATAGAAACACTGGGTCTGCACTATCATATCTGCTATGAGCTGCTGTATTTTCTCAGAGGGGATGCGGACTACCGGATTGAGCAGAACCGCTATTCCCTGCAGCCGCATACGTTGATGATTATCAAGCCTGGCGAGTATCACGCAATGCTGGTTAACTCAAGCAAGCGGCTGGAACGGATTGTGATTCACTTTTCCGACAAGGATCTGCCGCCCAGGAACCGGGAAATTCTCGGCACGTTGGATCATGCGTACTGCATTCCCGGAACCCGCCTGTCCGAGGAGATCCTGCAGGTGGATACCTACTACCGCGATCTGGCAGAGGGAATCCCGAAGGAGGTTCTGGTCAATCAGCTGCAAATTATTCTGGCTTTCCTGTGCAACATTCAGGACAAGCGCCGGCAGGCAGACCATATTCCCCACGCCGCAGAATGCATTATTTCTTACATTCACGGCAATCTTGCCACGATCCATTCTCTGGATGATATCTGTCAGAATGTCCATATGTCCAGATCTGCCGTCCAGAACCATGTCTCCGAATATCTGCAGACCCCGGTTATGGCTTATGTAAGGACGCAGAAGTGCGTGTATGCCAAGTCCCTGATTCAGAAGGGCCTCTCCGCAACGGAGGCCGCTTTGTGCTGCGGCTTTGCGGACTACTCGTCGTTCTACAGAGCCTATAAAAAAACGTTCGGTGCTGCCCCTACCGATGAGATTGCGCAGATGCAAACCATTTCCGTATAGTGAGAAAGCTGATCCTGTATTTACAGGATCGGCTCAAAAAGCATTACACGTTCCCATTTTTGTAAAGCTGCCCCGGAAGACGGCGCGGGAAAAAGTAGAAGCGTTTGTTGGCTCGCTTTTGTCCGCAAAGAGGCATCCGCGCCCGGAGAAAAACGGCGGGCAGAGGCACGCGCATCCATCTGCATGGATCACAAAATGAAGCCCGGGGTGGTGCGGCATTGGCCGTGCATCCTTTCGGGCAGTTCAACGATATCTGTCAGCCGTCCGGCGTTTTCCGGCTCCAATCATTTTCCGGCAGCCGAAGGGCTGACAGATGTCTTTGACAAATCAAGAAAGAGGTGCATTATGTCTATTTTTGAATCCTTTGAAAAGAAACACGATTATCTGGTCTGCGTGGACTCCGACGGCTGTGTCATGGACACTATGAACTGCAAGCATTTCCACTGCTTTGGCCCCTGCATGGTTGCCCAGTGGGGATTGCAGGAATGGAGCGAGGAGATTCTAAACCGCTGGAATGAGATCAACCTGTTCTCCATGACCCGGGGGATCAATCGCTTTAAGGGTCTTGCCATGGCGCTGAAGGAAATTGATGACAAGTACACCGGGATTACCGGAGTAGACGCGCTGGTCAACTGGGCCGATACCGCCCCGGCACTGAGCAACGACGGTATCCTCAAAGCAGCCGCTGAAGCCGTCGATCCGGATGCCCGACTGATTTTCAACAAGGCGCTGGAGTGGTCAAAGGCCGTCAATGCCGCCATCGTGGCTCTGCCTGAAGAGATGAAGGCGCCCTACGCCGGCGCTAAAGAAGGTCTGGCCGCTGCCCACCGGTTCGCGGACGTGGCCATGGTTTCCTCCGCCAACCGTGATGCTGTTGAGGAGGAATGGAGCAAGTTTCATCTTCTGGAGTACACCGATATTGTTCTGGCGCAGGATGTTGGCTCAAAGGCGGCCTGCATTGCCGCTATGCTGAAGTTTGGCTATGCGACTGACAAGGTGCTTATGGTGGGTGATGCGCCCGGTGACTGCGACGCCGCCGAGAAGAACGGCGTGCGTTATTTTCCCATTCTCGTTAACCGTGAGAAAGAAAGCTGGGATGAAGCCGTCTCAGCCGGCTTCCCCGCATTCCAATCCGGCGAGTATGCCGAATACGGTGCGGAAATGAAGCACAAATTCCTTGCGAATCTGGGCGGCTGATTCCGGAAAACCCTGATGCAGCCGGTAGGAACCGTCTGCCAAATCCGAGTATTGTCGATCCGAAGAAACGCATGGAAAAGCAGGAAAAGTATGGGACGGTAAGAGAAGACAGGCCCGGAATGCTGTATTTTTGCATTCCGGGCTTGTGTTTTTGGGAGTAATCTTTTATAATCAAATCAAGAATAGGAATGGAGGGCTGAGCATGGAAAAGCATCAGGTGCTGACCGTTCTGGTGGCGGACGATGAGCCGGAGCTGCTGGGCGCCGTCTGCCAGCTGATCGACTGGGAGTCCCTGGGGTTCCGTCTTGTGGGGCGCGCCGGGAACGGACTGGACGCGTTGCAGCTGGTGGAAGAGCTTCAGCCGGATTTCCTGCTGACGGATATCCGGATGCCGTTTATTTCCGGGACGGCGCTCACCAGACAGGCGAAGGCCGTCCAGCCGCTGCTGCAAGTGGCGTTCTTAAGCGGTTACGACGATTTTGAGTACGCCAAGGCCGGGATCGAGGACGAGATCGTGGCCTACCTTCTCAAGCCCATCAGCATGGCGGAGCTGACGGAGGAGCTGCGGAAAATCCACGACAAAATCGAAAAGCGTCTTGCCAGTCTGACCCGCCCCCAGGGCGGGGCGGAGGCGCTGCGGATGGTCACGGCTACGATGCTCTTAGACGAGTACGCCCGCCCGGAGCCGTCGGCTGCGGCGGAATCCCTGCGAAGCGCCGGAATGGAAATCCGGGGGGACGAGCATATCGTGGTGGCGGCGTTCAGTCTGCCCGACGGGGCGCACCCGGAGCTGCTTCCCATGGCGGAGCGGATTTTCTCCCGGGCGTTTTCCTGCTGCGGATTTTCCAGCGGCGACCGGACGGTGCTTCTGCTGGCCTCCATAAACGGGTTCGGGCGGCTGTATGCGTCATTGGACGAGCTGCGGCAGGCCACCCGCCGCGCCTGGGGCGGGGAAGCGCTGGCGGGCTTGAGCAAGGAGTACGGGTCTCTCGGCGAGGGACACGCTGCCTATTTGGAAGCTATGGAAGCCCTGAAGATCGCCCGCAGAGGCGGCGGACTGTACGCCGCCGGGGGCTGGGACGACATGGCCATGCTCTGCGCCCGGGCGCTGAAGATCATCGAGAAGGAATACATGGACGAGGAGCTGTCGCTGCAATCCGTCAGCGAGCGGCTGCACATCAGCGCCAATTACCTGGGCGCGAACATCAAGAAATTTTACGGCGACACCTTCATGAACCTGCTGATCCAGAAGCGGATGGACGTGGCGCTGAAGCTGCTGTGGAGCGGCAACAGCCGCATTGCCGAGGTGGCGCGCCGCTGCGGCTACGCCGACCAGAGCTATTTCGGCTACTGCTTCAAAAAATACTACGGCAAGTCTCCGGCGCGGATGCGTCAGGAACAGAAAGAGGCCGACGCATGAAGAAAAAGGGTCTCAGCATGAATCTTATCATGGCGCTCACGCTCACGGCGGTTGCGGTGAGCGTGCTTCTGTGCGCCAATCTGGTCTTTATGCAGACCTATCGCCAGACGCTGCTGCGCAACGCCGAGACCACCAGCCGTCAGGCCATCGCCCAGGCCGGCAGCACCATGAACGAATATTTGGAGGACATGAACGACGCGGTGACGCTGCTGACCGGCTACTTAGACCTGCCCGCGGAGGAACGGGAGGCGCGGTTTGAGGCGTTTCTGGAAATCCGCGCCGATGTGGTGGCCGTCACCACCTACGACGCGGAGGGGGAAATGCGCAACTGCTACAGCCTTGGCCGCCGTCTGCGGGAGGATATTCTGCAAAACCTCTCCTTTGACCCGGACAAGCGGGCGCTTTACGAGGGCGGCTATATATCCGCGCCCCACGTCATGTCGATTTTCGCGGAGGATTACCCATGGGTCGTGACCATTATCCGCCCGGCCACCACCGGGGAGGGGGAGCGGTACATCGCCGTGGACGTGAGCTGCTCCAACATCTCTACCTACATCAGCGGCGTGGGCATCGGCCAGCGGGGCTACTGCTTCCTGGAGGACACGGAGGGGAATCTGGTCTACCATCCCCAGCAGCAGCTCATCTATTCCGATCTGAAAAGCGAGAATACTGCGTTGACCGCCTCCCTCCCCGACGGGACACATGTGGAGGGGAGCACCATTTACACCGTCCAGACCCTGGAAAACGGCATCTGGCGGGTCGTAGGCGTCAGCTCCTTTCAGGAGCTGATCACCGACGGCCTGCGGGAGATCATGCGTATTACCCTTATCGGCGCGGTGTTTATTCTGGCTGCGGCGGTGCTGCTGAGTCTGATGCTGTCCCGGGTGCTGTCCAGTCCCATTCACGATCTTGTGGTCGCCATGCAGAGCTTTGAAAAAACCGGTGAGGGCTTTTCCTACGAACCCGTCACCGGCGTCCGGGAGGTGGAGAACCTGTCGGCGTCCTTTGACCACATGGTCAAAAAAATCCAGAAGCTTATGGCCACGGTGCGCAGTGAGGAAGTCAACCTGCGCAAGACGGAGCTGAAAGCCCTACAGGCGCAGATCAATCCCCACTTCCTTTACAATACCTTGGATTCCATTTCGTGGATGTGCGAGCAGGGGAAGAACGCGGAAGCTGTGGTGATGGTCAACGCGCTGGCGCGGCTGTTCCGCATCAGCATCAGCAAGGGCCACGAGCTGATCCCCATTCGCAGCGAGGTGCAGCACGCCCAGAGCTATCTGCAGATCCAGAGCGTGCGCTACAAGGAGCAGTTTTCCTACCACTTCGACGTGGAGGAAGACTGCACGGAGTATCTCTGCAACAAGATCACCCTCCAGCCCATCATTGAAAACGCCATCTACCACGGCGTCAACGGTCTGGTGGACGAGGGACATATTGAAATCCGTGTCCGCGCCGAGGGAGAGGACGTCCTCTTTACGGTGGAGGACAACGGCGTGGGCATGGAGCCGGAGCAGATCGAGGAAATTTTCCGCCGCAAGCCCGACGGAAAGTCCGGCATCGGCATCAAGAATGTCAACGACCGTCTGAAGATCTGGTTCGGAGACGCCTACGGCATCACCATCGAAAGCGTCCCGGACGAGGGGACGAAGGTGACGGTGCGGATGCCGAAGGTGCGGGAGGAGGCGGAGTATGAAAAGCATTAAATGGATCGCCGTGTTTCTGGCGCTGCTGGTGTGTCTTTCCGGCTGCGCCGGTACGCATCAGAGCAGCGGGTCATACAATATTTATCTGATCGCCAAATCCGCCACCACGGAATTCTGGAAAGCGGTCTTTTCCGGGGCGAACGCCGCGAAATCCGAATATAACGTGCAGCTGACCATCCTCGCCCCGGACACGGAGGAGGATTTTGAAGCACAGAACGACTACATCCGCCAGGCCGTGGCCGACGGGGCGGACGCCATCGTCTTCTCCGCCATCAGCTACACGGAAAACGCCGCCGCCATCGACGAAGCCGTGGCCGCGGGCGTCCGGGTGGTGGTCATCGACAGCGACGTGAATTCCAGCGGCGTTTCGGTGCGCATCGGGACGGACAATATCGCCGCCGGACGCATGAGCGGGGAGGCCGCGCTGAAAACGGAGCAGGAGAAAATCGTCGTGGGCATTGTCAACGCCTACGCCGAGACCCAGAACTGCCGGGAACGGGAGCAGGGCTTCCGGGAGGTGCTGCTTATGGACAGCCGGGTCAAGGGCATTTACGCCGTCAATGTGGCGACCGATGCCCTGGAAGCCCGTCTGGCGGCGGAGAAGCTGCTGCGGGAGCATCCGGAGATCAACGTGCTGATCGGCTTCAACGAGCCGCTGGCCGTGGGTGTGGCTCAGGCGGTGGACTCCCTGGGGCTGACGGGGCAGGTACACGCCGTGTCCTTCGACAGCAACATCAACTGCATCGAGCTGCTGCAAACGGGGGCGGTGGCCGCCCTGGTGGTGCAGAATTCCTACGCCATGGGGTATCTGGGCGTAGAAAAGGCGTGGCAGGTTTTGCAGGGGGAGAAATTCGATTCCACGGCGCTCATCGACACCGCGACCACCATCGTCACCAAGGAAAATATGTTTACCATGGAGAGCCAGAAGGCCATGTTTTCCTTCAGCTGATCGGCTTGCTTGCAATTTCCACCGTTTTTTAGGACTTATTGCACAAAAACGGAGCACGTTTTTTGGAGGCGGCAAAAATTTTTGAGAAAATCCGCGAGGAAAAATGACTGTGAAAAAAATCCGTATCTGATACAATGAAGTCACGGTGAAGCCAACCCGGCGAAACCGAAAAAACGAAATTTATGGAGGAAAAAAGCAATGAAAAAGGCACTTGCACTGCTGCTCGCGCTTGTCATGGTGATCTCCATGGCCGCCTGCGGCTCCAAGACCACCACCCCCAGCACTAACGCCGCTACCACCCCCGCTCCCGCAGGGAACGAGACCGAGGCTCAGGTCGAAGCTTCCGAGCTGAAGGTCGGCGTGTTCTACTACACCTTCGCCGATACCTACATTTCCAGCGTCCGCACCGCTCTGGACGCACAGCTGGACAGCCTGGGCGTTACCTACAACAACTTCGACGGTAACAACAACCAGACCACCCAGAACGAGCAGATTCAGACCGCCGTTACCGACGGCTACAACCTGCTGGTCGTCAACATGGTCACTTCCGGCTCCCCCGACGTTGCCAACGAGATCATCTCCCTGGCAAACGGCACCCCCGTTATCTTCTTCAACCGCGCCATTGAGGCTGACGGCGAGGAAGGCACCGTCCTGAACGCCAACACCAACATCTGCTTCATCGGCACCGATGCTCCCGAAGCCGGTCACCTGCAGGGCAAGATGGTCGGCGAGTATCTGCTGGCCAACTGGGATACCGTTGACCTGAACGGCGACGGCAAGATCTCCTACGCCATGTTCAAGGGCGACGAGGCCAACGTGGAAGCCATCTACCGCACCCAGTACGGTGTTGAGGACGCCGACGCTGTCCTGACCGCTGCCGGCAAGCCCGCTCTGGAGTACTTCGACGCTTCCAACTCCTCCAAGTACCAGGTGGACCTGGGTGGCGCATGGAGCGCACAGGCTGCTCTGGACTACATGAACACCAACCTGTCCCAGTACAACGAGGCCAACGGCAACATGATCGAGCTGATCATCTGCAACAACGACAACATGGCTGAAGGCGCTATCTCCGCTCTGGAAGCTGCCGGCTACAACACCGGTGCCGAGGGCGTGACCACCATCCCCGTGTTCGGCGTTGACGCTACCGACGCTGCCAAGGAGCTGATCGCTGCCGGCAAGATGACCGGTACCGTCAAGCAGGATGCCGAGGGCATGGCCGCCGCCATCGCCGATGTCGTCAAGGCTACCGGTGAAGGCACCGCCATGGCTGACGCCGTCGCTGCCACCGCCGGCACCAACGCCGAGATGTACTCCATCGCCGACGGCATCGCCAACAAGCTGTTCGTCGCCTACGCTGCCTACACCAAGTAAGTCATCAACCCAAAAAGGGCAGCCGCTGCTGTGTCGGCGGCTGCCCTTCACAGCTAAGCATGCTAGCGAAAAAGGAGGGGAATCCAGGTGGAGCAAACCGTACTGCTCCGGATGACGGATATCACAAAAACCTTTCCCGGCGTAAAAGCGCTGGATCATGTCAGCCTGGAAGTCAAGGCGGGCACCGTACACGCGCTGATGGGCGAGAACGGCGCCGGCAAATCCACGCTGATGAAATGCCTGTTCGGCATTTACAGCAAGGACAGCGGCCATATTTATCTGGAAGGCCGCGAGGTCAATTTCACCAGCTCCAAGGAGGCGCTGAACAATGGCGTCGCCATGGTGCATCAGGAGCTGAATCAGGCGCTCAAGCGGACTGTCATGGACAATCTGTGGCTGGGGCGCTATCCCAAGATCGCGGGCTTTATTGTGGACGAACACAAAATGCTCCGGGACACAAAAGCGATTTTTGAAGAGCTCGGCATCGACGTCGACCCCCACCGGGTCATGGGCACGATGCCGGTTTCCCAGCGTCAAATGGTGGAGATCGCAAAGGCTGTCTCCTATCACTCGAAAGTCATCGTATTTGATGAACCCACGTCCTCGCTGACCGAGGAAGAGGTTGAGCATCTGTTCAGGATCATCAACATGCTCCGGGACCGCGGCATGGGCATCATCTATATTTCCCATAAAATGGCGGAGATCAAGCGCATCTCCGACGAGATCACCGTCATGCGCGACGGCCAGCTGGTGGCGACCCGTCCGGCGTCCGAGCTGGAGATGAACGACATCATCCGTCTCATGGTCGGCCGTGAGCTTGGCAACCAGTTCCCCCCGAAGACCAACAAGCCCGGGGAGGTCTATCTGGAGGTCGAGCATCTGACGGGACTGTACAATAACCTGCGGGACGTTTCCTTCACCGCACGGCGGGGCGAGATCGTGGGTCTCGCGGGTCTGGACGGCAGCGGCCGGACGGAGACGCTGGAAACCATGTTCGGCGTCGCCACCCGCAAGAGCGGCCGCATTCTGCTGGACGGCAAGGAGTGCAAGAATCTGAATCCCCGGCAGTCCATCAAGAACAACTTTGCCCTGCTCACCGAGGAGCGCCGGGCGACGGGTATTTTCGGAATCCTGGACATCCGGGAAAATTCCGTCATTTCCAGTCTGGACAGGCACAAGCGGGCGGGCTTCGTCCTCAGCGACAAGTCCATGAGGAAGGACACCCAGTGGTCCATCGACGCCATGCACACCAAGACGCCTACCCAGGAGACGAAGATCCGCAGCCTGTCCGGCGGCAACCAGCAGAAGGTCATCATCGGCCGCTGGCTGCTCACCGAGCCGGACGTGCTGCTGCTTGACGAGCCGACACGCGGCATCGACGTCGGCGCGAAATACGAGATTTACCAGCTGATCCTCGATCTGGCGAACAAAGGCAAGACGGTCATCATGGTTTCGTCCGAAATGCCCGAGCTGCTGGGCGTGTGCGACCGGATCCTCGTCATGTCTGGCGGACGGCTGGCCGGTGAAGTCGATGCAAAAACAGCAACGCAGGAAGACATCATGCGTCTTGCGGCGAAGTATGTATAAGGAGGCAGCGGTATGGCAAATCCAGTCAAACAGCTTCAGAGAAAGAGTGAAGAATACCAAAGACTCGACAAGGCGGATCGCCGCCGGTTCTGGTCGGACGGCATTCTGAATAACGCGCTGTATATTCTGATGGTGATTTTCATCGTCTATACGGCTATCAAGAACAAGAACTTCCTGTCCGCAGGTTCCATCGCGAACATCGTTTCCCTGGTGGCGGCGTCGCTGCCCATGGCGCTGGGTATCGCAGGCTGTATCGTCCTCACCGGTACCGACCTGTCCGGCGGACGTGTGGTCGGCCTGACCGCGGCCGTCGCGGGCGCACTATTGCAGGATCGCACCATCTCCCGGAAACTTTTCTCCAACCTCCCGGCCATTACCCCGGGTTGGATTCTGCTGACGGTTTTGGTGGTAGTCGCCATCGGCGCGCTGATCGGTATGGTGAACGGCTTCTTCGTGGCCAAGTTCAGCCTGCACCCCTTCATCGTGACCCTGGCCACCCAGCTCATTACCTACGGCCTGATTCTGATCTTCTTCATGCTCAACGGCAACAACGGCCAGCCCGTTTCCGGCCTGTCCCAGGAGTATAAGAACGTGGTCTCCGCGCCCATGCTCCAGTTCGTCACCGGCTCCGGCGCGAAAATCTCCATTCCCTGGTACGTGCTGTACGCGGTCATTTTCGTGGCGCTGATGTGGTTCATCTGGAACAAGACCGCCTTCGGCAAGAACATGTTCGCCGTCGGCTCGAACGCCGACGCTGCCAAGGTCTCCGGCGTCAACGTGTTCTGGACGACCGTAATGGTTCACACCCTGGCCGGCGCGATGTACGGCGTTACGGGCTTCATTGAGGGCGCCCGTATCAGCTCCATCACCCAGTCGGCGGGTCTCAACTACGAGTGCGACGCCATCGCGGCCTGCGTCATCGGCGGCGTTTCCTTCGTCGGCGGCACCGGCAAGATCAGCGGCATTGTACTGGGCGTGTTCGTGCTGCGGATCATCTTCGTGGCGCTGTCCATGCTGGGCATCGACCCCTCCATGCAGTACATCATCAAGGGCGGCATCATCCTGGCGGCCTGCTCGCTGGATATGCGGAAATATCTTGCCAAAAAGTAAATCATGCGTTATAATGGCGGCAGATGGAATCCATCTGCCGCCATTGCAGAGAAAAGAAACGGCTGAAACAATCATCGGTTCCCTATGGAACCGGCACAAGGAGCATCCTCATGGCTATGACAACGGAAACTGTTTGGGCGGCGCTGGATTCGCTGCTGGATTACGCGAAAAACTGCGGCTTTCTCCATCCGCTGGACGAGACGTTTGCGAGAAATACGATTCTTTCTGAGCTGCATCTGGAAAGCTACGAAAAGCAGGAGCAGCGCTTCGACTTCCCGGCGTGCCTGGAACTGCTGTGCGACTATGCCGCCCAGCAGGGCATGATCGCGGACACCATCGCCGGGCGCGACCTGTTCGACACGAAGCTCATGGGCTTCCTGACGCCCCGCCCCTCGGAGGTGGTGCGGGAGTTCCGGTCGCGGTATACCCAGTCCCCCAAGGCGGCGACGGACTATTTCTACACCCTGAGTCAGGACTGCAACTACATCCGCCGCGACCGCATTGCGAAAGACGAGCGCTGGACGGCGGATACGAAATACGGGAAGCTGGAGATCTCCATCAACCTGTCCAAGCCGGAAAAAGACCCCCGGGACATTGCGGCGGCGAAGCTGAAAAAGGCCTCCGGTTACCCCAAGTGCCTGCTCTGCCCCGAAAACGTGGGCTACGCCGGAACCATTTCCCACCCGGCGCGGCAGAATCTGCGGGTCATGCCGGTGATGGTGAACGGCCAGCTCTGGGGCTTCCAGTATTCGCCCTACGTTTATTATAATGAACACTGCATCGTCATGAATTCCAGGCACACGCCCATGGTCATTGACCGGGGAGTGTTCGACAAGCTGTTTTCCTTCGTGGAGCAGTTCCCCCACTATTTCCTGGGGTCCAACGCCGACCTGCCCATCGTGGGTGGCAGCATATTGTCCCACGAGCATTTTCAGGGCGGCCACCACACCTTCCCCATGGAAAAGGCGGAGAAGGAGTTCGGTTTCGAGGTTCCCGGCTTTGAAGATGTGGACTGCTGCGTGGTGAGATACCCGATGACGGTGCTTCGCCTGAATTCCCGGAACAAGGACCACCTGTGCGATCTGGCGGGCAAGATCCTCGCCAAGTGGCGCACCTACAGCGACCCGGCGGCCATGGTTTTCGCGGAGACCGACGGCGAACCCCATAACACCATCACCCCCATCGCCCGTATGCGGGAGGGACGGTATGAGCTTGACCTGGTTCTGCGGAACAACCTGACGACGGGGGAGCATCCCATGGGGCTGTACCACCCCCACGAGGAACTCCATCACATCAAGAAAGAGAACATCGGCCTGATCGAGGTCATGGGTCTGGCCGTTCTCCCCGGCAGACTGAAAAAGGAAATGGCCGACCTGCGGGAAGCCCTGCTGAAGGGGGAGAACCTGCGGGAGAACGAGGCGCTTTCCAAGCACGCCGACTGGGCGGATGCGTTCTTGGCGCGGCACCCGGAATTTGGCGAAGAAAACGCCGAAGCGATCATTCAGTATGAGATCGGCCAGGTGTTTGCCCAGGTTCTGGAGTGCGCGGGCGTTTACAAGTGTACCGAATCGGGCAGAGCTGCCCTGAAACGATTTTTGACGGAGGTTCAAAATGGCTGACACCTATCATTTTTCCGCACCCGGCCGCACGGAGATCGGCGGCAACCACACCGACCATCAGCATGGCTGTGTGCTGGCGGCGGCAGTTGACATGCAGACCACGGCGGAGGTCACCCTCACCGGTACGAACATCATCCGAGTGGATTCCGAGGGCTACAAGCCCGTGGAGATCGACCTGAACGATCTGGAGGCCAGAGAGTCCGAGAAGAACACCACGGCGGCACTCATCCGGGGCGTGGCGGCGGCGTTTGCCCGGCGGGGCTATAAGCTGGGCGGCTTTGAGGCCAAGGTCAGGTCCACCGTTCTGCCCGGCTCCGGCCTGTCCAGCTCCGCGGCCTTCGAGGTGCTGATCGGCCGAATCCTCAACGGTCTGTTTGCGGACGGCAAAGTTTCCGCCATTGAAATTGCCCAGATCGGCCAGTACGCCGAGAATGTCTACTACGGCAAGCCCTCCGGCCTGATGGATCAGATGGCGTCCAGCGTGGGCGGTCTGGTGTACATCGATTTTGCCGACCCGAAAAACCCCATTGTGGAAAAGGTGGACTACGATTTCGCCCACAGCGGCTACACCCTTTGCACCATCGACTCCGGCGCGGACCATGCCGACCTGACGGACGAGTACGCGGCTATGCCCGTGGAGATGAAGGCCGTGGCGGCGTTCTTCGGCAAGGGGGTTCTCTACGACGTGGACGAGACGGCGTTCTACCGGCACATCGCCGAAGTCCGCAAGGTCACCGGCGACCGGGCGGTTCTCAGAGCCATCCACTTCTTCAATGAGAACCGGCGGGTAAAATCCCAGGTGCAGGCGCTGAAGGAGGGGAATTTTGACGCATTCCTCCGCCTGGTCAACGCCTCCGGCATGGCGTCCTGGACGCTGCTGCAAAACGTGACCCCGGCGGGCTACATTCAGAAGCAGGACATGGCCTTCACCATCGCTCTGTGCCAGCAGCTGCTGGAGGGAGAGGGCGCCGTCCGCATCCACGGCGGCGGCTTTGCCGGAACGGCGGTCGCCTTTGTCCCCAACGACAGGTTCGATCGCTTCAAAACCTGCGTCGAGCGTGTCCTGGGCGAGGGTCACTGCCACAAGCTGACAATTCAATGAGTGCGCAAAAAAATCGGATATTCCGGCGGGGAAGCGGCAGCGCTTCCCCGCCGCTTTCTGCCATGGACGGTCGTTTTCAAGCAAAAAAGATTTTTACATTTTTGTGAATAATTTCCCCAAAAGCACCTTTTCTCCACAATTTTAAGGAAAATAGCAAAAATCCCCCCCTGGGGGATGAAAAAAACACGTGAAATGTGTCAAATTGCACGATTGACAACTGCACGCTAAATGAGTACAATACTATCGATACACTATGACCTATCGTA
>CAKTKC010000008.1 GCA_934569225.1 uncultured Oscillospiraceae bacterium | reverse complement strand
CATTCTACCAGAGACCGGCAAGCCGTGTCTACTTTTTTATGCTCTTTTCAATTTGCGCAAGTTATTGTACCTAATCCTATAGTAACGTCTTAGGCAATGGGCAGTTCCCCATTGCCGCGATGTGAGCATAACGCAGCGTTTACACAGAACAGGCCGCCCCGGAATTTTTCCGGGGCGGTCATTTTATCTCAGATACTAACCGCGCCCAATCAGAACGCGCACTTCTCCGCGATATAATTCTTCAGCTCGGCAATGGGAATCCGCACCTGCTCCATGGTGTCCCGATCACGAACCGTAACGCAGTTGTCCGCAGGGGTGTTCTCGTCGCCCACGGTCTGGAAGTCCACGGTGACGCACAGAGGCGTGCCGATCTCGTCCTCCCGGCGGTAACGCTTGCCAATGGAACCGGCGTCGTCAAAGTCCACCATGAAGTCCTTGCGCAGTTCCCGGTAAATTTCCTCGGCCTTGGGGCTGAGCTTCTTGGACAGGGGCAGAATGGCGGCCTTGTAGGGCGCCAGCGCCGGATGCAGGTGGAGCACGGTGCGCACGTCGGCATTGCCCTTCTTGTCGGTGCCTACCACTTCCTCGTCGTAGGCCTCGCACAGGAACGCCAGAGCAACCCGGTCGCAGCCCAGAGACGGCTCGATGACGTAGGGAACGTAATGCTCGCCCTTCTCCTGATCGTAGTATTCCAGGCTCTTGCCGGAGGCCTCCTGATGGCGGCCGAGGTCGTAATTGGTGCGGTCGGCAATGCCCCACAGCTCGCCCCAGCCGTTGCCGAAGGGGAACTGATACTCGATGTCGGTGGTGGCACGGGAATAGAAGGCCAGCTCCGCAGGCTCATGATCCCGCAGACGCAGGGAGTCTTCCTTGATGCCAAGGGAAATCAACCAGTTCTTGCAGAAGTCCTTCCAGTAGGCGAACCACTCCAGGTCAGTGCCGGGCTGGCAGAAGAATTCACACTCCATCTGCTCAAATTCCCGGGTGCGGAAGGTGAAGTTGCCGGGGGTGATCTCGTTGCGGAAGGCCTTGCCCACCTGGCAGACGCCGAAGGGCAGCTTGCGGCGGGTGGTGCGCTGGATGTTGGCGAAGTTCACGAAAATGCCCTGCGCCGTCTCGGGACGGAGGTAGCAGGTGGACGCGGTGTCCTCGGTGACGCCGATCTGGGTCTTGAACATCAGGTTGAACTTGCGGATGGGGGTGAAATTGTGCTTGCCGCAGTTGGGGCAGACAACATCCTCGTGACATGCGATGAAGGCGTCCATCTCGTCAAAGCTCATGGCGTCCACGTTGACGCTCTTGCCGGACTCGGCAGCCTCGATGAGCTTGTCCGCCCGCTGACGGGAGCCGCAGCCCTTGCAGTCAACCAGAGGGTCAGAGAAGTTGCCCACGTGGCCGGTGGTGACCCAGGTCTGGGGGTTCATGATGATGGCGGCGTCCAGACCCACGTTATAGTCGGACTCCTGCACGAACTTCTTCAGCCATGCCTTTTTCACGTTGTTCTTGAATTCCACGCCGAGAGGGCCGTAGTCCCAGGAATTGGCCAGGCCGCCGTAGATTTCGGAACCGGCGTAGACAAAGCCCCGGTTCTTGCAGAGGTTCACGATCATGTCCAGTGTTTTTTCGCTGTTTTTCATTGTATTTCCTCCAAAAATGGTTATTTATGGGGTGAAAACTCATTATACACGCTTCTTGCCCAAAGGTCAAGCTTCTTCCATGCGGAAAGATTCTCCCAGATCGCCGATCATCATTTCGTAGACCTGATTTCCGATATCCACGGTGGTCTTGCCCGTCAAGTCCTCCGCCGGGATCACGCCCAGAAGATGCAGCTCCACGTCGGTGGGCTTCAGGTGGGTAATGTTGCGGAAAATCTGCCGGGTGTTCTGAATGGTGCATACCACGATGGGGACGTTCGCCTTCTGGGCGATCTTGAACACGCCGTTGCGGAAATGGTGGAGCTTGCCATTCTTGCTGGTGTAGCCCTCAGGAAAAACGGCGACGGATACTTCGTCGTCCTTCAGCAGCTGGATACACTTGATAATGGTTTTCAGTGCAGCGCGGTCATTCTCCCGGTCGATGGGCTGGCAGAGGATCTTGTGCATGACCTTGCCCACGATGAACAGCTGCTGATTTTCCTGCTTGGTGATAAAGGCCAGCTGGCTCTTCGGGAAGCAGTGCAGCAGCACACAGGGGTCGGCGATGAACAGGTGGTTGCACACCAGCATGAACCGCCCATCGGTGGGAATCTTTTCCAGCCCCTTCGTATGGATACGCACCCGAAGCAAGCTGACCAGCGCGCCGATGTACACCTGCGTGACCCTGCGGTAAAAGGGGCTGTCGTGCTCCTGGGGCTTGTCCATGTCCACGAAGGCGCAGACCAGGCACAGAAAACCGAAGGCCGCCAGGGTCAGCAGCAGGAACGCCCCGACGAACAGCGCCGGAAGCCACCAGAACGCCGCCCCGCCGCAAATACAGATCAAAACCGCCGAAATCGCGGACACGGCGGCAATTCCCTTCAACAACATGATCTTCCTCCCCGCTTACACTTATAGTTCCATTATACTCCGATTTTCCGTGTGAAACAAGCAGAAATTCTACACAAAGAGTTTTTTTACAAAGGGCTGGAAATTAGGGGAATAGACTGGTATAATAATGGAAAAAGTGCCGGGGTTAATGTATCTCCCCCCATTACCGGATATTTGCATCCATGGAGGATCCTGTATGAATCAAAAATGTAAGCAAAATTGCCTGCCCATAAGCGTCGTTGTGCTGGGCTGCTGCGCACTGCTGCTGCGGCGGCTGCTCTACGCCGTGGCCGTGGACGTGAAAAATCTGCTGCCGGTGAACCACCCGCTGGAAATCGTCCTGTGGGTGCTCACCGCGATTGCCGCCGCGTGGATCGTCGCTTCCGTGTGGAAGCTGGACGGCTCGGCAAAGTATGAGGATAACTTTCAGCCCTCCCTGATGGCCGCCGTGGGGCATTATATCGCCGCTGCGGGCATTGGGCTGACGGTGCTGCTGCCATGGTGGATGGAGGGGCGGCTGCTGCTGCTGCGCCAGGTGCTGGGCGTCGCGTCAGCTGTGGGGCTGGTTGTGGCCGGACGCTGCCGCAGAGTGGGAAAATGCCCGCTGTTTCTGACTCATCTGGCCGTGTGCGCCTTTTTCGTCGTTCATATGCTGGGCAATTACGGCATCTGGTGCAGCAATCCCCAGCTCCAGGACTACTGGCTGGATTTGTCCGCCAGCGCACTGATGGCGCTGTTCGCATTTTACGAAGCCGCCTTTGACGCCGGAATGGGTCGTCGGCGGATGCAGCTGGGTGCGGGGCTGATGGCCGCTTACCTCGGCTGTGCGGCGCTGTCCGGCTCGGGGTATCTGATTCTGTATTTTAGCTGCGCGGTGTGGGCGCTGACCGACCTGTGCAGCCTGACGCCCAAACAGGAGAACGCCCCATGAAGCTTCCCTCGTATGTTTTGGAATGCCTGAACGCTCTGGAGGACGCCGGATATCCGGCCTACGCGGTGGGCGGCTGCGTGCGGGATGCCTGCCTTGGCTTACAGCCCCACGATTATGACATCTGCACCGCCGCCGTCCCTCAGCAGACCGAAGCGGTCTTCGCCGGGAAAAAGCTGGTGCTGGCGGGAGAAAAGCACGGCACCGTGGGCGTGGTCACGGCGGGGGGCGTGGTGGAGATCACCACCTTCCGCACGGAGGGCGCGTACCGGGACAACCGGCACCCGGACTGGGTGAAATTTGTGGACAGCGTGGAAGACGACCTTGCCCGGCGGGACTACACCGTGAACGCCATGGCCTATTCCCCCGCCCGGGGCTTTGCCGACCCTTTCGGCGGCCGGGGGGATCTGGAAGCGAAAGTACTGCGGGCGGTGGGCGACCCTGTGACCCGGTTTCAGGAGGATTCCCTGCGGATTCTGCGGGGGGTGCGGTTCGCCGTGAAATACGGTCTGACCGTTGACCCGGCGACGAAAAACGCCATGGAATCTCAGGCGCAGTTGATGGACAATCTGGCGGAAGAACGGATTTTTGATGAATTATGTAAACTGTTGCCGCTGGTCGGCGTGGAGGACCTGTGCCGCTTCGCCCCGATTCTGGGGGCGGTGATCCCGGAATTGCAGCCCATGATCGGCTTTGACCAGCACAGCCCCCACCACGCCTACGATCTGTTCACCCACACCGCCCACGTGACGGCGGGCGTTCCCGCTAATCTGACGCTGCGCTGGGCGGCGCTGCTCCACGACACCGGTAAAGTTGCCACCTTTACCCGGGACGAAAACGGCCGTGGGCATTTTTACGGCCACGCCCAGAAAAGCGCGGAGATTGCTGACGAAGTCCTGCGGCGGCTGAAAGCCCCCACGGCACTGCGGGAGCAGGCGGTGCTGCTCATCTGTCAGCACATGACCCCGCTGACGCCGGACAAGAAGCTGCTGCGCCGCCGGGTCAGCCGTCTGGGCTGGGACACGCTGGATGCGCTGCTGACGCTTCAGGAGGCGGACATGGGTGGGAAAGGCACCGGCGAAGCGGAGGAACTGGACGTGTTCCCGAAGATCCGGGCTGCTCTGGCTGAGATCCGGGCGGAAAACGCCTGCCTAACGGTGAAAGACCTGGCCGTCAACGGAAACGACCTTCTGGCGCTGGGATATGAGGGAAAAGCCATCCGCGAGACTCTGAACGCCCTGCTGGAAGGGGTGCTGGACGAGACGCTGCCAAACGAGCGTCAGGCGCTGCTGGACAGAGCAAAGCAGAGAGTTGCGAACGACGGTATTTCTTCGGAATAAACCAGAATTTCTGGAGGTACTGATATGGCAGAATCCTATTATAAGCCCTGCGCCGAATTTTACAGGTGCAATGAACTGATTGAAAAATATTGGGAAAGCAAACAATATGACAAGTGCTTTGCCGGTCACATGGAACTGGCGGAGAAAGGCTACCCCTTGGCGGAATGTCAGGTCGGATACTTCTATTTGGAAGGGCTTGGCGTCGAAAAAGATTTGCCAAAAGCCTTTTACTGGACGGAAAGAGCCGCCACGCACGGCGATTGGGACGGTCAGTACAATCTTGGTTCTTTCTATGAAGACGGTGTCGGCGTTGCACAGGATTTGGAAAAAGCGAAATACTGGTATAAAGCGGCGGCACAGCAGGGACACGATCTGGCTATCCAAAAGTGCAGAGAATACCGGATAAACTACGAAATATAACCACAGCTTAATTTACACACAAGGAGGCTGCAATCATATGAACATTGCCATTGTCACGGGAGCCAGCTCCGGCATGGGGCGGGAATTCGTCCGTCAGCTGGGCGGGTACGTTTCCGTGGATGAAATCTGGGCGGTCGCGCGGCGCGCGTCGGCTCTGGAAACCCTGAAAGCCGAGACAAGCGTCCCGGTTCGTCCCATCGTGCTGGACTTGCTGGAAGAATCCAGCTTTACGGAACTGGAAGCCTTGCTGGAAGCCGAAAAGCCCAATGTCAGGCTGCTGGTGAACGCCGCGGGCTTCGGCAAATTCGGCGCTTACCAGAAGGTGCCCGTGGAGGACGACTGCCGCATGATCGACCTGAACTGCAAGGCGCTGCTGCTCATGACCCGGCTGTGCGTCCCCTACATGCAGCCCGGCAGCCACATTCTGGAGCTGGACAGCCTGTCTGCCTTCCAGCCAGTGCCGTACATCACCACCTACGCCGCCACCAAGGCGTTTGTCCTCAGCTACAGCCGCTCCATGAACCGGGAGCTGAAGGCCAAAGGCATCCGGGTCATGGCCATGAACCCCGGCTGGGTGAAAACGGAATTCTTCAATCATGCATTCCAGACCAACGCCGACAACGAGGTGCGCTACTTTAACCGCCTGTACGAGGCGAAGGACGTGGTCAAAACCGGCCTTAACGACCTGTACCACTCGAAAAAGGACTGCTCCATCCACGGCTTCTCCGTCAAATTCCAGGTATTTCTGGTGAAGCTGCTGCCCCACAGTCTGGTGATGAACACCTGGCTTAACCAGCAGAAAAAAGCAAAGAACAACAAGGGGCTTACGACGAAATGAGGAAGGGGATTCCTGCCCTCCTTCTGACTCTGTCGCTGCTGCTCTGCGGCTGCCGGCTTCTCCCGGAGCGGATCCCCCCGGCCGGCCTCGCCGTCCACTTTATCGACGTGGGGCAGGCGGACTGCGCCCTGCTGGAATGCGGCGGGGAGTATATGCTCATTGACGGCGGCAACCGGGAAGACGGCCAGCTGGTCGTCTCCTACTTAGAGCAGCAGGGCGTGGAGGAGCTGTCTGCCGTGGTCTGCACCCACGCCCACGAAGACCACGTGGGCGGCCTGCCCTCCGTTCTGGCGGTGTATCCCACCCACGCCGTGTACGCCCCCACAAGAACCTATGCTTCCAAGGTGTTCGACGATTTTGTCTATTACGCCGACCAGCAGCGGCTGGAGATCACCATTCCCTCACCCGGGGACAGCTGGACGCTGGGTGAGACCTCCGTCACGGTTCTCGGCCCCGTGCAGTCCTACGCCGACCAGAACGACACCTCCATCATCCTGAAAGTTCAGTACGGCGATACCTCCTTCCTGTTCACCGGGGACATGGAGACCGGCGCGGAAAACGACATGCTGGACTACTGGGGCAGCCGGATGTCCTGGAAGACGGATGTGCTGAAAGTAGGGCATCACGGCTCCAACACCTCCACGGGCTACCGCTTTCTCAACGAGGTAAACCCCGACTACGCCGTGATCTCCGTGGGCAAGGGCAACTCCTACGGTCACCCCCACGAGGAACCCCTGTCCCGGCTGAATCAGGCGGGCGTCACCATTCTGCGAACCGACGAGCTTGGCACCATCGTCGCCCGCACGGACGGCAAGGAAGTCACGTTCACATGGGACAACCAGTCGGCGAACCCGGAAAACGCGGAGCCTGCCCAGCCGGTGCAGTTCATCGGCAACGTCAACTCCCACAAGTTCCATTCCCCCGACTGCGCGAACCTCCCGACGGAAAAGAACCGGATCATCTTCGACACCTACGAGGAAGCGATCAACGCGGGCTATACCCCCTGCGGAAGCTGCCTCGGGTGACGGACGCAAATACGCCTCTGACACAGGCATCATGACTGTGTCAGAGGCGTTCATATATTGGAACAGTTATTCTGCACGAAAAAGCATATTCGAATTTGTAAATATAATACAAGATCCGAATTTCCTCACTGGAAATCAGTCTCTTAATTGTCAATTCACTTGACAAAATACCGGGCAAATGGTATTCTAAAACCAGAGCAAAACCGGTTTTTCCGGATTCTGATTTACACACAAAGGAGAGAAAACCATGAAGCGTTCCGAAGTCAACAAAGCGCTGCGGGAACTGGAGGCCATGTGCCAGAAATACCGCTGCTACCTGCCCCCCTTCTGCCATTTTACCCCGGAGGAATGGGAAACCAAAGGTCACGAATACGACGAAGTCCGGGACTGCTGCCTGGGCTGGGACATCACGGACTACGGTCAGGGGAATTTCGATAAGATCGGCTTCTCCCTCATCACCATCCGCAACGGCAGCCAGACCATGCGGGAAAAATACCCAAAGGTCTACGCCGAGAAGCTGCTGTTCCTGAAGGAGGGGCAGTATTCCCCCAACCACTTCCACTGGTACAAGACCGAGGACATCATCAACCGGGGCGGCGGAAACGTGCTGATCCGGGTGTACAATTCCCACCCCGACGAGTCCATCGACTATGAAAGCGACGTCACCGTCCATACCGACGGCAGGACTTACACCGTTCCCGCCGGAACCCAGATCCGCCTGACCCCCGGCGAGTCCATCTACATCCAGCAGTACCTGTACCACGATTTCGAGGTGGAGCCGGGTACGGGCGACGTGCTGCTGGGCGAGGTCAGCCAGTGCAACGACGACGCCAAGGACAACCGCTTCAACCCACCCATGGGTCGCTTCCCGGCCATTGAGGAGGACGAAGCGCCTTACCGTCTGCTCTGCACCGAGTACCCCGCGGCCAGGGACTGAGTGGGTGCGTGCCATGATCGACGTAGTAGCGCTGGGCGAACTGCTCATTGATTTTGCGGCGAAGTCCAAGGACAGCGCCGGATACCCCACCATGGCCGCCAACCCCGGCGGCGCTCCCGGCAATTTTCTGGCTGCACTGAATGCCTGCGGCAGAAAGACCGCGTTTCTGGGCAAGGTGGGAAACGACGCCTTCGGCAATCTGCTGCTGGGGACGCTGAACGCCGCCGGAATTGAGACGAAGGGGATTCTGGTGGACGACAGCGTGTTTACCACCCTGGCCTTTGTGACCTTCGATGAAAGCGGCGACCGCTCCTTCTCCTTCGCCCGGAAGCCCGGCGCGGACACCCAGCTGCGGTGGGAGGAAGTGGACAAATCCCTCATTGACGAGGCCAAGGTGTTCCACTTCGGCACCCTGAGCCTGACGGACGAGCCTGTCCGCACGGCGACCCAGAAGGCGGTTGCCTACGCCAAAGCCCAGGGGAAGCTCATCAGCTGCGACCCCAATCTGCGGCTCCCCCTGTGGCCGAACGAGGACGCGGCGAAGGAGCAGATGCTCTGGAGCCTGCATCAGGCGGACGTGGTAAAAATCAGCGACAACGAGGTGGAATTTCTCTGGAACTGCACCCCGGAAGAGGGCGCGGACAAGCTGCTGACGGAATTCGGCGTGTCCCTTGCTATGGTGACGCTGGGGCCTGACGGCTGTCTGCTGAAAACAAAGGCGGCGGCTTTCCGCGCTGTCTGCCCCAAGGTGCATCCCGTGGACACCACCGGTGCGGGGGATATCTTCGGCGGCAGCGCCATGGCGCGGCTGCTGGAGCTGGGCAAGCCCGTCAGCGAGCTGACGGAAGATGACCTCAGGTACATCGGCAGCTTCGCCGCCGCGGCGGCCAGTCTGTCCACGGAGCATTCCGGCGGCATTCCCAGCATTCCGGAAATGGACGCAGTTCTGAAGGCAATGGGATAAATTTCTGACCCGGGGCGATACGTCCCGGGTCATTGCAGCTATGGAATGAGGGTACTCAAATGACGCAGAAGCCGCGCAATGCCGACTACACAAAAGAATACAACCGCAAGGCAGTCCTCCGGATTCTCCGCCGTCAGGCCATGAGCCGGGCAGAGCTGGCGCGCGCCACGGGTCTGACCCGGGCGGCGGCGTCCCTCATCGTGGAGGAACTTCTGAACGCGGGCGTGGTGACGGAGCTTGCTCCCCAGTCCGCCGGACGGGGACGCAGTGCCACACCGTTGGCTCTGCGGGCGGACAGCTATTATGCCCTCGCGGTGGATCTGGCAAGAAAGGGCTGCACCGTGGGGCTGTGCGACATCGGCGGCAATCTGCTGCAATGCCGGGAACTGCCGGAGCAGGGCGACATGATGGACGCCATCACCGGGGCGCTTGCGTCCCTGCTGGAAACCGTGGATAAGCGCAAGGTTCTGGGCATCGGCATCAGCGCCCCCGGCCCGCTGGACTGCGAAAACGGCCGCATCCTCAACCCACCCCGGTTCGAGCGCTGGCACGGCGCGGACATCGGCAAACGCCTGTCGGACGCCCTGGGGCTGCCCGCGTACCTGGAGCACGACGTCTGCGCTATGGCGCTGCATCAGCGAAGCACAGGGCAGAGCCGGAACTTTATGCTTCTGTTCATCGACATCGGCATCGGCGCGGCCATCGTGTCCGGTGGGGAGCTGCTGGGGAATTTCACCGGCGAGCTGGGTCACACCACCATCCGCTTCGACGGGCGGCTGTGCGCCTGCGGCAACCGGGGGTGCCTGGAAACCTATGCGTCCATCCCGGCGCTGCTGGAGGGTTCCGGCTTCCGGGATTGGTTCGACCTCGTTAACCATGCGGACGAGCCGGAAGCCCGGCGCCTTCTCGATCAGGAAGCGGTCTATCTGTCGGCGGGACTTATTAACCTGCTGAACCTGATTCCCGTGGACAGCATTTATCTCGCGGGGGACATCTGCTGCCGGCATGAGCTTCTGGCCGAGCGGCTCCGGCGGGAGATCGGCGCAAAAGCGCTGTACCGGGGCAGAAACGACATCCGCATTCTCCCGGTGGCAGATACCCCCAACATGGGCGTCCTGTCGGCGGCGGAAGTGGTTTTTTCGAGATTTTTCACGGTGTGACCAGCGAAATAACCAGATTGGCCGCCCCCGCCATCAGCATGATCAGAATGGGGCTGAGCTTCGTCTTCCGCAGAAGCAGAAAGGCCGCGGCGAACAGGGCAACCATATTCCAGTTCGTGCCGGAAAGACGGATCGCACCGCTCCAGAAGGCGTTGCGCAGAATCAGCACCCCCGCCGAAGCGATCATGGCCACCACTGCCGGACGCAGTGAGCCGAGGACGCTCTGCAATACCGCGATATTGCGGTACTTGAGATAGAGCTTTGCAATCAGCGTCACCAGAATGCAGGCGGGGAGAATGCAGCCAGCGGTAGCCACCAGCGCCCCCGGAACACCGGCGATTTTCGTTCCCACGAAGGTTGCGGAGTTGACGGCGATGGGGCCGGGGGTCATTTCCGCAATGGTCACGAGATCGGTAAACTCGCTCATGGACAACCATTGGTGTTCGGTGACGATCTGTGCCTGAATGAGCGGCATGGCGGCGTAGCCGCCGCCGAAGCTCAGGGCGCCGATTTGCAGGAAGCTGAGGAACAGCTGTAAATAGATCATTGGGCGTTCCTCCTTTGTGAAATCACGGTGCGGATAACGCCGATGGCGATACAGGCCAGAATGATATACACTGCGTTGACCTTGTATACGTAGGTCGCCACGAATGCGGTTAACATAACAACTATGGAGAGCACGGACTTCTGTTTCAGAACGCCGCCGCCCATGTCCAGCACCACGGAGGCGATGACCGCGCCCACACCGGCCTGCATACCGGAAAGGACGTTGCTGACGATATAGTTGTCCCGGAACAGCTCGTAAAAGTAGGAAATCACCGTAATGACCAAAAACGGCGGGATGATGGTTGCGACGATAGCAGTGACAGCGCCGAGGACACCCGCCAGCTTGAAGCCCACCACGATCGCCCCGTTGACGGCGATGGCTCCGGGGGCGGACTGAGCGATAGCAATGAGATCCAGCATCTCGTCCTCCTGGATCCAGTGCAGCTCATCCACAAATTTCTGCTTCATCAGCGTGACGATGACATAGCCGCCGCCGAAGGTAAACGCGCTCAAATACAGCGTGGAGAAAAACAGTTTCGCCAGAATTTTCTTTTTGTCAGTCATACTTCTACCTCCTCATGCCCCCAGTTTACCAACACTTGACTTATTTGTAAAATAGAATTATTATATGAAATATATAATAAAAACGATATGAATGGAGGAACCGCCATGACGCTGCGGCACATGAAGATTCTGGTGGAAGTCTACCGCCAGAACAGCGTGACGAAGGCGGCGCAGGCGCTGCATCTGTCCCAGCCCTCGGTGAGTCTGGCGCTGCGGGAATTGGAGGATTACTACGGCGTGACGCTGTTCGAGCGGGTGGGACGCCGGATATCCCCCACGGAGTGCGGCCGGGAATTCTACGGCTACGCCGTCCACATGGTGTCGCTGATGGACGAGCTGGAAAAGCGGATGCGCAACTGGGACGCCATCGGCACCGTCCGTATCGGGGCGACGGTCACCATTGGCACCTATCTTCTGCCGGAGCTGGTGCGGCGGTATCAGGCGGAATTCCCGGCGCTGCACGCTCAAGTGCAGGTTTGCCCCGCCGGTCAGGTGGAGCAGCTGGTTCTGGACAACCGCATCGATCTGGGGCTAATCGAGACCCAGCAGGAGCATGAAGAGCTGGTAGCCGTCCCCTTTTCCAGGGACGAATTACAGGCCATCGTGCCGCCGGACTCCCCTCTTGCGGGGCGCGGGGAGGTGACCATTCAGGAGCTGGCTCAGTTCCCCTTTCTGATGCGGGAGCCGGGGAGCGCCGGGAGAAAGGCGCTGGACGGGTATCTGGCGCTGCACCGGCTTTCGGTGCAGCCCGCTTGGGAAAGCGTCAGCACCCAGGCGCTGATCAAGGCCGTCGTGGAGGGGCTGGGCGTGGCGGTGCTGCCGAAGCTTCTGATCCAGCAGGACGTTGCCAGCGGCAATGTGATTCCGCTGACGCTGAAAGAGCCGCTGCGTCGAACCCTGAATATCGTGTACCACAAGCGGAAATACCTCTCCGAGAGTATGCAGCGCTTCATCGCGCTGTGCCGGGAGACGGGGGAACAGTAAGAAAACACGGTGCAGTCCCGGTCAAGGGGCTGCACCGTGTTTCATTCAGTGCATTTCTTCGATATGGTAGATGTAATCCAGGGAGGACAGCGCCTCGATGATCTCCACGTGGGTCTTGTATTTCTTGAGTTCCTGGGAGCAGATGGTCAACGAAATGGAATACACGCTCAGCCCGGAACCGGCGTAGGCCTGATTGGCTTCAATGTCGTCGATGCGCAGACCCAGGCGGCGGCTCACCGTGACGAAATCCCGGAGATACGAGCTGCTTTTCAGCTCCATGTGGACTTCAAAGTGGTTGGAGCGGTTTTTCAGGTATGCTTCAAAGGCGGGGAAGCCCGCCAGAATGGACAGCAGAAAAACGTACACGATCAGCGTCAGGGTGTACAGTCCCGCGCCGGTGGCAAAGCCCAGAATGCAGCAGCTCACCAGTCCCGCCGAGGTGGTCAGTCCCTTGATCTGACCACGGGAGGAAAAGAGAATGGAGTTGGCGCTGACGGAGGTGACGGCCAGCAGCGTGGCCGCCGACAGCAGCGGCACCTTGCACCCCAGAAGTACATATAAGTACTGATCCAGCAGCATGGACACGGTGGCGGAGAACGCCGCAAGCACGAAGGTGCGCAAACCGGCGCTGTGCCGCTTGCTGGAACGTTCGCAGCCGATGGATGCCGCCAGAATGACGATCAGCGCAATGCGCAGCAATGTCGAGCCGAGATCCAGCCCCACGCTCCAGTCGCCCAGCAGACTGGCAATGGGATCCTCTATGGACAGTAGTTCCTTCATTTCCGTTTCCTCCCCGGCATGGCAGTATTGGCTTTCCCCGGCATCCCGAAGAGCGCCTCCATCTGGGCGGAATGCTCCGCCGCGGCTTCGGTGAATGCCTGTTCATCCTCGTAATAGGGGTTGTTGTGCTTTGGCAGCTCCTCCTGAATGGCCTGAATCCGGGCAATCAGCAGCTCCACCTCAGACTTTGGCGGCTCCCCCGGCTCCGTAGCCGGAATGGGCGCCAGATCCTCCAGCTTGTTGGAGTAGGAGCCGGACAGGTACAGCGACAGCTTGGCACAGGCGGGGCCGATCAGCTCGTAAAGCACGCTGGATGCCAGAATGATGGTTTCCAGGGCGTTGCCCACCTCGCCGCCCAGCGTCCGGGCGCCGGTGGCCGCCAGACCGATGGCCACACCCGCCTGGGGGATCAGGGCAAGTCCCAGGAAATTGCGAACCTTTTTGTCCTTTTTCGTCACAAGGCAGCCCAGGAACGCACCGGCGTACTTGCCCACGATGCGCACCAGAAAGTAGAGGATACCGACCACCACCAGGGGTGTTGTGCCGATGCTCTCGGAGTTGTCCACCAGGGCGTCCAGGTCAAAGTTCAGCCCGGAACGCACGAAGAACAGCAGCAGAATAGGGGGGCTGAAATAGTTGAGCTGCTGGAACAGCCGCTTGTCGTCGGTGAGGTTTATGTAGACCATGCCCATGGACATGCACCCCAGCAGCGGGGAGACGTCCAGCATAGCGCAGATGCCGCAGAAGGCGAACAGCAGGGCAATGGATACGATGAGCCGGTTATCCGTGGAGCGCTTGTGGAGCAGCAGCTTCAGGAAGAAGCCGAAGCCCCCGCCCAGCAGAAGCACCAGCGCGTTGACAGCCAGGGGCTTGAGAATAGCGCCCGCATGGAACGCGCCGGTGGCCGAAGCCAGCGCCACGGAAATGGCAATGCTGTAGGCCACCAGCCCCACCACGTCGTCCAGCGCCACCACCTGCAAAAGGGTGTCCACGAAGTCGCCCTTGGCTTGGGTCTGGCGGATGGTCATAACGGTGGAGGCTGGCGCGGTGGCCGAGGCCAGGGCGGCGAGGACGATGGAGAAATTCAGCTCCAGTCCCAGCACAAAAAAAGTGACGATAAACACCAGCACCGAGGCGAGAATCGCCTCAAAAACCGTGATGATCATGACCTTCCCGCCGCTTTTTTTCAACGTGTCGAATTTGAAGAATTCGCCGGTGCTGAAGGCGATGAAGGCCAGCGCGATATCGGCGATAAAATCCATGCCGTCGACCACGTTTCCCGGCACCAGATTCAGGCAGTAGGGGCCGATGAGGATGCCCGCCACGATGTACGCCGTGACATTGGGCAGCCGCAGCCGCTTGGTGACGCGGGTAGCCGCGAAGCCGCAGATCAGCATCAGCGCGATGGAAACGATAATCACGGAGACGGTATCCGTAATGTGCAGCTTTTCGTAAAATGGTGTCAGCAAAGGACAACGCTCCCTTCCATAATAATAAATGCGGAGGGCTTTTGGCGCACGGGGGACACGCGCCGCAAACCGCTCCTGTTGAATTTTTATATGATACACACAAACGCAGAAAAAATCAACCCTTATTTTTGGGAATATATGATAAAATTCAAGATCGTCGCTTGTAAAGAACCGTTGGTGTGCTATAATGCGTAGAATAAGCGAAAACTTTATTGATGTGACACTGGAGGAAATTATGCGTAAATTTCAGATTCTTCTATTGGCCCTGCTGATTGTATTGTCCGGCTGTTCCGGACGGAGCGAGCCGAGTCCTTCCGGCACTGAAACGGTGCCGCCGGTTTCCGAAACGGAGGTACCGCAGACGGAGTCGACTGCGCAGACGCAGCTGACAGAACCAGAGACGACAGCGCCGGAGACGACAGCGCCGAGCACCGCTTTTACCGAGCCAGAGCCGGAACCCACGGAAGCCACCCAGCCCAGCGTCCCGGAACCGGCCGCCGGCTTGCAGCAGGTCACGCTGACATTGTCCCATGGACGGACTGCGGACTGCTGGCTCTACGTACCGGAAGCACCCGGGGCAAATCCGGGGCTGATCGTGTATCTCCACGGCGGCAGCGGGAAGGGAGACGACCTGAATCTCATTACGGAAGCCGGTGGGTTCCCCCAATACCTGCAATCCGGACAGCTTGGGGCGCTTTCCTCCTACGTACTGATTCCCCAGCTGCCCCAGAGCCTGAAGGGCTGGTCGGATATGGACAACGGCCTGATGGATATGATCCGGACGGTCGTCAGAACCTACGGGATCGATACGGCGAACATCTCCCTCACCGGTCACAGCATGGGTGGCACCGGCGTATGGAGCATTGCCGCCGCACACCCCGGGTTCTTTGCCCGGATCGCGCCGCTGTCCGGCAGCATCCGCAACACGCCGGAAAACGTTCAGGCGCTGAAAGACACACCGGTCTACGCCTTTGTGGGGACGGAGGACACCATCGTGAAGCCGGAATCCTCCATCGCCATTGTGGACGCGCTGACAGCCGCCGGTGGAACCGCCCAAATTGCGGAAATCGAGGGGGCTGACCATTTCGCCGTCCCGGAGCGTGCCTATCTGGGTGATTACGGTCTGGTGGAATGGCTGGAAGGAATGTAATACCGCCACGGGAACAAATTACCCTCCCCGATCTGCTCGGGGAGGGCTTTATGCTGCCCGGTATCCCCCCGGGGGGCTTCTCAAATTGACGAAAGGGGGATACAATATGGGAAAACCAATCCGGGAGAGAAAACCATGGAAGATTGCGCCATTGAAGACAGAGTTGTACGCTATTGGACGATACGTTCCCGCGACTTTGGAGCCGTGCGGAAAAACGAGCTGGGGAGCATCATGGGGCGGCGCTGGCAGGAGGAGTTGGAAGCCCGGCTGCCGCAAGGAACGCCCTTGAACATTCTGGACGTGGGTACCGGCACCGGATTCTTTGCCATCCTCATGGCGCGGCTGGGGCACAGGGTGACGGGCATCGACCTGACCCCCGCCATGCTGGAGGAAGCCGCCGCCATGGCGGCAGGTCTTGGGCTGGACATTGCCTTCCGGCATATGGATGCCCAGGAGTTGGATTTCCCGGAGGGTACCTTCGACGTGGTGCTCAGCCGGAATCTGACCTGGACGCTGCCGCAGCCGGAGAAAGCCTATGCCCAGTGGCACCGGGTGCTGAAACCGGGCGGACTGCTCCTGAATTTTGACGCAGACTACGCGGCGAATGTGCGCAGCGAAAGCACTCAGAACTGCTCCGTAGCGCCGGACAGCCCCTACGGCCATGTGGGCATGACGGAGGCGCTGGTGGAGGAAAACAACGCCATCACTTTGGCGCTGGACGTGGGGCAGAAGCGGCCTGCCTGGGACGAAGCCGTGCTGAAAAAGATCGGGTTTTCCCGCTGCCGGACAGACCTGACGGTAGGCCAGCGGGTGCTGGGGGCGGCTGACCTTATCCACGCGCCCATGTTCGGCGTATTTGCGCAGAAATAATTTTGAACGCCGCGGGGCTTTTCGGTTCCGCGGCATGATTTCACTATTTTCCGTAATTATTTATCGATTTACAACCCCCGGGGGGGCTTCCGCTGTCCCTTTTCCCGTGCTAGTATATGTCCATACAAATACACAAGTTCCCAAAATTCCCCCTCGCTGTTCTCACAGTCGGACGGGGGCAGGAGGATTTCATATGAACCGGTTTGCTACTTACGAGGAAGAAAACATCCACTACTGGACGCACCGCGCCCCCGGCTACTCCGGTGTAAATCAGGAGGAGCTGGCGACTGACCAGAAGCGCGTCTGGGGACGCACCATTCAGGAACGGATCACCGCCCGTTTTCCGGGACGGAAGCCCGGCTCCATCCGGGTGCTGGACGTGGGCACCGGCCCGGGCTTCTTCGCCATCATTCTGGCGAGAATGGGCTATCAGGTGACTGCGGTGGACTATACCGCCTCCATGCTGGAAGAAGCCCGGCGCAACGCGGGCGCCCTCGCGGACAAGATCGACTTTCACCAGATGAACGCGGAGGAGCTGATGTTCGCGGATCACAGCTTTGACGTGCTGGTCACCCGAAACGTGACCTGGAATCTCCACGATCCGGAAAAGGCCTACAGCCACTGGACACGGGTTCTCGCTCCCGGTGGGCTGCTGCTGAACTTCGACGCCAACTGGTACCGGTATCTGTGGGACGAGAAAGCGGAGCTGGGTCACAGGCGGGATCGGGAGAATCTGGCCGTCTCCGACGTGCGGGACGAAAACGCCGGAACGGACGTGGACGCCATGGAGGCCATTGCCCGGAAGACGCCCCTGTCCCGGCAGCACCGTCCTCAGTGGGATCTGCGTGTCCTGAGCCGCTTCGGCATTCAGGCGAGCGCCGACGAGAACATCTGGCAGCGGGTCTGGACGAAGGAGGAGCGCATCAACAACGCCTCCACGCCCATGTTCCTCATCGAAGGACGGAAGGCAGGTCTGCTGGAAAGCTGAGGAAGCGTGAGCTTTCTAAAGGGGATATCAACTTGAGCAAATATATAGGCAAGCGCTTTTTGCAGCTGATCCCGGTGCTGCTGGGCATTACCTTCCTGTCCTTCGCCATGATGCGCGCCGCAGGCAGCGACGCCATTATCGAGCTGTACGGCGACAAGGGTGCGGTGGCGCAGGAGATCATCGACGCCAAACGGGCAGAGCTGGGGCTTGACCAGCCCTTTCTGACGCAATATGGCGCATGGCTGAGAGGGCTGCTGACCGGTGATATGGGCGTCAGCTACGTCTCCGGAAAGGATGTATTCGGGACGTTTGTGTCCAAGCTCCCGGCGACGCTGCTGCTGACGGCGCTCTCCATCGGGGCAACGGTGGTCATTTCCATCCCCCTGGGCATCTGGGCAGCGGTGAAGCACGACAAGTTTACGGACTATTTTCTGCGGTTTTTCAGCTTCATCGGCAACAGCCTGCCGAACTTTTTTGTGGCGCTGCTGCTGATGCAGCTGTTTTCCATAAAATGGAAGCTGCTGCCCGTCATTTCCGGCGGGACTACGGTGCAGGGCGCTATTCTCCCCACCCTGACCCTGGCCATTGCCATGTCCGCCAAGTATATGCGGCAGGTCAGAGCCGCGGTGCTGGAAGAACTGAATACGGACTACGTTCTCGGCGCGGCGGCAAGAGGCGTGCGCGGACGGGTAATCCTGTGGAAAAGCGTGCTGAAATCCGCCATGCTCACCATTCTGACCCTGCTGGCGCTGTCCATCGGCAGCTTACTCGGCGGCACGGCCATTATTGAAAGCATCTTCATGTGGGACGGCGTGGGGAAGCTGGCGGTGGACGCCATCACCATGCGGGACTACCCCCTCATTCAGGCTTATGTGGTCTGGATGGCGATCATTTACGTGATGGTGAATCTGGTCACGGACATTCTCTACCACGTCCTCGACCCGAGAATCCGACTGGGGGTGCAGGCGGGATGAAGACCGTAAAAACCTCCATAGGCACAGTCAGGCGAAACACGGTGAAAGCCCGCCTGATTCTTTTTTCCGTCCTGGCAATCGCCCTGATTGTTTGCTCCTTCTTTTCGGAGTACCTGACGCCCTATGACCCGTACCTCCAGAATCTGGACATCGCCAAGCAGGCGCCTACCAAAGCCCATCCTCTGGGGACAGACCGGTACGGACGGGACATGCTGTCCCGGGTCATTGCCGGAAGCCGGGCGAGTATTTTTTCCACGCTTTTGCTGGTGGCCGTCATCACGACCCTGGGTACGGCCGTGGGTGTGACCTGCGGCTGGGTCGGCGGTTTGACCGATACGGTGCTGATGCGCGTTTCCGACGTGTTTCTGGCGTTCCCCGGCCTGGTATTCGCCCTGGCGGTGGCGGGGGTGCTGGGGGGCGGACTGCAAAACGCCATTATCGCGCTGGCGGCGATCTCCTGGCCGAAATACGCCCGGATCGCCCGAAGCCAGACATTGGCGCAAAAAGAAACCCAATGGATGAAGGCCGTCCGGCTGTCCGGCAGCAGCGCGGCAAAGATTGTTTTCAGGCACATTCTGCCCAACATCATCGGCCCCATCCTGGTCACGGCCATGCTGGACATCGGAACCATGATGATGGAGCTGGCGGCGCTGAGCTTTCTGGGGCTGGGCGCGAAGCCGCCGATCCCCGAATGGGGCAGCATGATGAGCGACACCAGAAGCCTCATGACCACCTCCCCGTGGATCACCTTCAGCCCCGGCATTGCCATTTTCATTTCGGTGATGATCTTCAACCTTCTGGGCGACACCATCCGGGACTACGCAGACCCCAAAAGCCGGAGGTAACCATGGAAACCTTACTAAGATACGAGCATGTGGATATCGCCTATCTGGGGCAGCCCGCCGTGGAGGATGTGAGCTTCACCCTGTCCCCCGGCGAAATCTTAGGCATTGTAGGGGAAAGCGGCAGCGGCAAATCCACTTTGATCAAGGCGGCCATGGGTTTACTCGGCAATGAGGGCCGCGTCACCGGGGGGAACATCCGGTATAAGGGAAAAATCCTTACCCAGCTTCCCCAAAAGGAATTACGCAAGCTCTGCGGCCCGGAGCTGGGCTATATTTTCCAGAGCGCGGGCAGCGCCTTCTGCCCCATCCGCACGGTGGGGGCGCAGCTGCACGAAGCCATGCGGGAGCATGGCAGAATCTCCAGGACAGAGTTTGAAGAACGGGCGCTGGACATGTTTTCCAGGCTGGGCTTTGAAGACGGGATGCGGATTCTCACAAGCTACCCCTTCGAGCTTTCCGGCGGGATGCAGCAGCGGGTGGGCATTGCCGCCGCCATGCTGTTAAGCCCCGGCGTTCTTCTTGCGGACGAGCCGACCTCCGCGCTGGACGTGACCCTGCAGAAGCAGGTGGTGGAGGAAATGCGGATGGTGCGGGATACCTTCGGCACCGCCATCGTCCTGGTCGCCCACAATCTGGGCGTCATCGGCGCCATGGCCGACAACGTGCTGGTGCTGAAGGACGGAAAGACCGTGGAATACGGAAAAACCGGGGATATCCTGACAAATCCCCAGGCAGACTATACCAAGGCGCTTCTTGCCGCCGTGCCCCGGCTCCGGAGGTGAAGATATGGAACCGATCCTGAAAGTCAGCGGTCTTACCAAGACCTTCTCCCGGCAGGGGCAGTCGGACTTTACCGCCGTGAAAAATATCCGCTTTGACCTGTTCCCCGGCGAGTGCCTCGCCATCATCGGGGAAAGCGGCAGCGGAAAAACCACCGCCGTCAACATGATCGCCCGGCTGGTGGAGGCCACCTCCGGCTCCGTTTTTCTGGACGGTGAGGACATCACAAACCGGAAAGGCAAGGCGCTGCGGGAGGTTTACAGAACCATGCAGATGGTTTTTCAGACCCCGGCGGATTCCTTTGACCCCCGCCGCACTCTGGGCGACGGCATCGGCGAAAGTCTGCGAAACGCCGGACTTTCCCAAAAGGAGACCCGGGAACGGGTAGAATCCCTGCTGAAAAACTGCGGCCTGCCCCCGGAATATGCCGACCGCTACCCTCATCAGGTCAGCGGCGGGCAATGCCAGCGGGCGGCCATTGCCCGGGCTTTGGCCATCGCGCCCCGGCTCCTGATCTGCGACGAGATCACCTCCGCGCTGGATGTGACGGTGCAGAAGGAAATCCTGGAGCTGCTGAACGCCCTGAGAACCCAACAGGGGCGTGACCTCTCTATCCTCTTTATCTGCCACGATATTTCTCTGGTGCAGCAGTTCTGCGACCGGGTGCTGGTGATGCACCGCGGGGAAATCGTGGAAGAAGGCACCCCGGATGAAGTCATCCGCAATCCCCAAAACGATTACACCAAACGCTTAATCGACAGCGTATTATCATGATGTTATGCCGTGACGTCCGGCAGGACATAAATATCGACTACGAAAGGAATCCATCATGAGAAAGATTATTTCTCTCCTGCTGACTGCCTGTCTGGCAGCGGCTCTGCTGACCGGCTGCGGCAGTTCCGGCACGGCACAAACCCAAAAAACCATGGTCATCGGCGACACCACCTTCAACTCCGAAAACTGGGAAGAAACCGTTGACCCCCACCGCACCTACAACGGCTGGGCGTGCATCCGCTACGGCATTGGGGAAACCCTGGTGCATTACACCGACGCCATGGAGCTGGAACCCTGGCTGGCCACCGACTGGACAAACGACGGCGGCTGCACCTGGACGATCACCCTCCGGGATGGCGTAAAATTCTCCTCCGGCCGGGACATGGACGGCGAAGCCGTAAAGCAGTGCTTGAACCATCTGCTGGAAAATCACGATCGCGCCCCCAGCGACACGAAGATCGTGGACGTGGCCGCCGACGGCCAGGTATTGACCGTCACCACTAGTGAGCCCAATCCCGCCCTGATGAACTATCTGGGCGACCCCTACGGCTGCATCATCGATGTGGACGCGTCGGATTTTGAAAACGGCATCGTCGTTGGCACCGGCCCCTACGTTGTAAAGGAGCTGGTCACGGACGACCATCTGACCCTGACCCCCAACACCCAGTATTGGAACGGCACGCCCAAACTGGACGAGCTGACCATCCGCACCCTTAGTAACGGCGACACTCTCTCCGCCGCCTTGCAGGCCGGGGACATCGACGCCGCCTACGGCATGGCCTATGAGGCCTACCCCAATTTTGAAAACGGCGGTTATCAGTTCTCCGCCATCCAGACCTCCCGCGCCTTCTTCGGCTCCATGAACATGACCAGCCCCATCATGCAGGACGCCGCCGTCCGCAAGGCCATCGCCATGGGCATCAACAAGGAGGGCTTTGTGAAAACCCTCTTAGACGGTCACGGCGTCGCCGCCAGCGGCGCGTTCCCCGACGGCTTCTCCACCTTTGGCGGCGAGAACGTCACGGCGGAGGCCTACGACCCCGAGGGCGCCAAAGCGGTTCTGGAGGAAGCGGGCTGGGTGGATTCCGACGGCGACGGCATCCGGGAAAAGGACGGCGTGAAGCTGACCGTCCGCTGGCTGACCTACCCCTCCCGTCAGGAGCTGCCCCTGCTGGCCGAGTCCGCCCAGGCGTCCCTGAAAGAGATCGGCATTGACGTGGATATCAACTGCACCGCAAACCGCCGGGAGTTTCTGGCAGACATGGGAAGCTGGGATATTTACGCTTCCGCGCTGGTGACAGCCCCCTCCGGCGACCCGCAGTATTTCTTCACCACCTCCTGCGTTCCTGGCATGAGCTACAACTTTGGCGCTTACGACAATCCGGAGGTCACGGCGCTGATCGAGCAGCTGTCAAAGGAATTCGACCCCGCCAAGCGGGGCGAAATGGCGGTCACGCTGCAGCAGATGATCCTGGACGACAACGCCTACGTCTTCTGCTCCTTCCTGCAAATGAACATGATCTCGAAAGAAAACATCCAAAACTACACCGCCCACGCCTGCGACTACTATCAGGTCACGGTTGACCTGGATATCACCTAAAAGAAACCTCTCGACGATTGCCTCCCTTTGTGGTACAATACGGACAGTATTGACCCAAAGGGAGGTTTTCCTATGGCCGCAGAACAGCCGAACAACATAAAAAAGCCCCTGTGCGCCGGATTGCTTGCCCATGTGGACGCGGGGAAGACCACGCTCAGCGAGGCGATGCTCTATGAAGCCGGGGCGCGGCGTACCTTGGGACGGGTCGATCATCAGGACGCATTCTTAGATACCCATGCCCTGGAACGTGCCAGGGGCATCACCATCTTTTCCAAGCAGGCACTGCTGGAAACGGAGCACCGCGCCGTCACGCTGGTGGATACCCCCGGGCATGTGGACTTTTCCGCCGAAGCCGAGCGCATCATGCCGGTGCTGGACTGCGCCGTGCTGGTCATCAGCGGCACCGACGGCGTCCAGGCTCACACCCTGACCCTGTGGCGGCTGCTGGAACGCTATCAGGTACCGACGTTTTTGTTTCTCAACAAGATGGACCTGCCCGGAATGGGAAAGGACAAGCTGCTGGCCGAGCTGCGGCAGCAGCTCAGCCCCGCCTGTGTGGATTTCACCGCGTCCCCGGAGGAGATCGCGGAAAACGCCGCCATGTGCGACGAGTCGCTGCTGGAAAACTATCTGGAAACCGGCAGCGTCACAGCGGGGAATCTCCGGGCGCTGATCGCCGGACGGAAGCTGTTCCCCTGCTGCTTCGGCTCCGCTCTCAAACTGGATGGTGTGGGGACGCTGCTGGATATTCTGGACAAATACGCCCCGGAACCAGCCTATCCCGGCGAATTCGCCGGGAAAGTCTATAAAATTTCCCGGGATCCCCAGGGAAACCGCCTGACCTGGATAAAGGTCACCGGCGGCAGCCTGAAGGTTCGCTCTATTCTGCATTATGTCAACCAAAGGAACGAGCCGCGGGAGGAAAAAATCGTGCAGCTGCGGCGGTACTCCGCCGACAAATTTACCGCCCCGGAGGAAGTTTCCGCCGGGCAGCTGGCCGCAGTGACGGGGCTTTCCGAAACCTACGCGGGGCAGTCTCTGGGGGCGGAACCGGCGGGGCAGCCCTACGTGCTGGAGCCGGTCATGACCTACCGGGTAAATCTGCCCGGAGGCGCCGACCCGGCGCAGGTTCTGCCCAAGCTGCGGCAGCTGGAAGAGGAAGAACCCCAGCTGCGTCTGCTCTGGGAAAACGGGCAGATCCACGTGCAGATGATGGGGCGGGTGCAGCAGGAGGTCTTCCGCAGTCTGGTGCAGCAGCGCTTCGGCCTGGACGTGACCCTCAGCGATCAGCGGATCTTTTACAAGGAAACCATCGAAAACACGGTGGAGGGCGTCGGGCATTTTGAGCCGCTGCGCCATTATGCCGAGGTGCATCTGCTGTTGGAGCCGCTGCCCGCCGGCAGTGGTCTGGTGTTCGACACCGTCTGCCCCACGGACGTGCTGGATGTCAATTACCAGCGGCTCATCCTGACCCATCTGGAGGAGAAAATCCACCGGGGCGTCCTGGTGGGCGGGCCGATCACGGACATGAAAATCACGCTGCTGGTGGGCAAGGCGCACCTGAAGCACACCGAGGGCGGAGATTTCCGTCAGGCGACCTACCGGGCAGTCCGTCAGGGGCTGATGCAGGCGAAATCCGTCCTGCTGGAGCCATGGTACGCGTTCTGTCTGACCATGCCCACGGAGCAGATCGGCCGCGCCATCACGGACATCCGCGCCATGGGCGGCGAGTTCGACGCGCCGGAGGCCGCCGGGGCGCTGTCCACGCTGAAAGGACTAGTCCCCGCGTCGGAGATCAAGGACTACGCCGACACCCTGGCGGCCTACACCCAGGGGCTTGGGCGGATGCAGCTGACCCTCCACGGCTACGCCCCCTGCCACAATACCGACGCCGTCGTCGCGGAAACCGGATACGACCCGGAGGCCGATCTGGCCAACACCCCGGACTCCGTCTTCTGCGCCCACGGGGCGGGCTTCACCGTCAAGTGGGATCAGGTGAAGGACTACATGCACTTGGAAAGCGGCCTGAAAGAGGAAAAAGCCCCCCAGATTATCACCCGCAACGTCCGTCTGGATGACAAGGAGCTGGAAAAGATCATGGAGCGGGAGTTCGGCCCCATCCGCCGCCCCGTCTACGGCGCTTCCAACCGCCCGGCGACTGACGACTTCACCATCCGGACGCCCCGGCAGAAATATATCATCGTGGACGGCTATAACGTGATTTTCGCCTGGGAGGACCTGGCGGCGCAGGCAAAGGACGATCTGGACGCCGCCCGGCGGCAGCTGTGCGACCGGCTTTCCAGCTACGCGGGCTTCACCAAGAGCCGTCTGGTGGTGGTATTCGACGGCTACAAGCAGAAGGGAAATCCCGGCGAAAAGAGCCAGTTCCACAACATTCAGGTGGTCTACACCAAGGAAGGTCAGACCGCCGATGCTTACATTGAAGCGCTGGCTCATGAGATCGGCCGGGACTACGCCGTCCGGGTGGCGTCCTCCGACGGTCTGGTGCAGCTGTCCTCCTTCGGAAGCGGCGTTCTGCGGATGTCCGCCCGGGAGCTTCACGAGGAAGTGGAAGCGGCAAGGGCAGAAATGCGGGAGCACTACCAGAAGTAAAATATATAAGTTCTGGTAAAGAAAGTTCTTCCATTTTCAGAAAAAATCCTGTATAATGACAATATCAATATTGCCGGGAGGTATTGCCATGCTCCAGACAACCCATTCTGACGACTTGAGTGTTCAGGAAAAGACCGACAAACTCGCCAAACACGACCGGAAGATCGAACGGTTTTTCCGCTGGGCGCTGAAAATCATGGAGTGGGTCATTGCCGGGATCACCCTCATTGCGCTGGTGGGCGCACTGGGCATTGAGATTGCAAACATGTTCGCCGAAGGGACGGCGTATTTTGCCGACGTCAGCCACATACTCCACAATCTGCTGTCCATTGTGGTGGGACTGGAATTCGTGCGGATGCTGATCGACACTACCCCCGCCAACATTCTGGAGGTGCTCACCGTGGCCATCACCCGCCACGTGATTCTGAGCCACGACGACCCATGGAGCAACGTGGCCTGCATTGCCTGCATCGCGGGGCTGTTTGCCATCCGCCGCTTCCTTATCCGCCGCAGCGAGCTGCGTCAGGAAATGGTGGACTCCGAATAAGGACAAAAACAGCCCGGCCAGCCGGCGGGGCTGTTGACAAAATGGAAGTTCTGGGATATACTATGGGTACAGGGGTGCTGCCAGTAGGTCGGTTCCCCGCCTGATTACAGAGAAGTAACCGAGACTGTGGGAGTTAGCGGTTACTTCTCTTTATTATTGACCTGGAAAACCAGAGCAATGACAGCGGCAATGAGCATGCAGAATTGAAAAATTCCATCCCATGTAACCATAACCGTCATGAATTGAGGAGCGATTGCCACCGGCAATCGTTTTATTTTTATTCGCTGCGCGACGCACCGCCCCTCTCTTTTACGATCGGGGGCAAAAGAAGCATCACCCCCGAAAAAATCGAGGGAAACCGCCTACCGGGGCGCTGCTGGCAGCACCAGGAACAGCATATCATACTATTTCTCGATAAAATGGTTAACACCATTTTATCCTGCGAATCCTTCGCAGGCCGCCGGTGGCGGCGAGAAATGTATGGACTTACGTTTTTTGCGGCTACGCCGCGGGCTGCTGAAACAGCAGCCGAACAAAACGGTTTTTAACCGTTTTATTAAAAACTAGTATCACACCATTCGACAGATTGCAAGGAAAAAGCGGGGCGTATCATGCGGCAATGCCGCGATACGCCCCGCTTTCGGATTCCTTCCAAAACCGTTTTTCAATTCTTCCTGTCTTGCAAATCGTCCTCAGAAACGAAAAACACGTCGCTCCCATCCACGGAAATCGTCAGCGCATGACGATAAACCACGCCGTTCTCCGTTTCCAGCTGAAATGTTGCTTTACCGTCGCCCAGATACTCAAAATCAGGATCGGGCGCCGGCTTTGCATAGACGCCGCACCGGTTCGCGAAGCCGTCTTCATCATAAAAGGCAACATCCGTTGTTTCCTCGTCCGGATCCCGGAAAAGGACGGCTCCCACACGGTCACTGGCTTTATCCAATACCAGGACGCAGTCTATGTATTCTAATTTGCCTTCCCGGTTCGTGCGATAAAACATGGAAGCAATTTCCTGCTCTGTCCAGACTTTTTCCGGAACGGGTTCTGTGAAAAGGCTGGAAGTCTCTGGGGCGGTTTCTGTCAAGGGGGCGGATGTTTCCCTTTCCCTCGGCGTATTCGCCTGACGGCCGCAGGCAGACATCATAAGCACAGCGACGAAAATCAGGCAGAGAACCTTCGATTTCAGCATATATCTGCCTCCTCAAATTCCGATTTACTCAGGGCAGGCGGCCGGGAACGGCACATTTCACCTTTCCTTTTTGTCCTCCACGATACTCACTCGTGGAAAGCATCCAGCGCCAGCTTGAACGCGCCGTAGGCACCCGCGTCATTGCCGAGGGAGGCCAGAGTGAACCGTGCGCCGCTGGCGGCGTGGAACACGTACTTGTGGAAATAGGGAACAATGCCGTCGATCAGCACCTGCCCCGCCTTGCTGACGCCGCCGCCGATGACCACCACCTCCGGGTCAACGGTGGAGCAGACGTTGCCCAGGAACTCGCCCATGTAAGCGTAATACTGGTCAAGAATCATGAGCGCTTCCTTGTCCCCGGCCTTGCCCGCGTCAAAGATGTCCTTGCAGGTCAGGTTTTTAAGCGTCCGCAGAGCGCTGGGGGCGTCGGTGCTGTCCAGGTGGCGCTTGGCCAGACGGACGATGCCGGTGGCGGAGCAGTACTGCTCCACGCAGCCCCGCTTTCCACAGTTGCAGGGGACGGTCTCATCCCGGTTCAGGACGAGGTGCCCGATCTCCGCGCCGGAGCCGTGGGCGCCGTGGAGCAGATTTCCCTCCACCACGATGCCGCCGCCCACGCCGGTGCCCAGGGTGACGAAGACCATGTTATCGCAGCCCTGGCCGCCGCCCTTCCAGAATTCGCCCAGCGCCGCCACGTTGGCGTCGTTGCCCGCCTTCACGGGGAAGCCGGTCAGCTCGGTCAGCTTCTGGGCGATGTTGAACACATCCCAGCCCAGATTGATGCACCGGTTCACCACGCCCTTGGCGTTGACGGGGCCGGGAACGCCGATGCCCAGGCCCAGGATATCGGAATCCGGGATTTTGCGCCCGGTCAAGAATGCCCGGATGGACGCCGCGATATCCGGCAGTATCCGGATGCCGTTTTCCGAGGTATCCGTGGGAATTTCCCATTTTTCCAGCATTTTTCCGGTTTCATCAAAATAGGCGATCTTGACGGTGGTGCCGCCGAGATCGATGCCGAATCCGTATTTCATAGTCAGTTCCTCCTGCGTGATAATGAAGTTCTTTCTCCATTATACATATTTCGCGCAAAAAAGCCAGTGAAAAATGAAAAAACTTCGGCACAGTTCCCATGGAAACTTTTTGTGAAGGGACTTGCGTTTCCGGCGAATTTGCGGTAACATATGGGAGGATCACACAGATAAACGATAAACGAAAGGACGTGTCCCACGACATGATTAAAGTTGATATCTCCAACGTATGGGGTCAGGTCACCCTGTCCGACCTGCTGGCCATGGAAAAGGAAGTCGCCGCCGCCCACACCACTCTGGCAGACGGCACCGGCGCAGGCAACGATTTCCTCGGCTGGCAGAACCTGCCCGTCCGGGAGGCCACGGAGGAAATCACCCGCATCCAGCGGGCGGCGGAAAAGATCCGCAGCGATTCCGACGTATTCGTGGTCATCGGCATCGGCGGCTCCTACCTCGGCCCCCGGGCTGCCATCGAGCTGCTCCAGGGCCCCAACCACAACATCGGTAAGGGCAAGGGCAATCCTCAGATCTTCTTCGCAGGCAACGGCCTGAGCACCCGTCACTGGAACGAGCTGACCCGGCTGCTGGAGGGCAAGGACTTCTCCATCGCCATCATCTCCAAGTCCGGCACCACCACCGAGCCCGCCATTGCCACCCGCGCTCTGCGCTGGATGCTGGAGCGGAAGTACGGCACCGAGGGCGCCAAGAGCCGCATCTACGCCATCACCGACCCCTGCAAGGGCGCTCTGCGCCAGATGGCCACGGAAGAGGGCTGGGAAACCTTCGTCATCCCGCCTGATGTGGGCGGCCGCTACTCCGTGCTGACCCCCGTGGGTCTGCTGCCCCTGGCCGTGGCCGGTATCGACATCATGGAGATGATGAACGGTGCTGCCGACGCCAAGGAAAGCTACAATCTGCGTTCCTTCGAGAACCCCGTCTGGCAGTATGCCGCCGTGCGGAACCTGCTGTATCGCAACGGCAAGGCCATGGAGATCTTCGAGAGCTACGAGCCGGGCTTCAAGATGTTCGGCGGCTGGTGGCAGCAGCTGTTCGGCGAGTCCGAAGGCAAGGACGGCAAGGGTCTGTTCCCCGTGACCGCCGAGTTCACCGCCGACCTCCACTCTCTGGGTCAGATGATCCAGCAGGGTCAGCGGAACATTTTTGAGACCATGGTTCGCTTCGATCCTCCCGCCGCCCGGTACACCATCGGCTCCGACTGGAAGAATCTGGACGGTCTGAACTATCTGGAAGGCAAGACCCTGGACTTCGTGGACGAGAAGGCGTACCTCGGCACCGTGGCCGCCCATGTGGACGGCGGCGTGCCCGTCATCACCATGGACTGCGGCGAGCTGAACGACCGGAAGGTGGGCGAGCTGTTCTACTTCCTGGAGCTGTGCTGCGGCGTTTCCGCGTACATTCTGGACGTCAACCCCTTCAACCAGCCCGGTGTGGAGCTGTACAAGCGCAACATGTTCCAGCTCCTGGGCAAGCCCGGCTACGAGAAATAAGTTTTGCTTACATAGGGCGGGATTTCCCGCCCTATGTTTGTCTTCAAAAAACATGCCGCAGGGAGGGAACGCTTATGGAGCAGCTTGAATTATATGTGCCGAAGCTCGAAGACCTTTGGTTCTATCAGAAAATGATGTCCGACCCTGAAACCATGTCCTACAACGCAAATTGGGACGTGAACTATGACGGTTATCACCGGGACACCGGCTGCGTCGATTATCCCGATGCGGTTTTGCCTGCATGGTATGAGAATATGGTAGGACAGGAGCCGGAACGGTTCTATGCCTACATAAAGCGCAGCGCCGACGGCGCGTGGATCGGCGACGTCAATTTCCACTATAACCCAGCAAAGGACTGGTGGGACATGGGCATTGTGCTTTATGCCCCCTATCGCGGGAAGGGGTATGCCGTTCCCGCGCTGAAGCTCATGCTGGAGCACGCCTTCCGGGACTGCGGCATTTCCAGAATACACAATGATTTTGAGGTCGCCCGGAATGAGATTTCCGCATGGGAGACCCACCGCCGGGCAGGCTTCCGGGAATTGGGCGTGGAGGATGGCTTTCTTCAGATGATGATCACGAAGGAAGACTATTTCGCGCATCTGGATACGGACTAGCGCAGCCCCTTGGCTCTCCCTATGGGAGAGCTGTCACCGCAGGTGACTGAGAGGGTTTTGCAGACTCATTTCCCCTCTCCGTCCTCGCTTTGCTCGGCCACCTCTCCCATAGGGAGAGGCAAGGGGCTGCCGTTCATTACCCCGCAGTGCCTGTCAGCTGTCTGCTCCGCCCCATCCATTTGCTGCCCTGCGTTTTTTCCAGAAAAAACATTTGTCTAATCTGCAAATTAGTAGTTGCAAATTAGCGCGATTGCTGGTAGAATGTGCATAAGCCAATATGCTGGCAAGCAAAGGAGGACTTTCCTATGATTCATGTTATTATGGGCCTGAAAGGCTCCGGTAAGACCAAGAAGCTGATCGATGCCATCAATGCGGCTGTGGCGGATGCCCACGGCGATGTCGTCTGCATTGAGTACGGCAAGAAGCTGACCTATGATGTAACCTATAAGGTTCGCCTGGTGGATTCCCGGGAATACGGCATTTCCACCCCCGATATGCTCAAGGGCTTCCTGAGCGGCCTGCACGCAGGCAATTTCGACATCACCAACGTCTTCATCGACAATCTGTACAAGACCATCGGTACGGACAAAGCCGCGGCTGAGGAATTCGTCGCCTGGTGCGCGAAGTTCGCCGCCGACAACAATATGGAGATCACCATGACCATCTCCGAAGACCCTGCAAACGCCTCCGAGGCTGTGAAGCAGTATCTGTAATCCGGGGTACATCCCGCCCCGCCGCTTTTTAGCGGCGGGGCGTTTTCTGCGCTTGAAGCAAATTTCGTTGTCCCGGATACTTGCATAATAGGAAGAACTCTGTTACACTATAGCGTGAATGCTTTTGATTTGGAGAGAATTATGGCTGCAACTACTTTACAGGAAAACAAAATGGGCGTCATGCCCGTGGGGAAACTGATTGCCAACATGGCGCTGCCCATGGTCATATCCATGCTGGTACAGGCGCTTTACAACGTAGTGGACAGCATCTACGTTTCCCAGGTGTCGGAGAGCGCGGTGACGGCGCTGTCTCTGGCCTTCCCCATCCAGAACCTGCTGATCGGCTTCGCCGTGGGCATCGGCGTGGGCGTCAACTCCCTGCTTTCCAAGAGCCTGGGCGAGAAAAATCAGGAGGCTGCCAACCGCGCTGCCGGAAACGGCATCGTGCTGATGGCCATTGCCACGGTGCTGTTCGTTCTGTTCGGCCTGTTTGGCGTGCGTCCCTACTTTGCCGTTCAGTCCACCAACCCGGAAACCGTGGAGGGCGGCATTGTCTACACCCGCATCTGCTGCATTTTCAGCGTCGGCTGCTTCGCGTCCATTCTGGGCGAGCGGCTGCTGCAATCCACCGGCCGGACGGTGCATACCATGATCACCCAGTCCGCCGGCGCGATCATCAACATCATCCTCGACCCCATTCTCATCCACGGATGGTTCGGCCTGCCCGCCATGGGCATTGCCGGCGCTGCCATTGCCACGGTGATCGGCCAGTGGGTGTCCGGCATTATGGTCATCCTTTTCAACCTGAAATTCAACCCGGAGGTGCAGCTGCACAAAAAGTATCTGCCCCTGGAGGGCAAGACCGTGGGCGCTATCCTGACGGTGGGCATTCCCTCCATCGTGATGAACGGCATCGGCTCTGTGATGAATTTCGGCATCAACCAGATTTTGCAGGGCTTTGCCGAGACGGCCACCGGCGTGTTCGGCGTGTATTTCAAGCTCCAGAGTTTCTTCTTCATGCCCCTGTTCGGCCTGAACAACGCCACCATTTCCATCATCGCCTACAACTACGGCGCCCGCAAGCCCCAACGGATCACAAAAACGTTGAAAATCTCCTGCACCGCGGCGCTGTGTCTCATGACGGCGGGACTGCTGGTGTTCCAGTTCTTTCCGGATGTGCTGCTGGGGATGTTCAACCCCTCCCAGGCGTTTCTGGAAATCGGCCGGGTCGCTCTGCGCACCATCAGCTGGAGCTTCCCCATTGCGGCCATCTGCATTGCCCTGGGCGCCAGCTTCCAGGCGCTGGGCGACGGCATTTACTCCACCATCGTCTCCCTGTGCCGTCAGCTGGTGGTGCTGCTCCCGGCAGCCTACCTGCTGAGCCTGACGGGCGAGGTGCAAAGGGTCTGGCTGGCCTTCCCCATAGCGGAGGTGGTCAGCGGCACGGTGACGTTTATCTGCTTCACCAGAATTTACCGCCAGAAGATAAAGCCCTTGTTTGATCAGGCGTGACATAACCTCAATACAAAAAAGCGTGTGCTGCAAGCCTGCGGCACACGCTTTTTTGCCCTTGCGGGGAATATCTTATGTTCCAGTTGGGTAGGATGATTTTTAGGAACCTCTGAATAAACCGTCTTCGGCTGAACAGCGGATCTTTTCCTCTATCCGCGCGGCTTCAAAAGCGGGAAATACATACAGTATTCCTCCGCTTTTGAACCCTTCGGCTAGAGAAAAACCTCTCGCTGTCAGCTCTCGCCAATTTAATCAGAGGTTCCCGAATCCCCTACGATGGTGCCGGGATCCCCAGTGAAGGCTGAGAGTACCTCTATCGGGATCCCGTGCTCCCTGGCAAGCTCTACGCTGCGGTCATGGAGCACCTGGGCGCCGTTTTCAACCAGGGTCATCATTTTCCCGTAGCTGATGCGCCCGAAGCGGGTGGCGTCGGAGTAAATTCTGGGGTCCCGGTCGTAGACGCCGTCTACATCCGTGAAAATCTGACACCGGTCAGCCTTCAGCCAGGCCGCAAGAGCCACCGCCGTGGTGTCCGAGCCGCCGCGGCCTAACGTGGTGATGTCCCCATCCGGGTCGATGCCCTGAAAGCCCGCCACGACCACGATCTTCCCTGCGTCCAGCTCCCGGCGGATGCGGGAAACGTCAATATCCAGTATCCGGGCGTTTCCGTGGACGCCGTCGGTCCGGATGCCCGCCTGCCAGCCGGTGAGACTGACGGCGCTGTAGCCCATAGCCCCGATGGCCATGGTCATCAGCCCTGCCGACATCTGCTCCCCGGCGGCAAGATACGCATCCATCTCCCGGGCAGAACCCCGGCGGTTGACCTGAGTGGCCTTTTCGATGAGCATATCGGTCATGTCCCCCTGGGCGGAAACCACCACGACAACCTGATTTCCCTGCCGGGCCAGCCCCGTGACCCTACGAGCCGCGGCGCGCAGGCGCGACATTCCCGCAAGGGACGTTCCTCCGTATTTCTGCACGATGAGCATATCGCACCCCTCCCGATTCATCGTATGTCAGGGATGGGCGAAGTGTGACGAAGAAAAACCGCCGCAGAAAACAGCGGCGGCGGTTTTGCACTTGCGTGTGAGGTATTATCCGGCCAGCACGTCGGCCTTCAGGACGCCCTGGATGGCGGACAGCCGATTCATCAGCTCCTCCAGCGTCATGGTCAGGTCGATGGTCTCCGCGGAGATGGTCACGACCGCCGTACCGTTGGTGGGGACGATGGAATTGATGGTGCTGATATTGGCGCCGGCATCGGCAAAGACGCCCAGGATCTCGGACAAGAGTCCCTGCTCATCGTGGAGCAGCAGCTGGAAGGTGATGATGCGGCCGGTCATCATGCTCTGGAAGGGCAGCACGGCGTCCCGATACTTGTAGAACGCGCTGCGGCTGATGTCGGTCATGCGGGTGGCCTCGTTGACGGTGGAGGCTTCGCCGGTGGAAAGCAGACGCTTTGCCTCGGCTACCTTCAGGAAAACCTCGGGCAGGGCGGAAGACTCCACAATATAGTATTTGGGTTTGGTCGACATGTCGAACCTCCTTAAAACTGGTTCAGTTTGTATGTGTCAGAACAACACTTGTTTTTCTACAATGTATTGTAACATACTTTTCTTAGAATGCAACCCCATATTATCAGAGTTTTTGTCGGAAAGGAGGAATCTTTTTGCGTCCCGCGGTGAAAAAAAGCATATCCGTGCTGGCGGCGTTTTTTGCCGTGTGGCTGGCCGCACGGTTTCTTCTGCCGCTGTGCTTTCCCTTTCTGCTGGGGGCGCTGCTGGCCTTCGCGGCGGAGCCTATGGTGGGCTTCCTCCAGAAACGGCGGGTTCCCCGGTGCGTGTGCTCCGGCATTGGCGTCAGCATGGCCTTCTGCTTCCTTGCCATGCTGGTGCTGATCCTCTGCGCCTTTGCTCTGCGGGAGCTGCGGAGGGTGGCGGGGGTGCTGCCTGATCTGGAGGATACGGCAAAATCCGGCATCGGCCTGCTGCAAAGCTGGCTGCTGGAGCTGGCGTCCCACACGCCCCAGAGCGTACAGCCCCTGCTCAGCGAGAACGTGACCTCCTTTTTCTCTAACGGCACGTCCCTGCTGGACAAGGTCATCCGCTACATTCTGGGGCTGGCGGGAAGCATTCTGAGCCACGTTCCCGACGGCGCGCTGAGTCTGGGAACGGCGGTGATCTCCTCCTTCCTGATCTCCGCCCGGCTGCCAAAGATCAAAAGCTGGCTGAAAAAACGCCTGCCCGGTGAAAAGCTCAAGCCCGCCGCGGACGCTCTGAAGCGGATGAAAAACGCCGTGGGCGGGTGGCTGATGGCGCAGCTGAAGCTGATGGGCGTGACCTTCACCATCCTGACCCTGGGGTTCGTACTCCTGCGGATCGCCTATGCCCCGCTGTGGGCGCTGGTGGTTTCGCTGGTGGACGCACTGCCCGTGCTGGGTACCGGCACCGTGCTGGTACCATGGGCGGTGATCTGCTTTTTGCAGGGAGAGGGCGCGAGGGCAATCGGCCTGCTGGGCGTTTACGCCGTAGTCACCCTGTCCCGCTCCATGCTGGAGCCAAAGCTGGTGGGGCGGCATCTGGGGCTTGACCCCCTGGTGACGCTGATGGCGCTGTACGTCGGCTACAAGCTCTGGGGCGTGGGCGGCATGATCTTCTCCCCGCTGCTCGCCGTAACCATCATGCAGGTCACGCCGGGGCGGGAGCGGGGAGATACCCCTGAAATCCCTTAAACAAGAAATTTCCCAACTGCCTATTGTACATCCCGTTCATTTTTGCTATAATATAGGGAAAATGTTATTACTGGATGTGCATGAATCGTGAAATACGGAATTTGGAAGGTGTCCCAGCTGGAGGCGGGGGCTGTCAACGCATTGGTTGGCAGCGGCTACGCTCCGCTGGCTGCCATGGTGCTGGCCTCACGGGGAATGGAAGACGATCATCAGGCCAGAGCTTACTTAGACTGCAACGCGCCCCTGCTTGACCCCTTTCTGATGACGGATATGGACAAGGCCGCTGGACGGGTGGGACTCGCCATGTCCCGGGGGGAGAAGATCGCCGTGTTCGGCGACTACGACGTGGACGGCATCACCGCCACCTGCCTGCTGACGGATTTTCTCCGCCGCCACGGCGCTGACGTGGTGAGCTATATTCCCGGCCGTCTGGAGGAGGGCTACGGCCTGAATCCCATTGCCATTCACCAGCTTCACGCCGAGGGCGTCAGGCTGATCGTCACCGTGGACTGCGGCATCACCGCCGTGAGCGAGGCGGAGCTGTGTAAGCAGCTGGGCATGGATCTGGTCATCACCGACCATCATGAGTGCAAGCAGACGCTCCCTGCCGCAGTTGCCGTGGTAGACCCTCATCGCCCGGATGGCGGCTATCCCCATAAGAATCTTTCCGGCGTGGGCGTGGCCTTCAAGCTGGCTTCCGCCCTGTCCGGTTCTCAGGAAACGGTGCTGGAGGAATACGCCGACATGGTCTGCCTCGGCACCGTGGCGGACGTTATGCCATTGCAGGGAGAAAACCGGGTATTCGTGGCAAGGGGACTGGAATCTCTGGCTCACACCCGGCGTCCGGGCATTGCGGCGCTGATGGCGGAGTGCGGCTGCGCCCCGGAGACCGTCAGCGCGTCCTCCATCGGCTTCATGCTGGCGCCCCGGATCAACGCTGCCGGGCGGATGGGGCAGATCGACCTGGCGGTGGAGCTGTTTCTCACCGACGACCCTGACAAGGCCGCCGAGGCCGCCCGGGGACTGTGCGAGCTGAACCGGCAGCGGCAGGCCGTGGAATCGGAAATTTACCGGCAGGCCGTGTCCATGCTGCCCATGGGCAAACCCCCGGAGGCCATCGTACTGGCAGACGAAAGCTGGCATCAGGGCGTGGTTGGCATTGTGGCCAGCCGCATCGCTGAGGAATACGCCTGCCCCACCTTCCTGATCTGTCTGGACGGGGAGCACGGTAAGGCCAGCTCCCGCAGCCACGGGGGCTTCAACCTGTTCGCGTCCTTAAACGCCCTGTCGCCGCTGCTGGAAAGCTACGGCGGCCATGAGCTGGCGGCGGGCTTTACCATTTCCCGCGCCAACATTCCGGAGTTCCGCCGCCAGATCTGCGCCCTGGCCGCGCAGTTTTATACCGACGACGTGCCGCGGACGGTTCTGGACGTGGACTGCGCCGTTTCCCCGGAGCTGCTGACCCTGCACAATGTGGACTCCCTGCAAATGCTGGAGCCCTGCGGCAACGGCTGCCCCAAGCCGGTGCTGATGATGAAGAATCTGACCATCGACCGCATCAGCATGGTGGGCGGCGGACGGCATATGCGTCTGCGCCTGTGCAGCGGGCACACGTATCTGAACGCCATTTATTTTTCCGCCACGCCCCAGACAGTGTCCATCCAGCCGGGGGACTTGGTGGATGTGGCCTTCACCCCTCAGGTGAACGAATTCCGGGGGACGCGCACCGTGCAGATGAACGTCATCGATATCCGCCCCAGCTGCAATGCCGAGTGCCTGCCCGACGCCGCGCCCTACCGGGATATGCAGCGGGGAAATCTGACTCCCGGCGAGGCCGCGGCGCTGCTGCCCGACCGGAAGATGCTGGCGCTGGTGTGGCGGTACCTGGACGCCGCAAATCCGGTGCAGGAATCGCCCATGTGCCTGTGCCGCAAGATCGTCCGCTGGTCGGGACAGCCGTTGAATCTGGGGCAGATGCTCACCTGCCTGGATATTTTCCGGGACGTGGGACTGCTCACCGTCCAGCGGCAGCATAAGTATGTATCCATCCGGCTGACCCCCGGAGAGGGAAAGGCCGACCTGAGCCAGAGCCAGACCATGCAGCGGCTGCTGCACGCGAAAGAGAGCTGAATTTGAAATGGAATCCTTTGAAGAACATTATGCGTCCATGTGCGACGCGATCAGAAAGCATCTGCCCGGCGCGGACATGGCGCTCATCGACCGCGCCGTGGAATACGCCAACGAAAAGCACAAGGTGCAGAAGCGGAAGGACGGTTCCCCCTACATCATCCACCCCCTTGCGGTCGCCCAGATCGTGGCGGAGATGGGGCTGGACTGCGACGCCATTCTGGGCGCCCTGCTCCACGACTGCATTGAGGACACCGACGCCTCCCACGAGGACATCGAAAAAATCTTCGGCCCCACCGTGGCGGAGCTGGTGGAGGGCGTCACCAAGCTGACCCGGGCGAATTTCTCCTCCTCCGAGCAGGCGCAGATGGAGAATCTGCGCAAGATGTTCATGGCCATGAGCAAGGACATCCGGGTGGTGCTGATCAAAATCGCCGACCGGCTCCACAACATGCGCACCATGCAGTACCAGACGCCGGAAAAGCAGATCCAGAAGTGCCGGGAGACAATGGACGTCTACGCGCCCCTTGCCCACCGCCTTGGTATGCAGAAGATCAAGTGGGAGCTGGAGGATACCTCTCTGCGGTATCTCGCCCCCATGGAGTATAACGAGATCATGTCCTACCTCCAGGCACACAAGGAGAAGGACGAGGCCTTCATGCGCACCATCCAGGACAAGATCACCCAGCGCCTGACCTCCGTGGGCATCCACAACACCACCTACGGGCGGATCAAGCACGTCTATTCCATCTACCGGAAAATGCTCGCCCAGGGCAAGACCATCGACGAGCTGTACGACATCTACGCCTTCCGGGTCATTGTGGACACCATCCCCGACTGCTATAACGTGCTGGGGCATGTCCACGACCTGTTCAGTCTGGTGCCGGGACGGTTCAAGGACTATATCTCCACCCCCAAGCCCAATATGTACCAGTCCCTGCACACCACCGTCATCGGCTCTCAGGGCATTCCCTTTGAGGTGCAAATCCGCACCTGGCAGATGCACGAGACCGCCGAATACGGCATCGCCGCCCACTGGAAGTACAAGCAGGGTACCGGCACGGGTACGGAAAAGGACTTTGAGTGGGTGCGCCGTCTGCTGGAAAGCCAGCAGGACTCCGACGCGGAAGAGTTCGTCCAGTCCATGAAGATCGACATGTTCGACGACGAGGTGTTCGTCTACACCCCCAAGGGACGGATCGTCTCCCTGCCCGCCGGCTCCACGCCCATCGACTTTGCCTACGCCATCCATTCCGGCGTGGGAAATTCCATGATCGGCGCGAAGGTCAATAACCGCATCGCCAACATCGACACCACCCTGAAAAACGGCGATATTGTGGAGGTGCTGACCTCCAAATCCGCCAAAGGCCCCAGCCGGGACTGGCTGACCATCTGCAAGAGCAATCAGGCGAGAACCAAGATCAAGCAGTGGTTCAAGAAGGAGAAGCGGGAAGAGAACATCGTCCACGGCCGGGCGTCCTTTGAGTCGGAAATGAAGCGGGTGGGGCTGCCCCTCACCGCCGCCACAGACCCGGAGCTGGAAGGGCAGCTGCTGAAAAAGCTGTCCTTCGACAACTGGGACGATATGTACGCCGCCATCGGCTACGGGGGTCTCACCGCCGCCAAGGCCGTCGGCCGCATCCGGGACGATATCAACAAGGCGCTGAAGCAGCAGACCGCGGAAAAGCTGCCCCAAAGCCCTCTGCGCTTCCGCCCCGATTCCGAAGCGGTCATCCAGAACCGCCACGCGGTCAACGGCGTCATCGTGGAGGATATCGACTCCTGCATGATCAAGTTCGCCAAATGCTGCACCCCCGTCCCCGGCGACCCCATTGTGGGCTTCATCACCAAGGGCTTCGGCGTCAGCATCCACCGGGCGGACTGCCCCAATGCCCAGAGCCGGGAGGATCCCCGTCAGGCCGCCCGCTGGGTGCGCGTCCGCTGGGCGACCCAGGAAGAGCAGCCCTTCGAGACCACGCTGGAGCTGGACTGCATCACCCGGGACGGGCTGATTCTGGACGTGGCCATGGTGCTGTCCACCGCCCGCGTCCGGGTCAAGGAAATGAGCGGCAAGGATTTGCCCGGCGGCCGCAGCGCCATCACCATCCGCTTCGAGGTCAAGGACGTGGCGGAGCTGGAATCCGTACGGACGAAGCTGCTGAACATCCGGGACGTGGTCGGCTCCCGCAGAGGACAGAATTAACGAGGGAGAATTGTTATGCGCGCTGTACTGACAAGAGTCAATTCCGCCTCCGTCGCCATTGACGGCCAGGTGGTAGGAAAAATCGGGAAGGGCTTTCTCATTCTTCTGGGCGTCGGCCCCAACGATACCGAAAAGGAATGCCGGTATCTGGCGGAAAAAGCCCTGGGTCTCCGTATTTTTACCGACGAAAACGACAAAATGAATCTGGGGCTGGACGCGGTGAACGGCGAGGTGCTGGTGGTGAGCCAGTTTACCCTCTACGGCAACTGCCGCAAGGGCCGCCGCCCCAGCTTTACCGACGCCGCGAACCCGGAACTGGGAGAGCGGCTGTACGAGCAGTTCCTCGCCGACTGCGCCAGTCTGGGGTATCCCCCGCAGCACGGCCGCTTCGGCGCGGACATGAAGGTGGAATCCGTCAACGACGGCCCCGTGACCCTGATTCTGGACACGGAGCAGCTGATGGACACCCCCAGAAGAAAATGACAAAATTCACACCCGACAGGTGATAGTATGCTGAATATTCACACGCTGACCCTTGGTGCTTACGGAACCAACTGCTATATCGTCCACGACAGCGCGTCGAAGACCTGCTGCGTCATCGACCCCGGCTACACCCCGGAAAAGGTGCTGGACGAAGTAAGCGGCCTGGGACTGACCGTGGAAGCGATTCTGCTGACCCACGGACACTTTGACCATGTGGGCGGCGTAAAGGAGATCGCCGCCGAAACTGGCTGCGCGGTCTATCTCTGCGCCGACGAGCTGACCATGCCGCCTCAGTTAACGGCGGGGCCGCTCTACTATACCAAAACCTACGACGAGGGGGACACCCTGCATCTCGCGGGGCTGACGATTTCCGTCATCCGCACCCCCGGCCATACCCCCGGCTCCGTGTGCCTGCTGATTAGCGACGCCATGTTCTCCGGCGACACCCTGTTTGCCGGTTCCTGCGGCCGTACCGACCTTCCCGGCGGCAGCGACGCGGCCATGCGGGCTTCCCTGCGCCGTCTGGCGGAAATTCCCACCGACTACCGGGTCTACCCCGGCCACGGTATGGACACGACGCTGGCGGAGGAAAAGCGGTATAACTATTACCTTAGATAATTGAGGTTTTTATGAAACTGACATTGATCGGTCATGACGACCGCTATGCCGTGGAGCAGCTGCAGCTGTCCCTGTTTCCCGATAACACAGAGGGGGAAGCCACTTCGACCCTCCACCGGGGGCAGGTCTGGCTTACCGCCGTCACGAAAATCACCGTAAGCGGCGTTACCGCCGCGGCCACCCGGCGGATCAAGGCGGCGGACGAAACCGTCCGTCTGCGCCGCCGGGCGTTGCAGCAGAGCTATTATCTGGCCGCGAAGCAGCTGCTGCCCGCTGCGCCCCCATGGGGCGCGCTGGCCGGTGTCCGACCTACGAAAATCACTACAAAGCACCTGCTGGAAGGCGGCACGCCAAAATCTGCGGATAGGCTGCTGCGGGACGTGTATTACGTCACCAGCGACCGCCGCAGGCTGGCCGTCGACTGCTCGGTCTCCACAGTCCGGGCGGTAAACCTCTTGCAGCCCAACGACCTGTCACTGTACGTCGGCATTCCCTTCTGCCCCACCCGCTGCACCTATTGCAGCTTCGTCAGCCGCACCATCGGCAGAAAAACGGAGCTGCTGGAGCCCTATCTGCGGGCGCTGGAACAGGAAATTGCGGTTACGGGCAGGCTTCTGGCGCAGTCCGGGAGAACCGTCCGTACCCTCTACATCGGCGGCGGCACCCCCACGACCCTTTCCGCACCCCAGATGGAGCGTCTGCTTAGCGTCATCCGGGACAATTTTGATCTGTCCCGGTGTATCGAATTCACCGTAGAGGGCGGCCGACCGGACACGCTGGATCTGGAAAAGCTTCAAGTTGTCCGTTCCGGCGGTGCCGACCGCATGAGCATCAACCCCCAGACCATGGAGGACGCCGTTCTGCGCGCCTGCGGGCGGCCTCACAAGGCGGCGGACGTGCTCCGCGCCTACGGCGAAGCGGTGGACGCGGGTTTTGGCGCCATCAACATGGACTTGATCGCGGGACTTCCCGCGGACACCACAGTGGGCTTCCGCCGCAGTCTGGACGCCGTGGCGGCGCTGAACCCCGCCAACATCACCGTCCACACCCTCGCCCTGAAAAAAGGCGCCGACCTGTTTGAAAAGCGGGAAAATCTCCCCTCCGCTGAAGATGTCGCCGAGATGGTCGCCTACGCGGAGCAGACCCTCCGGGCGCTGGGCTACAAGCCCTACTATCTCTACCGCCAGAAATACATGTCCGGCAGCTTCGAGAACGTGGGCTGGAGCCGGGACAACTTGGACTGCCTGTACAACATCTACATGATGGAGGAAGTGCATACCATTCTCTCCCTGGGCGGCGGGGGTATGAACAAGGTAAACCTCCCCGACGGCACCCTCCGCCGGTTCCATAACCCCAAATTCCCCGAACAGTACATCGAAATGCTCCCGGGCGTGCTGGAGCAGAAGCAGGAGCTGTTCCGTCTCATGACAGACGAAGGAACCTCTGAATAAATCGTCTGCGGCTGTGAGCGGATCTTTTTCGCCCACTCTTCGGTATCGAAAACGGGAAATACATACGACAGTATTCCTCCGTTTCCGATACCTCGATTGGCCGAAAAATCTCTCGCTCACAGCTCTTGCCGATTTAATCAGAGGTTCCCGAAACCACCCACGCTACACGAAAGGAAGTGTGCCAATTTGGACACCCTCATTTCCAATGTCACAGCCGTGACCATGAACCCCCGGATGGAGGTCATTTTCGGCGCTTATATCGGCATCGAGGACGGCAAGATCATCTCCATCGAGCGAAAGCCCCCCGCCGAAGCGCCCAAGGCAATTGTGGACGGCACCGGCATGGTGGCTATCCCCGGTCTCATCAACTGCCATACCCATCTGGCGACTGCCAGTCTGCGGTGCTTCACCGACGATCTGGGCAACACCGAAGCCCTTCAGGCGCTGCTGCAAAAGGAAGCGAAAATGGACTCCCGCAGCGCAAAGGCGGCGGCGCTCCTCGCCATTGCCGAGTGCCTGCGTTTCGGCGTCACCTCGGTTTCCGACCTGTATTACTACCCCAACGCCACCGCCGAGGCCGTGGCGGAGTCCGGCATCAAGGCCAATCTGGCGCTGTCCAGCTACCGCTTCATCGACGAAAACGAGGACTTCGACTTTGAGACCGACGAGCAGTGCCGGGAGCTGGTGAAGGTCACGGAGAAGTGGAACGGCTTCGACGGCGGCCGTATCAAGATCGACGCCGGTATCTACGGCGAGTACATCAGCAATTACCGGCTCTGGGAAGGTCTGGTGGGCTACGCCGCAGAGCAGAATCTGGGAATGCAGCTGCACCTTGCGGAGACCCAGAGCGAGGTGGATTCCTGTCTGGAGCGCACCGGCATGAACCCCGGGGAGCTGCTGAACTGCCACAACGTGTTCAGCCGCCCCACCACCGCCGCAGGCTGCACATATTTGACCGGGGACGAGCGTAAACTGCTGGGGAAGAAGGGCGTCTGCGCCGTGGCAACTCCCGTTTCCGCTTACAAAAACGGCCAGTCCTCCACCCCCATTCTGGAATCCGTCAAGGCGGGGATGAACGTAGCCCTCGGCACCGGCGGCGCGATTGAGTGCGGGAATCTGGACATGTTTGAGGTCATGCGTTTTGCCGCCATGTCCGCCCGGAAGGAAAGCGGCAACCCCGCCGCCCTCCCGTCTCCCGCCGCCCTGATGATGACCACTGTCTCCGGTGCGCAAGCCCAGGGACGCGCCAGGGAATGCGGAATGCTTCAGGTGGGCATGGACGCGGACATTGCGCTCATTGACTTTTCCGCCCCCCATCTGATTCCTTGCCACAACGTCCTGAACGGTCTTGTCTGGTCTGCCAAGGGCGGCGACGTGGCCATGACCATGGTGCGGGGCAAAATCCTCTACAAAAACGGCCAATTCCCCACCATCGACATGAAGAAGGTCGTGGAGGAACTGACCGAATACGCCATCCCCCGGCTGTTTGAAGAAACTAAATAAAGGAAACTCTGAGTAAATCGCCTGCGGCCGTGAGCGGATCTTTTCCGCCCACTCTTCGGTATCGAAAGCGGGAAATACACAAAGTATTCCACCGCTTTCGATACCTCGATTGGACGAAAAATCTCTCGCTCACAGCTCTTGCCGATTTACTCAGAGCTTCCTTGACCTCTCCGCATTCCCCCCGCAGAAAGGATGAAACCATGTCTGATATGCAAAAAAAGCAGAATTTTCTTCAGGGTACCGCCTTGCTTGCAATGGCAACAGCCATTGTCAAGGTCATCGGCGCTCTGTACAAAATTCCCCTCAATGCCATCATTGGCGAGCAGGGCTTCGGCTACTTCAACACGGCCTACGACATCTATAATGTGCTGCTGATGATCTCCACCGCCGGACTGCCTGTCGCCATGAGCCGGATGATCTCGCAGGCAAGCTCCCTTGACCACTACAATCAGGTGCGGCGGATTTACCATACCGCACGAGGCATTTTTCTGGCGCTGGGCATCGCGGGCAGCTTCCTGATGACGGTGTTCTGCCGTCAACTGGCCGCCTTCCAGAACCAGCCCGACGCCTGGGCGGCCATCGGCTGCCTTGGTCCCTGCGTGCTGCTGATCTGCGTCATGAGCACCTACCGGGGCTTCTTCCAGGGGCAGGGGAACATGCTGCCCACCTCCGTTTCTCAGGTACTGGAGGCCGTGGTGAAGCTGATCGTGGGCATGGGCGCGGCGCTGGCGATCCTGAAAATGACCAACGAGATTCCTCTGGCCGCGGGCGGCGCGATCCTGGGCGTTACGGCAAGCTGCCTTGTTTCGGCGATTTACCTGTTCGGCCGCTTCCGGAAGAGCTACGCTCTTCTGCCCCAGACGGAGGAAGAGCCCCGCTCCTACCGGGAGACTGCCCGGGGGCTGCTGGCCATTGCCATCCCCATCACCTTCGGCTCTGCGGCGTTGCAGCTGATGACCATGCTGGAAACCAAGATCTACATGGGACAGCTGCTGAATCTGGGCTACACCCAGTCCGCCGCCGATACCATGCGGGGCGTTTACGGCATGTGCCTGACCATCTTCAACATGCCCTGCGCCTTCATTACCCCCATCACCATCAGCATCATTCCCGCCATCACCTCCCACCTGACCCTCTGCGGCGATGACGAAGCCAAGGCCACCGAGGAATCTGCCGTGCGGATCACCGGGCTGATCGCCATGCCCTGCGCCTTCGGCCTCGCCCTGCTGGCCGAGCCGATTACCGCTCTGCTGGGGGGATATTCCGGCGGAAATCTGGCAATGGCTACCCGGCTGATGACGGTTCTGGGCTTTACCATCATCTTTAACGCTTTGGTGCTGGTCTCCACGGCCATCATGCAGGCTCACGGCCATGCCGGCCGGCCGGTGATCAACATGCTCATCGGCGGCGGTGTGAATCTTGTGGCGGTGTACGTGCTGGCGGGAATGCCGTCCGTCAACATTCTGGGTACCCCCATCGGCCTGCTGATGGGCTATGTGGTCATCAGTATCCTGAACATCCTGTCCATGCGCCGCCTGCTGCCGAAGCCGCCCGCCGTTCTGCTCAATCTTCTCCGTTCCTTCTTCGCCGCGGCGGTGATGGGCGTCCTTGCCTGGGGCGCGCTGTGGGCGCTGAAAGCCATCGGCGTGCGGGAGATCGGAACGGGCCGTCTGATTCTGTGCGCCGTGCCGGTTCTGGTGGGCGTCGTCAGCTACTTCTTCACCGCCGTCAAGTTCAAAGTCATCACCCATGAGGACTGCCTGCTGCTGCCAAAGGGCGAAAAAATCGCAAAAATCCTGAAGCTGTGAGTTTTTTTGAAAAATCTCTTGCAATTTGGGTAGAATTATGTTAATCTAAACGTCGACTTCATGTCGGCTTCAAAATATTTTTACTTTCAGAAAAGAGGATATAAACATGAACAAAACCGAACTGATTGCTGCCGCCGCCGAGGGCGCCGGCCTGACCAAGAAGGACACCGAGCGGGTCATCAACGCCGCCATCGACGCCGTTACCGCGGCTCTGGTGAAGGGCGACAAGGTGCAGGTCTCCGGCTTCGGCACCTTCGAGACCAAGGAGCGGGAAGCCCGCGTTGGCCGCAACCCCCACACCAAGGAAGCCATCGAGATCCCCGCCACCCGTGTTCCCGCCTTCAAGGCAAGCAAGGCTCTGAAGGACGTCGTGGCGAAGTAAGCGATGCGGCTTGACAAATATCTCAAAGTCTCCCGTCTGATCAAGCGCCGGACGGTGGCCAACGAAGCCTGCGACAATGGCCGCATCAGCGTCAACGGACGCGTGGTCAAGGCCGGTTACGACGTAAAGGTCGGGGACAAAATCGAGATTTCCATGGGCGCCCGGACGGTGACCGTGGAGGTTCTCCAGGTAGCGGAAACCGTCCGCAAGGACGATGCCGCCGCCATGTATAAGGAAGTATAAAGATTCACCGCCGTGAAACGTTCGTTTCACGGCGGTGCTGTTTTGTGTGTTCTTGCAAAGCCCTCCCGTGTATGCTATACTTGAACAAACCGGAAATGACGGAGGAAACGCTATGAAAATCGAACATGCCGCGCTGTATGTGAATGATCTGGAACGGGCGCGCAGCTTCTTTGTGAACTATCTGGGCGCAGAATCAAATGACGGCTATCACAATCCGAGGACGGGCTTCCGGTCGTATTTTCTGTCCTTTGAAGGCGGCGCGCGGCTTGAGATCATGAATAAGCCGGAACTGGTAGATTCCCCCAAAGAACCCACCCGCACCGGATACGCGCACATTGCGTTCAGCGTAGGCAGCCGGGAAGCGGTGGATGCGCTGACCGCAAGACTGAAAGCCGAAGGCTACGAAGTCACCAGCGGCCCCCGCACAACGGGAGACGGCTATTACGAAAGCTGCATCGCAGCGGTCGAAGGCAATCTGATTGAGCTTACAGTTTGAGCAAAAGGGGATTTTTTATGAAAATAGAGTGCGTTTGGGAACACAATGGCGACGACAGCATCCTGTATGCGTCCAGTTTTGTCGGCGCATTTACGAGGGGAAAATCGAAGGGCGAAGCCATTCAGAAAATGCCCTCCGAAATTCAGTCCTACCTGACGTGGAAGGGCGACGCACCTCCGGATGCTCTGGAGCCGGAGATCGTTCAGGAAAAGGCGTCGGCGCTTACTGTCTCCGACGCGGACTCGGATGTGCTTTTTAACGACGAGAAAGCGCCGCTGACCGCGGCGGAATATGAAGCACTGAAATCCCTTGCGATGAAATCCGCGCGGGACTTTCTGGCGCTGTACAGGTCAATACCGGATAAAGACAAAAGCGTCCTGCCGCCCAGAGCCACCTTCTACGGCGAGATTCCCCGCACGGCGCAGGAAATGTATGAACATACAAAAAATGTGAATACCTACTACTTTGGCGAGATCGGCGTTCAGGCGGACAATGATGGAACCATTGCAGAATGCAGAGAACGCGGGTTTGCCCTGCTGGAGCAGCAGGATTTTCTGGAGAATCGGGTTTATCTCGGAAGCTACGACGAGGAATGGTCGCTGCGAAAGGTGCTGCGCAGATTCATCTGGCATGACAGGATCCACGCGAAAGCCATGTACCGGATGGCGCTGAAAACCTTCGGAAGCGGCGCTGTGCCGAACGTGTTTTCCTTTCCGGACAAATGAAACGGGCAATGCCCCTGAATTTACAGTCACGCCGGGCGTGCATATCGGCAACCTGACAAAGATCGGGAACATTCAGGATTGACCAAAAACCGGGACATGACTGCCTTGCGGTGGGTCATGTCCCGGTTTGGTCTTCTTCCCTATGATCGTGAAATGTTCTGCGCCTGTTCCCCCAGCAGACGTGCCAGCAAAACGCACTCCTCCCGGCTTAAGTCCGCAAGATGCTGAAACACAATGCCGAAATCCCCGTCCACCGTCCGCGCTGTGTACTCCGTCACCGCCCGCCGGGCGCAGTGATACCGCCTTTCCAGCGCCTTCGCCGCCGGTTCCTCCGGAACGGCGATCTGCGCGGTTTTTCCGCCCCCACTGCCGGACAGCCGCCCGATTCCCCGCAGGCAGGCAAGGATCTCCATCTGCATATCGTGCAGATGCCGAAGCTGCTCCCGCCCTCTGCCGGAAAACTGTCCGGTCAGCCTCCGGTAAACCGCCGCCGCTTCTATCGTTTCCAGCTCCATCGGCCGCAGACTGCTCCGGGGAGGCTCCTGCTGCCCCAGCACCCGCTGCCATACCTGCCGCTCCACATCCCGGTTCATAACGCCGCCCCTCCCAAATCGATAGGACTCTGTTACCAGTATAGCGCCCCGAAAAGAAAAAGTGCCAAAAAGTTTTCCAAAAGGGCTTCCCTTTTTCGCTCATATGTGCTACAATACATAAAAGCAAACTGTCAAGGCGACCCAGGGAGGAACTGTTTATGCCCAGAACCAGCGACAAAGCACAGTTGATTATGGATTACGTCAACCAATTCATTCAGGAGAACGGCTATTCCCCCTCCGTCCGGGAGATCGGGGCGGCAGTGGGTCTGCGCTCCACCGCCTCCGTCAGCTACCATTTGCAGGCATTGCAGGAGAAGGGACTGCTCCAGTCCCCCGGCGCTAAGGGGCGCAAACGGGCGCTGGTCACCGGCGCGCGACCGGGACAAATCCCCATCGTGGGCGTCGTCACCGCAGGCGTGCCCATTCTGGCGGTGGAAAATCAGGAGGGCACCATGCCCTGGAATGACCCGGGATGCTTTGCCCTGCGGGTTCGGGGCGACAGCATGATCAACGCCGGTATCCTCAGCGGGGACAAGGTGGTCGTCCGCCCCCAGTCCTCCGCCGACGATGGGCAGATCGTGGTCGCCCGGATTGAGGACGAGGCCACGGTCAAGCGTCTGCGCCGCCGGAACGGCCAGATCTGGCTCATGCCGGAAAATGACAATTACAGCCCCATCGACGGCACCAACGCGGAGATCATCGGCATTGTCAAGGCCGTGGTGCGGGAGTATTAAGGAACCTCTGAATAAATCGTCTGCGGCCGTGAGCGGATCTTTTTCGTCCACTCTTCGGTATCAAAAGCGGGAAATACATACAGTATTCCTCCGTTTTCGATACCTCGATTGACCGAAAAATCTCTCGCTCACAGCTCTTGTCGATTTAATCAGAGGTTCCTTAAGAAAAAAGTCCGTGTCACGCGAAAAAAAGTTCTTGACAAACGTACACAAATGATGTATAAAGGGCGTAACATAAATTGAAACCAACGAAGCGGAAGTAAAGCTGCAAGGCGCATCCACAGAGAGTTCTGCATAGCTGAGAGCAGAGCGAAAAGCGGGGCAGCAAATGGGCCGCCGAGGGCAGAGGGAAATGGGTGACCAGAGTATCTTCTGACGCGTTGCCAGCGTTAACGGGCAGACGGCGTGTTGGCGCTGTGCAGAGCGGTCGGATTTCCGGCAAACAAGGTGGTACCGCAGAAATTGTTTTTTCTGTCCTTGTTCCCTTAGGGGAACAAGGACTTTTTTGTTACCCTTTATTATACTTTACGGAAAGGAGAAATGCCTCATGTATGCTCCCGGCAGACGATGGCGACCCCAGCAAGAACCCACAAATCCAGCCAACAATTATTTTACTATCAAAAAGGAGTTTTATTATGAAAAAGGTTATTTCTCTGGTTCTGTCCGTTATGATGATGCTCACCATGTTCGCCGGATGCAAGGCATCCACCACTGCCGAAACCGCCGCCCCCACCGCTGCCCCCACTTCCGCGGCAACTGCTGAAACCGCCGCCGATACCACCCCAGCAGCCCAGGAATTCAACGTCGCCATCGTCCAGCAGCTGGATCATGCTTCTCTGGATGAGATCCGCACCGCCATCGTCGCCCAGCTTCAGACGCTGGCGCAGGAAAAGGGCATCAAGGTCAACATTCAGGAGTTCAACGGCCAGAACGATGCCACCGTCCTGAACCAGATCGGTGCGCAGGTGGTAGGCGACGGCGTTGACCTGATCATCCCCATCGCAACGCTCGCCGCCCAGTGCATGGTCACCGCCGCCGACGGCACCGACATTCCCATTGTCTACGCCGCCATTTCCGACCCCGAAGCCGCCGGCCTCACCGGCCTTAGTAACGTCACCGGCACCTCCGATGCCCTGAACACCGCCTTCATTCTGGACATGATGCTGGCCGCCTACCCCGACATCAAGACCGTCGGCCTGCTGTACTCCAACTCCGAAGCCAACTCCACCACCCCCATCGCAGAGGCCAAGGCTTACCTGAAGGAAAAGCAGATCGACTTCGTGGAAAAGACCGGCAACACCAGCGGCGAGATTGTAGAAGCCGCCGCCTCCATGGTCGGTCGCGTGGACGCGGTCTTCACCCCCACCGATAACGTGGTCATGGCCGCCGAAGTTACCGTCGCCGAAACCCTGAACGAGGCGGGCATCCCCCACTACACCGGCGCGGATTCCTTCGTGGCCGCCGGCGCTTTCGCCACCTGCGGCGTCAACTACACCGAGCTTGGCACCTACACCGCCGACATGGCCATGGACATCCTGCTGGGCGGCGCGGTTCCCGAATTCCACGTAATGGACGGCGGCATCATCACCGTCAACACCGAGACCGCCGCCACCCTGGGCATTGACTACAGCGCCTTCGCTTCCATGGCCAACACCGTGGTAGAGGTCAAGACCGGCGAATAAACTGACAAAGAAAAACCACACAATCGGGAGGGGCAGCGCCCCTCCCAACCATGCTGTTTTTATACGGAACTCCAATTAAAATCTTTAGAAAAGATTTTAATTGTCCGAAGGGCATGGAGTTCATATGAGACGTGTTTTGTGATTTCTTCCCTTATAAATCACAAAACGGGCAGCGCCATCAGGCGATGCCTTCCTGATTAAAATCAAGATTTTAATCAGGAAATAGTATTAGAAGGAGGGGTCAACCATGATCTCAACCGCCGTTATCATGAGCGCGCTGGAGCTGGGCTGTATCTACGCCTTGGTCGCCCTGGCGCTGTTTCTCAGCTTCCGGATCCTGAACATCGCCGATATGACCACCGACGGTGCGTTCACCCTGGGCTGCGCCGTGTCCGCCACCATCGCCGTGGCCGGACACCCCCTGCTGGCGCTTCCCGCCGCCATGCTCGCGGGCGCCTGCGCCGGGTTCATCACGGCCTTTTTGCAGACGAAGCTGAAAATCCCCTCCATCCTGGCCGGTATCATCACCAACACCGGGCTGTACACCGTGAATCTGGCGGTGATGGGCTTTTCCTCCAACGTCAGTATGGTAAAGGCCGACACGATGTTCTCCCTGGTGAAGCCCTATCTCGGAAGCTTTTACAAGCTGATCCCTGCGGCGGTGCTGACCGTCGCCATCGGGATCCTGCTGACGCTGTTCCTGAAAACCCGGCTGGGGCTGTCCATCCGCGCCACCGGGGATAACCCGGATATGGTGCGGGCATCCTCTATTAACACGGCCTTTACCGTCACCGTGGGACTGTGCCTGTCCAATGCCATGACCGCCCTCAGCGGCGCGGTACTGGCGCAGTATCAGAAGACCGCCGACATCAATCTTGGCACCGGCATGGTCATCATCGGCCTGGCGTCCTTGATCATCGGCGAGACCCTGATGCCCAGAGGCAAGACCTGGATGAAGGCGCTGGGGGCGATCCTCGGCTCCATTCTCTACCGGTTTATTATCGCCATCGCCCTGCGGCTTGATCTACCCAGCGAATGCCTGAAGCTGATCTCCGCCGTCATCGTGGCGCTGGCCATCGGCCTGCCGGCCATCAAGTCCGCAGTCCGCCCCGCAACCAAAGGAGGGAAAGCCTGATGCTGCAAATCAGTCACATTTCCAAAACCTTCAACCCCGGCACCGTCAACGAGAAAAAAGCCCTGAACGGCGTTGACCTGCACTTAAATAGCGGCGATTTTGTCACCATTCTCGGCTCCAACGGCGCGGGCAAATCCACCCTGTTCGGGGCGATTGCCGGTTCGTTCGTAGTGGACGAGGGCACCATCCGCCTGGACGGGGAGAATATCACCAATCTTCCGGATTACAAGCGCAGCAAATTCATTGGCCGGCTCTTTCAGGATCCCCTGAAAGGCACCGCCCCCAGCATGACCATCGAGGAAAATCTGGCGCTGGCCTATCTGCGGGCGTCGGAAAAACGGTCGCCCTTCTCCGTGGTCACGGCGAAGGATCGCGCCGGATTCCGGGAAAAGCTGGCGCAGCTGGAGCTGGGGCTGGAAGACCGGATGGATCACCCGGTGGGTCTGCTGTCCGGCGGTCAGCGTCAGGCGCTGACGCTGCTGATGGCGACGCTGGTGACGCCCAAGCTGCTGCTTCTGGACGAACACACTGCCGCCCTCGACCCCGCTACGGCGGAAAAGGTGCTTGCCCTGACAAAGAAGATCGTGGCAGAGAACCACATCACCTGCCTGATGATCACCCACAACATTCCCTCGGCGCTGTCCCTGGGCAACCGCACCATTATGATGAACAACGGACAGATCGTTCTGGAGCTGGCGGGCGCAGAGCGGGAGAACATGACCACGGAGCAGCTATTGAAGGTGTTTCACGAGCAGGGTGTCAGCAATGACCGCATTCTGTTCAGCGCGGAATAATGTACAAGGACGGCGCGACCGCAAAGGTCACGCCGTTTCATTACGGCAACACCGCAAAATTAAAGAACTGTTTACACCCCTGCCCCTTTTCTTTGCAGTAAAATGTGGTAAAATAGGAAAAATAGGAAGCTCTGATTCAATCGGCGAGAGCTGACAGCGAGAGATTTTCCTCTAGACGAAAGTTTCAAAAGTGGAGGAATACTGTATGTATTTCCCACTTTTGAAACTGCACGGATAGAGGAAAAGATCCGCTGCTCAGCCGAAGACGATTGATCCAGAGGTTCCACGGGAGGGAAGACCATGGGCTGCTGTGTGATTTTCTGCGCCGCGGAGTTTGACGCGCTGGCGCGGCCGCTGGAAAAAGACGACTACATCCTCGCCGCCGACGGCGGCTTAAGACATACCCGAAAACTGGGAATCGAACCGAACGAGATCATCGGGGACTTTGACTCGCTGGGCTTCACCCCGCCGGGTGCCGAGGTGTTCCCGGTGGAGAAGGACGATACCGACGCCATGCTCGCCGTTCGACGGGGGCTGGAGCTGGGGTATCGAGAGTTCGTGCTTTACGGAAGTCTGGACGGCCCCAGGCTTGACCACACCGTTGCCAATTTTCAGACGCTGCAATTTCTCGCCGACCGTGGTGCCGTGGGCTATCTTGTGGGCAGCCGGTCGATCGTCACCGTCGTCAAAAACGGCGGAATTGCCTTCCCGGCAGGACGGAGCGGAAACCTGTCCGTCTTCTGCATGGGCGCGGACGCCCGGGGCGTGACGGAGCGAGGGCTGTATTACGCGCTGGAGAACGGCGTGCTCACCAGCGGCTTTCCGCTGGGCGTCAGCAACCATTTTACCGGGGAACCGGCGCGAATTTCGGTGAAGGACGGCAGCTTGCTCGTCATCTGGGACAAAGCTGCCGGATTCCCCGAACCGGTCAAATAATCAGGAGGCACACTCCATGGAAGAAAGAGATTTGATACCGGAGATCGACCCGGCGCTGGGGCTGACCGACGAACAGGTTCAGTCCCGCACCCCAGCCGGAAAGCCGGCCTATTCCGGCAAAAGCGAAAAAGAAATCGTACTGACCCACTGCTTCACCTTTTTTAACCTGATTTTCGTGATTCTGGCCGTGATGCTCGTCATCGGCGGCTCCAGCATCCTGAACATGGGCTTTCTGGTGGTGGCAGTGATCAATACCGTCATCGGCATCATTCAGGAGATCCGCGCCAAGCGGGCGGTGGAGCGGCTGACGCTGGTGGCGGAACGCCCCGTCGCCGTCATCCGGAATGGGACAAAGCAGGAAATCTCCCCGGAGGCCATTGTCAAGGACGATATCGCCGAATTTGCCTCCGGCGACACCCTTCCCGCCGACGGAATCCTGCGCAGCGGGGAAATGTGGGTGGATGAGTCGCTGCTCACCGGCGAAGCCGACGCGGTGACGAAGGTTCCCGGGGATCAGGTCAAATCCGGCTCGGCCATTCTCTCCGGCCGGGGGCGGGTGCAGTTTACCGCCGTGGGCGGGGATTCCTTCGCCGCCCAGCTTTCCCGGGAAGCCCAGAAAAACCCCAGTGCGAAGAAATCGGAAATGATGCGCTCTCTGGACAAGCTGATTCTGGCCGTTGGCATCGCGCTGGTGCCGGTGGGCATTATTCTGTTCTACCAGGAGTTCTGCGTCCTGAAGCTGGGGCTGGAAAGCAGCGTGGAGGGCACCGTCGCGGCGCTGGTGGGGATGATCCCCGAGGGGCTGTATCTGCTGACCTCCATCGCCATGGCGGCGTCGGCCGTGAAGCTGAGCCGGAAAAAGGTGCTGGTGCAGGACATGAACTGCATCGAGACGCTGGCGCGGGTGGACGTGCTGTGCGTGGACAAAACCGGCACCATCACCGAGCCGGACATGGAAGTGGAAAACATCGTCCCCCTGGTGGGCGGCGACCCGGAATATCTGGAAGCCGTCCTCACCGCCATGTACGGCGCATCGGAACCGGATAACGCCACGGGCAGGGCCATTCACGAGCTGTTTGTCGGCGAAACCGACTGGGTCTGCGAAAAGCGCATCCCCTTCTCCCCGGAGACCAAGTGGAGCGGGGCGGTGTTCGCGGGGCAGGGCGCGTTTCTGGTGGGCGCGCCGGAATTCATTCTGGCGCAGCGGTTTGAAGAATACCGGGACACCGTGGACGGCTGGGCGGAGCAGGGCTGCCGCGTGCTGCTGGCCGCCCGATATGACGGCGACCCCGTCCCCGGCGCATTGGACCCGACGCTGGTAGCGCCCCTGGCGCTGATTTTGCTCAGCGGCCGCATCCGGGAGCAGGCGGCTGAGACCTTCGGCTATTTTGACCGTCAGGGCGTGACCGTGAAGGTCATATCCGGCGACAATCCTCATACCGCCAGCCTGATCGCCGCCCGGGCGGGCATTCCCGGCGCGGAACGCTATATTGACACCTCCGCGCTGGAAACCGACGAGGATTTTTCCCGGGCGGTGTCGGAAATCACGGTTTTTGGCCGGGTGACGCCGGAAAAGAAGCGCCGCCTGGTAGCGGCGCTGCAAAAGCAGGGGCACACCGTGGCCATGACCGGCGACGGCGTCAACGATCTGCTTGCCATGAAGCAGGCGGACTGCTCCATTGCCTTCAGTTCCGGCGCACAGGCCGCCAGCCAGTTGGGCAGTCTCGTGCTGCTGAACAACGATTTTGCCGCCATGCCCAGCATCGTCGCGGAGGGGCGGCGGGTCATCAACAATATCCAGAGAGCGGCCACGCTGTTTCTTGTGAAGAATATTTTCTCCCTGTTTCTGTCGGTGATCTCCCTGTTCACGGACTGGCCGTATCCCTTGCAGCCCATGCACTTAACCGTGATCTCCGCGCTGACCATCGGCATTCCCTCGTTTTTCCTCGCCATGGAACCGAATTACGACCGGGTGACCGGGCATTTTCTCCGGGGGGTTCTGCGCCGGGCGTTCCCCGGCGGGCTGACCAACGTGTTTGCCGTGCTGGTGTGTCAGGCGTTTATGGTGGTTTTTGACCTCCCGGCGGAGTCCATCGCCACAGTGTGCGCGGGCATTCTCGCGGTTGTCGGCATGATGGTGCTGTTTCAGGTGTGCAAGCCCTTCGGGGCGTTCCGGAGGATCGTGTGGGGTGGGATGCTGGTGTGTCTGGTCGTTGTGTTCACCTGCCTTGGGGAGCTGTTCGAGCTGCGTTCCGGCACGGTGCAGACGAAGCTGCTGATGCTGACGCTGCTGCTCATGACCCCCACGGTATTTTTCGCCATGCAGCGCCTGTTCGACTGGGGCGAGAAGATTTTCCGCCGTGTCTTCCGCAGGGAAAAGGCGTGAGGGGACTTGCCACGCTTCTGGGTTATCCGTTTCGTGGATTTAACAAATTGAAATCTGTAGGGGCAACCAAAATGTATATTGAAACCGACAGAATGGTCATTCGTGATTTTACGATGAATGATGTAAACGATATGCAGGATATTCTGGGCGATGAAGAAACCATGAAGAATTGCGAGCCTGTGTATACGATTGAGAAAACGGCTGACTTTCTGCAAACGTTCTGCATAGGAAAAAGGGGTGCTGTTGCTGCGGTACACAAAGAAACCGCCAAAGTGATTGGATATATCCTTTTCAACGGGTTCAACGAAGGCGTATATGAAATCGGGTGGTTTTTCAACAGGAATTTCTGGGGACAGGGCTTCGCCTATGAATCCTGCAAAGCGGTCATTGACTATGCGTTTGATAAGATGAATGCGCATAAAGTGTTTGCCGAAACAATTGATGGAATAAAATCCGTTCATCTTATGGAAAAGCTTGGAACGAAGCCGGAAGGAATACAGAGAAGCCAAACCAAAGACAATTCGGGAAACTGGGCGGATTTATACCTTTATGGGATTCTTTCAGAAGATAGACAGTGAAACCGGTTCGCCGTAAAAAATCCCAATCGTCTGTTAGTTCAATTCCCTACACCCAAGGAGAAGAAGTTATGTTAACCTACGAGCTGAAAAAATCCCCGGGTGTCCCCCTTTATGAAGCGCTTTACCGCTGCATCCGGGGGGATATTCTGTCCGGGGCGCTGCGTCCCGGGGAAAAGCTGCCCTCAAAACGGGCGCTGGCGGAGAATCTGGAGGTCAGCAAGATCACCGTGGAAACCGCCTACAGCCAGCTGCTGTCCGAGGGCTACATCTGCTCAAAGGAGAAGGTGGGCTATTTCGTGGAGACGGTGGAGCGCCGCGCCCCGGTGCCCGCCGCCCCGGTGTGCCGCCCGAAGGAGGACGCAGCCTGCCTTCTCGACCTGACCGCCAACGGCACGGAGCAGTTTCCCTTCTCCGTCTGGTCGCGGTTGCAGCGGGAGGTCATGCTGGACTTTGGAGAAGCGCTTCTCGCGCCCCTGCCCAACCGGGGCATCCCGGAGCTGCGGCAAGCCATTGCCGGACATCTGGCGGCCTTCCGGGGAATGCGGGTGGATCCGGAGAACATCCTGATCGGCGCGGGAACGGACTTTCTGTACAATCTTCTGATCCAGTTGCTGGGGCGGGAGAAGGTCTACGCAGTGGAGGAGCCGGGGTACGGAAAAATCCGGAAGATCTACGCCGCCGGGGGCGTTCAGACCGTCAGCGCCGCCATGGACGACCGGGGCGTCCTCCCGGAAAGTCTCGGCAGCGCCGACGTGCTGCACATCTCCCCCTCCCACCACTTTCCAACCGGCATCGTCACCCCGGTGAGCCGGAGACGGGAGCTGCTGGACTGGGCAAATGGGGGCGAAAAATGGATCATCGAGGACGACTACGACTCGGAATTCCGCTTCGACGCCCATCCCGTACCCGCCATGCAGTCCCTGGACGACGGCGGACGGGTGATCTACATGAACAGCTTCTCCAAGAGCCTTGCGCCCTCCATCCGAATCAGCTACATGGTGCTGCCCGCGGGGCTGATGGCGGCGTTCCAGCAGAAGCTGGGGTTCTACAGCTGCACCGTTCCCAGCTTTGAGCAATACACGCTGGCGCGGTTTATAGGCCGGGGCTTTTTTGAGAAGCACATCAACCGAATGCGGAAATTCTACAAAAGCCGCCGGAATACCGTGGTTTCTCTGCTGGAAAATTGCAGCTTTTCCCACAAGCTGACCATTCAGGAACAGGACGCGGGACTGCATTTCCTGCTGAACGTGGATACGTCCCTTTCCGATCAGTCGCTGACGGAAAAGCTGGCAACGCTGGGCATCCGGGTCAGAGCTTTGAGCAGCTACTACCACGACCAGTCGGAAGATTTGCACTGTCTGGTGATCAATTACTCCGGCCTGAAGGAGGAACGGCTGTCGGCGGCGCTGGCGGCGATTTCCGGGGGGCTGGCGTAGATTTCCCTTGCCTTTTCCCGGGTCGGAGGGTATAATAAGCGGAGGAAGATATTTGCAGGGGAGGGACAGATATGGCCGTTTCGCAGTCGTCATACCGTGGGTGCCTGCTGGGACTGGCAGTGGGGGACGCCATGGGATACACCGTGGACAACCGCAGCTGGCAGGAGATTCAGGAGGACTACGGCCCCAACGGCCTGCTGGGCTACGATCTGGTCAACGGCTATGCCGACGTCACCTCCTATACCCAGCTGGCGGCGTTCACCTGCAACGGTCTGCTGTTTGGCCTGACCCGGGGGCAGATGCTGGGGAAAATGGCGCCCTTTATCAAATACGTGGGCATGAGCAGCCGGGAATGGGCCGCCTCTCAGCGCCCCTGGGGACGCCCCACCCGGAATTATTGCTGGCTTCTGCGGAAAGCCGAGCTTTGCCGCCGCCACTGCATGGACACCCGGATGCTGGACACCCTCAGCCGCCCCGCTCTGGGAACCCCCGAAACCCCCGCCAACAATTATGACGGCCCCGGCGGCATCACCACCGCCATCGGCGTCGGGCTGTTTTTCCACGAAGACCGCACCGACCAGCATGAGATCGATCTGCTGGGGGCGGAAGCCGTGGCGCTGACCCAGGGAAATCCTTCGGCGTTTCTCTCCGGGGCGGTGCTGGCGCACATCATGAGCCGTCTTATCCGTCAGCCCCATCTGCCCCTGAAACGCCTGGTGGTGGAATCTGTGGAGGCCATGAAGGAACAGTTCGGCCACCAGTACAGCCAGGCCTTCGAGGTCGCGACATTGGTGCGCCACGCCATCACCTACTCGGAATCCCCCAATCTCAGCCCTGTGGACGTTATGGAGCGCTTAGGCTGCGACAGCGCCGCCCAGGTGCTTGCCGGGGCCATTTACACCTGCCTGACCAACTCCGCCGACTTCGACAGCGCCATGATCGCGGCGGTGAACCACTCCGGCCGCAGCGCCGCTGTGGGTGCCGTCACCGGCGCCATCCTGGGAGCGCGGCTGGGGGAGGAAGCCCTGCCGGACTTTTATATCGAGTGCCTGGAGCCTGCGGAGGTTCTGCGGGAGCTGGCGGACGACCTGTACACCGGCTGTCCCATGGAGCGGGGCAACAAGCTGTTCGATCTGGACTGGGACTACAAATACCTCCACGGCGGACAGTAACCGAAAATGAATACATCCCCTCCCCAGGGCATAGGATGTCCCAGGGAGGGGATGTTTTTTGCGAAAACGGGATTTATTGATCTTACTGGCGGCGCTGACCGCGGCGGCGGTGACGGCGGTGGGGATTTTTTCGGGCAGCGCCCTGCCCACCGGCTCCTGGGGGCTGAGCTTCCGGCAGGAGGGCGCGCCGCCCGTCGGCAATGCCGGAATCGACCAGTTAAAGCGGTACGACGCCGCGTACATCGGCAGCACGTCGGAAAAGGTGCTGTACCTGACCTTTGACGCGGGCTACGAAAACGGCTGCACGGAGAAAATTCTGGACACCCTGCAAAAGCACAACGTCAAGGCCGCCTTTTTCCTGGTGGGCAACTACATTGAGAAAAACGCCGATCTGGTACGCCGGATGACGGAGGAAGGGCATACCGTGGGCAACCACACCATGCACCACTACGACATGAGCAAAATTTCCGGCAAAGCAGCGTTCACGAAGGAGCTGCAAGACCTGGAAGCGCTGTACAAGGACACCACCGGTCAGGACATGCCCAAATACTACCGTCCGCCCCAGGGAATCTACAGTGAGGAAAACCTCCGCATGGCGCAGGAGCTGGGCTACCGGACAGTTTTCTGGAGCCTTGCCTATGTGGACTGGAACAACGACTCCCAGCCCACCCGGGAGCAGGCGTTTGCAAAGCTGCTGCCGAGAACCCACCCCGGCGCGGTGGTGCTGCTCCACTCCACCTCCAGAACCAACGCGGAAATCCTCGACGAGCTGCTGACCAAATGGGAGGAAGAGGGCTACCGGTTCGCCACGGTGGAGGAATTGTTTGCGTCATGACAGAAACGCACAAGCCGCCGCAAAGTGAAACTTTGCGGCGGCTTGTGTCTGTCAAGTCTTCCGGATGAACTTTTCCTTGCACCGGGGGCAAGTGATGGCGATTTTCCCCTTTCCTCTGGGGACGCGCACCAGCTGGCGGCACTTGGGGCAGTCAAAATAGCGGTTCTGTCTGTCCTTCAGGCGAGTGAAAAACTGGAGAAATTTCCGGTTTTCCTGATACCGCTTGTAGGTGTTCCGGGACAGGGTGCGGAAAATCGCCCAGATCATCAGGCCGTAGCTCAGCGCCCAGAAGACAATATTCATCGGTGCCGCCGTGACCCACACCGACAGCAGGCTGCAAAACAGACCCGCACACAGAATTACCATATTCAGCCGGTCGGTGCCGTAACGCCCGGCCATGAAGCTGCGCAGTCCCGCAGAGAGTTTCGCGGAAAACTGCCGGAGCCAGCTGCTGATTCCATTCATAAAAATCACCTTTTGCCAGAGAAATGTTTATTCATTATTATATTGTAAAAAGCGGCGAATGCAACAGCTTATGACCAAAATTAACGGAATGTTTAAGATTGCCTTAAGCGCCCGATTCCTATTGGCACGGCGCGAAAAATGTGGTATACTGTATCGTAAGAATGCAGGAAAGGAGGCGGGTCATGGAAACCATTGACAATTTGGAAAACGAGGCAGCCGAGGCTCAGAAGCCGGAAGGAATGCCGCCGCTGCGGCCGGGCGAGCCTGTCCCGGAGGAAGATTTTTCCACGGAAGATTCCGTGGTAATCCTAGATGAAATCTACCCGCCGGAACTGCCTGCCCCGCCGAAAAAACGGATTCGTCCGGAATGGATCCTGGCCGCCATCGCCTTACTTGCCGCGGCGGCGCTGGCATGGGTGGCGATCCTGTGCCGCCCCTATTACAAGGCCGCGGACGACCCGGAAGCCCTGGTGGTGCGGCGGCATCACGAGGAAATGACGGAGCCGCCGGTTGCCCCGGAGCCGGAAACGGAGCCGGAGGAAACGGAACCCACCGCCGAGCCGACCATCCCCCCGGATCCGAACCCCTACGGGCGTCTGGATTTCCAGTACAACAGCCATAACTACCTGACCTGTCTGCGCACTGACAGCTATTCCGGCGTGGATGTCTCCGCGTTTCAGGGGGACATCGACTGGAAGAAGGTCGCCCGTTCCGGCATTGACTTTGCCATCATCCGCTTAGGCTATCGGGGCTACGGCAGCGGCAAGCTGGTGGAGGACGAATACGCCCAGAAGAATCTTGCAGGAGCGACGGAGGCGGGGCTTCCCATCGGCGCGTACTTCTTTTCTCAGGCGCTGAACATGGATGAGGCCGATCAGGAGATCGAATACATGCTGAGCATTCTGGGGGACTACCGGCTGGACATGCCCATCATATTGGACTGGGAAATTCCCACCAGCGATGCCCGGACGGCCAACATGGACGCCCGGACGCTGACGGATATCCAGCTGTACTTCTGCGAGAAAATGAAGGGTCTGGGCTATCAGCCCATGGTCTACTTCAACTGGCACCAGTCGGAAAACCTGTACTACCTGAGCGAACTGGAGGATTTCCCCTTCTGGCTGGCGCTGTATCAGGACAGAATGCGCTACCCCTGGAAGGTGGAAATGTGGCAGTACACCTGCACGGGCAGAGTCCCCGGCATCAACGCTGATGTGGATATCAATGTGTATATGCCGTAAAAAACGCGGACATTTCGGGTGAAATGTCCGCGTTTATGTATTTTTCAGCAGTGCGCCGGTTCCTTTGCCTGCCAGCTCAAATCCTTGGGATAGAAGAAGCGCACCTTCTCCTTCGCCACGGAGATGTTCACCACGTCGGAGGTGCGCAGCTCTCCGTCTAAGTTGATGGCGGTGGGCTTGTCGCAGAGGATTTTCAGACTGTCCGTCCGGAAATGGCGGATAATGTCGGGATAGTCCTTGTACTGGCCGTTCTTGTATTTCCCGATGATGGAGGACACCTGCAAGCGGCTCACCTTCTTCACCAGAAGCACGTCCAGAAGCCCGTCGGTGGGGTCGGCCTCCGGTACGGGGTTGAAGCCGCCGCCGTAGAACCGCCCGTTGCACACGCAGATCATGGTCTGCTGGGCGTCGATGGTCTCGCCGCAGATCTCGACCACATAGTGCTCCGCAATGCCCCGCACCACGTTCACCACCGTGGACGCGGCATAGGCGCGGAAGCCCTGGAGCAGAGGAAGCCGCTTGTACCGGGCGACATCGGTGCCGATGCGGGCGTCTAAGCCCACAGAGCAGATGTTCAGGGCGTAATCGTCGTTGCAGCGGATCATGTCGAAGGTGACTTCCCTGGCGTCCAGCAGCCGCTCCAGATTGGAAAAGGCGGCGGGTTCGCTGAAGAGCCGGACAAAGTCGTTTCCGCTGCCGCCGGAATAGGCAGTGATGGCCACGTTGGGAAATCCCGCTGCCCCCGACGCGACTTCGTTCAGGGTGCCGTCGCCGCCGCAGGCGTAGACGCGGTATTCTTCTCCGGTCAAGCCCGCTTCCCGGGTGATGCGGCGGCATTCTCCCGGAGCCTTGGATACCTCAACGCGGTAGTCCAGCCCCCGGGCATTGCAGCTTTCCACGATGGCGGCGGTGTACTGCTTCGTGTGATCCCAGCTGCCCGCAGCCGGGTTGATGATGAACAGGTGTTTCATTTTTTGTCATCCCTTTTCTGGTTTTTCCGGGAATTGTCGGTGTACATATAGTAGTCGCACTTGATCATGCCGTTGTAAAGCTTGCGCTTCTTGTCGGCGCGGCGGCCGAAGTAATGCTCGAACTCCGGCTCGGAGGTGATGATGAATTTCTTCCAGCCGTCAGCGTATTTCAGGTGCCGCCCCAGCGCGGCGTAGAGCCGCTGGGCGCTCTGCTGCTCCAGCATCCGCTGGCCGTAGGGCGGGTTGCCGATGAGAATGCCGGACTGGGCGGGCAGATCCATTTTGGTGGCGTCGCCGTCGGCGAAGCGGATGATGTCGCCCACCCCCGCCTTCCGGGCATTAGCCATGGCTAGGGAGACGCACTTGGGGTCGTTGTCCGAGCCGAGGATCTGATACTTTCCGTGGAATTCCTTTGCCTTTGCTTCCTCCCGAACCGCGTCCCAGATGCTGCTGTCGCTCCATGCGAATGCCTCCGCCACGAACCGGCGGCGGCCGCCGGGAGCGGCGTTCCGGGCGATCAGCGCCGCCTCGATGGGAATGGTGCCGGAGCCGCAGAAGGGATCCCACAGAAATTCCCGTCCCCGGTAGCGGGTCAGCTGGACCATGGCGGCAGCCAGGGTCTCCCGCAATGGCGCGTCGTTGCCCACGGCGCGGTAGCCCCGCTTGTGCAGGCCCTGGCCGGAGGTGTCCAGATACAGCTGCACCCGGTCATTCATAATGGAAAATTGCAGCTGGTACTTTGCCCCGGTCTCCGGGAGCCAGCTGACGCCGTATTTTTCCCCCAGACGCCGGGAGGCGGCCTTCTTCACAATGGCCTGACAGTCCGGGACGCTCATGAGCTGGCTGTTCAGGCAGTGCCCCTTCACCGGGAAGCTACCGTCTTTGGGGATAAAATCCTCCAGATTCGCCCGGCAGACCCCCTGAAACAGCTCTTCAAAGGTCTTCGCCGGGAAGTCCGCCAGCACGATCAGCACCCGCTCGCCGGTGCGCAGGCAGATATTGGCCTTCGCCATGTCCCGGATTTCTCCGGAAAACAGCACCCGGCCGTTTTCCACCCGGACGTTGGGGATATCCAGCCGCCGCAGCTCGTCGCCGGCAATGCCCTCAAGCCCGAACAGGCAGGGGACGGAAAATTCATAAGTTGACATAATACCTCCACTTCCCACTCAGGGAAGAATTTTCTTGGGCTTCATGTACCGCTCCTCCTCGGAGAAGATGCAGCCGCAGTATTTCTGCATGTAAAAGCCGTGTTCCCGGGCAAACTCCTGCCCGGCGCGGAAATAGGGGCGGAAATCCCGGTACAAAAACTGCACACCGTACTCCGCCGCCGCCCGCTCGGCCACCTCCCGCATCAGCTCGTGCTTCTGGTAGGGACTGATGAACAGGGAGGACGTAAAGCTGTCAAAGCCCCCCTCGGCGGCCTGACGGGCAGTCTCAAACAGGCGCATTTCGTAGCACTTGACGCACCGCCCCGGAATATCCTCCACCACCGCCCGGACGAAGGGGCGCAGACCGTAGTCGTTGCGGAGGATCAGGGGAAGTTCGATTTCCTCGGCGTATGCTTGCAGACAGTTCCGCCGGGCGCGATACTCGGTGACGGGATGGATGTTGGGATTATACCAGAAGCCCGTGACCTCAAAGCCGTCGGTGCGAAGCACCTCGATGGGCTGATTGGCACAGGGCGCACAGCAAATGTGCATCAGGGTTTTCATGGGGTTCCTCCTGAGAATCAAACATTAGCGTTATCTTACCACGAAAAGCGCAAAATTGCAAGAAACGGCGGAAAACCGCGGTTTTCCGTTACAGGAACTTGCGGACGCCGGGAATCTTCTTCACAAGGAAGGTGATGCCGCCGCCCAGAAGGCAGGCGCAGAGCGTCCATATCCAGCACGCAATCAGCACCCGCATATGGGGATACAAAGCCGCGAACACAGGAAGAGTCTCTTCAAGACAGATATGGTTGATCAGGTAAAGGCCGAAGGTCGTCTCGCTGGCTGCGACGATGATCTTCTTCAGCCGTTCCGTCGGCGGATGCCGCAGAAAGAGCAGCTTCACCCCGTAGTACACCGTGACGGTGGGCAGGAAGATCAGGGTGCTGAAGAAGGTCTGGCAGTTTTCCTCATCCCATCCGCCGGTCAGGGTGCAGCTGTAATGAGTCATCAGACAGCAAACCACAATGGCGGCAACACTGACCGCCGTCATGGTGAGCAGCCGCCTGACCGTGAACTCGGCATCCTTCATGCACCGGTCAATGTAGTAGCCCATCAGGGGGTAGAAAACATAGTCCAGTGCGATAAAAAGTGAAAAGTAACTGTTGTGGGATTTCCCGCCCTTCCAAATCAGAAATTCCAGAATTTGCAGGAGATGAACCACCCCGTACAGCAAAAACATCCATCGATACTCCCGCGCGGTCATGGCTTTCGCCAGCTTTCTCAGCAGGGGGAGCATGAGAATGTACGCGAGATACGCATACAGATACCAGTAAGAGCCAGCCAGATTGTGGGTGTACAGCATTGTCCAGAAATATGCTGCCGAAAGTGCTTGACTGCCCTGCCGCAGGCAGGTGTACAAATACGAGATCAGGGACGCGACCACCAGAACAGTAAGAAACCGGAGAAACCGCCTGCACAGCAGATCCCGGTAGGATTCCTCTTTCCCCAGCAGCAGCGCGCCGGACGCCATGAAAAACAGCGGCACGGCAATCTTAATCAGAATGGCGTTGAACATCAGGGGAAAGTACATTTTCGTCCCCTGCCGGACGGTAAACAGGACGAAGCCGCTTACGCCGGTGTGGTTGAACAGCACCAGATAAATGGCGATCACTTTCAGAAAATCGATATAGACCCGGCGGCTTGCCGGTATGGCGGTATCATGCTTCATGCTCGCTGACCTCCTTCGCCGCTTCGCCGTACAGAACTTCCCCCAATACGCCATCCTGAAAAACGGATTTTATCAGAACATCCCGAATCTCATTGTGCAGATCCTCCCCAACGGCATAGACCTTCACGTAATTGGGCGCGTGGCCGGTGAACAGGCCATTCTCCACGCTTTCAAACAGGACGCTCTGCACGGAACCGACAAGGGCTTCCCGATAGGCGCGGCTCATTTCCTCCGCCACGGCGATGGCCGCCCGGCTCCGCGCTTCCTTCACGGCGTTGCCGTGCTGCCCCGGCATTTTGTCCGCGGGAGTGCCGGGACGGCGGGAGTAGGGGAAAATGTGCATTTCCGCAAAACCGCACTTGCGGATAAAAGCAAGGCTCCGGGCAAATTCTTCCTCCGTCTCCCCGGGGAAGGCCACGATCATGTCCGTGGTAACGGCACAGCCCGGAAACCATGTCCGCAGCAGGCAGACGCTTTCATAGTACCGCGCAGTATCGTACTTCCGCCGCATCCGCTGCAATACCGTGTCGCACCCGGACTGCATGGACAGATGAAACTGGGGGCAGAGGTTCGGGAGCCGGGAAAGTCTCTGGCAGAAGTCCTCCGTCACGATCCGCGGCTCCAGACTGCCCAGCCGCACCCGCAGCGCCGGAACGGCGGTGCAGACCGCCTCGATCAGCTCCGTGACCGCGGGCTTCCCCGGCAGGTCGGCGCCCCAGCTGGCGATCTCAATGCCCGTCACCACGATCTCCCGGTAGCCCCGCCGGGCAAGCTCCTGCGCCTGGCTGACGGCCACGTCCACCGGCGCGGAACGGATCGGCCCCCGGGTGTAGGGAATGATGCAGTAGGAGCAGAAATTCACGCACCCGTCCTGCACCTTCAGCATGGCGCGGGTACGTTCCTCCAGTCCACCGGCAGGGAGGACTTCAAACTCCCGGCGGCGCAGGGCGTTATCCAGCCGCTCCGCCTGGGTTTTGCCCTCCATGGTGGAGAGCATCAGCTCCACGAACTCCCGCCGCCCGCCGCTGCCGCCGATGATGTCCACCCCCAGCGCACGCACCGCCTCCGGGGCGTGCTGGGAGTAACAGCCGCACACGCCGATGACGGCGTCGGGATTTTCCCGGCGGCACCGGCGGATGACCGCCCGGTTTTTCTTGTCCGCCACGGCGGTGACGGAGCAGGTGTTGATGATATAGCCGTCGCAGGGCTGGTCAAACTGCCCGATCTCATGCCCAAGCTCCGTCAGCAGCTGCTCCATGGCCTGGGTCTCATATTGATTTGTCTTGCAGCCAAGGGTATAAAACGCAAACTTCATATGTCAAATCCACCAATAAAGATGTCAATAATTTGTATTAATCATCCAAACCGACAGTTGAAATTTCGGGGGAAACTGCTATAATAATGATTATCCACCGATGATGCGGGGAAGTTAGTGCCGTTGCTGAATCAATCCCCTCAATTATACACGAAAAAAACAGGTTTGTACAGTTGCAGGGGGTATTTTTGTGCGGGAATTTCAGGTTCGGCTTCAGTCGGTTCAGGATGTTCAGGAATTTGTGTCGCTGTCCACGGCGCGCTCGTTTCCCGTCATTATCCGGGACGCCTGCGGCAAGGTCAACGGGAAGAGCTTTATGGAAATGTTCTGCCTTGACTTATGCGGTCCTCTGTGGGTGAACGTGGATTGCAGCGAGGAGGAGTTTGCCGCTTTCTGCGGAGATGTGGAAAGGCTCCTGATCAGATAAATATGGCTCCAGCAGCACCGTCCTGGGAATACTCGGGGCGGGTTTTTTTACGTCTTCGGCGGCGGACGGTTTGACAATCCCCGCGCTTCATGGTATCATGTTTTCATCTTGACAGGAGGCGTTCCGATGCAGTTTCTATACTATGCCCTGTTCGCCGCCGGCATTGTGGCGGTCGATCAGATTTCCAAATATTTTACCGTTGCCTGCATTCCCCTCTACACGGACATTTCCTTTATCCCCGGCGTGCTGAACCTGACCTACGTGCAGAATTCCGGCGCGGCCTTTTCCTCCTTTGAGGGGCAGCAGTGGCTGTTTGCCCTGATTTTTCTGTTCTTTACCGGGCTGATCGTCTGGGAATATTTCAAAAAGAAAATGGCCTTCACGCCCTTCGAGCGCTGGTGCATTGCGGCGATTTACGGCGGCGGCCTTGCCAATATGGTTGACCGGCTCCGCATGGGCTACGTGGTGGACATGATCGAGACGGCCTTCATGGATTTCCCCGTGTTCAACGTGGCGGACTGCTTCATCACCTGCGGCTGCGTGCTGCTGATGGGGCATCTGGTGCTGTTCAACAAGGCATTCTGGAAGGATAAGAAGAAATGACCCTATTTGCCGACACCGCCGGGGAGCGCCTGGATGCGTTTCTGGCACGACAGCCCGGAAGCTTAAGCCGCAGCGCGGCGCAGAGACTCATTGAAGAGGGCATGGTCACGCGAAACGGCGTTCCCGGTAAGAAAAATGACCGCTTAAGCGTCGGCGACCGGGTGGAGTACACGATCCCCGAAGCAAAACCCGTGGACATCGTCCCCACCGAAATGCCCCTGGACATCGTCTACGAGGACGACGACCTGCTGGTCATCAACAAGCCCAAGGGGCTGGTGGTGCATCCCGCCGCCGGACACGCCGACGATACCCTGGTCAACGGCCTGCTCTACGCCCTGGGGGACGACCTTTCCGGCATCAACGGCGAGCTGCGTCCGGGAATCGTCCACCGCATCGATAAAGACACGTCGGGGCTGCTGGCGGTCGCCAAAAACGATTACGCCCACACCATGCTTGCCTCCCAGCTGAAAGACCACACCATGGCCAGAACCTACGAGGCCATCGTCTGCGGCGTCATGAAGGAGGACTGCGGCACCGTGGACGCGCCCATCGGGCGGCATCCCACGGACAGGAAGAAAATGTGCGTCACCCAGCGGGGCGGGCGGAACGCCGTCACCCATTGGGAGGTGGTGCGCCGCTACAAGGGCTACACCCACATCCGCTGCAAGCTGGAAACCGGCCGCACCCATCAAATCCGGGTACACATGGCCTACATCGGCCACCCCATTCTGGGGGACACGGTCTATGGCCGCAAAAAGCCGGAGCTGGGGCAGAGCAGCCAGTGCCTCCACGCCGGGGCGTTGTGCTTCCGGCACCCGAGGGACGGACACCCGGTGATGGTTTTCGCCGAGCTGCCCCCCTATTTCCGGGAAGTATTGGAAAAACTGGAAAGAATGACATAGAAATCAGGAGAATGTTATGGGAAAATTTTCGGATATCCTGCTCACCGTGGACTATGACCGGACGCTGACGGCGCCGGATTCCTCCATCCCGGAGCGGAATTTGGAAGCCATCCGCTATTTTATGGAAAACGACGGCGCGTTCACTGTCAACACCGGCCGGAGCGTGCCGATGATTCAGGCATTCCGGAACCGGGTGCCCGTAAACGCGCCGCTGCTGCTGTACAACGGCTCGGCGGCCTATGATTTGGCGGCGGGAAAGCTGCTGTTCTGCCATGAAATCCGGCTGGACCTGTGGCAGACCGTTCAGGAGTGCATGACTCTGTTCCCCGACCTGACGGTGGAGGTGCAGGGATTGGACGCCCACTACCGGTTTACGGAAAATCCGGCCTGGGACGCATTCAGCGACCACAACCAGTGCGCCCACGGCCTCGCCAGACCCGGGGACGATCTGGGGCCGTTCCTGAAATTTACCCTGTACGGCGAATTCCGGGACGTGACGGTGGCGAGCATGTTTGACGGCACGCCGGAGGAGGTTCGCCGGATGGACGATGCCGAGGCGCAGCTGAAAGCCCGTTTCGGTGCATACTGCGAGGTGTTCCGTGCGGCGACCCGGATCATTGACGTCCACGCCAAGGGCGTCAGCAAGAACCGCTCTGCCCGGGAATTGCAGCAGCGGCTGGGGCGGAAAACCCTCGTGTGCATGGGCGACGCGGACAACGACATTTCCATGCTGGAGGGCGCGGACTGGAGCTTCTGTCCGGCGGACGGAATCGTGGCAGACCGGTTCCCGAACGTGTGTCCCTGTGCCGACGGAGCCGTTGCAGACGTAATTTATGAAAAAATTCCGGAGATTCTGCGAACCAACTCTTGACATATGGACGCCGTTATGGTAAAATTCTATGGCTGAATCAGTCAGGTCATGGGCTTTTGCGGGTGTAGTTCAATGGTAGAACACCAGCCTTCCAAGCTGGATACGCGGGTCCGATTCCCGTCACCCGCTCCATAGAAATGCGCCAGTAGCTCAGCTGGATAGAGCAACTGCCTTCTAAGCAGTAGGTCGGGGGTTCGAGTCCCTCCTGGCGTGCCAGCTTTGCTGCCAGGGACATTTGGACTCGAACAATTGAATTCGATATGCCGGTGGCATATCGATCGCGAGGGCTTGACCGAGCGACACCTTGATTTAACGAGTCCCTCCTGGCGTGCCATTCAGCAAAACGGAATATGGTGGATATGGCCTAGTTGGCTAAGGCGTCAGATTGTGGCTCTGAAGATCGTGGGTTCGAGTCCCATTATCCACCCCATAAAAATAGCACCATCCAAAGGATGGTGCTATTTTTATGGGGTGGATTGGGACTCGAAAGGCGGATAAGAAAACATGCCGGTGGCATGTTTTCCCGCCGTGGGAGAGTCCCATGATTTCAAGACGCAGCCCGTAGGGCTGTGGCTTGAAATCATCCGTCTACCGCCGCAGTTCGTTCCAAACCACCGTTCTCCGACCAACAAAAAATCCCCACCCCAGACGGCGCAACACCGTCCGGGGTGGGGACAACTATTCTGCGGTCACGCCTTCAATTCCGGAAGCCCCGCCACACTGGTCAGCAAACTCAGAACCCCCGCCAGCGCGGCGGCAGAACCCACCATAACCCAGTTCACGTCGCCAAGCACGGCAGCGGTGCCAATGGTTGCAGCAGCGGTCTGGGCAACCGTCTTCAGCGCACGTACCCCCGCAGCCTTCACCCAAGCGATTACTTTTTCCTTCGTCATAATCATCCCTCCTAAAAAATCAGCCCAGCCCGATCCGAGCCAGAACAAACCCCACAACCGCGGCCGCGATCGTCCAGATCAGCTTTTCCACGAACCCGTCCCAACGCTTACCCGGCTTCCTTTCCAGCGCCGTGACCTTGCCGTCCAGCTTGTCAACGGTGTCCGCGACCTGCTCCTGCTTGCTTGCCATGACCTCCATGGAGGTCGCCAGACGACTGATGACCTCGTTGGATTCCTCCAGTTTATTCAGTCTATGACTGTTGGATTTCGACCGTTCCTCCACAGCGGTCAATCTCTGCTCATGCTCCAAGTCCATTGAAAATTCCTCTTCCCTTAACCATTCCACCGGGCATACCCTTGCCGGGTGTCCACGTGAATCCCCCAACTGTACAACCCGATTCCACCGGTATGCCCCATGACAGCTTCCGCTACGGCCTTCATTTCCGCCGGGCTTGCAGCGCTGTGCAGGTCAGCGGCAAGCCCGTAGAGATGCTGAGAGTTTGCCACGCCGCCGACCTCCGCATTGTGGGATGCGCACCGGACGCCGGAACCGCCGCCGTCCACAACGGAAACCGGCACGCCCAGCCGGTGCCGGATTTCGTCCACGGCACGTACCATGGATTCCTGCGGCTCCACCGGAAACCCGCCGCACCGGCCGCAGGGACACCGGAATTCCCCGCGCCGGAAATACCGGATATCCTTCCACCAGTCTGCGCCGTTCGTCTCCCGGTCAGGTGTCTCCCCGGACGCGATCACTTCCCGGATACATGCCGCCGTGCCGTCTCCGAAAACGCCGTCCGCCGTGAGCTGGTGCGCCCGTTGAAAAACCTCTGTGGCCTTCCGGGACGCATCCCCCCAGACCCCGTCAATTTCCCCGGCATAGTATCCGAGATACGCCAACAGACATTGCTTCTGCCTGACCGTCACGGCTTGACCCCCAGAACCGACACGATAATATGCGACCCAATCGGGAAATGGTCGCCGTCAGCAGGGAACACGATTCTCACGCCGTCCAGCACCGAATCTTCCTTCCCCACCGGATTGAGCATCGTCGTGCTGTTCCCCATCCCGATGATCCCGGCTCCGCTGCCGAAGAAAACGTCTGTAATGCACTTTGCGGCCGACTTCCACTGGACAAACGACCCGGATGCTTTCAGGCTTGCATCGGTGCTGCTCGCGGACGGGTACACATAATGCGCGCCATTGGCCGTCGCCTGGGTCGAGTCCGCAGGCAGGGAGCAATACAGGGCAAGAGCCAGAGGATGATAGCTTTTGATCGGGTTCCCTTCCGGATCCACGCCCGCTACGTATTCGTCCAGTTCTTCTTCCGTTGTCACTTCCGCCACTTTGTGCCACTTGACCTCTCCGCCAGAAGACACTTCCGGGATGTCTTTCTTCTCGGCAAGCACTGTGGAATTAAAGAACCATTGACCCGATTGGATATAGCCACCCAGTTCAGCCAGTATATATACATTGTTGTAAAAAACAATGTTCTGAGATGCAATTACACCCATCGTTTCGGATGTACTGAATGCCGTAAACGACATAACGCCATAATTGCTATCTGTATACTGAATCATCACGGGTCTGCCGGAAGATATCGCTGCGTAGACCTGCGCCGCGGTAAGATCGTCGGTTGTGCCGCTCAGGATTTCCTGCGCCAGCTTCGCCATGAAATCCGCCTCGGTTCCGGTGTAGCCGCCATCCTGGGCGTACTGATAGGCAGACTTCCCATCCGCTCCGGGGGTACCCTTCTCGCCGGGTGCCCCCTTTTCGCCCGGTTCCCCCTTGTCGCCCTTTTCGCCGTCCTTGCCGTTCGCACCGTCAGCGCCTTTTGCGCCCGCAGCGCCGCGGGACGGCTTTCCGGTGTCGGTGTCGCCTAGATACCAGTTCCCGTTCTCGCCGATGGTGGGGGTAATGCCGTCTTTCCCGTCAGCACCGGTTTGAGACGGGGTTGCTTTCAGGCAGTCCTCCACAATTTCCTGCACCGTTTCCGTGTCAATTCTGCCGCCCTTCGTCAGCGCTTCATTGACCGCCGCCACAAGATCGGACTTGACCTCCGTGTCCAGCGCCTCCAGATCGCCGACCATACCCTGAATCTGCGCCCAGACCGGCAGGGAAGGCTCGGTAGAGGCGTCGCCGGAGGGGGTCGCCGCGCCCTGGATCACGCCAAGCTCCGTCCAGATGGTGGGAATCACCACTTGATTCTCCGCATCCACGCCGTACACGCCCATGTACAGGCTGCCCCCCGCCTTGCTGACCACCTCCGCAGGGATCGTCACCTCACTGCCGGCGTCCAGCACATCCTTCGTCTCCGCGCCCCGGAAAACCACGGTTTTCCGGAGGGAATCCCACGCGGAATCCGTGTACTCGACAGCCACCACCGCACCCACGATCCCTCTGGGAATCGGCTCCAGGCGAACCGTCTCGCACCGGCACCCGCTGACCCGTACTTCTGCTACTTTCATTTCATCATCCTTTCTGCGGGACGTATGATACATCCTGCATCCCTATGCGCAAAAGCATGGAATGTTGCATATCGCGTGGGCATACGACCGTGCAACTTTGTGATTTTAGAAAAGGAAAACCCGCCCCGGCTTCACGGTGTGAAGCCGGGGCGGGTACAGTATGAATTGATTTGCCGTTACCGGTGATCGCCCAGGAAGAATACCGCCATGGTGCCGGGGCCGGAGTGGGAACCGATGACTGCGCCGGTGTAGTTGATCAGCACTTCCTTGACGCCGTACTTTGTCTTCAGAATGTTCTCCACATACTTCGCGTCCTCAATGCAGTCGCCGTGGCAGATGAACACCGTGCTGTTGTCGTAATTGCCGCCCAGCTCGCCCAGCTTGTTGGCAATCGCCTCCAGTGACGCCTTGCGGCCGCGCACCTTGAACATGTTGATCAGATGGCCCTCATTGTCCACGTGAAGCACAGGCTTGACCTTCAGCATGGTGCCCACAAGGGCAGTCGCGGCGCTGATCCGGCCGCCGCGCTTCAGGTACATCAGATCGTCCACGGTGAACCAGTGGCACAGATGGAGCTTCGTGTCCTCCACCCAGGTGTGCAGCTCGTCCAGGGTCATGCCCTCGTCCCGCTTTTTGCAGGCGTACCACACCAGCAGTCCCTCACCACGGGACGCGCAGAGGGTGTCAACTACGTAAATCATCCGCTCCGGATACTTTTCCCGCAGCTCCTCCGCCGCAATGACGGCGGACTGGTAGGTGGTGGACAGGCCGGAGGAAAAGGCCATGACCAGCACGTCCCTGCCCTCTGCCAGATGGGGCTCCATGGCGTTCAGCCAGCGATCCGGGTTGACGGCAGCCGTCCGGGCGCTCTCACCGGCGCGGAGCGCCGCGTAAACTTCCTTGATGCTGTCGTCGCTTTTGTCCTCCCGCACCTGATCCCGGAATTCCAGGCTCAGAGGGACGACGGTCAGGTTCAGCTGTTCATACGCTTCCGGCCGCAGGTCGCAGCAGGAATCGGTCACAATATTGTAGTTAGGCATGAGGCTCACACTCCTGAAAATGATAAGAGGAAACGGTATTTCCCGATTCTTGTGATAATTGTAACATATGTTTGCAGAAAAACGCCACGCCCCACGGGAAGAAAACGGCCGTATCTTTCCTACCCGCAGTAGAATCCCCCACTCTACCGGCGGTAGAAACTGGCAGAATCGCACTTTTGAGCGCCAAAGGGGGGCTGAATTCCGTGAAACCGGCCTGTTCTATTATATTCGCAAATGTACCTGCTCATTCGGGGAAGCGGCTTTCCCGTCGCCGTCCACGCGGCTCAGCCGTGCCGCAAGCACCGGGCACTGCCCGCTCCCATAAAGCTTGCGGCAGACCCCCATGGAGGTCTGCCGCGCAATTTGTTGAGGGGTTACGCCTGCTGTACAACAGGCTTCGGCTCGCCGAGGTTCTCCACGTTGGAGTCCTTGATGAGCTTCTTGGGGCAGACCGTGGCGCACAGGCCGCAGTTGTCGCACTTGGTGTAGTCGATACGCGCCAGATTCTTTTCCACGGTGATGGCGTCCTTGGGGCAGATCTTCTTGCACAGGCCGCAGCCGATGCAGCCCACGGTGCAGCCGCGGGTGGTGACAGCGCCCTTGGCAAGAGACGCACAGGCGATGACCACGTTCCGGTCAGGCTCCACGGGGACGATCAGATGGCGGGGGCAAACATTGGCACAGGCCATGCAGCCGACGCACAGGTCTTCGTCCACCTTGGCAACGCCGTTAACGACCTTCATCGCGCCGTATTTACACGCCTTGACGCAGGTGCCGTAGCCCAGACAGCCGAACTTGCAGGACACAGGGCCGTTGCCGCCGATCTTGGAGGCGGCCAGGCAGTCCTTCAGGCCCTCGTAGTTACCCTTGATCTTGGCGCCCTTGGTCAGATTGCCGTCCGCGTCGTAGATCTTCTCGCCGGAGCAGCACACCAGCGCGACCTTACGGGTAACGGCTTCCGCCTTGACGCCCATGATGGCCGCCATGGCCTGCGCCGCTTCGTTGCCGCCGGAGGCGCACTTCCCGATGGGCGCTTCGCCCTTGAGGACAGCTTCGGCGTAAGCGCCGCAGCCGGCATAGCCGCAGCCGCCGCAGTTGGCGCCGGGGAGGCACTCATTCAGCTGATCCAGCCGGGGGTCGGATTCCACATAGAAAATCTTGGACGCAGCAGCCAGCACCAGGCCGAACACCAGTCCCAGACCGCCGAGAATCGCAATCGCAATCACAATTTCCATATCTTCGCCCTCCTTAGAAAACCTTCAGGCCGGAGAAGCCCATGAAGGCAAGCGCCAGCAGTCCGGCGGAAATCAGCGCGATGGGGAAGCCCTTGAAGCACGCGGGGCAGTCGGCACGGTTCACCCGCTCCCGGACGGAAGCGAACAGCACGATGGCCACGGTGAAGCCCAGGCCGCCGGCAGCGCCGTTGACCACGCTGAGCAGGAAGTTGTAGCCCTTCTGCACGTTGACCAGCACCACGCCCAGAACGGCACAGTTGGTGGTGATCAGGGGCAGATACACGCCCAACGCCTTGTACAGCGCGGGAACGCTCTTCTTCAGGAACATCTCCACCACCTGCACGATGGCAGCAATGACCAGAATGAAGGCGACGGTCTGCATGTAGTCCAGTCCCAGCTTCACCAGCAGCACGTTGACCGCGTAGCAGGCGGCAGAGGCGATCGCCATAACGAAGGTAACAGCCATGCCCATGCCCAGAGCGGTGTCGATCTTCTTGGAGACGCCCATGAAGGGGCAGATGCCGTAGAACTTGACCAGAATGAAGTTCTCACTGAGAATGGCGCTGAGAATAATACCGAGAATCGCTTGCATTATTTCGCCGCCTCCTTCTTCTTATTCTTCATTTCCAGATGCTTTACAAGCCACTGGGAACCGGCGATGACGCAGCCCAGCACCAGGAAGCCGCCCACAGGCATGACCATCTGCATGGCGGGGTACGGGGCGGGGATGATGCGGATGCCCTCGCCGCCGTTGAGGATGCCGCCGCCGAAGGTGCCGCTGCCCAGCAGCTCCCGGATGACGCAGACGGTGATCAGCGCCAGCGTATAGCCGATGCCCTGACAAAGGCCGTCCACGGCGGAGGCCAGGACGCCGTTCTTGGAGGCAAACGCCTCCGCCCGGCCGAGGACGATACAGTTGACGACGATCAGCGGGATGAACACGCCCAGGCTCTGGGACAGTGCAGGCAGAAACGCCTGAATGGACAGATCGACCACGGTGACGAAGCCCGCGACGATGGTGATGTAGGCCGCAATGCGGATCTGGTTAGGGATGACCTTCCGCAGAGCGGAGATCAGAATGTTGGAGCAGATGAGAATGACGGTGACGGCCAGACCCATGCCGATGCCGTTGAACAGGCTGGTGGTGATGGCCAGGGTGGAGCACATACCCAGCAGCTGCACCAGAACCGGGTTCTTGGTCAGCAGGCCTTCCTTAAATTGCTTTTTGAAATCCATGACGCAGCCTCCTTAACCCAGATTGGCGGCGCAGGCCAGCGCGGCGTTGACGCCGGTGCAGACTGCGCGGGACGTGATGGTGGCGCCGGTGAGGGCGTCCACTTCACCGCCGTCCTTGGTGACGGATACGGTGCCGCTCATGCCGACGAACTGGTCGCGGAAGGCTCTGCCCGCGTCCGTGTCGGCGGCGGCGGTAGCGCCGAGGCCGGCGGTCTCCGAGTGGGAGATGATGGAAATGCCGGTGACCTTGCCGTCATTGTCCACGCCGACCATCATGGTGACGGCGCCGTTGAAGCCGGCAGGCGTCACCTGAACGGCGCAGCCGCCCACGCCCTTGTAGGCGGCGGTGACCAGGCCGGTGTCGTCGGTGAAGGCCACTTCCTGACCGCCGCCGGGAAGCACGGCCTCAATGGCGGTCTGGGTCTTCTGCTCGTTCTGCGCCGCGATACGGGGCGCGGTAACGGAGTTGACTGCGGCGAGGATCACGGCCACCACGGCGGTGATGGCAAGCAGGGTCAGCGCGATGCGGAGCACATATTTCACAGTGGATTCGGTTTTCATTTCTTTGCCGCCTCCTTCTTGGGTGCGCCGAACTTCACGGGACGGCCGACCTTATCCAGCAGCACCGCGCAGGCGTTCATGCACAGGATGGCATAGGTCACGCCCTCGCTGTAGCCGCCGAAGTAGCGGATCAGAATGGTGATGATGCCGCAGCCGATGCCGTAAACGATCTGCCCCAGCTTGGTCAGCGGGGAGGTCACGTAGTCGGTGGCCATGAAGATAGCGCCCAGCATCAATCCGCCGCCGAACACCTGGGCGGCCATCCAGGCAATGCGGTCATTGCCCTGGGGGAACAGGAACGCCAGAATCGCCACGGTGCCGATATAGGCCAGAGGGATCCGGGCGGTGATGACCTTGCGGTACAGCAGGTAAATAAAGCCGATGATCAGCAGCAGCGCGGAGGTCTCGCCAATGCAGCCGCCGATATTGCCCAGGAACATATCGAGAATGGACTCCTCCGGCAGCGCGCCCTGGTGCATGGCGGACATGGGGGTCGCGGCCGTGACGGCGTCGGCGGTGGACAGCAACCCGGCGGCATTGTCAAAGCCGACCTTGACCCAGTTGCTCATGATGACCGGCCAGCTGAACAGAAAGGCACGTCCGGCAAGGGCGGGGTTGACAATGTTCTTGCCCAGGCCACCGAAGAGCATCTTCACCAAGACGATTGCAAAGAAGTCGCCCAGAATGATCGTCCAGTAAGGAATGGTCACGGGGCAGACGAAGGCCAGCAGCACGCCGGTAACGACGGCGGACAGGTCATAGGTCTTGCAGTGCAGCTTCCGGATCTTGCAGAAGCCCCACTCAAAGAACACGCAGGCGGCGGCGCTGACCAGGGTCACCAGCAGCGCCCGGAAACCGAAGAAGTAGATGGAACCCAGCAGCGCGGGAACCAGCGCGATCAGCACGTCCCGCATGATGGTCTGGGTGGTGACGGGGGAATGGGCGTGGGGCGAGCTGGAAATCGTCAGCTCATAAAAGTATTTCATCTGTGCCATTTGATCTCCACCTCCTTAAGCCTTGGCCTTTTCCCGGGCGGCAGCGTTGCGGATCATCTGCTTGCCGGCACGGAAGCCCAGCACCAGAGGCACGCTGGCGGGGCAGGTGTAGGCGCAGCAGCCGCATTCGATGCAGTCCAGCAGGTTCACGGACTTCATTCCGTCCACATCGCCGTCCTGGGTAGCCTGATACATGAGAACGGGCATCAGATGCATGGGGCAGACCTCGATGCACTTGCCGCAGCGCAGGCAGTGAGGCTCCTCCACGAAGAAGTTGTTCTTCTTGCCCAGCACGGTAACGGCGTTGACGCCCTTGATGGTGGGAACGTTCAGGTCGTACTGCGCAATGCCCATCATGGGGCCGCCGGAGAGAACCTTGTAGGGATTCTCGGAGTGGCCGCAGGCGTCCAGCAGGTCGTTGAAGCTGGTGCCGATGGGAACCAGCAGATTCTTCGGCTCCATGAGGATGTCGCCGGAGACGGTGACGATCCGCTTGATAAGAGGCATACCGTCATACACCACATCGTGGATGGCGCGGGTAGTCGCGGCGTTGAATACCGCGCAGCCCACTGCGGCGGGCAGGCCGCCGGAGGGAACTTCCCGGCCGGTGACGGCGTAGATCAGCTGCTTTTCAGCGCCCTGGGGGTACTTGGCGGGCAGCACGTCCAGCACAATGCCGTCCAGCTGGTGATCCTTCAGCGACTGAATGGCTTCGGGCTTGTTGTCCTCGATGGCAATGTGTCCCTCTGTCAGGCCGAAGATCTTCATGATGATCTTCAGACCCTTCATCAGCTCCGCGGGATGCTCCCGGCACAGCCGGTCGTCAGCCGTTATGTAAGGCTCGCACTCGCCCGCGTTGATGATGACGGTGTCCACCTTGCCGATGCCGCCGGAGAGCTTGACGTGGGTTGGGAAGGTCGCGCCGCCCATACCGACGATGCCGCCCTCCCGGATAATGCCGATCAGCTCTTCCGGGCTGAGGGCGTCCACCTCTTCCTGGGTGCGGGGCTTGATGTCCTCACACAGAGTATCCAGGTGGTCGTTTTCAATCACCACACTCATCACGGTAGTGCCGCTGGTGTGGGCGCGCATTTCCACAGCCTTGACCTTACCGGAGACGGAAGCGTGGACAGGCACGCACAGTCCCTGGTTATCGCCGATCTTCTGACCCACGGTCACCGGGTCGCCCTTCTTCACGAGGGGGTTGCAGGGGGCGCCGATATGCTGGGACATGGGGATCACCACGATATCCGGCTCGGGGAAAACCTGAGTCTCCTTGTCGCAGGCATACCACTTATTTTCTTTGGGATGAACCCCGCCGAAAAAAGAAAACGCCATATTACTTCACCTCTTTCAAATTTCGCGGCACACACCGCACTGTACGTCGCCTATTTTACTTCATCCGAAGCCATTTGTCCACAGGGAATTTGTCATTTTTAACAAATTTTTTGTAAAAAGCTCAAACCATATCGATATAAATAGACGAAATACAAACTTTTTCCCTTATTTTGGGATTTTTCCCATCGGAACCCGCAAACAGGAAACTTTTCCAAAGTTTTTATCGGGACGTCTTGACTTCCCGGACAAACGTGGTATAATCCTCTTACATAATGAATGTAATAAACATGTGGGGGAGTAGCAAGCACGGCGTCAGCCGCGCAGCAAGTCAACAGTACGGCGAAAGCCTGGCTTGCTTTAATTTGCCAGACTCATGTATATCCGTCCTTTCGGTTATGCATGATCTGTCTCTTTTTTCAGACCTGACATATCCGTTCGGATATGGGCAGGTTTTTTTGTTGGGAAACTCTGGAACCTCTGATTCATACTGAACTCCAATTAAAATCTTTAAAAAAGATTTTAATTGCCTGAAGGGCATGGAGTTCATATGAGACTTGTTTTGTGATTTCTTTCCTTATAAATCACAAAACAGGCAGCGCCGTCAGGCGATGCCTTCCTGATTAAAATTAAGATTTTAATCAGGAAATAGTATCAGAGCTTCCCCGATACCCTTTGGATATACCATTATGATTCAGGAAAAAAACAAATAAGGAAAAGGAGAATCATCATGCTTGTACCCGTATTATTGTTCGCAGTCGGCCTCGTGCTGCTCATCAAGGGCGGCGACTGGTTTGTGGACGGCGCCACCGGCCTTGCCCGTCGGTTCCACATTCCAGAGATCATCGTGGGCGCCACCGTGGTGTCCATCGGCACCACATTGCCGGAGGTGATGGTGTCCGCCACCGGCGCACTGAATGGCCAGGGTGCCATGGCCTACGGCAATGCCATCGGCTCCGTCATCTGCAATACATCCCTCATCGCCGCCATCACCCTGGCCGTCCGTCCCGGTCCGGTGGATGTGAAGTCCATGAAGAAGCCGGTCATTTTCTTCTTCATTGCCGCCGCCGTCTACTGCTTCGCCGCCTACGGGATGGGCGAATTCACCCGTCCCCTGGGCATTGTGCTGCTGGCAATGTTCGTGTACTACATGGTCGTCACCGTCCGTCAGGGCATCAAATCCCCCGCTCCCCAGGAGGAGGAACCCCACGACGACGGCACGTCCGTCCCCCTGTGGAAGGAGCTGCTGCTTCTGATCGTGGGTGCGGCGGTGATTGCCGTGGGCGCGAACCTGCTGGTGGACAACGGCACCATCATCGCCAAGGAGCTGGGCGTGCCGGAGACGGTCATCGCACTGACCTTCGTCGCTCTCGGCACCAGCCTGCCGGAGCTGGTCACGGCCATCACTTCTCTGGTCAAGGGTCACGGCTCGCTGTCCATCGGCAACATCATCGGCGCGAACCTCTTTAACCTGGTGTTGGTTTCCGGCGTGTCCGTCACCCTGGCGCCTTTCGAGGTGCCCGTGGGCAAGACCATTTTCGGCATCAATTCTTCCCTGATCCTGGACATGCCGCTGATGATCGTCGTCATGGCGCTGCTGACCATTCCGGCGCTGACCACCAAGAAGCTCCACCGCTGGCAGGGCATTGTACTGCTGTGCATCTACGCAGCCTTCTGCGCGATTCAGTTCGGGCTGTAAAAGAAAATAACGCACCGGCGGCGTCGGAGAGAAGCTTCTCTCTGACGCCGCCGTTGATTTTCTTCCGGGCATGTAGTATAGTTAGAAGGAGATAACAACGCCCGCTTCGGCAGAAAGGATCCGGTAACATGACGCGATATGAATTTGAGGTACTTTCCCACCTGGAGCGGAACGGGGCGGGGCAATATTCCCTGCGGGCGCTGTCGGACGCGCTGACGATCTCCGGCGGGGAGATTTCCCGGTGTCTGGAGCGGCTGGCGGTGGAAAATTGGATTACCCGTAATGGGGACGCCCTCGCCGTCACGGAAACCGGTCTGGCTGCGCTGGAGCCTTACCGGGTGAAACGCGCCATCATTCTCGCCGCCGGGTTCGGCTCCCGGATGATGCCTGCCACCGCTGACCGTCCCAAGCCTCTGGTGACGGTGAACGGCGTGCGCATTCTGGAAACCCTGCTGGACGCGCTGACGGCGGTGGGAATCCGGGACGTCACCGTGGTGCGGGGCTACCGGAAGGAATGCTTTGACGCGCTTCTGGAAAAATATCCCTTCCTGACCCTGGTGGACAACGACATTTACAGTAAGACCAACAACATTTCCTCCGTCATGGCCGTGCTTGATAAGCTGGACGGCTGCTACCTGTGCGAAGCGGATTTATACATCACCAATCCCCAGATCATCACCAAATATCAGTACGCCAGCAACATCCTCGGCGCATATTCCCTGGAAACCGACGACTGGAGCTTTCAGATGGACGAAAGCGGTCACATCATCAACTATCAAAAGGGCAACACCTTCTGCTACAACTACTACGGCATTTCCTACTGGACGAAAGCGGACAGCGCCCGTCTGCGGGAGGACTTCCGGCAGGTCTATGGGGAGGACGGCGGAAAAGACTACTTCTGGGAATTCATCCCCCTGGTGCTCCGGAAGGAGCGCTACGCCGTGGAAATCCGCCAGTGCCGGAAGTCGGACATCATGGAGATCGACAACTATTACGAGCTTGCCCAGCTGGACCCCACCTACCGAACGGAGGGCACGCTATGAAATGCTACGAAGGCCACATTCTGACGGTCAACCAAAATAACGACGTTGCCCGTTACCTCGTGGAAGACGGCGGAAAAATCCGATACGTGGGCAGCGACCTGCCCGAACAGTACCGCGCCGCCGAGATCATCCCCCTGGGGGAAAAAGCCCTCATTCCCGCCTTCGTGGACACCCACCAGCACTTCGCGTCCTTTTCCACCTTCCATGCGGGGCTGAACGTCATGGACGCGGCGTCCAACGCCGAGATCATGGAGATGGTGAGGCGGTTCGCGGCGCAGTCCCCGAAAAAGACGCTGATTGCCTTCGGCGCGTCCCCCTACTGCGTGAAGGAGGGGCGGCTCATCAGCCGTCAGGAGCTGGACGCCGTGTGTCCCGACAAGGAGATCATGGTGGTAAAATACGACGGTCACGCCTGCATCGTCAACTCGAAGCTCCTGAACGCCATGGAGGATAAGGTAAAGCACCTCCGGGGCTACCACCCGGACACGGGAGAAATGAATCAGGAGGCGTTTTTCGCCTTCTCCAACGCGCTGACCAATTCCCTGTCCATCCCCGAGTTGATCCACAATATGCAATCGGCGGTGGATTTTCTGGCGAGCCGTGGAATCGGCTGCGTCCACACCGTCAGCGGCGTGGGCTTTGCGGGGGATCTGGACATCACACTGGAAAAACTTTTTGCCAAGGGACTGAAAAACGGGTTCCAAATCCGGGTATTCCCCCAGAGCATGAAAGTAAAAACGGCCACCAGCCGGCATCTTCCCCGCATCGGCGGCTGCTTCGCCTGCGCGCTGGACGGCTGCTTCGGTTCCCACGACGCAGCGCTGAACGCCCCCTACGCCGACGAAATCGGCGGCGAGGGCGTACTGTACTACGACGATCAGAAGGTCATGGATTTCTGCAAGGAAGCCAACCGGGCGGGATTGCAGATCGAGCTGCACGCCATCGGCGACAAAGCGTTTGACCAGGCCTGCCAGGCGCTGAAAGCGGCGCTGGACGATTACCCCAGAGAAGACCACCGCCACGGCATTATCCACGACTGCCTGCCCACCCCGGAGGGCATTGCGGTTTGCCGGGACTACCACATCCAGATGCCTATGCAGAGCGCGTTCATCGGCTGGAAACAGGAGCCGGACGAGTATTTAGCGCGTATTCTGGGTCACAACCGTCTGGAAAAGCTGAACCCCATCAAAACGTTCCGGGATCATGATATTGTAGTATCCTTCGGCTCCGACGCCCCCTGTACCACCCCCGACCCCATCGCCTGGATGGACAAAGCAGTGAACAACAGTAGCGCCGGTCAGGCGGTTTCCGTTCAGGACGCCCTGCGGATGTGTACCTACAACGGCGCGTGGGCGGCCTTCGACGAGCGGGAGCGGGGCAGTCTGGAAGCCGGTAAAATCGCGGACATGGCGGTGCTGTCGGAAAACCCGTACACCGTCCCCAAAGACAAAATCAAGGACATTCGGGTGGAGCGGCTGTACCTGGGCGGAAAGCCCTACGAAAGCTGCCGGGAAAGCATTCTCCCCATGATGCTCCGGGGGCTGACCTCCCGGAACAAGGCGTAAAGGCGGATTCCTATGACAAAACACGAATTTTACATTCTCAACGACCTGTATAACGGCAGACAGGGTCGCGGCGGCTGCACGTCTGACATTGACCGCACCCGCGCGCTGGACGATCAGGCCGCCATCAACGCCCTGACGGACGCGGGGCTGATCGCCCGGGACACCGGCGCTCTGACCGGGGCGGGTCTTGCTGCGCTGGAACCCTACCGGGTGGACAACGCGGTCATTCTGGCGGCGGGCGCTTCCACCCGATTCATTCCCCTCTCCTTAGAGCAGCCAAAGGGATTGTTCGAGGTAAAGGGCGAAAAGTTGATCGAGCGTCAGATCCAGCAGCTGAAAGCCGCCGGAATTGACGACATCACGGTGGTTCTGGGCTACAAGAAGGAAATGTTCTTCTACCTCCGGGAGAAATACGGCGTTAAATTCGTCATCAACGACGCATTCAACATCAAGAATAACATCGAAAGCCTGTACCTCGCCCGCAGCGAGCTGAAAAACACCTACGTCTGCGTCAGCGACAGCTATTTTGTGGAAAATCCCTTCAACCGCTTTGAATACCAGACCTTTTACGCCGGGCTTTCCGTCAGCGAAGCGGTGAACGAAATGTACTTGGACACGGACGGCGACGGCAGAATCATCCGGATGGCAGAAAACCGGGGCGCGGGGCGCGTGCTGCTGGGGCATTCCTTCTGGCGCAGGGAATTCTCCGACGCCTTCATTGCCCTTGCCGAAGCCGATCGGGAGGTCGGCCGCTATCATGCCTGCTTCTGGGAATGGCTGGTGAAGGACTACCTTGCCCAGCTGCCGCCCATGTATTATAAGGAATACACCCCCGGCACGATCTTCGAGTTTGACTATTTCGAGGAGCTTCGCCAGTTCGACACCCAATACCTGAGCCACACCCACAGCGGCATCATCCGGAACATCAAGCTGGTATTCCGCTGCGACGAGGAAGACATTGTGGACTTCCGGAATGTCAGCGAGGGCATGACCAACACGTCTTTCATTTTCAAAATCGACGGCGTGGACTACATCTACCGCCACCCGGGAGACGGCACCGACAGCATCATCAACCGCCGCAACGAGAAAACCTCCCTCATAAAGGCGAAGCAGCTGGGCATTGACCCCACGTATATCTATGCCGATGTCAACGAAGGGTGGAAAATCTCTAAATTTGTCCCCCAATTCCGGGAGCCGGACTACGGAAGCTTCGCCGATTCCCAGAAAATACTGTCCGTCCTGCGGAAACTCCACACCTCCGGCGTAAAAGTGGACTACGGAATGCGCCCCTGGGAAGACGCGCTGAGTATGCAGAAGCTTCTGACGGAGAAGGATCCCCACTGCTTCGCCTCCCACGAAGCGCTGAAAGCGAAAATCGGCAAACTCTACCAGATGACCCTGGACGACGGGGTGGAAAAATGCTTCTGCCACGGCGACACCTACCGTCCCAACTGGATGCTCCTGCCGGACGGGGACGTCATTCTCATCGACTGGGAGTATGCGGGCTTTTCCGACCCTGGAATCGACGTGGGCTACTACATCGTAGATGCCATGTACGACTTCCCGGAAGCGGAGCGGTTCATCAAGGAATATCTGGGAAGCATATACAACGCATCCGGCCGGTTTCACTACATGGCCTATACGGCTATCATCGCCTATTATTGGTTCGTCTGGGCGCTCTACCGGGAATCCTGCGGCGCGGACATGGGGCAGTCGCTGGAAAACTGGCGCGCCATGGCAGAAAAGTACGCAGATTATCTGCTGGAACAATAGAACTGGAGCGTATCGGTACCGATACGCTCCAGTTCTATTGCCGGGCTACACCCCTTGGCTCTCCCTCTGGGAGAGCTGTCACCGAAGGTGACTGAGAGGGTACCGCACCCTAATATACCCTCTCCGTCCTCGCTGCGCTCGGCCACCTCTCCCATAGGGAGAGGCAAGAGGTGCAGCTCATCCCGTGGGTTTTGTGTTATTTCAGAAGCTCCCGAACCTGGGCAATGCTCAGCCCCTGTTCACGGGCGATGGTTGCGATGTCCTCATACTCAGCCTTCTGCCGCTGGACGCCGTAACCGGAGGATATCTTCTGCCGAACCTTGCCGTAGGGAGTGGAAAGGGTCTGCGTGCGCCGTTCCAGAGTATAGCGGCTTTGCAGACTTTCCCGGATGCCCAGGGTGGTGGTGTGGTGGAAGATCATCTGCGCCATTTTCTCCCGGTCGTCTGCCCGGCACAGAACGCTCAGAAGCACGCCGGGGCGGTTCTTTTTCATGCCGATGGGGGCGGTGAACACGTCCAGCGCGCCGCCGCTCAGCAGCTGCTCCATGGCAAACCCGATTTCCTCGCCGGTCATGTCGTCGATGTTGCACTTAAGCTCCGCAATGGCGTCGGTCTGCTCAGAGGTCTCCCCCAGCATGACCCGCAGGCAGTTGGCTTGGGGGAAGTCCTTTTTGCCCATGCCGTAGCCGGTTTTCTGCACCCGCATGACGGGCAGACTGCCAAAATCGTCGGCAAAGTATTTCAGCAGCGCCGCGCCGGTGGGGGTACACAGTTCGCCCTGAACGTTCCCGGCCTGAATGGGCATCCCCTCAAGAAGCAGGGCGGTTGCCGGTGCGGGAACGGGAAGAATCCCATGGGCGCACCGGACGGTGCCGCTTCCCACGGAAATTGGGGACACGATCACCTGATCCGGGCGGATTTCCCGCATCAGCAGGCACACGGCGGTGATGTCCGCAACGGCGTCCATGGCGCCGACCTCGTGAAAGTGAATCTGCTGAACCGGCACGCCGTGGACGCGGCTTTCCGCCCCGGCAATGAGATTGTACACGGCCAGAATGTCCAGCTTGACCATGGAGGGAATGGGCAGTCTGCCCACGATTTCCTCGATGCCCTCCATGCTGCCGTGAACATGGTCGTGATGGTGACTATGGAGGTTCTCGTCCTCCTCCACTCCCGCCACCCGGACGGAAAAATGAGTTCCCGCCACGTCGCATTTGACGCTTTTTTCCGCGCTGACGGTGACGCCGGGAATGCCGAGGCCGTTCATTTTTGCCAGGAACGCCGCCCGGTCGGGGAGCAGCTCCAGCAGCGCCGCGGCGAGCATATCTCCGGCAGCGCCCATGGCGCATTCGATGTACAGCGTTTTCATCCCTTGACCTCCATGTGGTTGATCATGTTCGCCAGATACCCCGCGCCGAAGCCGTTGTCGATGTTCACCACCGACACGCCGCTGGCGCAGGAATTGAGCATACTCAGCAGCGCCGCCACGCCGCCGAAGGACGCGCCGTAGCCCACGCTGGTGGGAACGGCGATCACCGGGCATTCCGCAAGGCCGCCCACCACGCTGGCAAGCGCTCCCTCCATGCCCGCAATGGCGACGACCACGCTGGCTTCCATAATGGAATCCATATGGGCAAGCAGCCGATGGACGCCGGACACGCCCACGTCGTACAGCCGCACCACCTCGCTGCCCAGCACCTGAGCGGTGAGCGCCGCTTCCTCGGCCACGGGGATGTCGCTGGTGCCGCCGGTGGCGATGACGACCTTTCCGATGCCGTCGGGCTGGGGAAGTCCCCCCACAATGCCCACCCGGGCATCCTTATGATAGTCCAGTTCCCGGGTGCTGCCAACATGTGCCGCCGCTTCGGGGGTCATTCTGGTGATGAGGACGCGGTTCTGGCCGTTGGCGAGCATGGTGTCGATGATGCCGCCGATCTGCTCTGGGGTCTTCCCCGCGCCGTAGATCACCTCTGCCGCGCCCTGGCGCACCTTCCGGTGAAGGTCGACCTTGGCGTAGCCGATGTCCTCGAAGGGGGCCTTTTTCAGCTCCAGCATGGCGTCGTCCACGCTGGTTTTTCCGGCCTGGACGGATTCCAGAAGCTTTCGGATTTCAGAGTTCATTTGCGCACCTCCAGATTCAGCAGGACGCCGTCATAGTCCTTGCGGAGCTCGGCCAGGATCTTCTCCCGGTTTTGAAGAAGCAAAGGCAGGTCGGATTCCCGCAGCTCCAGCTTTGCGGTGCTGCCCACCATGCGGACGCGGAAGTCCCGGAACCCCAGCCGGAACAAGAATCCCTCTGCTTTTTCCGTCTGCTTCAGCTTTTGCAGGGTGATCTCCTCCCCGGTGCGGATCCGGGTGGCGAGACAGGCATAGGCGGGCTTGTCCCAGGTGAACAGCCCGGCTTCCCTGGAAAGACGGCGGATCTCCGCCTTAGTCAGGCCGCACTCCCGGAGGGGAGAGCGAACGGACAGCTCCCGCAGCGCCCGCATTCCCGGCCGGTCGCCGGCGTCGTCGGAGGCGTTGGTGCCGTCCAGCAGCACCGGAAAACCGTCGCTTTCCGCCGCCCGGAGGATTTGCCGGAACAGCGTATTTTTGCAGTGGTAGCAGCGGTCGGGCGGGTTCGCCGTGACCGCGCCGTTCATAAGAACGTCCACATGCAGCACCTGCATATCCGCGCCCACGTCGGCCGCCAGCCGCCGGGCGTCCGCCAGCTCAAATTCCGGCTGGAAGGCGGTGCTCACGTAATAGGCTTTCACCCGGGCGGCGTACCGCGTCGCCGCGTACAGCAGGTACGCCGAATCCACGCCGCCGGAGAAGGCAATGGCAACCTCCCGATTCTCGGCAAAAAATTGCTCCAACGTCATATTGTTTCCTCCAGTGCTGCGGAAATCGTTTTTCCCATTATACACGAGAATGTGAATTCTGACAAGTAGGAAGCCGCACAATAAGCCTTTTATGGGTTGCTTTTCACAATCGGATGGTGTATACTAAACGCAATGCCATTACTAAATAAGAAGAGAGGTATCATCATGCAAGAAGCAAAAAACAGTTCCTGGTACAGCACCGTGGCGGGTGCGCTCTTTGCCTTCGCGGGCGTTATGCAGATAGTCCAATGGAGGTCCGTTCGTTTTGGGGTGGGTATGCGGCCGGCCGGTTACAATGTTCAGATGCTGATCTGGGTAGCAAGCTATGCAGTTCTGGCCTTTGCCCTCCTGACGAAGCGCAGAGACATTTTCCTGCCCGTGGGCTTCGCTCTTGCTGGTATTGCCTGCCTGTTCCACCTGAAATTCAGAAATTTTCTCCTGCTGCTGGGTAACTGGGGCATGGCGTTCTTGGCCGTGGTCTTTGTGACCGACTATCTGCCCCAGCTCCGGGAGCAGATGAAGAAGCTTTGGTTCATTCCCCCTGCGGTCATTGCCCTTGCCACGCTTCTGCGCTCCATTGTGCCTGTCTCGCGTCTGTCCATCGAAAGCGTTTGGCTTTTGGCGCTCCCGAGTTTGCTTGCCACATGCGCTGGTATGTTCCCGGCGGCGATGTGGGTCGCTTACCCCGAAGGACTTCCTCAGCAGACGGTGAGCGCATCCGCCGAAACCGGAAGCACTACGGCGACCGCTGCTCCCGCTCCCGAGATTTACTGCGGTCTGGTCAAGCACATTCTGCTGCTGCTGTTCACCTGCGGCATCTGGCTGGTTATCTGGATCTACCGCGTTACCGGCTACACCAACAATGTAGAGGGCGAAGAAAACCGCAACCCCACCAACAAGCTGCTGCTGTGCCTGTTTGTCCCCTTCTACGTGATTTATTGGATGTACAAGACTGCCCAGCGTCTTGACAAGATGGCGGCGGCGAAGAATATCCCTTCCGATCTTTCCACCCTCTGCCTGATTCTTGCCATTTTTGTCCCCATTATCCCGCCGATTCTGATGCAGGATAAGCTGAACGCCATCGTCGCGCCGACTGCCGCGCCTGCTGCCCCCGTCGCTCCCGCTCCTGCGCCCGCCGCACCGGCCAGCGTAAGCGAGGCTGCGGACGACCTGCTGAAGCTCAAGGAGCTGCTGGACGCAGGCATCCTCACCCAGGAAGAATTCGACGCAAAGAAAAAGCAGCTGCTGGAGCAGCTGCTGGGGCTGTAAATTCCATACGACAAGGCGCGGGGCATCTGCCCCGCGCCTTTTGATACTATTTCCTGATTAAAATCAAAGATTTTAATCAGGAAGGCATCGCCTAATGGCGCTGCCAGTTTTGTGATTTATAAGGAAAGAAATCACAAAACAAGTCTCATATGAACTCCTTGCCCTTCGGGCAATTAAAATCTTTTCTAAAGATTTTAATTGGAGTTCAGTATGACAAGCCAGGAGGGAGCGGAAAATCCGCTCCCTCCATGTATTTACTTCTTGATGATCTCGCTGAGCTTCTCGGCGGCGGTGGTAACCGCGTCGCTGACGACGGCGGCTGCCTTGTTTGCCTTGGCGGCGGCCTTCTCCAGGGCGATCTCCTTGCCAAAGTAGCGGTTCAGCATACCCTGCAAGGCCTTGCCGTGGCGAGCCTCGTCCTTGGCCATTTCGTGGACGGTGTCGTGGATGGCGTCCAGGCCGTTCTTCTTGGCGCAGGCGGCCAGGTCAAACTTGCCCTGGGTGGCGCCGAACTCGCAGTCCACACGCCAGGCCAGATTGTCCTTGGTGGTGGCCTTCATGTGAGGCTCCAGATCCTCGCCCAGGATCTCGGCGAACTTGGCGGCGTGCTCGGCTTCCTCGTGGGCGGCCTTCTCCCAGTACAGACCGATCTCGGGGTAGCCCTCCCGGTGGGCAATGCGAGCCATGCACAGGTACATACCCACCTCGCTGCACTCGCCCTGGAAGTTGGCCATCAACTGCTCGAAGATGAACTTCTTGTCTTCCTCGGAGATGTCGGGGTTGTTCTTCACGGTCTTGGCGTAGATGCCGTACTCATGCTCGGCGGCCAGCTTGCCTTCCTCCATGACCTTGAACTTGGAGCCGTCAACGCCGCACACAGGGCACTTGAAGCCTTCGGGAATGAACTCGCCTTCGTAGACATAACCGCAAACGGGGCACACAAATTTCTTCATAATCAATTCCTCCAAAACACATTTTTATAAATTATTCAGGCATATTTGCCGGGGTTACTTAGGGAAGCTCTGAATAAATCGGCAAGAACTGTGAGCGAGAGATTTTTCGTCCAATCGAGGTATCGGAAAGGTCGGAATACTTTGTGTATTTCCCGTTTTCGATACCGAAGAGTGGGCGGAAAAGATCCGCTCACAGTCGCAGACGATTTGTTCGGAGTTTCCTTGAATTTAAGCCTCTTCCTCGAACAATTCGGGGCCGACGCCGCAGAGGGGGCATTCGTAGTCTTCGGGCAGCTCGTCGCCTTCGTAGACGTACCCGCAGACGGTGCAGACATATTTTTTCATACAGCTTCCTCCTTAGTTTCTGATTGGCAGCCGCAGCACAGACCGGTGAAGATCAGCTGGCAGCTGTGTACCTGACAGCCGGTGCATTCCTCGGCGGCGCGTCCCAGAGACAGGGGAACCGCCGTTTCAGGAAGATCGATCACCGCGCCGCAGGCTGTGCAGATAAAGTGGACATGAGGGCGGGTGTCGGCGTCGAAGCGTTCGCTTCCGTTCACCGTACCCACGCTCTGGATCAGGCCCTGACTTTTGAACAGGGCGAGATTGCGATAGATCGTGGCAAGGGAGATGTCCGGGTGTTCCTCCCGCAGCATTTCGTGAACCATTTCCGCTGAGGGATGAAGCACGGTGCCGCGGAGGCAGGACAGGATCGCGTTGCGTTTTTTGAATTGCTTTGTGGCTGCTTCCATAGGCACCTCCTTTGGTTTGCTTTATTTAAGAACAATTCTTATTTACATCTAGAGTATAGCACGCAGTGTTTCATTTGTCAAGAGCAAAATGAGAATTATTTGCATTTATTTTCCAGAAAGAAAATCGTCCGCCGACTGTGCGCAGTCAGCGGACGTTTCATCACAATCTGGCGATATCGGAAACCAGAGCATCCACCTCGGCCTGGGTGGTTGCCCAGCTGGTACAGAAACGCACCACCGTCCCCTGCTCCGCTGCCCCTTCTTCCTCAAAGTAGTAACCCCGCGCCAGCGCTTCCTTCTGCTGCTGGGTCAGAATGACAAACTGCTGGTTGGTGGAGCTTTCCACCCAGAAGGGAATGCCCTTCGCCGCAAAGGCTTCTTTGATCTGCATGGCAAGCTCGTCGGCGCGTTTTGTTTTCGCGAAATACTCGCCGCTTTCCAGCATGGCCGCAAATTGCAGACCCATCAGCCAGCCCTTGGCCAGCACCGCGCCGTGCTGCTTCATGTAGGCCTTGAAGCGATATTGAAGCTTGGGTTCGGTAATGACCAGCGCCTCGCCGAACAGCGCGCCGCACTTCGTCCCGCCGATGTAGAATACGTCCGTCAGCTCCGCGAAATCCTTCAGGGTCAGATCGTTGTCCACCGCCCCCAGACCGTAGCCCATCCGCGCCCCGTCCACGAACAGGTACATGCCGTATTTTTGGCAGACCTCCCGGATATCCCGCAGCTCCTGCCTGGAATACAGCGTCCCCTTCTCGGTGGGGAAGGACAGATACACCAGCTTCGGCTCCGTCAGATACTCCGGTGCGCCGCCGTCGTAATACGCCGCCGCGCAGGCCGCGATCTGCCCGGCGGTGATTTTCCCGTCGGTGTTGGGAAGCGCGAGAATTTTGTGCCCCGTATTTTCAATGGAGGCGGCTTCGTGGCAGTTGATATGTCCGGTGTCGGCGGCAATGACGCTCTGGATGGGGGACAGCGCCGCCGCGATGACCACGAGATTTGCCTGGGTCGCGCCGGGGACGAATTTGATCAGGGCGTCCTCAGAAGAAACCAGCTTCTTGATAACCGACTCGGCGCGGCGGCACCAGATGTCCTCGCCGTAGCCCGGAAAGCTCTCGGCGTTGGCGGCGGTCAGGGCGCTCAGGATGGAATCCAGCGCCCCGCGGTTATAATCGTTGTTGAATCGAATCATGGCTTTACTCCTTTGTTTCCGCATTCAGCGCGTCCACCACGATGCCCGGGTAGGGGTTGGCGATCACGGTGCGGTAGGTGTGATAGATCACCATGCCGGGCTTGCCGTTGGAAATTTTCTTCACCTGCTTCACCGCCGTCACATCCACGGGGATGTTCTGCCCGCCCCCGGTTTCGGCGTAGTAGGCGGCCAGCTGCGCTGCCTGCGTAACGGTGTTGTCCGGGGGCGTGGTGCCGCCGCAGGAAATGATGACGTGGGAGCCGTGCACCTTGGAGGCGTGGCACCAGATGTCGTCCTTCCGGGCAAGACGGAAGGTCAGCTCGTCGTTCTGGCGGTTGTTCCGGCCGACGTAGATCGGGTAGCCGTCGGTGCTTTCAAACCGCATGGGCGGCAGCTTGGCCTGCTTCATGCGCTTCCGGTCGGTGTCGGGGCGGAGATACCCACCCTCTTGCAGCTCCCGGCGAATTTCTTCCAGCTCCCCTTCAGTACCGGCGCGGTTCAGCTCCTCCAGCACGCTTTTCAGGTAGTCCAGCTCCAGCCGCCCCAGCTCCAGCTGCTTCGTCAGCTCTTTTTCCGCGTTTTTCATCCGGGCGTAGTCCTTATAATACCTGGCGGCGTTCTGGTTGGGGGAGAGAATGGGGGAAATGGGAATGTCCACCGGCCGCATTTCCTCGTCGTAGAAGTCCTCGCACCGGACGGTAGTTTGCCCCTTCACGATGCGGTGGAGGTTGGCCGTAAGGATGTCCCCCAGCTGGCGCAGACGCTCCCGGTCATAGGTGGCTTCCAGCTCCTTTTCCTGAATGGCAAGCTTTTTGGTCAGACGGCTGCACAGATTCTGAACGGTCTTGCGCACGGCCTGACCCTTCTGCCGCATGGCGTCCTTCTGATCCCGGACGGTGTAGTACATGTCCAGCAGCTTGCCAAAGGACTCGGCGCGGCGGCACTCGCCGTATTCCCGGATGGGGCAGAAGGCAAACTGCTTCGGCATGCCGTCCGGGAGGGCGTAATAATAGGGCGCGGGATGGCTCAGATGCTCATGGAAGAACAGCGACAGCTTGTCGGCAGTGGTGTCCGCGTCCAGAGAATCGATGCGGGCGTCCGTGCTTCCGGCGGCGTACAGCGCCGCCTCCCGGCACACCAGGGGGGACAGGCCGCCAACGGTGTCCATCAGCCGGTCGGCCAGAACGTCCGCGCCGGGGGCTGCGAGCAAGTTTACATAACGCTGCACATCCCTCTCCGGGGCGCTGTCCAGCAGGTTCAGCTTCATGACCGGCTCCGGCGGCTGATACATGAGACCCGGCAGCGCCGCCCGCTTGGCACTTTCGTCAAGGCCGATGCGCCGCAGGCAGTCCAGAATCCGCCCCTCGGGGGACAGCAGATACAGATTGCAGGTGCGCCCCATCAGCTCGGCCACCAGCGTTTTCTGCACGGGAAAGCCCATCTCGTCGGTGCAGTCGAACCGGAACGATGCCGCCCGTTCCATGGGGAGCTGGGAAACTTCTGTCAGCTTCGCCCCCAGAAGGTGCTTGCGCAGAAGCATACAGAACATGGGCGGCTGCGCCGGATTCTCCGGAGAAGCCGCCGTCAGATGCAGCCGGGGGGCGGTGGGGTTGGCAGCAAAAAGCAGTTTTTCCCGACCCTCCTGGCAGCGCAGGTGAACGATCACTGTGTCTCTGGCGGGCTGGTGGATTTTCTCCACCCGTGCGCCGATGCACCGCGTGCGGACTTCCTCCAGCACGGCAGATAAGAAAAAGGCATCAAATGCCATGATGCAGTCCTCCTGATTTACGTCTCCATAACGGCCTTGAACAGTTCGTTCAGCCGCTGGGTTTTCCCGGCGAGGTACAGTGCGCCGAACAGGGCCTCCAGACCGGTGGCCTTTGCGTACTCGGCGGGGGTGGCGGATTTTGGCACCGCGTGGACGTGGGCGTTTTTCCCCCGGCGGTAGTAGGCAAGCTCCTCCTCGGTCAGCAGGGGCAGCAGCTTGTCCGCGAATTTTGCCTGAGACGTGGCCTTCACCATCTGAATGGTGTCGTGGTGCAGCTGCCCAACGGTCTTCTCCCCCTGAGCGCAGAGGTAGCCCCGGCAGAGAATCTCAAACACGCAGTCCCCCATATGGGCAAGCCCCAGATTGGAAATGGCGTCGATCTCCGATTGGGGCAGGTTCATTTTGAAATAATTTTCCATAGCTTCTCCCGATTGACCAGAAATTGGGCGCAAAGCCCGGTAAACAGCCCGGTCAGAATGCTGATGACGATCATCACCGGCAGATACACCGCCAGGGACACCGTCCCCGTCAGGGCAATTGCCATGGCCATCTGCCCGATGGAGTGGGCGACGGCGCCCAGGCACCCGGCGACCCAGAGCTGCTTTTTCGTAAGGATTTTCCCCAGGGCGATGGTCACGCCGATGGCGCAGACGCCCCCGGCGGCGGAGTACAGAATGGTGCTGAAATTCCCGGCGAACACCGCTCCCAGGAAAATGCGCACCGCCAGCACCGCCGCACCCTCTTTCGGCCCCAGCACGAAGACGGTGAACACCGTCACGATGTTGGCAAGCCCCAGCTTCACGCCGGGGATGGGAACCGGGGAGGGAATCTGGGCTTCGATCATGAAAATGGTCAGGGCAATGGCAGCCAGCAGCGCCAGCAACGTCAGTTTTTTCGTTTTCAATCCGGCACCGCCTTCCTGAACTTTTCTATATTCTATACAGCCGCTTCCCGTTTTCCATGGTGGCGGCGTGAACTTCCTCCACGGAAATCCCCCGGATCTCCGCAAGGCGCTCCGCCATGCGGTACAGCTTTCCGGGGTCGTTGCGTTTCCCCCGGAAGGGTTCCGGGGACATGTAGGGGCAGTCGGTTTCCAGAACGATGCGGTCTAAAGGAATGGCGGCGGCAGTCTCCACCGCTTTCCGGGCGTTTTTGAAGGTCAGAACCCCGGTAAAACCGATGTACCAGCCCCGGGCGATCAGCCATTTTGCCATCTCCGCCGAGCCGGAATAGCAGTGGAACACCCCCGTGACCTCCGGGAATTCTTCTACAATGCGGATGCCGTCCTCATGGGCTTCCCGCTCGTGGACGATGACTGGAAGGTCTAACTCTCGCGCCAGCGCCATCTGAGCGCGGAACGCCGCCTGCTGACGCTCCCGGGGGATGTCCTCGTAATGGTAGTCAAGGCCAATCTCGCCGATGGCCTTGATTTTGGAGTTAAGTTTACATAATGTGCGGTATTCTTCCAGAGTGACATCGTTTACCTCGTCGGCGGCGTCCGGATGGGAGCCGACGGCGGCGTAGATGTAGTCATACCGGGAAGCCAGAGCGGAAGCCGCCCGGGAGGACGCGAGACTGCATCCGGGATTCATCAGCAGCCCGATGCCCTGCTTCGGAAGGGCGGACAGAAGCGCTTCCCGGTCGGCGTCAAAGGCGCGGTCGTCCATATGGGCGTGGGTGTCAAACAGCATAAGCTCTCCTTACAGTAAGCTACTCAATAACGGCCACCAGGCAGCCGTCCATCTCCGTGACCCGGGGGTCGTCCAGGGAAAAATCCGTCCCGTTGGGGTATCCCCGCAGACCTTCCCCGGTGCGCTTGACCTGGGCTTCCTTCAGCACCCAGAAGGTCAGCAGCGCCCGGCGCTTGTCCGGGGCGGCGTCAAACTGCGCCTTTTCTTTGGGGGACAGGATCTTTTCCGCCAGGGCGAGTTTTACGTTCCGGTCAAGCTCCTCGGCGTCAATGCCAATCTCCCGTCGGGACAGGGCGCAGAACGCATGTCGTGGGGTGTGGGAGATGGAAAAATGCCAGTCGCTGTCGGGGAAATAGGGCTTGCCACCCGCCGCTATGGCAATGGGCGGCAAATCCAGTCCGGTTTCCTCCCAGTAAAGCGCCGCCAGCAGTGCCCGCCCCGCTTCGTGGCCGGTTCGCCCGGCGAGGGTGCAGGACGCGATTCTCACAGCGCGTCGATGATGTCGGATTCCGACGGCTCCTTGGGGCGACGGTTTTTCAGCCGGTCAACCAGGATGGCGACGCCCACGATCAGCACCAGCAGACCGCACAGACTGATAACGACCCGGGAGGTCGTCATGGGCAGAGCGATCAGCACCGCGCCGAGAACCGTGGTAATGACGGCGGGAAGAATGCCATAATGGTACCGGCTGGCGTTCAGAATGTCCTGAACACCCCGGACGACCAGCAGAATACCGGCCAGACGTCCCAGCCCCGCGGCCAGCATCAGGGGGTTGCGCAGAAGCCACGCGCCCACGGCGAAGCAGCAGACGGCAGAAAGCACCTTCCCCACGGTGTCAAAATGCCCGGCGATGGCGCTGACGGCAAACACGACGCCCGCGATCAGCAGCACCCAGCCCAGAATCTGCGCCACAAGGGCGGAGGCGGAGTCCGGATGAATGAGAAGAATCAGGCCCAGCACCATCAGCAGCACCGGGGTAGCGACCAGACGAATGACGGACAAAATAGTTTCTTTCATAACAGAGTCACCTCTCTGAAGTTCAGTATACCCCGAATCCGGGGCGGTGTCAATCGGGGAAAGCGGAAATCGGGGGCGTTGCCGGACACGCACGACGCACCTCTTTTGATGGAAAGTTGTAAAACAGGCAATGGAGCGTATCGGTACCAATACGCTCCATTGCCTGTGTCAATATACGCACCCCCTTGGCTCTCCCTCTGGGAGAGCTGTCACCGAAGGTGACTGAGAGGGCTTTACACGTACCCTCTCCGTCCTCGCTTCGCTCGTCCACCTCTCCCAAAGGGAGAGGCAAGGGAGTGCGCTGAAACGTTGTGAGCTGCGGAGAAGCGGAGATAGCACCGTTATTTGCCCCACTTGGGGGTGTCCCTTGAGAACGAGGGAATGCGGTCTATCCTCCGCCGATACCCGGTTTCTCATGCAAAATGCGCGGTTTCCTTCCTCCCTTCCCTAGCTTTACCTACATCTTGTGATTTTTCCACTTTTTTCAATCCCACATGTTGTGTTTCGACAAAATCTGCGCCGCAGTTGTGCTACTATGATTCCAGGCTCGCGGGACGGAGCCGGATGACTGCCGCCGTGGCGTCGTCCATCTGCTTCCCGCGGCCATACTCCAGAATTTTTGCTGCCAGCTCCCCAGGCGGCATGTCCGGAGTCAAGTCAGACCGGCGGGAAATCCCCTCTCCATCCACGCCGTCGCTGAGCAATACCAGCGCTTCCCCCCTACGCAGGGACAGCTTCTCTACCGTTTCCCGGCTTTCCGTTACGGAAATGCCCGGCGGTGGGGTGGCTGTCCCTATTTTTTCCGCGCTGCCCCGGCGAAGCAGCCAGCTGGGGGCGGCGCCCCACTTGTATAACGTGGCGTGGCCGGTGTCGAGATAGAGTTCCGCCAAGTCCACCGTGACCGCCCCGGCGCTGCCCCGGAGGGCGAGAATGCTGTTGAGGGTGCGCAGGGCGTGGGCGGCGGGAAACCCGGCGGTGAGCATCTGCCGCAGAAGCGATCCCGCCGACTGCCCCTCCTGGGCGGCGCCCAGCCCGGTGCCCATCCCATCGCACAGAAGGACGTAATACCGGCACTCCGGCCCCGGAAAGGCAAGACAGCGGTCGCCGTTGGCAAGCTCCTTGCTACGGCTGCGGGCGGCGGCCTCGGCGCGAAACCATGCCCGCGGCCGCTGCCCCCGGCGGGGCAGATCGTCGGCGAGCCGTCGCAGAAAATCCCCCAGAAACTGATACTGCTGCACCATCGCCGCCCGGTACTCTGACTGCCGGGCGCTGTCGGCTTTCAGAAGCTTCAGCTGCTCTTGTCCCCGGCGAAGCTCGGGAATCAGCCGCCCCGACTTGCGGCACTGGGCGTCCAGCGGGTTTTGCAGCAACGATTCATCCAGCGACGACTGCTGAGGGCAGCTGTTCCGGGCGGAGCAGCTGCCGCAGGCGCGCTGCCGCACCTTTTGCAGCACGGCAGAAGCGTCAACGGGTGGCGGCGCGGTCTCCAGAAAAAGCTGCTGGGTGACGCCGAGAACCTCCGCCCCCAGCTCCAGCCGCACCTGCGCCAGCCCCGTCTCCCCCCGGCGGCGGGCGGTTTCCGGAGAGGGGGGCATCAGGATGCCCAGCCCGCCGCCGAGAATCAGCCCGGGCAATGGCGTATAATCCCGAATGTCGCAGATCGCCATCACCACCATACACGCCGCCCACGGCGCAAGACAGCGCATCCACTTGCGCTCAAGGGGGATCATGCGGATCACGCCCGCAAGACACAGCACCGCCGTCATGGGAATGTTCGTCACCTGTGCCAGATCCAGCCCCAACCCTCCAAGCACCGCGGCGGGGAAAGCGCTGCCCACTGCCAGCGCGCCTGCCGCGAGATACCCCAATCCAAGATAAGGCGTCGGTGAAGCCTGCGCCAGCGCCAGCACCGCTACGCCGCCCACCAGCCAGTCGGTGACGGCGGTGCGCCTGCGCAGCGCCACGGGGAACAGCAGTCCCGCCCCGGCGGCCAGAACAATCCGCAGGAAATAGACCGGCACCGGCACGGTGTCCCGCAGCACCAGCTGGAACAGCAGCCCGGTCAACGCCGTCAGGAACGCGGAAATGGCGGGCAGAATCAGCGGCTGCTCCTCCGGGATGTGCCGGGCGAGGAGCAGCGCCAGCAGTCCGCCGGAGGCCGACCACACCAGCCCCTGCAATCCCGCGATGCCCCAGAAGACCCAGTAGCCCAGCATGGCGCCCAGGCTCGTAATCGCCGCGTGCCAGCCGCTCATGGCCAGGATCAGCCCCATAGCCAGCGGCTGGGGGTAATTGCCCAGACTGGCCGCGCTGAGCAGAAACCCGCTGCCGCCGCACAGAAGGACGACCCCTCCCGTGCGGATTTTCGGATTCAGCAGCAGCCTTTGACACGTTCGCCGCCCCCGCCGCAGATACGTTTCCATGGATGCAATCATTTCCACCACAGCCTTTCCTTAGTGATGGGAAAATCCTATCACGGCTGAAAAAATAATGCTGTCGGATTCGCAATGGTGATAAAGATTCTTGCATCGGGGGCGGGATGGGTGTATAATGACCTGTAATTAAGGAAGCTGGAAGGAATTTGATGACGGCCATGGGCAGAGAATTTGAACTGAAATACCGGGCGGATTCTGGGAATATTGCCGCCATCCGGGCATCCTTCGGGGATTTTTCCGAGATCCGGATGGAAACGGTCTATTATGACACTTTGGACGCTGCCCTGAGCCGCCGGCGCTGGATGCTGCGGCGTCGGTACGAAAACGGGACGTCCGTCTGCACCCTGAAAACGCCCCTCCCCGACGGCAGCCGGGGAGAATGGGAGACCCCATGCAACGATATCGCGGCAGCAATCGACGAATTATGTAAACTCGGCGCACCGGAAGACCTGCTGACCCTGACGGAAAGCGGTCTGACGGAAGCCTGCTCTGCCCGGTTCACCCGTCTGGCAAAACAGATCGTTCTGGAACGCTGCACCGTGGAGCTGGCGCTGGACGAGGGGGCGCTGATGGGCGGCGGGAAGACGCTTCCCTTCGCCGAAGTGGAAGTGGAACTGAAATCCGGCGAAGAATCCGCTGCGACTGCCTTTGCCGAAGCGCTGGCACAGAAATTCGGCCTGACCCCGGAACCCAAAAGCAAGGCGCAGCGAGCCATGGAGCTGCTGCATTAAGGACATACAGGAGAGAGAAATATGCCCAAATTTGAGACGCTGTTTTCCAAATACGACCGTCTGGTGCTGTTCGACACCGAGACCACCGGCCTGCTTTTCAGCCGGGACGAGATCATCGAGTTTGCCGCCGCAGTGCTGGAAAAAGTGGACGGAACGCCCCAGGTGGTGCAGGAGTACGACCAGCTGGTCGCTCTGTCCCCCGGCGGGTTCGTGCCGCCGAAAATTCAGGAGCTGACCGGCATTTCCACCCAAGACCTGCGGGAACGGGGACTGCCCAAGACCAGAGTCTGCCGGGACATCGCGGAGATGATTCAGGGCAACACCCTGCTGCTGGCCTACAACGCCCATTTCGACCTGAGCTTCCTGTTTTACATGCTTCTGCGGGACGGCGACCCGGCCGTGCTCAAGGGCAAGGACAAGCTGGATTTGCTCACGGTCTACCGCGACCGTCACAGCTACCCCCACCGGCTGTGCAGCGCCATTGAGGTCTACTGCCTGTCCGGCAAGGTGGTCAACTCCCACCGGGCGGTGGACGACGTGCTTGCCACCGTGGCGGTGATGGAGGAAATGGAGAAGGAAAAGAACGATCTGGAGCGTTATGTAAACCTTTTTGGCTACAACCCCAAATACGGCATTGAGGGCAAGCCCATCAGCTCCATTACTTACAAGCCCCAGCCCTATAACCCGGTGAAGCCGCTGTACGAAGCTTGATTTCGGGACAGTGCGGAAAATGGAAGTTTACGGAGGAAAAATGATCAGAATTGAGGAAATACCGGTCTCCAGAATTGACGATTTCTGGAACATCCAGTTTCGGTATCTGGTGGACGACAGCATGATCACGACGGAGGAAGAAAAGGCGTATTTTCAGAGTCCGGAATACCGGGATGTGCTGAAAGGGCATATGCTGCGCACGCCGGATACGCTGCACATGGTTTATTTCGTCCGTGACGGGATCCGAATCGGCGCGTCACAATACTGCACGTTTCAAAGCGAAGACGGAAAGTGCTTTATCCTGGATTTCTGGGTCTTTCCTGAGTACCGCGGAAATGGAACGGGGCATGAATGCTTCCATGCCCTCCAGGAATACACGAAACGGGACGGCGCGCTGTATTATGCCCTGAACTACGCAAAGGAGGACTCGCGCAGATTCTGGCTGTCTCTCGGATTTACGGACAACGGAGCAGACGAATACGGTTCTCCGCTGATGATAAGAAAAGACAGATAACGGCACATTTTTCAGGAATGCGCCGCCAAAACTGCGAAAAGCCAACCACAGGAGGTAACAATATGCTGAATCCATCCGCCTATGCTCTGGGGGCCAACCGCTCCTGCATCCGGGACTTGTTTGAATACGGCTACCAGCGGGCCGCCGTTGTGGGACGGGAGAACGTCTACGACTATTCCCTGGGCAACCCCTCCATCCCCTCGCCGAAGGAGGTAGATGAAACGGTGCGCCGGATCCTCGACGATACCGATTCCCTGCTGATTCACGGCTACACCTCCGCCGTGGGCGATTATGCCACCCGCAAGGCCATTTCCGACGACCTGAACGCCCGCTACGGCGTGTCCACCGTCCCGGAGGAATTCTTCATCGGCTGCGGCGCGGCGCCGGAGCTGGTGAGCGTGTTCCGGGCGCTGACAGTCCCGGGGGCGGAAATTCTGGCGGTCGCGCCCTATTTCCCGGAGTACAAGCCCTTCGCCCAGGAGGCGGGGCTGGAATTCAGGGTCGTCCCGGCGGACATCCCCTCCTTCCAGATCAACCTGACCGCCATGGAGCAGATGATCACGCCCAGCACCCAGGCGATCATCCTCAACTCCCCCAATAACCCCTCCGGCGTCGTCTACACCCGGGAGACATACCAAAAGCTGGCGGCAATCCTTAACAAAAAGGCTGCGGAGTACGGCCACCCCATTTACATCGTCTCCGACGAGCCGTACCGGGAGCTGGCCTACGGGGTCGAGGTGCCGTTCCTGCCGGAAATCTACCGGGATACCGTCATCTGCTATTCCTATTCCAAGTCCCTGTCCCTCCCCGGCGAACGAATCGGCTATGTGTATGTGCCCCAGAAGGCCACGGACGGCAAGGCGCTGTATTCCGCCGTTGCGGGCGCTGCCCGGGCGGGCGGCCACGTCTGCGCCCCCAGCCTGTGGCAGAAAGTCATCGCCCGGTGCGCCCACCTGCGCCCGGATCTGGAGAGCTACGACCGCAACCGCAAGGCGCTGTACGAGGGGCTGACCCGGATGGGCTACGAAATGGCGAAGCCCGACGGCGCGTTCTATCTGTTCATCAAAGCCCCCGGCGGCGACGCCAACGCATTTTCCGACGCGGCGAAGAAGAAAGACCTGCTGGTCGTCCCCGGCGACGGCTTCGGCTGCCCGGGATATTTCCGCATCTGCTACTGCGTGAGCCTGGAAATGATTGAGAAGAGTCTGCCGGTGTTCGAGGAACTGATTCAGGAGTTCGCGGAAAAATAAAATGCAGGCCGTTGGCAGCCACGAAAGTGGACGCCAGCGGCCTGTGTATTATTGCTCACCGGGCAGAAAATCCGGAATGAATCCGGTATCCGCCGCTTCGGCCTCCTGGGTGAAGCCCTCCAATTCATTCAGATACATCCAGCTGAGCACCGCGTCGTATTCCTCGTCGGTGACCCGGCGGTCGAAGGGGGCGGGAAGGCCGCCCATGGGCGTGTACTGGCGCATCAGACTCACCAGCACCTCCCCGGGGGCAAAATTCTCCCCGATCCAGTCCAGCACCCGCAGAGAATTTTCCACATTTCCGGGCAGAATCAGGTGGCGGATAATAACGCCCCGGGTGACCTTCTCCCCCTCCCAGCGCACCGCACCGACCTGCCGCACCATCTCCCGGATGGCTTCGGCGGCCACGGGAAAGTAGTCCGCTGCCCCGGACAGCTGCTCCGCCAGACGGGCGTCCGCGTACTTGAAGTCGGGAAGGTAAATGTCAACGCACCCCTCCAGCGCCCGCAGCGTCTCCACCCGCTCGTACCCGCCGCAGTTATACACCACCGGCACGGGCAGCTTGGGCCGGAGCGCCGGGAGGATCGTGGGCAGAAAGTGGGTGGGGGTCACAAGGTCGATGTTTTCCGCCCCTTGCGCAATGAGGTCTTCAAACAGCTGCCTGAGTCCGGCGGAGTCCGTGGCTTTCCCCACAGCGCCGCCGCTGATGGCGGCGTTCTGGCAGTAGCGGCACCGCAGAGTGCAGCCGCCGAAGAAAACCGCGCCGCTTCCCCCGGCTCCCGCCAGCGCCGGTTCTTCCCATTTATGGAGCATGGCTTTGGCCACGAGGGCGGTGTCCGGGCAGCCGCAGAAGCCCCGCTGCCCCGCCGTCCTGTCCACGCCGCACCGCCGGGGGCAGAGATCGCAGTTTACATAATCCATATTCATCCCATCCTTTGGGGGTATCATATCAGTTTTTTCGCCTTTTCTCAACCCCGGACTTTACCGGCGGGGGAAAATGTGGTAAACTACAAAAATAAATACTGTCTGCGCCCCTCGCAAACAGCGATTTTGAAAGGGGTAATAATTATGGAAATCCGATTTGCCGAAGCCCGGGATATTCCCGGTATGATTAACTTGCTGCTTGAGGTGGGGGAAGTCCACCACCGCATCCGTCCCGACCTGTTCCGCGCGGGCGCGCAAAAATACGACGAGCAGACCCTCGCCCGGATGCTCACCGACGACACCCGCCCCATTTTCGTCGCCGTGGAGGACGGGAAGGTGCTGGGCTACTGCTTCTGCATTTTGCAGGTGCGGGAAAACGACCCGGTGCTCCTGGACGACCGCACGCTGTACATTGATGACCTGTGCGTGGACGAAGCCTGCCGGGGCAAGCATGTGGGGCAGGCGCTGTACGACCACACCCTGGCCTATGCCCGGGAGATCGGCTGCCGCACGGTGACGCTGAACGTATGGTGCGGCAATGACAGCGCCATGCACTTCTATGAAAAACAGGGGTTAAAGCCCCGGAACATCCACATGGAAACCGTTTTGTGAGGAATGCCATGCTAATCAAGAACCAGGTTTACGAAGCCGAGATCACGGACTATACCGCCGAAGGACAGGGCGTCGCCCACATCGAGGGCTGCGCCGTGTTCATCCCCAACGCCGTCGCCGGGGAAAAGGTGCGCGTCCGGGTGGAGAAGGCGCAGAAGACGTGGGCGGCGGGGAAAATTGTGGAGATTCTGGAAAAGTCCCCCCACCGGGTCAACCGGGAGTGCGAGGTCGCCAAGCTCTGCGGCGGCTGCGATTTCTGGCACATGGACTACGCGGAGGAGACCCGCCTGAAAGCGGAGCGGGTGAAAACCTGCCTGAACCGCATCGGCGGTGAAAATCTGACGGAAGTCCCCATTCTCGCCGCCCCCGACTGCCACGGCTACCGCAACAAGGCGCAGTACCCGGTGGCGGTGAAAAAGGGACGCGCCTACGCCGGATTCTACCGGGCAGGCACCCACGACGTGGTGGAAAACGCCCGCTGCCGCATTCTCCCGGAGGAGATCGACGCGGCGAAGGATGCAGTGATTGATTATGTAAACCAGTATCGGGTCAGCGTCTACGACGAGACCACCGGCAAGGGGCTTCTGCGGCATATTTACGTCCGCCGGGGCGCGGTGTCCGGGCAGATTCTGGTGTGTCTGGCGGTGAACGGGGAAAAAATCCCACGGCCGGAAGCGCTTATTCAGCGGCTGAACGGGATTCCCGGCTTTACCACGCTGGTGCTGTCCGTGAACACGAAGCGGGGCAACGCCGTGCTGGGCGACCGCTTTCTCACCCTCCACGGCTCCGGCTATATCGAGGACACCCTCTGCGGCCTGAATTTCCGCCTGTCCCCCCGGTCGTTTTACCAGGTGAACCACCATCAGGCGCAACGGCTGTACGAAATGGCGATTTCCCAGGCGGAAATCACGAAAGCCGACACGGTGCTTGACCTGTATTGCGGCGTCGGCACCATCACGCTGGCCATGGCGGGCGCGGCAGGAAAGGTCATCGGCGTAGAGATCGTCCCCCAGGCGGTAGAGGACGCGAAGGACAACGCGGCACGAAACGGCATTCTGAATGCGGAATTTTTCTGCGGCGACGCCGGACAGGCGGCGCTGGAGCTGGAAAAAAGCGGCGTAAAACCGGACGTAGTGGTCGTTGACCCGCCGAGAAAGGGACTGAACGCGGACACCATCGAAGCCCTTCACCGTATGTCCCCCCGGCGCATTGTCTACGTCTCCTGCGACCCCGCGACCCTGGCGCGGGATGTGGCACTGCTGAAAGAGCGGGGCTACACCCTGAAAACCGCCGCCGCGGCGGATCTGTTCCCAAGGTGCGCACACGTGGAGACGGTTGTCCTCTTGTCACGGGAAACAAATCCACTGACGGTTGAGGTCAGAATGGAAGTGGGAACCGGCGAGGTCAAGGAGCATCCGACCTATAAGCGTATTCAGGAGTATGTGCAGGAGAAGTACGGCTTCAAAGTCCATACGGCATATATTGCCGAGGTCAAGCGTATGGTCGGACTGGATATGCACAAAGCGCCGAACGCAGTGGAGCAGAGAAAACATGAGTGTCATCCCTGCCCGCCTGAAAAGGTTGAGGCGATCAAAGATGCGCTGCGGCACTTTGGCTTAGTCTCAGAGTGAGTTTACGGCTAAAAACCCAGCATCACGTCAACGGCGTGATGCTGGGTTTCTTTTTTGTCATGTTTCGGGGCTTTTTTTGAGGATAAAACCGCCTGTGTGCCGTTTGCTTTTCTTTGCCATATTGACACGCTGCCCTCTGTTCGTCGTGGCAACTGTGCGTTTTCGGGATAGAAAATGGACACTTATCTTTGTATAGGGAGAAAGCCAGAGAGGAAAAAGAGGGTGAGCGCAGGCTGTGGGAACGGTGTGTAAACCGCTTGCGGTTTTCCACGGTTTCCATAGCAGCAGCGAGGGAGAAAAGGGAGAGGTGGCTTTCTCGCTCAGGCGGCTTGCCGCCGCTCTTTTGCTCTCCCTTTTCTCCCTGAATATCAGGGATTATTCTGCGTCACTGCTCGGCGTAACAGGGCGAAAGTCCTCCTGAACCCCTTCATTGAGGTCAAAGCACATGGTTTTTGCATCAGCAACCCAGAAGCCACGCACCTTGTAACGCTTGCCGGGAATCCAGTCCTCGCCGGTGACAGCGCGAAGCGGGTCAAGCAGATTCTTGTTGGAGATCGTAACAACACCTTTCTGTTCGCCTCTCGGCTTGGAGAACTTGAAGCCCTTCGGTTCGTTGCTCTTGCAGGAACGGATCGCAAATACCCTCGCTTTCGCATCCAGCAGACACAAAACAAAGGCGGGATAGCCCAAGTCCTCAAGTACCTTCTTGGTGAAAGTCACGCCATTCTGATTCAGGAACATATCCGGGTAGGCGTTGATGTTGGAGTCGATGGTTTCAAAGTTCAGAGCAGAAAAATCGAAGTTCATAGTTAAAATCCTTTCATTTCATAAAGGTAAGCTGCCGCCCATCTTGAGCGGCAGCTTGCTTTTTATAGAATCTACTATCCCTGATACCTTATTCTTTCAACCAGCGTTTCCTTTTTCAGATTACTGCTTAAAACGAGGGAAAGCACAATTTGTAGAATACCAACCAGAAGAATCATAACAAGAATCGGGATAAGAGGAACGTGATAAACGTTCATTCCAAAAATCCCATTATGCTTCGCATAGGAAAACAGTGCATAGCCAAGGGGCAGACCGGCAGCAAGTGCGACGCAGATGGTGCCAACCGTAAAAATCAAGCCCTGTATTTGTAAGCTCAGATTCAACTGCTTATTGGTCATGCCTACCGCTTGCAGCACACCGTATTCCTGCTTCTTCGTGGTGATATTGATGATCATGGTGTTTGCCAGATTCATAAACCCAATGAGACCGACAATTGCCATGAACAGATAGCAGCCAAGCTTCATCATACGGCTTGCGTATTCTGCGGTTTGCAATTCTGCGTGATAGGTGTTCAGCTTGATATGAGAAGTATTAGAAATCAAAGTATTCAGACTCTGTTCCACAGATGTCACATCTTTTTTATCACAGTCCACCCACAGATAGCCATAGGCTGTTCCTCTCGGATTCATGGAACGATATACACCTTCCGGAATGACAAGATAAGTGTCCGCACTTACAAAAGATCCTGCAATCTTTCCCTGATAGGTATAGGTTCCGCTTCCGTTATCAAAGTTGAATGTAATCGGTGCACCCGCAGAATACCCGTCAGC
>CAKTKC010000007.1 GCA_934569225.1 uncultured Oscillospiraceae bacterium | reverse complement strand
GAGGGAACAGGAGTGAGAAAAACGCAAATGGCTACACAGTACAGAAAAGCATACGTCCCGGTTACGCTGGATGTGGATAAGGAGGGGGCAATCCTCCCTCGCCTTATCTGGTGGGACAACGGTGTATAAGGGCGTCAAGAATCAGCATATCGACCGCGAGGAATGGATTGTTTTTCCCAATACTCACGAGGCGATCATCTCCCGTGAGGACTTCCAGAAGGTACGAGAAATGCGGAACGCTGCTGCAAGGACAAGGGTTGAGAAGATGGAGCGCACGGAGGAAATCCGCGCTACAAAGGCACAACGGGAGGTCTGGAAGTAGTTATGCGCAGCATCATCTATGCGGCATACAGCAAAGACCTCTCCGTAAAGACCACATCGGCAAAAATCCAGATGATGAAGCAGGGCAAGTATGTCGGTGGCTACGCTCCATACGGCTACGTCCTGCATCCCACCATTCGGAACAAACTTGCCGTAGACCCGGAGGCGGCTGATGTGATCCGTCGTATTTTCCGCGAGGCTCTGGAAGGCAGCAACACCTCTCAGATCGCCCGCAGCCTGAATGATGACGGCATCCCGACGCCGGGGCAATACTTCAAGAGCAAGCATCCCGACAAGAAGAAGTTCAGTAACATGAGCGAGAAAATCAGTTGGGAAACCGTGATGGTCTACAACATCCTCAAAAACCTCGTTTACACCGGAACGCTGGTCAGCCGCAAAATGAAGTCCTGCGGTGTCGGCTCAAAAAAGCGTGTTGTCAATGAGCCGATCATCGTAGAAGGAACCCATGAAGCCATTGTCAGCAAGGAAGACTTTGAGCTTGCTCAGAATGTCATTCGAGCTGGAGGACGGAATCCCACGCGCAAGCAGCATGACTATCCGCTCAAGGGACTCGTCCGCTGCGGAAACTGTAAACGTGCTATGACGCGCCGAAAGAACAAGGCTGGCATTCGGTACTTCCAGTGCATTCACTCGGTCAACAACGGAAACACAGACTGTCCGGTTGGCAGGAGCTTTCCGGAGATGGATATTGAGAGGGTTGTCCTCCATGCACTTACTCAGTTTCTCGCTTTGGCACAGAGGGAAGCAGTCCAAAACCGCGAAGTCGGTGATCTTCGGAAATCTGCCATCAAGGAATGCGCTGATAAAATCCGAACTCTCCAAAAGCAGAACGAGCAGCACAAGGCGTCGAAGCTGAGGCTCTACGAGAAGTATGCAGCCGGAAGCATCACGAAGGAGGCGTACATTCAGCAGAAGGCGGCAACAGACACGAAAATTGCTGAAAACGATGAAGCAATCCAGCGCAGTCACGAACGGATGAAGGAGCTTGACTCCGAGACCTCCTGTTCGGATAAAAAGCTGGATGCTGTCTGCGATCAGTACGCCGACTGCAAGGTTCTGACCTATGAGTTGACCCACGCATTCATTTCTGCGGTCTACATTTACGATCTCGACAACATTGAAATCGTCTGGAAGTTCAAGGACTTCCTCACTACATCAGAAGGAGAAGCCAAATGAAAGTATTTCTTTATATCCGCGTTGCCTGTGCGGATCAGCTTGCAGCGGCAAATCAGCGGGAAGAGTTGGAACGCTATGCGAAGGACAAGGGCTATGAGGTGGCTGCTGCGGTTGCGGCAGACGGCATCTCCGGTGTCCATACGGAAGGCATCATGAACTTCCTGTTGAACGAAGCCAATCGTCAGGGCATTGGCACGATCCTCACCCGCGACACCTCGCGGATCAGCCGGGACGTTTCCTCTTTCATGAGATTTGAGCGAAAATTCAAAGAGAATGGCATCCAGTTCGAGTATCTGTCCAAGCCTGACAACGAGCTTCCGGTCACTCCAATGATGGAGGCATTTGAGACGGCGTATAAGAAACGTCACACAAAGAACGGCAAAAGAGCATAGAGAAAACGCAAGCCGTTCACGGGTGGTTGTCCACCTATGAACGGCTTGTAAATTCTCAAAAATTTTTTAGTCCCTACTTGACACAAGAAGATATGTCCCGGCTGGGCCGTGATTATCTGCAAGTGGGTTACTACACGGATAGCCATTTCCCAGACCACAGCATCCGTTTTATCGCCATCAACGACTGTGTGGATAGCGACGACGGAGAAAATGAGCTGGCACCCTTCCGCAATGTCATGAATGAAATGTACGCCCGTGACATCAGCCGCAAGGTCAGAAGCTCCCACCGTCTGCGGGGCAACGCCGGAGAACCTCTGGCTCAGCCGCCCTATGGGTACAAGAAATCCCCGGAGAATAAAAAATGGTGGATCATCGACCCGGAAGCGGCGGCTGTGGTGCGGGACATTTTCGCCATGGCGATGGAGGGCAAGGGCAACGAAACCATTGCCGGTATCCTACAGGCTAGAAAAGTCTTGATTCCCATGGCCTATTGGCGGGAGAAGGGGCTTCCCAGAGGCGGCAAGGTGTCCCAGCCTGATCCCTACAAATGGTGCAAGTCCACCGTTGAAAAGATTCTGCGGCAGCAGGAGTATTGTGGGGATATTGTGAATTTCAAAACCTATTCCAAGTCCTTCAAGAATAAGGTCCGCATTCCGAATCCGGAGGAAAACTGGGCCGTGTTCAAGAATGCCCATGAGCCGATTATCGAGCGGGAGGTCTGGGAGCAGGTGCAGCAGCATATGCAGAGGATGCCTGCCCACATGCAGATGTGGCTGCCGCCGCCGGCCTTCGGCGACGGCAGTCCGCCGGTGCCAGTGGCGGGGATCTCCGCCGCCTCAGTGTGATCGCAGGCCTCACAGGTGCGGGCCTTCTCTCCGGCCTACCTGAACGTCGTTTTTTTTGCGATGACCCAGTCGCCGAAGGTGTAGGATTCCTTGGCAGCAACGACATCGCTGCAGCACGACCATTTCTGCTCGTGACTGGTGCCGGGGATCGTCCGTTCCTTTGTGCCGGTGTGGTTTGCGGCATCCTTTTGCCATATTTGCCGCCGCGGTCCTCACAGTTCGCCTGCTCCACACAAGTTGTGGTGCCGCCGGAGCAGTTGACCGTCTCCTTGCGGGTGTGAGTGCCGTCGCCGTTGGACACCCACTTGCTCCAGTCGTGGCCGAGTGCCTTGGTTCAAAGACCGCTTCCTCAGATATATCTTTGGGACTCAAGCCACAGGTAACGCAGGACTCGCAGTAAGATAAATATAGACACCATCAGACGAAATGGAATCCTTTGCCGCTGAGAGACTTGAAGACGCAGTCCACGCCCTTGAATGGTAATTGAACGTACAGCTTTCAAAGCTTTTCGTGCGCACATTCTTCTGCCTCAAATGCTGCTTACTTTCTTACGCCTCTCGACTTGGACTCCGCCCGCTTGACGACGCCGTTCCGGAAATGCGTTTCCTCAAACCTCCCGAAGAAAACAAATAATCCGAACCCATCTCCCACAGGGAAGAATTGGTTCGGATTATATTGGTTTGGTGCCGGTGACCGGACTCGAACCGGTACGCCATCGCTGGCGGTGGATTTTGAGTCCACTACGTCTACCATTCCATCACACCGGCAGGCACCTTTATAGTATAGTACAGATTCATAAAAAATGCAAGAAAAAGTTTTCCGCCCCGGAAGACACGTTCGTGCGTCCTCCGGGGCGGTGTGTGCGGCGGATGTTACTCGCCGTCAATTTCTTCGATCAAATACACATCGGAACCAAAATCCCCCTGGGTGCGCTGTTCGGGGGCGTAGCCCGTGCCGCGGAACAGCGGGGAAAGCACAATGCCCGCCGCCAGCGCCGCGCCGGAGGCCGTCAGTGTTTCCGGATTCCCCGGCAGGGTAAAGTGCCGGTCGGCAATGCGCAGAAGTGCGCCGTTGGGGTTCACGCTGACCGGGGCAACGTGCTTGAGCAGGTTCCCGAATTGGCCTACCCGGATGGCCTGCGCCAAAGACGTGACCCGATAGTCCGTCTCCGGTTTCAGTCCCTTCACACGTAGACGCTCGTAGCCCGGAGCGGCATTCACCAGGCGGTGGAACACACCCGCCAGCGTCACCTTCCCGTCCGACACCTGCCAGCCCAGCTCCATACGGCGGAACGTGCCGAACTGGAAAACCTCGCGGTAACGCTTATAAAACGCGATCTGCCCCTGAATTTCCTTGATCTCCACGGGAAGCAGCGTTCTCAGATCCAGCTCATAGCCCAGGCAGCCGAAAAACGCCACATTGCCCCGGGTGTTCAAGGGCGTGGAGCGCAGCGTCTGGGCATGGGGCGCGGCAGAGACGTGTGCGCCCACCGTGGACTGGGGATAGAGATACGAAATGCCGTTCTGGATGGTCAGGCGCTCGATGGGGTCGGTATCGTCAGACGCCCAGATCTGGGGGGAAAAGCAGAGCATTCCCAGATCAAACCGGTTGCCGCCGGAAGAGCAGCTTTCCAGCAGAATGTCCGGCCGGGGCGCAAAAATCCGGCGAAGCACGTCGTACAGGCCCAGAACGAAATCGTGGGCTTTCGCGCCCAGCGCCACGGAATGGCGGTTCATGTCCCACTTGACGTAGGAGATGCCGGCACTGTCCAGAATCCGGGAGACGTTCTCCACGATGTAGTCCCGCACCTCCGGTCTGGTCAGATCCAGCAGCAGCTGGTTACGCCCCAGTACCGGCTGGAAGCCGTCTGTCAGCGCCCAGTCCGGATGGGCACGGTAGAGGTCGGAATCAGGATTTACGGATTCCGGCTCAAACCAGAGGCCGAAGGAAAGCCCCTTGTCCTTAAGGTGCCGGGACAGCCCCTCCAGCCCCTCGGGGAGCTTCTTCCGGTTTACTGCGTAATCTCCCAGTCCGGCGCGGTCGTTGTCCCGCCCCGCGAACCAGCCATCGTCCAACACGAACAGCTCACAGCCCAGTGCCTTCGCCCGGTTGGCCAGGCTCAGCAGGCGGCGTTGTGTGAAGTCAAAGGTGCAGCCCTCCCAGCTGTTGTACAGCACCGGCCGGGGACGGCCGCGCCAATGGGGCGGGATAACATGGTCGGTGACGAAGGCGTGCATATTGGCGGACAGCCCGCCGAAGCCCTTGTCCGAGTGGCACAGCACCGCTTCCGGGGTCTCAAAGCATCCTCCCGGCGGCAGTTCCCGGGAAAAATTGCTGTCATTGATGCCCTGCATCACCCGGGTCAGCCCCTGAAGAGACTGCTGGGCGGCGGCGTAGTGGTTGCCGGAATAGATCAGATTGAAGCCGTAGACGGTTCCCGCGTTCTCGGTCGCGCCCGGCTCGTAGAGAAGGAAACCGGGATTGTGGCGGTTGGATGAGGAGCCGGTGAGGCTTTCGTTGACCACCTTCGACGCGCCCACTGGGGTGTCGCACCGGCGCATTTCCGCGATCCAGCCGCCGTTGAAGGTTGCCATGGTGTAGCTTCCGGGCAAATCCAAGCAAAAGCTCATAAGCTTATTCAGCCGCAAAGGCTTGTCGCCGGTGTTCGTCAGCACCGTCCGGCGGACGATTGCCGTGGGAAAGGCCGTGTAGAACAGGGTCAGTTCCGCACCGGGCTGGCTCAGGGTGATCTCCAGGGTTTCCAGAGCGTCATGTGCCTGGGGAAGACCGCAGGCCATGGAGACGCCGCCCTCATGGATTTTATAGCCGGTATAGCGAAAATCCCCAGGCTCCCCTGCCAGCTCCAGGGGCGATTCCCGGTAGTCTCCCCGTCCGCTTCCGCTCCATTCCAGCGGCAGGGCGTCGGGGCAGCTGGCAGTGTCCTTCGGATCAAGGAGAATGCTGGCACCCCAGCCCAAACCGGGGCGGCAGCTGAGAGCACCCGCGTCCCGGGTCTTCACCGGCGCGCCGAAATGCAGATGCTCCGCAAGGCCGTAGGCATCGATTTTGAACAGGTAGGAATCCGTTTCCGTCCGGATGTGGAATACGCCGTTTTCCTCGGTAATCATGGTCAGACCCGCCTTTCTTTTTCTTCCATTTTATACATCAAAAGCACCTCTGTCAACGAGATTTTAGGTGACGAACTGGATTCCCTATGTTATAATGAGAGTAAATCCAAAAAAGGAGTGAACTGCATGGAGCGCAAACGGTGGTACAAGGACAAGGTGTTTTACCAGATCTGGCCGCGATCCTTCAAAGACGGCGACGGTGACGGCATGGGCGACCTGTGGGGTGTGTATGAAAAGCTGGACTACATCAAAAGTCTGGGCTGCGACGGCATCTGGTTTTCGCCCATCTACCCCTCCCCCGGGGCGGACTGTGGCTACGATATTTCCAATTACCGGGACATCGCGCCGGAATTCGGCGGCATGGAGGCGTTTAAAAAGGTGCTGGAGGGCGCCCACTCCCGGGACATGAAGGTCGTCATGGATCTCGTGGTGAACCACACCAGCGACGAGCATGAATGGTTCCAGAAAAGCCGCCAGCGCATCGACCCCTACACCGACTACTACATCTGGCGTCCCGGAAAGCCCGGCGGGAAGCTCCCCAACAACTGGGATTCCTTCTTTGAGGGGAAAGCCTGGACGTTTGACGAGGTTCGGGGGGAATACTATCTGCACCTGTTCGCCGTGAAGCAGCCTGACCTGAACATGGATAACCCGAAGGTGCGGGAGGAAGTGAAGGGGATTCTGCGCTTCTGGCTGGACATGGGGGTGGACGGCTTCCGGGAGGACGTCATCACCTACATCTCCAAAAAAGAAGGTCTGCCCGACGATCACCTGATGCCGGCCTGCAAGGGGATGCCACACTACAATCACGGCCCCCGCATCCACGAATACCTGAGCGAATTCAAGCACGACGTGCTGGATCACTACGACTGCTTCACGCTGGCGGAGGCGCCCATGGTGACACCCAAGCGGGCGCTGACGTACATTGACGAGAAGGACGGCCAGCTGGACATGATGATCCAGTTCCAGTGCGTCGCCGCCGACTGCCTGTTCACCGATTACCTGCCCATGAAGTTCAGCCTGCGGCGGATGAAAAAAGCCTTTTCCTCCTGGCAGGAAAAGCTTCGCGGCCGGGGCTGGAACTCCCTTTACATCGAAAACCACGACCATCCCAGAATCGTTTCCCGCTACGGAAGCGAGGAATTCTGGGCGCAGAGCGCCAAATGTCTTGCCGCCATGTACCTGTTCCAGCAGGGGACGCCCTTCATCTATCAGGGGCAGGAGATCGGCATGACCAACTGGCGGCCGGAACGCGCCGACATGTACGAGGACGTGCAGACCCGCTACACCTACGCCCACACGGCTCTAAATAAGCCGGAGGAGGTGCGTCTGCACCGGCTGTGGCGTTCCTCCCGGGACTCCGCCCGGACGCCGGTGCAGTGGGACAGCAGCGAAAACGCCGGATTCACCACCGGAAAGCCGTGGTTTTATGTCAACCAAAATTATAAAGACATCAACGTCGCCCAGCAGGACGCCGACCCGGACTCCGTGCTGAATTTCTACCGCAAAGCTGTCGCCCTGCGCAAGAGCCTTTCCTGCGTCCGGTACGGCGAGTACCGGGAATATAACAAGCTCTCCGGCAAGCATTATCTGTATTCCATGGACGACGGACAGCAGAAAATTCTGGTGGTCTGCTCCTTCGCTAAGAAGAATACCCCCTTCCGTGCGCCCAAGGGCTTCCGCCCGGAGGATGGGGAACTGATTCTGTGCAATTATCCCGAGCCGCTGGAGGGCTGCTTGCAGCCCTACGAGTGCCGGGTGTATCTCTGGAAATAACGACGGCGGGCGGCTCTTTGGAGCCGCCCGAACGCTGTAATTATATTTTGCTTTTCCGGACACACCGTGGTATAATGGCCGCATTGATGCAACCCTGTGCAGGAGGGATTTGTGTGAAAGGAATGATCTCCATGATACTGATAGGGGCGCTTGCCCTGACATTATCCGGCTGCCATGCCCCGGTGGACGCCGCCGCGACCGCGCCGACGCAGACGCGGGAAGCCACCGTCCCAACGGCGGCGGAAACCCAGCCGGGAACTTCGCCCGCGGGCATCGAGCGTCCCGAACCGGAGGACGCCGACTTTGTCCGGGTTCGGGACTACCTCCCCGACGTGCTGCAGGAGCTGCCCTACGCCGGTACGGAAAATTTTACCGGCCATCGAATCTATGAATTCACCGAGGTTTTCCTCCGCTACGGCACGGTGAAAAAACTTCAGGCCGTATGCGCGGAGCTGGCCGGACAGGGGCTGACACTGAAGATCTGGGACGGTTTCCGCCCGGTGAGCGCCCAGTTCAGGCTCTGGGAGGTCTGCCCCGACGACACCTACGTGGCGAACCCCAACCGGGGCTTCAGCGCCCACAGCCGGGGAAACACCGTGGACGTGACGCTGGTGGACAGCCTAGGGAACGAGCTGGAAATGCCCACGGGCTTTGACGATTTTTCCGGCAAGGCTGACCGGGACTATTCCGACGTGGAGGAAGTCCCCACGGAGCACGCCCTGCTGTTGCAGAACACCATGGAAAAGTACGGATTTAAGGGGTATTTCGGAGAATGGTGGCACTTTCAGGACGAAATATCCTACCCGGTGGAGGACGTTTTCGAGCCGGTGACCGCCGAGCGGTACTATGCCGAGTGCAATGAGTTCATCAACCTTCGCACCCACGCGGACACCGCCGCCGAGGTCATCGTCCGGATTCCAAAGGACGATGAATTTACCGTGCTGGCGCTCTGCGGAACCTTTGCGCTGGCAGAGTATGCGGGAACCTGGGGCTACGTTCACAGAGACTTCATTCAGCCGGTGGCGGTCGGCTGACCATATATCTTCGTTCCCCTGCCATTGGGCAAGGGAATTTTAGTTTATTTTTGAACTTTTTCTTGACAGCCGCCCCGGTGCGTGCTATAGTAAGTTCGTTCAAAAATGAACCAAAGGAGGCACGCATATGCAGTTTGCTTTTTTTGAAACGGCGCTTCGGGCGCAGAAAAGCTACAGCCGCCTGATGGAGCCGGTCTGCAAAAAATGGAACCTGACCCACAACGAGCTGGATGTGCTGCTGTTTCTGGCCAACAACCCGGAGCGGAACCGGGCGGCGGATATCGTCCGGGGGCGGGGCATGTCCAAGGGGCATGTCTCCCTTTCTCTACGGAGTCTGGAAGATCGTGGGCTGGTTGCCTGTCGGGCGGACGGGTCTGACCGCAGAGCCGTCCATCTGGCGCTGACAGACGGGGCGGGAAAAATCGCGGCGGACGGCCGGGCAGTCCAGCGGGAATTCATCCGCCGCCTCCGCGAGGGCGTCACAGATGAGGAAAGCGCAGTCCTCCTGTCCGTCACCCGGAAGATGGAAGAAAACATCCGCGCCATGGAGCGGGAGCTGAAAAGAAACGAGGGGTAAATGATGTCAAAAGAGACAAATCAGGACATGGGAACCGGCAGTGTCAAAAAACTGATGGTGCAGATGGCGGTTCCCGCGGTGGTCGGGCAGGTCATTAACCTGCTGTATAACGTGGTCGACCGAATTTACATCGGCCACATTCCGGAGATTGGCGGCGCGGCGCTCACCGGTGTGGGGCTGTTCACCCCCATTCTGATGCTCATTACCGCCTTTGCCATGCTGGCGGGAGCGGGCGGCGCACCCCGGGCGGCCATCGCCATGGGCAAGGGCGACACAGACACCGCCGAAAAGATCGTTGCCAACTGCTTTACCGTGCTGCTGCTTCTGGCGGTGGTTCTGACCGGGATGTTTTACGTAACACTGCCAACGCTTGTCCGGCTGTTCGGCGGCAGCGACGTGACGCTGCCCTACGCCGTTCAATACGGAAGAATCTATGTCCTTGGCAGCGTGTTCGTGCTGATCGTGATGGGCATGAACCCCTTCATCACCACCCAGGGCTTCGCCGGAACCAGTATGCTGACCACCGTCATCGGCGCAGTGATCAACATCGTCCTCGACCCCATTTTCATCTTCGTCTTTGACATGGGCGTAGCCGGGGCGGCCATTGCCACGGTTCTGAGTCAGGCGGTCAGCGCGGTGTGGATTCTGCGGTTCCTCACGGGGCGCAAGACTGTTCTGCGGCTGAAAGCCCGGAATATGCCCTTGCAGGGAAAGATCATCCTGCCCTGTCTGGCGCTGGGGATTTCCAGCTTTGTCATGGTCTCCACGGAGAGCATTCTCTCCGTCAGCTTCACCTCCTCCCTGTCCCGGTACGGCGGCGACGTGGCGGTGGGCGCCATGACGGTGCTGACCTCCGTCAACCAGCTGATCACCATGCCCCTGCAAGGCATCTGCCAGGGCGGCCAGCCGCTGATCAGCTACAACTACGGCGCGAAAAAGTTAGAGCGGGTGAAGGAAGCCTTTTTCTGTCAGTTCCTTGTGTGCGTGGGGTACACCACCGTGTTCTGGCTGCTGATACTTTTCTTTCCCCGGGTGTTCGCGGGCATCTTTACCAGCGACGGGGCGCTTGTGGATTACACGGCCTGGGCGATTCGGATTTTCCTTGCGGGGACGTTTTCCGTGGGCTTTCAGGTCAGCTGTCAACTGGCGTTCATGGCGCTGGGGCAGGCGAAGATCAGTCTCATCATGGCCTGTCTGCGGAAGCTGATTCTGCTGATTCCTCTGATCTTCATTCTGCCGAACTTCTTCGTGGACAAGGCGTTCGCGGTCTTTCTGGCAGAGCCGGTGTCCGACATCCTCGCCGCCGCCGTGACGACCATTACGTTCTTTACGTTCTTCCGCAAGCTGCTGAAAGCGGGGAAACAGTAAAATTCACGCCGTACCCGGATTTGGGTACGGCGTAAACATTTATCCGTTCAACAACTGGGAAATGTGCTGCATTCCCTGATCGACGCGGGAATATTTGGCGAGAATCGCCTTGGCGTCGGCTTCGGACATGGGGGTGCCGTAGTAGTCGGACTGCCAGGAGGCGGTTGCCTTGTTGTAGGCAGCAAAGTCCAGCGTTTCTAAGTCAAAGCCGTTGCAGCGGGAGAAAGATGTCCCTTCTATCTCAACGCCTGCCTCTTTGTGGAACAGCTCAACCCGCTCCATAACATTGTTCTCACAGAGGTAAAAATCCATGATGGCAAGGGGTATCAGATTACCGTAACGGTAAGTCCAAATATCCCAGTAGCGTTCACCGTCGCCGCTGAGCAGAAGATCCTTTACCCCATCACCGTTAATGTCCATGATCCGGTAGTGGGTATAGAAGGAATCCTGCCTGCTGAGACAGTCCTTGTAAATCCGGAGCAGCTCGTCGTCGGAGGGCTGGACATCCTTCGCTTTCAGATAGCTTCCTAAGGTCAGCCCGCTTTCGTCAAGGGGATAGTCCATCAGCGGCTTCCAGTCCAGCTGGATTCGGGGGTATTTCGCCATGATGGTTGCGGCCTCGTCCTGAGAAATCTCCGTACTTTCCCATCCATTGGGGTCCGGATACCGATACCATTGACCGCCCAGACGTTGAATATTTGCAATTACGTTCCCCAATCCCCCGTCATCCTTGAATGCCGCAGTGCCGTCTGCAAATGCAAAGTACGTATGACTTTCACCATCCCAATACCTGTCCGGTGCCTGATATTGTTCCAAAACATTTCCCTCGCACAGATACGATTCTCCGTAACCGTGAAACATCACTTCACCGTTCTCCATTTCCAGCCAATCAAGGAACGCGCCGTCCTGTCCAAGCAGCAGCTCGTCCACGCCGTCTCCGTTCAGGTCATAGAAACTGTATTGTCTGGATTCGTCGGGAATGTAGACACTTTTCTTCAGATAATCGGAAAAGTCCGTGTAGGTTTCCGGAGCATAGGCGTGTTCCGCCTGATAGGCTTCCTCCGCTACGGCCAGCTTTTCCTCTACGACAGCTTTGTTAACTTCCTTCGGCTGGATGGAATAGTCGAACTGATCGGCGATGGATTCCAGTTCCGCCTTCGTCATGACCTCGCTGGCATCCGGGTAGTTGGTGTGGCTGAGGGAACGGTTTCCGTCAATGCTTATCATGATCATGGCGTTTTCCTGCTCGGCAATGATCTCGCCCCGTCCCTTGCTGTTCAGTGCCAGCAGCAGCTTCGTGCCGCCCGGAGTGGTGTGATCCCACTGCTCATAGGCATCAATGTCCATTCCGCCGGCGAACGCGCTGGGGAAATAGTCCTTCCGGGCGTAGCCATAGGACGTCATCAATTTACCGGCATTTTCGGTCACAAGCTCAAAATCCATGCTGAAATTGTAGGGCAGATAGAGCATTCCCGCCATACCCGTAATCTGCGCGTCGGAATCTTGGCGTAGCAGAGACCGGATGCCGGTTTCCTCCAGGAAAATGTCGCTCTGATATCGCTGGAAGGGTATCCATCCCTCCAGCAGCTTCAAATTGTACTTTGCAACGATCTCGTCCACCTTGTCCACCATTTCCTGGGTATAGCAGCTGTAGGTGTACTCGTACTGATTTGGAATACTCGGAATATCGGGTTCGTTGGTCATCAGCGCATGATCCTGATCGTAGCTCTCCTGAAATTCGTACCATTCTTTCAGCGCCTGCTGGATGGCGTCGCCGCTGCGGCCGTAGGGCGTTATGATGTCCAGACTTTTTTCCACCGGGTCGATGGCCTTGCCCTTGTCGTCAAAGCGCTGGGTGTAGGTCCCCTTGCCGATGGACATGTCCTGCAAACGCAGGGCGTACACGATCCCGCAGCCCACCAGCAGCAGCGCTGCGGCAATGGCGGCGGCGACAAGCAGCGGCCGGCGCAGGCTTCGCCGTTTGGGCGCGGCCGCCGGGGCGGCTTCTTCAATGTAGCGGCCGTCAATGCCGCTCATGGCGATAACCAGATCTTTTCCTGTCATACGGCAATTCCCTCCTGCATCAGATAGACCCGCAGCTTTTCCCGGATGCGGTGGAGCCGGGTCTTGACCTTGCTTTCACTCATGCTGTAGCGCTGGGCGATCTCCGCCACGGTGTCCACGTACCAGTACCGCCGCACGAACAGCCGCCGGTTCTCCTGAGTCAGCGTGCCGAGGAATGCGTTCAGCGCCCGGGTGATCTCCCGCCCCTCGGCGGCGGAATCCCGGCTGGTGTCGGGAATGCACAGCTCCATTTCCTCGCTCAGCGTCACCACCTCGGCCTTCCGTCTGGCCGCGTCCAGCCAGTCCAGCTTGCCGAAGGCAAAATTCCGGCATATTTTCGCGAGATACGCGAAGAAATACTTCGGGCGCTTGGGCGGGATCGTCCGCCACGCGGCGAGATAGGTGTCGTTCACGCTTTCCTCCGCGTCCTCGTAGCTCTGGACGATGCGCTGGGCGATGGTTTGCAGCTGCCGTCCGTAGGCCGCCTGGGTCTCCATAATGGCCTCATCCTTCCTTTCCCAATACAGGTCGATGATCTTTTCGTCTTCCACTGAGGGAACACCTCCATTTCTTTTTTGGCTCCTCACCCTATAAGAGGGATTTTTTCGGGAAAGGTTACAGGAAATTGGAAAAAATTTTTTGCTTCGCCGTTTTATAGCGAAAATGCCGGCTCATGTGAGCCGGCATTTTATGTAGGTTTCGATTACACCAGAGCGGCGGTGATAATGGCCATCTTGTAGACCTCGTCGGCGTTGCAGCCCCGGGACAGGTCGTTGATGGGCGCCGCCAGACCCTGCAGGATGGGGCCGTAGGCCTCGAAGCCGCCCAGACGCTGGGCGATCTTGTAGCCGATGTTGCCCGCCTCGATGGTGGGGAAGATGAAAGTGTTGGCGTGACCGGCAACGGGAGAGCCGGGGAACTTCAGCTGGCCGACCTCGGGAGCGACGGCAGCGTCGAACTGCATCTCGCCGTCGATCTTCAGCTCGGGATCCATCTCCTTGGCGATGGCGGTGGCGTCGTGGCTCAGCTTCACGGTGCCGCCCTTGCCGGAGCCGTTGGTGGAGAAGCTCAGCATGGCGACCTTGGGGTCAATGCCGAAGACTTTGGCGGTCTTGGCGGTCTCGATGGCGACCTCCGCCAGCTTCTGGGCGGCGGACAGGGTCACATTGCCTTCCTTGTCAACAGAGTCTTCATAGCTGATGTTGATGGCGCAGTCGCCCATGGCCAGCTTCTCGTCGCCCCGCACCAGAATGAAGCAGGAGGACACCAGATGCGCGCCCTTCTTGGTCTTGACGATCTGCAAAGCGGGACGGACGGTGTCGGCGGTGGAATAGGTCGCGCCGCCCAGCAGAGAGTCGGCGTAGCCCATCTTCACCAGCATGGTGCCGAAGTAGTTGCCCTTGGACAGCGCCTTGCGGCACTCGTCAGGGGTCATCTTGCCCTTGCGCAGCTCCACCATTTTGTCGACCATGGCGTCCATTTCGGGATAGGTCTCAGGGTCGATGATTTCGACGCCCTCGATGTTGTAGCCGCCCTTGGCCGCGTTGGCCTTGACAACGTCAACGTTGCCGATGAGGATGGGGGTCAGGAAGCCGCCCTTGACCAGACGGTCGGTGGCCTCCAGAATGCGGGCGTCGTGGCCCTCGGTAAAAACGATCTTTCTGGGGTTCGCTTTCAGCGTTTCGATCATTGCATTGAACATGGAACATTCCCTCCAATATCCGGGCATACGCCCGTATTTTCGTCCACTATTATATACCACCTTTTCTTTGGGTGCAACCCCTTTTTGTGCCGGTGCGACATATTTTGCGTTTCTCGCAGCCAAAAAGGCGGCGGCGGAGAAATATTTTTGTTCATTGTGATGAAAACCATTTCCAAAAGGGCGAAATTCCTCTTGCTTTTTGTGAAAAATCCCTTTATAATGGGGTTATATTCTGGCATTGGAGGCGATGGCGCGTGGGTGAACTCTTCGCGGTTGTGTCCGGGAAGGGCGGAACGGGAAAAACCTCCCTCTGCGCCGCCCTCGCCACCGCCCTTTCCAAGGAAGGAAAACGGGTCCTGTGCATCGACTGCGACGTGGGGCTTCGGAATCTGGACATCTCTCTGGGGCTTTCCGAATGCGGCGCGCTGTCCTTCTGGGACGTTTCCGAGGGGGGCTACTCCCTGGAGGACGCTTTCCGGCACCCGGTCTATCCAACCCTCGCGTTTCTGACCGCACCCATGAACTGCCCGGTGGAGAAGATCAACGCCGCCGCCTTCGGGGAAATGCTTGCCTGGGCGCGTCAGTTGTATGACTACGTGTTCCTGGACGCCCCCGCCGGGGTGGACGCCGGTTTCCGGCTGACGGCGCAGTTCGCCGACCGCTTCCTGCTGGTCACGGGGGCAGGCCCCGCCGCCGTGCGGGACGCTTCCCGGGTGGGCGACCTATTGGAGCTGATGGGCAAGAAAAACATCCGCCTCATCGTCAACCGGGTGGACAAGAGTATGCTGGGTACGGTGTGCCTGACCATCGACGACGTGATGGACGCCGCCGGACTGCCCCTCGCCGGGATCGTCCCGGAGGACACCCATGTGACCCTTGCGGCATCCTTCGGCCAGAGTCTTCTTCGCTATTCCCCCAACTGCAAGGCGGCAAAGGCCAGCCGCAGAATTGCCAGACGCATTCAGGGCTTCCACGAACCGATCGCCCTCCACTGATAACGGATACATATACAATTAAGGAGTGACTGTTGTGAATATCGCATTTTTGGCGCATGACAAGAAAAAAGAACTGATGGTTCAATTCTGCACCGCCTACAAGAGCGTCCTCATGAAGCACAATCTGTTTGCCACGGCCACCACCGGCCGTCTCATTGCGGACAATACCGGTCTGCCCATTACGCTGCTGCTTTCCCATAAGCAGGGCGGTCACCAGCAGATCAACGCCCGCATTGCCTACAACGAAATCGATCTGGTGCTGCTGTTCACCGACCCCAACACCACCGACCCCTGGGACGACGCCCAGATGATCGAGACCATCCGGCACTGCGACCGGCACAATGTTCCCATCGCCACCAACCTGGCCTCGGCGGAAATGCTCATCATGGGCCTGCAGCGGGGCGATCTGGATTGGCGGGAAATGCTGCACAACAAGACCCGTTATTAAGGAAGCTCTGAATCGCGGAGTGCCCTGCGGCTTACTATTGGAGAGGATAACTATGGAGATCATCAAGCCCCGGACACTGTCCGGCTTTATGGAGCTGCTGCCGGAAAAGCAGCTGAAATTTGACCAGATGGCGGAGGTTCTGCGCAAGACCTACGCCTCCTACGGCTTTGCCCCCCTGGACACCCCGGTGATCGAGGACGCCCAGATTCTGCTTGCCAAGGGCGGCGGCGAAACGGAAAAGCAGATTTACCGCTTCACCAAAGGCGACAGCGACCTTGCGCTGCGCTTCGACCTGACGGTGCCGCTGGCAAAATACGTCGCCCTGCACTACAACGAGCTTGCCTTCCCCTTCCGCCGCTTCCAGATTAGCAAGGTCTACCGGGGCGAGCGGGCGCAGCGCGGCCGGTTCCGGGAATTCTACCAGGCGGACATCGATATCATCGGTGACGGGAAGCTGGACATTCTCAACGAGGCGGAAATTCCCGCCATTATCTATAAGGTGTTCAAGGGCTTCGGCCTGACCCGGTTCCAGATCCACGTTAACAACCGGAAGGTTCTCAACGGCTTCTACGCCATGATGGGTCTGACGGAGAAATCCGGCGACATCATGCGCACCGTGGACAAGCTGGACAAGATCGGCGTTGACAAGGTAAAGGTCATTCTTCTGGAGGACTGCGGCCTGACCGAGCAGCAGGCGGATGACATTCTCGCCTTCATTTCCATCAAGGGGACGAATGCGGAAGTCCTTGCCGCGCTGGAAAACTACGCAGGACGGAATGAGACTTTTGATACCGGTCTCGGCGAATTGAAGGTGGTCGCTTCCAACCTGGCGGCCTTCGGAATGCCGGAAGAAAACTTCGTCGTTGACCTGACCATCGCCCGGGGACTGGACTACTACACCGGCACCGTCTACGAGACCCTTCTGCTGGATCACCCCGAGCTGGGCTCCGTCTGCTCCGGCGGCCGGTACGACAATCTGGCGGGTTACTATATTGAAAAGCAGCTGCCCGGCGTTGGCATTTCCATCGGCCTGACCCGGCTGTTCTACGTTCTGGACGAGCAGGGTCTTCTGAACCCCGAACTGCCCAGCGCCCCTGCGGACGCGCTGGTGCTGCCCATGGGAGACATCGCCCCAGCCATTGCGCTGGCGGAGACGCTTCGCTCTTCGGGACTGCGGGTACAGCTGTACTGTGAGCAAAAAAAGTTCAAGCAGAAAATGGCCTACGCCGACAAGCTGAAGGTTCCCTTCGCCGTTCTTCTGGGTGAGGATGAGATCGCGGAGGGCAAATGCAGCGTCAAGAACATGAAGACCGGCGAGCAGCGGAAGCTCACCCCCGCCGAAGCCGCCGACCACATCAAGGCATCACTGAACGCGGAGAGCGGCACGCTGATTCTGGAAAAATGATACGCAAGCGGGCGGCTCCTGACGGAGCCGCCCGCAGCTTTTTTCTTATTGAATCTCGTCCGCAATGGCACCCAGCAGTTCCCGGGTGGGGTCGTTTCCGTGCTCCCAGTACATAATGCCGAGAAGCTTCTTCTCCTTGACATACTTGCACTTCAGGCGCACCGCCCTGGGGGACTCGTAGCTGACGAGAGTCTTGCCGTTCCACAGGTAGTTTGCCTCCGCGTCGGCATCCCAGTACACCTGGAAATGATTCTCCCGGAGATATTCCGGGGTGATCTCCCCATAGGTGGGGCCGGGCAGTCCGCCGCCGGAGGGCTGCAAAAGGCCATGGTTCTCAAAGGACGTGACCTCAAAGTGCCGGCCGTAGAATGCCGCGCCGATGACGAGCTTTTCATAGGGAACGCCCGCCCGGTGGTAGGCTTCCACGGTGTCCCGGGTGTTCAGGCCGGACTTGTCGCCCTTGGTCGCCCCCAGCGCCGCGTGATGTCCGGCGCGGGTGCCGTCCACCATGTCGTAGGTCATGAGCTGCACATAGTCCACGATTTCCGCGACCTTATCCATCTGCGTGTCCGCAATGCACCGCTGGCTCGCGCCCACGGCCACGGACACGATACGCTTTTCTCCCAGATACTCCCGCAAAGTCTTCAGCAGAGCGGTAAAATTTTCCTTGTCTCTCGGGTCTGCGCCTATGCCCGCGGCGTCGTTGCAGGGGTACTCCCAGTCAATGTCGATGCCGTCCAGGCCGTATTTTTCCACCGCATCCAGGCAGGACCGGGCAAACTTCCGGCGGCCTTTCTCCGTCATGGCCATGTCGGAGAAACCGTCCGCCCCCCATCCGCCCACGGACAGGACGATTTTCATTTCCGGATTCCATTCCCGCAGCTTTGGCAGCAGATGGAGATATTTCAGCAGATGCAGATCCAGCAGCCCGTCCTGAATGCGTCCGAAGGCCAGATTCACGTGAGTCAGGCGCCGGGCGTCCTCCTGGGTAAAGCCCGCCAGGGCGTCGTTCCAGCAGTAGGCAATGACATCGCATTTCATGATAGGCACGCTCCTTATTTTCATTCTTCTGCCATTATAGTCCGGCGCGGTACGGATGTCAAAGTCTGGAATTGTTCACTTTGGAAAATAAAGTGCAACGACAGGCAAGAAGGTACATTTTCAGACCTTTTCAAATTGCTCTTTTTTTGATATACTCATTGTGAAAAATCAATACATTGCCCAAATCAGGCGGAGGTAACCTTATGCGTTATGGGTACTTTGACAATGAGCATCGGGAATATGTCATCGATCGGGTAGATGTCCCCGTTTCCTGGACAAACTACATCGGCCTCAAGGATATGTATGGCGTATTCAACCACACGGCGGGCGGATACCTGCTGTACAAATCTCCTGAATACCATCGCATCACCCGGTTCCGTCCCAACGGCGTTCCCATGGACGGCCCCGGACACTACGTGTACCTGCGGGATCAGGACACCGGCGACTATTGGAGCATCTCCTGGCAGCCCGTGGGCAAGCCCAAGGAGCATTTCTCCTGCCGCCACGGCCTGAGCTATATCAAGTATCACTCCGATTACTCCGACATCGGCGCCGAGCAGAAGCTCTTCGTCGCCATGGACGACCCCGTGGAGATCTGGGACGTGAAGCTGCGCAACGATTCTGATAAAGTGCGCCATCTTTCCGTGTTCTCCTATCTGGAATTCAGCTTCCACCAGGTGGACATGGACAACAAGAACTTCCAGATGAGCCTGTACGCCACCGGCAGCCGGTATGAGGACGGCGTCATTGAGAACGAGCTCCACTACGAAGAGGACGGCTGCCAGTTCTTTACCTCCGATTTTACCCCGAACGGTTTTGACAGTGTGCGCGACAGCTTTATCGGCAGCTACCGCACCGAACGCAATCCATTGGTGGTGGAGGCCGGCGTGTGCGGCGGCTCTTTCGAAAAGGGCGGCAATCATTGCGGCGTCCTGCAGAAGATGCTCACCCTTCAGCCCGGCGAGGAAACCCGCCTTCTGTTCCTCCTGGGCGAGGGCGGCATCGAATCCGGCAAGAAAATGCGCCGGAAGTACACCCAGGCCAGAGCCGACGAGGACTTTGCCCGTCTGCAAACGTTCTGGGACGACAAGCTCAGCTGCTTACAGGTGTCCACCCCCAACGAGGGCATGAACACCGAGCTGAACATCTGGAACCTGTATCAGAGCGAGATCAACGTCATGTTCTCCCGGTTCACCTCCTTCATCGAGGTGGGCGGCAGAACGGGTCTCGGCTACCGGGACACCGCCCAGGACGCCATGACGATTCCCCATTCCAATCCCGACAAGTGCCGCGGCCGCATCATCGAGCTGCTGCGGGCGCTGACCAAGGAGGGCTACGGCCTGCACCTGTTTGAGCCTCGCTGGTTCGAGCCGGAGGAAAAGCCCCAGTCCTTCAAGTCCCCCACGGTGGTTCCCACCCCGGATAAGAGCCAGATCGTCCACGGTCTGAAGGACGCCTGCGCCGACGACGCCCTGTGGCTGGTGACCGCCATCGTCCAGTACATCCGGGAGACCGGCGACATGGCCTTTGCCCATCAGGTGGTGACCTACGCCGACGGCGGCGAGGGCACGGTTTACGAGCATATGAAGCGCATCCTGGACTTCTCCGCCCGGCAGGTGGGTATCAACGGCATCTGCAAGGGTCTGCGCGCCGACTGGAACGACTGCCTGAACCTGGGCGGCGGCGAAAGCGCCATGGTCAGCTTCCTGCACCACTGGGCGCTCCGGAATTTCATCGCGCTGGCCGAGCAGCTTGGCGAGACGAAGGACGCGGCCGAATATGCAAAAATCGCCGAGCATGTCAAAGAAGTCAGCGAGTCCGTCCTCTGGGACGGCAAGTGGTACATCCGCGGCATCACCGCCGGCAACCGCAAGATCGGCACCCAGGCAGACACCGAAGGCCGGGTGCATATGGAGAGCAACACCTGGGCTGTGCTTTCCGGTGTCGCCGACCACGAGCATGGCATCTCCGCCATGGACAGCGTGGACGAATATCTGTACACACCCTACGGCCTGATGCTCAACGCCCCCTGCTTCACTACCCCCGACGACAGCATCGGCTTCGTCACCCGGGTGTATCCGGGTCTGAAGGAAAACGGCGCCGTTTTCAGCCATCCCAACCCCTGGGCATGGTGCGCCGAGGCCATTCTTGGTCGCGGCAGCCGGGCAATGAAGTTCTACAACGCCCTGTGTCCGGCACTGCAAAACGATATCATTGAGGTTCGCCAGTCCGAGCCTTACTCCTACTGCCAGTTCGTGGTGGGCAAGGATCACACCGCTTACGGCCGGGCGCGTCATCCTTTCATGACCGGCTCCTCCGGCTGGGCTTACTTCGCAGCCACCCAGTACATGCTGGGCATCCGTCCGGATTTCGACGGCATCACCGTCGATCCCTGCATCCCCGCCGACTGGAAGGAGTTTTCCGTCCGCCGGAAGTGGCGCGGCGGGGAGTACCGCATCCATGTAATCAATCCCGACGGCGTGGAAAAGGGCGTCAGGAGCATCACCATGAACGGCAAGCAGGTACGCAAGCTGCCTGTGCTGCCCGTGGGCGCCGTCTGCGACGTGGAAGTCGTGATGGGCTAAGACCATTGCCCAAACGGGAAAATGCAATTTGGTCTATCTAAGTCGAATTTTATCCGGCGAAAAGCCGGGAGAGGAGAAAATCAAGATGATTAAATTTGGTACCGGTGGATGGCGGGCGATTATCGCAGACGAGTTCACCAAGGAGAATATCCGTCTGGTGGTGGCCGGCCTGTGCAAGCTGATGCTGCTGGAAGGACACGCGGGCAAGGAGATCTGTGTGGGCTATGACCGCCGCTTCCTGTCCAAGGAATCCGCCCACTGGGCGGCGGAGGTTCTGGCGGGCTACGGATTCCACGTCTTTGTGGTCGCCCGTTCCTCCCCCACGCCGCTGATCATGTTCACCGTCAAGCAGATGCAGACCCCCTACGGCCTGGCCGTCACCGCCAGCCACAACCCCGCGATCTATAACGGCATCAAGGTCTTCACCGCCGGCGGCCGGGACGCCGATCAGGTCGTCACCGGAAAAATTGAGGAGCAGATTGCCCTCCTCAAGCCCGAGGACGTAAAGTCCATTGACTACGACCAGGCCATGGACATGGGTCTGATCCGGGAGGGCTATCCCTTCAACGAGTATATCGACAGCATTTTGCAGGTGGTGGACACCAAGAAGATCAAGCGCGCCCATCTGCGCATCGCCATCGACCCCATGTATGGTGTCAGCCAGAGCAGTCTGCGCACCATTCTGCTGACCTGCCGGTGTGACGTAGACGTGATCCACGAGCAGCACGACACCCTCTTCGGCGGCAAGATGCCCGCCCCCAGCGCCGACACCCTGAAGCTGCTGAGCAACTACGTGGTGGACAACGGCTGTAACCTGGGCGTTGCCACTGACGGCGACGCCGACCGTCTGGGCGTTATTGACGAGAAGGGCGCGTTCCTCCATCCCAACACGCTGCTGGTTCTGCTCTACTATTACCTGCTGAAATACCGCGGCTGGTCCGGCCCCTGCGTGCGCAACAACTCCACCACCCACCTGCTGGATCGGGTGGCAAAGGACATGGGTCAGCAGTGCTACGAAGTCCCCGTGGGCTTTAAGTACATCTCCGCCAAGATGGCAGAGACAAACGCCGTCATCGGCGGCGAGTCCTCCGGTGGTCTGGCCGTCCGGGGTCACATCGCGGGCAAGGACGGCATTTACGCCGCTGCCCTGCTGGTGGAAATGCTGGCCGTCACCGGCAAATCCGTATCCCAGCTGTATCAGGAAATCACAGACAAGTACGGTATGCTGTATTACGAAGACGCGGCCTTCACCATGACCCAGGCGCGGAAGGCAGAGCTTCAGGAGAAGCTGTTCGTGAAGCTGGAGGTACCGGACTTCGGCAACAACCTGGAGAAGATCAACCGCACCGACGGCTGCAAGGTCTACTTTACTGACGGAAGCTGGGTCATCTGCCGCTTCTCCGGCACGGAGCCGCTGCTCCGCATGGCCGCCGAGGGCGAAAGCCAGTCTCAGGCCAGAACCTACATCCGCATCTGGCGGGAAGAGCTTGGGCTGTAAATTCCATGAAAATCGGGCGGCTCGAAAGAGCCGCCCGTAAGTTTATCAGTTGCAGCCGCAGCAGTTATCTGCTGCGGCTGTTCTTGTATTCTTTGGCGCTATGTGGTAGTATAGTGTCAGGCAAGTTTTCAAATTGGAATTTATTAAGGAGGATATGGATGAAACTGTTTTTATGTTCGCACTTTTCAAGTGTAGGAAGTTTGATAAAAGAAGAAATTGATAACAAGAAAGTCGCATTTATTCCCACAGCTTCGCTGCGTGAAGGCTATACCGGTTATGTCGGCTCGGCTCGAAAGCTATTCAATAAACTGGGAGCAGCCGTAACGGAAATTGATATTTCAACGGAGGCTTATTTAACGATACAGTCCGTTTTTGAAGATGCGGATGTGATATATTTTACTGGTGGAAATTCTTTCTTCCTTATGGACCAGCTCCGTAAAACGGGAACGGATGAGCTATTGAAGAAGGAATTGGAAAAGGGAAAACTGATGATCGGTGAATCGGCAGGTGCGATTATATGCGCTCCAACTATCCAATATATTGAACAAATGGATGAAAAGCCGGAGGACTACTCACAAGAAGATGATGCAGGGCTTGATTTGATTGATTTCTATGTTCTTCCGCATTATCTTACAGCACCATTTAAGAAAGTTACCGAGAAAATAATGACTGAGTTTTCGGATTTGAATCTATGCCCAATTAACAACCGTCAGGGAATTGTAATTGATGGTGAAGGTTCAAAGGTTATTTGCAAAGACTAATTTGAAAATTCCAGTTTATCGACAGCATATCATAAAAAAGTGAGATAAAATTATGGAACAGCTCGTTCCGAACGCGGCAAAATTTATCAAAGAGATTTTCCAAAACGATTTCAGCGGACACGACTTTTTTCATTCCATGCGTGTTTACCGAACCGCGATAAACATTGCGGAGGCGGAACACGCCGACCTGGAGGTCGTGGCACTGGCGGCGCTGCTGCATGATGTGGACGACCGGAAGCTCTCCCCGACAACCGCCGAGAAAAAAGAAAACGCTACCCGGTTTATGCACAGTCAGAACGTGCCCGAATCTGAAATCCGGCAGGTATGCCAGATCATCGGCGAGGTATCCTTCAAGGGGACGGATTCCGTCCGGCCATCCACGCCGGAGGGGAAATGCGTTCAGGATGCTGACCGGCTGGATGCCCTGGGCGCCATCGGCATTGCCCGCACATTTGCCTATGGGGGAAGCCATAACCGCGCCATCTACGACCCGGAATTGCCGCCCCGGACGTCAATGAATCAGACGCAGTATTACAGCAGCAAATCCACGTCCCTGAACCACTTCTACGAAAAGCTGTTTCTGCTGGAAGGCATGATGAACACCGAAGCCGGCAAGGCCATCGCAAGAAAGCGGACGCAGTACATGCAGGAATTTGTAGACGAGTTTCTGCATGAGTGGGACGGATTGGACAGATAGGGAAAGCTCCGATTCACTCATGTTGAAAAGGCGGCTTAATCATCGGCACCGGTCGGTGGTTTTTTGAATCAAATCGCCGCGGCAGTCTAAACGCTGCCGCGGCTGTTTGTTCCCATGTGTCACAAAGAAGCGCTCTCCGTCATCAGCGCCTCGCGGACTTCCTCCGGCACGGTGTTCCACTCGCCCTTTCTGTAAAACAGAATGGAAATGGCCGTCGCCACGATCCAGCCGATGGGCCAGGCGCACCAGATACCCGTAGAAGCCAGCGCCGTCCCCGACAGCACGAAGGCCAGCACCACCCGCAGAATCAGGTCGGTAAAGGTCGCCGTCATGAACTGACGCATTTTCCCCGTTCCCCGGAGAATGCCGTCCGCCACCAGCTTGGCGGAGACCACAAAGTAGAAGGGGGACAGAATCCACAAAAACCGCATTCCGCTGCTCAGCGCCGCCTCCGTGGCGTCCTCCATGAAGAAGTTCATCAGCGCCCGGCCGCAGGTGCAGTACAGCGCCACCAGGGGCAGGCAGATCAGCCACACCATTTTCAGCGCTGCCCGGAAGCCCTCCTGGATCCGCGTCAGCTTGCCCGCGCCCAGATTCTGGGCGGCATAGTTGGAAATGCCGTTGCCGATGGTGGTAAACGAGGTGATGACCAGATTGTTCAGCTTCACCGAAGCGGAATAGCCCGCCATAATGTTCGTGCCAAAGGTGTTGATAACGCTCTGGATCAGGATATTGCCCACGGAAATGAAGCTCTGCTGCAAAACGCTGGGGATGGCGATGACCACGAACCGCCCCAGCAGATCGCCGGAAAACAGCGCGGGCTTCTCCTCGCTGGGAAGCTGCTTCAACCGGCGAATGACCACGGCCACCGCCAGTACGCAGCTGATGCCCTGGCACAGAAAAGTTGCCCAGGCCACGCCTGCCACGCCCATTTTGAAGGCTGTAACGAACAGGATATCCACGGCGATATTGCTTAAGGAAGACACCGCAAGGAACACGAAAGGCGTCTTGCTGTCTCCAAGGGCGGAGAATACGCCCGTGGCAATGTTATAGAAAAACACGAAGGGCAGACCCCAGACGTAGATATCCAGATACAGCGCCGAGTCGGCGAACACCTCCTCGGGGGTGTTGATCAGCCGCAGCAGGCCGTCGCAGCCGACGATGCCCACCAGCATCAGCAGTACGCACACAACTCCGCTGGACAGCGCGGCGGTGTAGACGGCGGTCTTCATATCGCTGTATTCCCGCGCGCCGAAAAGCTGGGAGACCAGCACGGAGCAGCCGATGTTGCAGCCGAAGGCGAAAGCAATGAAGATCAGGGTGATCTCATAGCTGTTGCCCACGGCGGCGAGGGCGTTCTGGCCGATAAATTTACCGGCGACCCAGCTGTCGGCGATGTTGTAAAGCTGCTGAAACACGATGCTGCCGAACAGGGGCAGGCAGAATTTCCAGAGAACCGTTGACGGATTCCCGACCGTTAAATCCTTATTCATGATGACCTTCCTTCCCGTGGAAGCGGACGGCGCTGCCATGGGCGGTACGCAGTGCCGGAATCATCCGCAAATCCACGGTAAAAACCTCCAATTTCTGATTGACTTCTAACCGAAGCCATATTATAATCCCAATAGAACGATATGTAAAATATATATTTCTTATGGCGTAATATCAAATTGATATGGAGAAATCTATGAATATCAGCTATGAAGCCTACCGTGTTTTCTACTATACCGCCAAAACCCGAAGCTTTACCCAGGCGGCGAACGCCCTGGGCAACAGCCAGCCCAACATCACCCGGATCATCAAGAATCTGGAGCGGGAGCTGGGCTGCACACTGTTTCTCCGGAACAACCGCCATGTGGAGCTGACCGCCGAAGGGGAGACCCTGTACCGCCACGTCAGCGCGGCCTTTGAGCAGCTTCAGGCAGGGGAGGAAGCGCTGCTCCGGGGCGGCGGGCTGGACGGCGGAATCCTGCGGATCGCGGCGACGGAGATCGCGCTGCACGTCTTACTGCTGCCGGTGCTGTCCCAATTCCGGGGGCGCTACCCCGGCGTCCACATCAGGCTGTTCAACGGCTCCACCCCCGCCGCCATCGACGAGCTGAAAAGCGGCCTTGCGGACCTTGCCTTCGTCACGTCACCCATCGATATGACGGATAAGCTGCGAAGCACGCCCCTGGCGGACGTGCAGGAGGTCGCCGTATGCGGCAGCGCCTACCGCGGCCTGGCAGATTCCCCGGTCACGCTGGAAGCGCTGGCAAAGTACCCTATGATCTCTCTTGGCGCGGATGGCAGCGGCTACCGGTTCTATCGGCAGTTTTTCGCGGAAAATCACGTTCCCTTCGAGCCGGATATCGAAGCGGCCACGGCAGATCAGATTCTCCCCATGGTGAAAGCAAACCTAGGGATCGGCTTCATTCCGGCGTCCTTTCCGTCGGAGGAGGACTGGGGACATTCCATATACCGCATCGACCTGACGGAGAAAATCCCGCTGCGGAAGGTCTGCATGGTGGAATCCACCCAGCACCCCGCCGCAGCCGCCGCGCGGGAGCTGAAAAGTATCTGTCTGGCGCAGACGAGGATTTGAACTGCCTGTCCCGAATTGCATAACGCCGCCGCACGTTCCTGGAAGGAAATCGTGCGGCGGCGTTCTTTGATGGGCAGTCGTAAAGCAGCGAATGGAGCGTATCGGTACAGATACGCTCCATTTCTCGTGCCAACGTATGCAGCCCCTTGGCTCTCCCTCTGGGAGAGCTGTCACCGAAGGTGACTGAGAGGGCTTTCCACCCTTGTTTCCCCTCTCCGGCCTCGCTTCGCTCGGCCACCTCTCCCGTAGGGAGAGGCAAGAGGTGCAGTTCATTATCCCACTGTGCCTGCCAACTGTCTGATACGCCCCGTCCATTGCGGCGGAATTCACCTTATTCCAGCCAGATCCTTCACTACCTCGCCGGCCAGAATCAGGCCGGCGACGGAAGGGACAAAGGCGATGCTGCCTGGGATATCCCGGCGGTCGGTGCAGTGGCGCTTGGTGCCGGGAGGGCAGATGCAGTGCGCCCGGCAGCTGATGGCCATGTCCTCAATGGGGCGCAGGGGCTGCTCTTCGGAGTAGACGACCTTCAATTTCCGGATGCCCCGTTTTTTCAGCTCCCGGCGCATGACCCGCGCCAGAGGATCGACCCGGGTCTGGTAGATATCCGCGACCCGGAAAGCGGTGGGGTCGAGCTTGTTCCCCGCGCCCATGCAGCTGATGATGGGAGTGTGGGTTCTGGCGCACTGCTCCACCAGTTCCAGCTTGGCGGAAACCGTGTCCACGGCGTCCACTACGTAGTCGTAATCGGCGAAGGAAAAGCTGCCCGCATTTTCCGGCAGGAAGAAGCAGGTGTGCAGCTGCACCTTCACGTTGGGGTTGATCTCTAAAATCCGCTCCTGCATGACCTCCGTTTTCAGCCGCCCCACGGTTTTCCGGGTGGCGATGAGTTGACGGTTCAGGTTGGTCAGGCAGACCCGGTCGTCGTCCACCAGGTCGATCGCTCCCACGCCGCTGCGCACCAGCGCCTCGCAGACGTATCCGCCCACGCCGCCGATGCCGAATACCGCAACCCGGGACGATGCGAGCCGCTCCATGGCGTCCTTGCCCAGCAGCAGCTCGGTTCTGGAAAATTGATTCAACATGCTTCTTTCTCCGTTATTCGTAGTCGAAGGATTTGAGGAACGCCTTCGCCCGATCGGTTTCCGGGCTGGCAAAAAAGGCTTTCGGGTCGTCGGACTGCTCCACCACCGCGCCGTTTTCGATGAACAGGATCCGGTCGGCAATGGCGCGGGCAAAATTCATCTCGTGGGTGACGATGACCATGGTGCTGCCTGCCTTTGCCAGAGACAGGACGACATCCAGCACCTCCCGCACCATTTCCGGGTCGAGGGCCGCGGTGATCTCGTCCAGCAGCAGGATCTCCGGGTGCATACACATCGCACGGACGATGGCCACCCGCTGCTTCTGTCCGCCGGACATCTGCCGGGGATAGTCGTCTTTCCGGTCGGCAAGCCCCACCCGTTCCAGCAGCTCCAGGGCTTCCTTTTCCACCTCCGCCCGGGGGCGCTTCTGCACCTTCATGGGTGCGAGCAGGATGTTTTCCAGAATGGTCTTGTGGGGGAACAGATCATAGCTCTGGAACACCATGCCGATCTTCTGCCGCATCCGGGTGATGGATTTACTCTCCCGGAGAACCGGCTCTCCGTCCAGCAGGATTTCGCCCCCCTGAATCGGCTCCAGGCCGTTCAGGCAGCGAAGCAGGGTGCTTTTTCCGCAGCCGGAGGGGCCGATGACCACGACCACCTCGCCCTTGCGGACGTCCATGTTAAAATCTGCAAAAATCACGTGGTCTCCGAAGGCTTTTTTCAGATGCCGCACGCTTAAGAGTACATTTTCCACAGTTATGACCACCTTTTCTCCAAATACCCCGCCAGACGGCTGATGGGCCAGCAAATCAGGAAATACAGCAAGAATACCACCGCAAAAACGCCAAAGGCGGCGTTGGGGGAGGTGCGCCGGTTGGCCTCAATGATCTGCTGGGCGACCTTCAAAACCTCCACGATGCCGATCATCATGACAAGGCTGGTGGTTTTCACCATCCGGGTGATGAGGTTGATGGACAGAGGGATCAGCCGTCGGACGGTCTGGGGCAGGATCACCAGGGTGTACACCTGAATGGGCTTCATGCCCAGCGCCTGAGCGCTCTCCCATTGAATGACGGGGATACTTTGCAGCGCCCCCCGTACCAGATCGCCCATCTCCGCCGTACCCCAGAAGCTGAACACGATGATGGCCGCCGCTTCCGCTTCCAGATTCCAGCCGAAGACCCGGGTGGTTCCGAAATACACCACAAACAGCAGCACCATCTGGGGCATAATGCGGACGATTTCCAGAAAAATGCGGAAAATGGCTTTCAAAAGCCGGCTTTTGGAGGTCATGAGCATTCCCATTGCGATGCCCAGCACAATGCTGATGGCGACGGAGATCAGGCTGATGCGCAGCGCCACCCACAATCCGCCCAGCAGCCGCAGGAAATTCGTGCCTTTGAACAGAACGTCAATTCCCAAACTCTGCATAGCGCAGCCTCCTTTCCAGCCAGCTTCCCAGAATGGACACGGGAAGAAGCATAATCAGGTAGAAGGCCACCAGCAGGGTCAGGCATTCGATGGTTTTGGCGTACATGCCGATCAAATCCTTGGCAGTGAACATCAAGTCCATCAGGCTGATGGTGGAGAACACGCTGGTTTCTTTGAGCAGGAAAATCAGATTTGCCAGCAATCCGGGAACGCTGGAGGTCACTGCCTGGGGCAGGATGACATAGCCGAATACCTGCGCCGGGCGCAGACCCAGGCTCTGGGCGCTTTCCGTCTGGATGAGGGGAATGTTTTCCAGCCCGCTGCGGAAGGTCTCCGCCATATACGCGCCGCCCAACAGCCCCAGTCCCAGCTTGCCGCAGGTCTCCGCCGAAATGCGGACGCCGATCTTCGGCAGCGCAAAGTACAGGAAAAACAGCTGCACCAGCAAAGGCGTGTTGCGGAACAGTTCAATATATCCGCCGACGATCTGCCGCAGCACGGGAATTTTCCAATGCACCACCACCGCGCAGGCAACGCCCAGCACCAGCGCCAAGGCAACGCCCTGCCAGCCGATGCGAAGCGTCAGCAGCAGCGCGTCCCAAAACCTTGGCAGGTAGGCTCTCATAACCTCAAAATCCATAAGCACCCTCCGGTTTCCAGTTTGTACGGAGTTTCCCTATCACTTCCTGTGATCGATTTTCCTTGCCGCCAGATTGCCCATGCCCTGTAGCAGCTGCACAATGGCGACGATAAATACCAGCGTCACCAGCATGACCTCGGTGTCGTAGCGGTAGTAGCCGTAGCGGATGGCGATGTCGCCCAGTCCGCCGCCGCCGATGACGCCTGCCATGGCGGAGTAGCCCAGCACCGTGCCGAGAACGATGGTGCCGCCCACCAGCAAGGAGGTTCTGGCTTCGCCGATGAGCACCTTCCGGACGATGGTGCCGGTTTTCGCGCCCATGCTCAGCGCCGCTTCAATAACTCCGGTGGGAACCTCTTTCAAGGAAGATTCCACCATTCTGCCAACCAGAGGCGCCGCGGCCAGGGTCAGGGGGACAATGGTAGCCGTTGAGCCGTAGCTTTTGCCCACAAGCAGCTTGGTCAGAGGCATCACTGCGATCAGCAGAATCAGGAAGGGAACACTCCGGGTGACGTTGATGATGATATCCAGCACACGGTAGATCGCCCGATTGGGGGTAATGCCGTTTTCGTCGGTCAGCGTCAGGGCAATGCCCAGAGGCAGCCCGATCACATAGCCGAAAAAGGTGGAGACGAGGGTCATGTAGCAGGTATCCCAGATGCCCTGAGCCATCATTTCGATCATCGCTTTATCCAGCATAGCTCTCTTCCTCCTCGCCTTCGATCAGCAGCAGCCGCTTCGCCGCCCGGGATGCAGGATGGGCAAAGATATCGGCAACGCCGCCTTCCTCCTGCACCAGTCCGCCGTCCAGCACCGCCACACGGGTGCAGACCTGTTGGATCACCCGCATTTCGTGGGTGATGACCACGATGGTGATGCCCAGGGTATCCCGGATATTTTTCAGCAGCTTCAGAATGGTCTGGGTGGTCTCCGGGTCAAGAGCGCTGGTGGCCTCGTCACATAATATGACCTCCGGCTCGTTGGCAAGCACCCGGGCAATGGCCACCCGCTGCTTTTGCCCGCCGGAAAGCTGAGCAGGATAGGCATTCGCCTTGTCCGCCAGTCCCACCTTTTCCAGCAGCTCCAGCGCCTTTTCCCGCCGCTCTTTTCTGGGAATTCCCCGGATCTCCAGGGGGAAGCTGACGTTTTCCAGCACCGTCTGCTGCTCCAGCAGATTGAAATGCTGAAAGATCATGCCGATCTTCTGCCGGCGCAGACGAAGCTGCTCTTTGCTCAGCTTCAGCAGACTTTCTCCGTTCAGCAGAACGTCCCCGCTGTCGGGGCGCTCCAGCAGATTCATACATCGTACCAGCGTACTCTTGCCCGCGCCGGACAGGCCGATCACGCCGAAAATCTCCCCCTTGCCGATGGAGAGAGATACGCCCTTCAAAGCCTCCACGCTGCCGTTTTTGGCCGTGAAGGTCTTACACAGGTTATGGACTTCCAAATAGGTTTGTGTCATGTTGTTCAGCTCCCTGTTCAAGATAGCAGAGTAGGGCAGCCGCAGAATGCGGCTGCCCGCTTATGCTTTTTAGTCCTCGAAAGGAATCACCGCACCGTCGTAGGTGTCGTTGATGAACTGCTTGATCTCGTCGGACTTGAGAACCTTGACCAGAGCCTGAATGCCCTCGTTGTTCTCGTTGCCTGCCTTGACCACCAGGACGTTTGCATAGGTCTTGGCGGCGGCGGATGCGCTGGTCTCGTAGGCCACTGCGTCATGGGCGACGGAGAAGCCCGCCTGCAATGCGTAGTTGCCGTTCAGCACCACGAAGGCCACCTCGTCCTTGACACGGGAAACCTGAGCGGCTTCCAGCTCCTGAATCTTCACATTGTGGGGGTTCTCCACAATGTCCTTGACGGTGGCAGCCAGACCCGCGCCGTCGGCCAGCTTGATAACGCCGTTGTCCTGCAACAGAAGCAGGGCGCGGGCTTCGTTTGTGGTGTCGTTGGGGACTGCGATCACATCGCCGTCCGTCAGCTCGCTCAGCGCGGTCTTGGTGCCCGGATAAATGCCGAAAGGCTCATAGTGGATGGCGGCCACGGCGACCAGATCGGTGCCCTTCTTTTCGTTAAAGTCGTCCAGATAGGGGGTGTGCTGGAAGTAGTTGGCGTCGATCTCGCCACTGTCTACCACCAGATTGGGCTGCACATAGTCTTCAAACTCGGTGACCTCCAGCGTCCAGCCCTCTTTGGCCAGGAGCTTTGCGGCTTCGGCGAGGATTTCCGCGTGGGGCGTGGGGGAAGCGGCTACGGTGATGGTGCCCTTTTCCGTCACGGGTTCCGCGACCTCGGCACCGGCGGCTGCGCCGCCCTCTACCACCAGGGTGTCCTCGTAGTCCTTGCCGTAGGTGTCCAGCAGGGTGGCTTCGTAGTCGGCATGGAAGAAGTTTTCTTCACCCAGCGCCTTGATCTCGTCGTTCAGCCAGTTCAGCAGGGTGGTGTTGCCCTTGGTGACGGCGGGGGCGATGGTGTCCGCGCTGCCCAGAGAGGGGATGCCCACCACATAGCCGGGATTCTCAATGGAGAAGGCAATGACTTCGGTGTTGTCGTTAGCCCATGCCACGCCATTTCCGTTTTCAAAGGCGGTCTTGGCTTCAGCGTAGGCGTCGTACTTCTGCAGCTTGATCTCGGGGTTGTTCTTTTCCAGATAGGTTTCGGCGGTGGTGCCGGAGATCACGATGACCTGGTCGTCAGCGCCGATCTCGTCCAGGGACGTGATCACCGCGTCCTCGGGGGAAACGACGCCCAGCGCCACGTTCATATAAGGAAGGGCGAAGTCCACTTCCTGCGCCCGCTCGGGGGTGACGGTGAAGTTGGCAAGGATAATGTCCACCTTGCCGGTCTGTAAATACTCAATGCGGTTGGCAGCCTCGGTGGAGACGTAGTTGATCTTTACGCCCAGGTCTTCGCCGATGCGGTTGGCGAAGTATACGTCGTAGCCCTGATACTCGCCGTTCTCGTCCACGTAGCCGAAGGGGCTCTTGTCGGAGAATACGCCGATATTGATGGTGCCGCTGGACTTGATCTCCTCCAGCGTGCGGAAAGTGCCCTTGCTTGCAGATGTGTCAGCGGGTTCGGTCGTCTTTGCGCCGCAGCCGGCAAGCAGGGAGGCAGCGACGGTCAGGCTCAGGAAAACGGCTCCGATTTTCTTGATAAAGTTTTTCATAAAAAGTCCTCTCTTTTCGATAAAATCAATGAATTCAGGGAATCCAAGCACAAAAAATGCCGGGGCTTCAAACAGCTCCCGGGCAAATGGCGTTATGATATCCCTTCGGAAAAATCATGCTTCAGGTGCAGCAAAACGTATACGAATGCACCCCGCCATACGGATATGCCCGGGAGATACGCATTCGACAACAAGACTGTGCAGCATAAGAATTGATTTCAAACATTGCAATCCGCTCCTTTCGTTTAGCTGCTTAGATTCGATGGCTAGATAATACACCCATTTCCCTATCTTGTCAATAGGTTTTGAAAAAATATTTTCCTATTTTTCTGGTAGGGAATATAGGCTTATCGATTGTTGGATGACTGCCCGCCCCGCGAAGCGCGGAGCGGGCAGTCCATACTCATATTACGTAGTCATCTCCCGCGGGACACTGATCGATCAGATCGGCAATGGTCACGCTTTCCAGGTAATCCTGAATCACCTTATCCAGTCCCTGCCACAGCGCCAGCGTGCGGCATTGCCCCGACCGGGGACAGGCTCCAGCAGTCTCCTCCAGACAGGCCACCGGCGCCAGGGATTCCTCCGTCAGCCGCAGGATGCTGCCTACCGTGTACTGTTCGGGATTTTTCGTCAGCCGGTATCCGCCGCCCTTGCCCCGCAGGCTCTCCACGACCTTTGCCTTTACCAGCGTCCGGATAATGCTCTCCAAATATTTTTCGGAAATCTCCTGCCGCTGGGCGATCTCCTTCAGGGAAATAAACTCCCCCGACCGATGCTCAGCAAGGTCGATCATCACGCGCAGTGCGTACCGCCCCTTTGTGGAAATCAACATAACCGCTGCCTCCAAGTGGAATTCTGTAATTCCTATTATACAGCAAGGTTTATGGGAAATCAAGAGGGACAAATCCCCAATATCTGATCTGGAGAAAATCGACCCCGCAAGCATCTGCGGCAGGCCCGATCAACGAGCCTGCCGTCCTGTTCTTCTTCATATTTTGCCGAATTGAAACGTATCCTTAGGATTCTCTTTTGCTTCAGTCATACCTCTCCCGCAGAATAAATATTCCAATCCCTTAATACCGCCCAACAGCATCAGAATCGCGAAGAAAAAATACGGGTTTGCGTCAATAACGGGCTCTGGCATACAAATCAGCAATGCACCTAAGCCCAAACTTGCAATCTGATTTGATAACAAATTGTTGCCCATTCTTTTCATACGCGCGGCAGTGTCACATGTAGAGCATATGCTTGTTATTGTGAATATTACGGCTATCGCGAAGGGAATCAGGCCAACCTTATTCAGGATGTCAAGCCAAAGATTGTGTACCCAGTCTCCGTGATAAGCAAATTGGCTTTTCTGACCGCCAAAGGGATAGCGAAACCAGTCCCCCGAGGACAGGTACGCCCCCCACGTGTGAAACCTGGAAGATTTTTCATCGTATAACAGCCGCTTCACAATTTTAAAGGACAGAAGTTTGTCCCGGATTCCGAAAGCATTCAGGAACACAATCGCAAATACCCCAACGGAAAAGAGCAAAACGAGTCCAATAAAAAAGGATTTTCCTCTGATTCGCACAGACGAATCAGAAAGCCAGCGAAGCAAGTTAAAAGCAGTAAGGATCATGGTTGCATAGACCATTGTCCGATAAGCAAAGAACGACACTTCAAAAATGCTTATCAGCAGAACTGCCAATGCGATCATCTTCTTCTGAAAACTGCAAGGTGAGAAGAGCGTCGCAGTGGAAAGGGCAACAGCAAATGTGAACATAAGTCCCGTTGAGATAACCGAGACCATATCACCCCGCCAAAAATCAACGGATACTCTTTGATACGCATATTGCGCATAGTAATCCGATCTGAGGTATGCGAACAGGTTCAAAACGCCATGCAAAAAAAAGCCGTATGTCAGCGTCTTCGCCATTACTTGAAACCCACGCTCGCCATTATTGGATATAACGAACCACTTACCGAATAAGTAAGCCGCCCAAGGCCCCCAAAGGTATATGATCAAGCTCTTCCCTGCAAAGCCGAAGTCGAAAGTATAGATAATAAAATACGCTGCTGAAAAAAGCAAGAGAATCATGTCGTGTTTTTCAACAACAATGATCTTTGATTTTCGTACGAAAAAATAAACTGTCAGCGCAAAGAAAATCTGGCCGGGAAGATTGAAAATGCCAACCGAAAAGAGAAAAAGCCCCGCGGTCGTTATTGTATCGGCAGCATTTGTTCTTTTGTCGGGAAGCGTACTCATTTCTGATTTCTCCTTGCTGTGCTTTCATTCCTTTCCGGGAGGACTCCTCGAAAAAGTACTGCATCAAGCATCAGTCTGCAATTTGGCCTCAAGGGCTTGATTGCCGCGGGAAGGATAACCGTTGTAGCAGCCTGTGTGATCAGCGAGGCTGCGGCAGCCCCGGATGCTCCCCACTGCGGTATCAGCGTCAGATTCAGCACAACATTGAGGGCAGCTGCACTGATATACAAGTATTTCAGGTATTTCTGCTTGTTCTCACACACCATCCAGGCGTTTCTGGCAACACCGAGGTAGGAAAAAGCCGTATACCAGACCACGATACGCAGAGGCCCCACTGCCGGCAGATAGCTTTCTCCATAGATGATCGAAACAAAAGGCTTTGCAGCAATGCAGATCATTGCGGATACAAACAGGGACACATAAAAAACGATTGCATAGAGCTGTCGATTTTTCCGTTCATAGCGCAGCCGGTCTTTCTGAAAGCTCTGTACGATTTCCGGGTAAAGGGAGTCAATGGTTGCGGCAAGGATAAAGGTCCATGAAAGGCTGACGCTTGAAGCAAGTGAATAATGTCCAACTGCATCAGCTCCAAGCATCTGCTTGAGCATAAATTTATCCGTGCTGGCATAGATGGAGACCATCAGCCCAGCGATGATAAAACTGCCACTGCTTTGAAGTAGCTCCTTCGCCTTTTTCAGCGAGCAGCGGAATTTGGTTCCACCATTTTTGAAGTAAGCGATCAGCAGAAACGCCGCAAGCACGATGTAATCCAACGCGCTCGCAATGGCGAACCATTCCACACTTTTTCCAAGTGCAAGCAGAACGATTTTATATACGGACATTGCCGCATATGAAACGAGTTCGGCAAGGGCAGAATATTTGGATTGCAGCCTTGCCTGAAACCAGTAGTTGAGGGTATCAAACACCTGAAAAACAAGGCCGATGCTATACAGCGCAACGACCGCAACGGTGAGGCGCTCTCCTTTGTCCACAACACTGACAATACCGATGATCACCAGCGCAGACAGCAGGCTTGAAATCGCCCGCAGCAGCAGGGTCGTTCCAATCGTTTCGCCTTGCTGATCCGGATGGTCCACAAAGTTCTTGACAATAATGCTGTTGATGCCAAGCGTGCAAAGCGAAGCAAAAAATGTCGCATATGCCGCCGCGTAATTGATCAGGCCATAATTGCTTGGGCCAAGATAACGCGCCGCAAAAATACCGACAACAAAGGCAAGCAGCTTGTTCGCTACTTTACCGCCGATGATCCATCCCGCATTTTTAACGACTTTATTTTTCCTGAGCATCTGTAGCAAAATTCTTAAACTCCTTCATCACTTTGGCCGGGATACCAGCCGCCAGTGTATCTGGCGGCACATCTTTGGCAACGCAGGCACAAGCCGCAATCACGCTTCCATCTCCGATGCTTATACTCCGTAAAAGGGTGGCCCGCCCGCCGATCCATACGCCGCTGCCCACTGCGATGTGATAGAATTCGCCTTTGCCCGCGCGTCTGCCGTGGCCGCCGATCTGATGCCCGCCTGTCAGGAACGTAACATCAGGGGCAATGTCACAGTTATCTCCGATCGTCACCGTTCCATTTCCATGAACGGTAAGGTTGCATCCGATCCAGCAATTTGCGCCGATGCAGAGCGTTCCCGTGTTATAAAGCGGCCCGACAACTTTGGTGTTTTCTCCGATCTCATAGCCGATGGAGCGGAGAAGATTCCGTTTGGCAGTGAAGAAACGGGTTCCGCTCAAAACATGATTGACCATGTAGATCACGATTCGTTTTCTGATGGACTTCAGCTTCATTTTTGATACCAGTCCTCCCGCAGAGGCTTCGCCGGGCTGCATGGGCCATCTGCAAACAACCGTGAAGCATCTGTCCCATTCAAAAGTGCCTGTGATAGCTGCAAAAACCGCTTTGCAGCATTCTCTGCATTCCACAGTTCCGTAATTGTCCGATAGGCCGCTTTTCCATGGCTATGCTGCACGGCCGTATTTTCAAGAAGCCGCCGCACCTTTTCATAAAGCTCCTGAATATCGCCGGAATGATAAACGCTTCCATTCCTGCCATTCTCAACAAGGTAAGGCGTCGCCCCGACCGTATCGCTGGCGACGACCGCGCAGCCGCTGTTCATAGCCTCGTTCAAAACGGCTCCCCAGCCCTCTCTGCGGTCACTGGTAAGCAGGTAAATACCCGCTTTCTCCATATGGGCGCGTACATCTTCTGGAGACATAGGCCCAAGGAACTGCACATTTTCGTTCAAAAGTCCGGCTTCTAATGCTTGCTGCCTAAGCTGCTGCTCCATCCCGCCGGTACCAATCATCTCAATTTCAAAGCGGTATCCAGCATCTTTAAGCCGTCTTGCAACCTCAATTACATCATCCGGATGTTTCCAGTCCAGGAAACGTCCACACCACAAAATGGTTGCTTTTGCTTTGCGGTCAATCAGGCCGTCGATATCGGCATACCGTATTGTCTCCGGGAAATAGCCCCATTTATAGCACCGGTTGTGGAAAAGGCCAAACTTTGCATAGTCGCCCGCAGTATAGGCGCTGGCGCAGAGTATATACGTCTTCCGCCACGGCGGATTGTAATAATGCCACTTAAGAAAGCGTGGTAAATATTTTAAAGCAGGATTTCCGTCCTTCAGCGGGCGTTCAGAATATCTGAAAAAAATCCCGGCCTGCTTGCTGTATTCCGCTGTCAGCCGCTCTGGAAAGGATCCAGCTATCAGGACATCCGCATCCTTTAACTGCGCCTTAACCTCCTGACTCTCCGCAGAGTACGTGTATGGACGTGTCAGCCCCTGCCCCCAGCCAAGATTTTTCCGCTCCGCATCCATCTCTTCATGCGCCAGGAAATAATAGCTGTGGTTTGTCAATTCGTAGAGTATATCTGATAAGGGAGCCTGATGATGCGTAAAATAATTACTGCAAAATAGGATTTTCATGCGTCTCTTACACGTCCTTTTTCAAATCAGACAAAACGTTTTCGTAAAGCTCGAGATAATCCTGATACACCGCGTCTTTTTCAAATTGCGCCACTCTTTGCGGATCTACACGGCAGCTTCCGTCTGTTATGTCCCTCACAGCATACTCCAGCGCCTGCATATCCCCCTGAGGAACGAGGCATCCATTTCCCGATGCCACCGTTTCTGGACAGCCGTCCGTCCGGTATACCACCACCGGCGTTCCGCATGCCTGTGCTTCTACCGTAGTCAGTCCGAAGGTTTCCTCATAGGTAGGATTCACAAATACATCAGCAGCGGAGTACCATTGCGCCAGCTCTGTCTGATTCGCCGTGCGCAGAAGCCCCAGCACGTTGGCCGGAATGTCCGGCAGCTGCCTTTCGGTCAGGCCGATCAGCACCACCTGATATGCAGAACCAAGGCGGTCGGCAAGCGTCAGCATATCCGGCAGCCCCTTGCGCGTATTCCATACGTTGGCTGCACCGAGGACGATTTTCTTATCTTCCAGCCGGTACTTTTTCCGCAGGCCGCTGGACTGCGGGCGGAAAATTCTGCGGTCGATCCCGTTCGGAATAACTGTCCTTGGGTAATCCCGCAGGAACGAACGGGAGACCTGATTCGCAAGCCACCGCGAAGGCGTTGTGATGGTCAGATTCTTTACACCGGTAAAAGCACGCTTTTTGCGGAGGAAGTTACGCCTTACATCGCCCCTCCCATAGCATTGCGGATACCTGCGCAGCAGTTTGCAGTCCCGGCATTCCGTCTGCCATTGCGTACACTTTGCCTGGGAAAAATGCGTGCAGTGCCCGGTAAAAGCCCAGCAATCATGCAAAGTCCAGACTACGGGAATATCCGCCTCCTTCAGGAAGCGGAACAGCATTTCATAATTCACATAAAAACCGTGCAGCGTATGCAGATGGATCAGGTCAGGCTGAAACGCCTTGATCTCCCGAATCATTTTTCTGGTCGCAGCCCAGGAATATAAGCCTGCATGATCAGTCAATCTCGATGCCGCATTATGAAAGTAATATCCCAGCTTCCCGGACACTTTCACTGCGTCCGCATTGTGAGACTGTTCTCCCGTACCGTATATAGCCTTTACATCATTGCCATTCTTTTTCAGCATATCCATGATATCAGCGATGATTTTTCCGGTGCTTCCGGCTCCATAGGCCATATTGATAAACAGCACTTTCATCCTTATCATCTCCGATGTCATTCAAATAGCAGAGAACCGCCGAGGCGCCAAGGTGCGCCCCGGCGGTTCCAGTGTTTTACTTGGTTTCGCTGTCCAGAATCATCCGTCCAGTGCTGTCAAACTTGTAATATCCCTGCGGCAGCAGGTCATGCGTCCAATACACATAGTAGCTGCGGCCATGGACGACCTCGCAAGTGGAACGTACATAGTAATAGTCGCCGTCAATCTGAATCAGGCCGGCGTAAGTGCGTTCGCCGTTCCGATAGAAGTACAGGCTTCCATCCTCTTCGTAGATTCCATTTTTCAGCGCTGCAGCTTCACCTGTCAGCTTGCCGTCTTTGTCGAAGTGATATCTGCCCTGCGGCATCAGGTCATGCGTCCAGGTAACGTAGTAATCGCAATCGCGTACCACTTCACACTTGGAATTCACATAGTAGTAGTCATCACCGATTTTGATGAGGCCCGCATAGGTCAGTTTTCCGTTGACATAGTAATGCAGAACGCCGTCTTCCTCGACGATGCCATTCTTCGGAGTACCGGTCAGCTTTCCGTTTTCATCGAACGTGTAGTAACCGGCTTCCTTCAGGCCGTGCGTCCAGCTAATCCAGTACACGCAATTGGTCACGACCTCGCCATTGCTGCGGACATAGTAGAAGTCACCGTCAATCTCAATCAGGCCGGCATACGTTACCTGGCCTTTGACATAGTAGCGAAGCACGCCGTCGTCGTCCTTTACGATGCCGTTCTTGTCCGTCGCGCCCGGAATGAGCTTGCCCTCTGCATCGAAAGCATAGGTTCCTTCCTTCATCAGGCCGTTCACTCTGGAGCAGTAGTAGGTCTGGCTCACGATCAGCTTGCCCTTGCTGTTGGCATAGTAATAATCGTCGCCAATCTTGATCATGCCCGCAGGGGCCTTGATGCCATCGACATAGTAGAAGAGGTCTTCGCCATCCTTCAGGATTCCGTTCTTGCTGGTGTCCTCGTCGTGCAGAATGACGCCGTTCTCGTCGAAATAGTAGCCCCACTCCGGAAGTGCAAGGTCATTGGTCTTGTGGAGCCAGCAATCCTTACCGTTCAGGACAGATGCCTTCACCGCCGTGGAGAGGGTCAGACCCTCACGCTCCTCCAGGTTCTTCTGAACCGCGAAGTAATAGTAATTGACCTCGCCGTTGTCCTTGACCACGCGCTTCAGACCGGCCTCCTCCTCGATGATGCCGCTGTTGAGCCAGTAAGTGTCTTCTCCGACGCTGTAAATGCCGGTAATGCTGCTCTGGAAGACACCGTCAGCGTCAAAGACGCAGCGGGCTTCTTCTGTCGCGCCTTCGGGAATCAGCTTGGTAATGCCAGTGGCCGCGTATCCGGTTTCGGTGTCCAGATAATAGGTATTGCCTTCAATTACGCTCCAGCCGTTCTTCTGAAGCTCACCATCCCAGTAATACCGCTTGCCGTTCGCATCTTTAAGCCAGCCGTCCCATATCTGCCACTGTGCGTACAGCGTCATGTCTCCGGTCAGTTCAAGGATGGCACCCTTGTCGGCATAGGTGGCTCCGCTGCCGTCTGCGGCGGTGTTCCAGTCGATGAACTTATAGTTCTCACGGGTAAAGGCGTTGGCATTCAGCATAGTGTCTACGCCGACTTCAAATTTCTGAGGCTCCATGGTTCCTTCGCCGCCATTGGCGTTGAAGGTGACGGTGTAGAATACGCGGGCGGTCGCAGAATACTGCGCCGTATAGGTGGCATCTTCTTCAGCTGCCACGATCTCCGGACTCCAGCCGGTGAAGGTGTAGCGGTTGTTATCGTCGGGAGCCTTGTCTGTGCTGCCCTCGAAGGAAGGCATGGTGCCCTTCTCGTAGACTTCGGTCGTTTCAACACCGTTCACAATCCAGGTGATGGTCGCGCCGGTCTTGGGGATGACCTCACCATCTGCCAGTTTTTCGTTGCAGACGGAGCAGTAGGTGTCGCCGGTGTAACCGGGCGTCGTGAGCGTTGCTGCGACTGCATTGCGGATTTCTTCCTTATGACCGGTAGCCGGGATCACTTCCTGTGCAGCAAGGATTTCGTTGCAGACGGAGCAGTGCTTGCCCTCGGTCAGACCAGTCTCGGTACAGGTCGGCTCTTTCGCCGCGTCGATCACTTCCTTGTGGCCGGTCGCGGGAATTTCCTCCATACCGGAAAGGATTGCTTTGCAGACAGAGCACTTCGTACCGGCAGCATAACCGACCTCGGTGCAGGTGGCAGGCTGTTCAGCAACGTCAACGACGGTGTGACCAGTTACAGGAATCTCAGTCTGCGCAACAAGGATTTCGTCGCAGACGGCGCAATGCTTGCCCTCGGTCAGACCAGTCTCGGTACAGGTCGGAGCCTTTGCCGCGTCGATCACTTCCGTATGGCCGGTCGCGGGAATTGTCTCCATACCTGAAAGGATTGCATCGCAGACAGAGCACTTCGTACCAGCTTCATGTCCTGCCTTGGTGCAGGTGGGGGCATCTCCCTCGACGTCAACAGGAGTATGTCCGGTTGGGTCAATGGCTTCCGTCCTGGTCACATTACAAGTCGTGCAGGTGTAGGTCTTAACGCCTGCATTCTCGCAGGTAGGAGCAGTCGTGACTGCGCCCTCATCCCAGCTGTGACCCTTGGCGGGAATCTCTTCTTGCGCAACAAGAACTGTGTTGCAGACAGAGCAGTGCTTGCCCTCGGTCTTGCCAGGGGTGGTGCAGGTCGCTTCGACCGCTTCGTCGATGACTTCGGTATGACCCTTGGCGGGAATCTCAGTCTGCGCAACGAGAATCTCGTTGCAGACGGAGCAGTGCTTGCCCTCGGTCTTGCCGGGGTTGGTGCAGGTCGCCTCGACAGCCGCATCGACGACCTCAGTGTGCCCCGTGGCAGGAATGGCTGTACCCTTGGTGATTTCCTTGCCGCAGATGGCGCAGACCGTATCACCGGTGTAGCCGTCCTCGGTGCAGGTGGCGTCCTTCTTGTTGATCTCCTTGGTGAGAGAATGGTTGTCCTCCCACTGGGCGTAGAGAGTGGTATTCTCCGTCAGATTGGCGGTTGCGCCATCCGCATAGGAATCGCCGGTGCCGTCAGCCGCCGTATTCCAACCATTGAAGTTGTAGCCCTTACGGGTGAAGGTGTTTGCGTTCAGCGCCGTCTCCGTCTTTGCAGTCACGGTCTGCGAAGCCATGGTGCCTTCGACCGGGTATTCCGTACTTCCGTTGGCATCGAAGGTAACAGTCAGTTCTACAGGCTCCTCGCCGCCCCAGACGCCATTGACATAGTTAATGATATCGCCAGCCTTGGCGGTCGCAGTTTCGGTGTAAGAGCCGTCAGCATTGTGCAGCTTAGCGGCGGTGATGGGGATGGTCACCGCACTATTGCCATTTGCATTATACTGATAGGTTGCGGTCGCCGTACCGGGTGTACCTTGCTGAATGTACTTGCCGGTGCCATTGCTGGAGCAGATGTCTGCACCACCCGCTGTGGTATAGATTGCGCCGTTGGCAGTTACGCTGCCGTTTACATCCATCTTGGCATCAACCAGGTCACTGTTAGAGCGGTTGTATGCCTTACCGGGGGCATAGGCCACGGACTTAAACTTGCAGGGACCCCAGACGAAGTTGTCGGAGTTCCATTCGTCGCTGTCATAGAGATAGACATTCTTCCCGTTTGCAACCGTCAAACCAGCGCCATCAGCGATATTGACCTCAACGCCTGCCAGCAGGGCGGCGTCCTGATTGATCGTCACAGTTCCGGACTGAATGTTGATGGTGATGTTATTGGTGATAGGCAGCACATAGCTTGCGGAGTCGACGTCCATGCCCGCAAGCTTCAGTGCCAGCACATTCAGTGCCGCCTCACCGTTTATCGTAAAGACAAGGCGGTCTGTCTTTTCATCATAGTCCTTGGTGAAGCTGCCGGACGTTACGTTGAACATGCCGTTCTCACCAATGAAGTTGATCGCAGTGGTATACGTGCTGCTCATTGCGTAAACGCCGCTGTAAACCTGTTCATTAGCGCCGGCTTTCAACGTCAAAGGCACTTCGATATTCTGAACAAAATACTGCGAAAACGGGAATACCTTTTTGCCACCCTTTGCTATGGTAGAAGAAGCGCTACCGCCGCGGAAGTCTGCAATCTGATAGAACTCATACACCGTAGCGCCGGAATCCGCCAGAATAGAGCCGCTGCCGGAAATAAAGCCCCAGGCGTACAGATTGCCGCCGCTCTTGACCGTGATGGAGCTGTTCTCGGCCATTTTGATATAGCCGTAATCTCCCACAGGCCGTCCCTGCTGACTGCCGCCGGCTGCAAAATATCTGCCGCCCAGACTGATAGCACCGTTGACCGTGATGGAGCTGCCCTTGCTCATCGTCAGCGTCCGGAACGGCTTGGATGCCGGAGTTGTCCGAATAGCTGCGGGTGCATCCGTATACAGCGTCCCTGCTGCATCGAAAGGAATCAAAAGCGTAATTCCTGTCGGAATGGTATAGGAACCGCCGATAGTACCGTCGGAAACCAAAGTAATCCTGGACTGATTGGTTGCCTGCGCATAGGCAACTGCCTCACCCAAATCGTCAAACGGTTGTCCTCCGGTTTCAAAGAGGGCTGCCGTTTTACTTGTAAACCGTGCTGTGATCGTGCAGTCACTATCAAAATTCAACGCAGCCTCTGTAGACGTATTGATATATTTCCCTTTAGTAACATCATACCAGCCCATAAACTGATAACCGTCTGCTGGGGTCGCAACAACCTGATAGGCAGTCATGGAGCTTTGCGTGTTGCTGTACTGCTCTGTAACAGTTTTTCCGTCTACTGTGTAAGTACCGTTTTCAGCGGGCTGGAAGGTTGTAGTTGCAGTTACGTTGCTCACCAAAGCCACGTTGGTAAGCGTAATCCTGGTAGCGGCACTGGGGGAGCCGGATTTGATGGATATTGTAATGTTATCGCCTGCCGCCAGTTCCTTGGTGAGGCTACCATTCGCAGTAACTTTTGTGCTATCTACGCTAATTGTTCCGCTATTCTCCTCAATAGCATAGTCAAAGGAAAGGGTCGCCGTCGTTGACTTCTTATTTGTAATTGTTAGTGTGGATTTATAGGATGTATCGCCGCATCCACCGCTTGTGCTGGTAGCCGCACCAGTAATGCTCGTACCATTGGCCGACCAAGCATCATCTGCGTCGCCCGTAAAACTCAGTCCAATATTCTCATCGGCCAAGCCAGTCACAGTACCGCTGGTCGCCGCAAATGCCGTCATGGACACATTCGGCACCAGCGCCCAGACCATGCATATGCAGAGCACAAGCGAGAGGAATCGCTTCCATATGTTTTTCATTTTTGAATTACCTTCTTCCTTCGATGATTTCTTGCGTTTATTTCCATGTAAACACTGAGTCCCACCGCGAACGCGATGGCCGCCCAGACATGCGAGAGGTGAAACAGCATTCCTGTTGAAGACGTCCGGAAGAATTCATCAACAAAACGGAACGCCCCGTAGGATGCCATATACAATGGGTAAGTGCCGCCGGGATTCCTGCCTTTTTTCACTCTGGGAATCAGCAGAACCAGCATTACGATGTAATAGAGAACCTCAAGCTCCCTCGTTGGGAAGCGGAAGTGTGTTCCGGGGATATACAGCCCCGTGCAGCACCCTGCAATCATGCAGTTGATTCTGGCGCACATCAGTGTGAACAGCACACATGGCGTGAACACGTCGCACACTTTGCCGTAAGGGCGTTTGGCAAGCCTTGCGCCCAGCCAATAAGCCACCGGCATAAAAAACACGGCGCCAAACAGGCTCATGTTTCCGATGTCTCCGCTCTCCAGGAAAGCAAAGGCTTTCACACTGCACACGCCGACAGCCGTATGCAATACCGAAAGGAGCAGCACGGCATACCATTTCATCTGGAGCTGCCGCCGCATCCTGTACAGCCAGAACACATTGAAAATCGTTCCAAGCAGCAGGAGCAGGATCAGGGAATGCTCCTTCGCCCAGATAAATACAAGATCAAGCAAGGCGTACTCCTTTCTGCAATCGTGCCTCTCCTGGGGTATGGCGCTGAACGCGCCATGCCCCAGGGTTTATTCGGTCATCTCACCATCTTGCCGTCCGCGTCGAAGTCATAGAACGTGGCAGGCAGCAGGTTGTTGGTCTTGCTGATCCAGTAATGCTTGCTTGTGACCACCTTGCAGGAGCTGTTTACGTAGTAATAGCTGCCGTCAATTACAATCAGACCGGCATAGGTCTTGACACCGTTCACGTAGTAGTACAGCTCGCCGTCCTCGCTGACAATGCCGTTTTTTGCCGGATCGGGGGTAGGCTCCTTGGCGGGGGCGTCAGTCATCCTGCCTTCCGCATCGAAGGTGTAGAAGGTTGCAGGCAGCAGGTCATTGGTCTTGGACACCCAGTAACGCTGGTTGGTAACGACCTTGAAGGAGCTGTTGACGTAGTAGTAATCGCCGTCAATCAGGATCAGGCCAGCATAGGTCTTGACGCCGTTCACGTAATAGTAGAGCGTGCCGTCTTCCTTGACAATGCCATTCTTCACCTCGGGTTCTGGGGTCGGGTCAGGATCGGGCGTCGGGACGGGCGCATCCGTCATCTTGCCATCTGCATCGAAATTATAGAAGGTTGCAGGCAGCAGATCATTGGTCTTGCTGATCCAGTAGCGGCAATTTGTCACGACCTTGCAGGAGCTGTTCACGTAGTAGTAATCACCGTCAATCTGAATCAGGCCGGCATAGGTCTTGACGCCGTTCACGTAGTAGTACAGCTCGCCATCTTCGCTGACGATGCCGTTCTTTACCTCAGGTTCAGGATCGGGGTCAGGCGTCGGAATGGGTGCATCCGTCATCTTGCCGTCTGCGTCGAAGTTGTAGAACCCGGCAGGCAGCAGATCGTTGGTCTTGGACACCCAATAACGCTGGCTGGTGATTACCTTGAAGGAGCTGTTGACGTAGTAGTAATCGCCATCAATCTGAATCAGGCCGGCATAGGTCTTGACGTCGTTCACGTAGTAGTACAGCTCGCCGTCTTCGCTGACGATGCCGTTCTTCACCTCGGGTTCAGGATCGGGGTCGGGGTCAGGCATCGGAATGGGTGCATCCGTCATCTTGCCGTCTGCGTCAAAGTTATAGAATCCGGCGGGCAGCAGATCATTGGTTCTGCTGATCCAGTAACGGCAATTTGTCACGACCTTGCAGGAGCTGTTAACGTAATAATAATTGCCATCAATCTGAATCAGACCGGCGTAGTTCTTAACGCCGTTTACGTAGTAGTAGAGCGCGCCGTCTTCACTGACGATGCCGTTCTTGCTCGTATCCGGCTTATCAATGATCATTCTGCCGTTTTCATCGAAATCGTAGAACGCCTGCGCAAGGCCTGTGTCATTCGGGAAGGAAACCCAATGCCGCGTGTTCTTAACTGCGGTATAATTGCCGCTTCCAAAATAGTAGTAATATCCGTCTTCCGCCAGATACAGGCCATAGCAGGCTTTTCCGTCGATGGTATAGTATGTATTGCCATTGAGATCGAAGAGGCCGGTATGCTGGTATACACCATGGCAGACACCGTCTTCACCGAAATCATACCAATAGATGGGATCGTCGCGGTTGTAGCTTTCTTTCACATATCTAAGCCCTGTGTAACGATAGCCCAGCGAGTCAAAATAGTACTTTTCGCCGTCAACCGTATACCATTTTTCCTGTACGAAGGTTGGCCCATAGTAGTACCTGGTTCCCTGGTCGGTCGTCAGCCACTCTCCCTTCAGCAGCTTTCCTCTGTCAAATGTGTATGTCACATTTGCGAAGAACGCCCTGCTCTGGCCATCCAGTCCTTTGAAGGTTTCCTTGTCGAAGTAGTAGTAGCTGTTGTTGCCATCCGCATCCGTCAGATTCCACCACCCCGACTTGGCCGCGCCGTTGATGACGTAATACCGTGCGCCATCCACTTCTGTCAGTCCCGTGACCTTGCCCTCGCTGGCGCCGGTCGTTTCATTGAACTTGTAGAAATACTCGTTGCTTTCGTCGTTGAATCCGGGAACCTTGTGAATGCCCTTCAGGGCACTGTTGTCAACGAAATAGTAGGATGTACCGTTGACCGTCTTCCAGCCGGACCAGGAGCCGTTGTCCAGAATGAACCGGTCTGTGAACTCCTGATACGATTCGCAGTAGAAATGGCCGCCGCAGGGGTGCGTGGTATTTTCCGGTTCCTGATAGGGATAGATCCCATACTGCTCCTGGAAGGAGGCCTGATTCGCCATGCTGTAAAGCGCGTTCGCACCCAGATAGATGTCGTAGCCGATAGAACCGGAGTTCGTGATGCTCAGGCACTTCTCCGCATCCCACTGTGCGCCGTCCTTGGCGGACATCTTCACACCGCTGAGAATACAGATGGGGTTGGCCGTATCCGGGTCGATGGCCTGGCTCTGCTTGATAAAATTGCACTTCACGGTAAGTGTGTTGTTTTCTTCCATGGACGCAGAGGTCAGGCGGAAGTAATCGTTGGATACCGTCAGATTGGAAATGTCCACATTGACATTCTGGTCAAACTGGAACTTCACGATCACTTCGGTTTTCGGGCTGACGCGCTCTGCCAGCTGGAGCAGCAGATCCCAGGCCGTGATTCCGGAAATGTCGCCGCCGGCTACCATGGACAGCAGCGGCTCCAGTTTCTCAGGCATCTTGATCGTCATCATGTCCAGTCCGAAGACATAGGTGACATTCATGGGCTGGGTGGGGTCGATCACATGATAGCGGTCTGTCTCGCCGTCGCCGCCGGGGAGATACTCCGCATTGGAAACGTCTCTCGTCCACGCGAAGGTTCTGTCGCCGCTTGTGGCGTTGTCAAAGTCGAAAATCGCCTGATTGGCGCTGTACATGGCGACCTTGATCGAGGCGCTGATGGAGTAGTCCCGCGTGATCATAGCCGTAATGGTCACATTGCGCAGGCCGGACGCCTCGCTGCCGGTAAAGGCAAAGCCGCCGTTCGCAGCTTCCACTGTACCTGCCGCGCTGCTGCTCAGCTCAAAGGTGATATCGCCGGGACATACAGCGACAGGATTTTCATTGTAGGTCGCGATCAGGGGAAGACGCACCGAATCCCCATAGATAGTATTGATGCTCGCCTTGGAGAATTTCAGGCCGTTCGGCTCGACTACGGTAAGCATCTTGCTGCCGATCACCGTATCACCGGACAGGAGCTGGATCTCCACGCTGCCCTTCTTGACAGCGGTGAAAACGCCCTCCTCGGAGACGGTGCCGATGGTTTCATCCGCGGACTTCCATGTGAGGTCAGCAGGAAGCTCTGCGGCACTGCCGGACACACTGACGCCGGAAGCGACCAGGCGAACCGTGGCGCCGCTCGTCAGATAATCGTAAGCAGCGGTGATCAGGGCATGGTCAAACTCCGTGGAAACGGGAGCCGTGGAAACGACCATCAGAGAGGAGCTGACGGAGCGCTCATAACCGTCCGAAGGACGGTTCACGACCGTAAGCGTATCGCTGCCTTCCTGCTTCGCCACGAAGGTGGTGGAACCGCCGCCGTCCAGATTGATCGCAGTCACACAGCCTGCATCCAGCATGATCTGCGCCAGTTCCTCCGCGTTGCCGCCGGCGGAGAAAGGCTCCTGGCGTCCATCCAGCACCATCAGGACGACCTTGCCCTCGGCGGTAATGCCCACGCAGGTGCGGGAATGGCGTTTGCTATAATAATCCGAAGCGTCTTCCGCAACGGATTTTCCGTCCTTTACAAGAAACGGGCTGCCGCCAACGGCCTCCTGAATCTGATCTCTATAGGTGCCGTATTCACTGGCGCTGCCGATTACAGCGGTCCCATCTTTTAGAATTGCAAAGAAGCATTCCGCACCAACGCCATGGTATTCAACGCCCTCCATGACAAGAGCGCCGCCGGGAGCACCGGTGGTCATGTTGTAGAAGTCCGCGTTGACGCCGACTACCGCATTGTAGTGCTCCACATAGTTTTCCGTGTCGGACGGGTCGGAGTGCCGCTTCTGCGCCGCAGCCATCTGATCCGATACCCGGGACATCGCCCAGCCCTGCGCGGGATCATTGGCGTGGTAGTTTGCATAGATGCTCACATCATCCCGTGAAACATCGGCTGTTGCAATGTAGTAAACGATCTGCTTGTCATCCTTGGTCAGCGCATAGTTGATCGTCTGCGTCACGCCGGGGGCGACCGTCGTCGTAGCCGAGGAGAACACGGAATAGTATGTATCATCCGGTTCCGGATCGGGTTCTGGGTCGGGATCCGGATCAGGGTCAACCGGATCCGTGCCGTCAGGATCTCCGGCAAGGTCAAACAGATAATCCGCGAAGGCATAGCAGCACGCCTTGCGCAGCGTCTCGCAGTTGGAAAGGTCGGTCAGAGAATAGGAGCTTTCCAGCGCGCCGATCAGGGTATTCCCGGTATAGACGCTCAGGACCTTGCTCCGGATGCCGTTCTTCGTGGCCGCGCCGCCCAGGCGGTTGGTCAGGAAATAGGACGCGCGGCTTGCGTCTGTAAGCCCTGCGGTGAAGTAACCCTCGATGATCTCGCTCAGGGAGGCACCGCTGCGGTTCATCTCCGTTGTGAGATAGAACGCATCCATGTCGCCGTAAAGGTCCGTATCCGTAAAGGAGTGATCCACGCTGTTGAGCGTGCCGTAGTCCGCGCCGAGGTATCTTGCGCGAATGTTGGCGGCAAGCGTATCAACGTCGGTTTCCGTGGTATCCACCTTGTCAGAGATATCCACATTTTCGGCGCAGTACATCAGGTCTGTAATGTCGCCGGCCCAGCTGCCCATATCGGCACGTGCCTGGACGACTGCATCCGTCATTCCCTGCACTTTGGCGTAGTTGGCCACGTCCATAGCGCCGAACACGTGACCGAGGTCGGCCGGATCGCCGTTAGGCAGTGTAAAGTTTACGAGGTTCTTCAGCGCGGAAGCCGAAGTGCCTTTCTCGGTATCCTGCTCGGAAACATAGGCGGTGAAGGCGGTATTTTCCTTGCCGCAGACCATCTCCCATGTGCCGGAGGTATACCGCTCCACGCCGGTGCGGATGTAGTTGATGATCAGCGCATTGGCGTTCTCACCATTTTCTGCCGCATAGGTCTGGGCATAACCTTCCAGAACCTTGAAGCAGGCAAGGAAAGTATCGTAATCCGAAACCTCCGTGATAATAATAGCATTTTCCGCAGCTTCCAGTTCCAGAGCGTCCACCAGTTCCAGAGCGTCCGTCTCTTCCGGAACCTCTGTTTCCTCCGGAACGTCCGTCTCTTCCGGGACGCTCGTCTCTTCTGTGGCATCCGTCGGTTCCGGCGTCTGGCCGCCATCCGGGTCAATGCTCGTAACGGTACCCTCAACTACCGTGTCATCTGCCGCGTATGCGCTGACAGGCAGCAGCGTTGTCAGCAGCATGGCGATAACAAGGCACATTGACAGATACCTTTTCACCGTTCCTCTCGCCATATCAACTTCTCCTTACTCTTATTTCAAATTATCGATCAGATAATTTAAGTCCTCCTGCATCGCGTAAAACCGGGTCTGCTCTGCCTCTTCCAGGCCGGAGTCAGCGGGCAGCTCGTCTACCTGCAAGTAAACATTCCGCTGGGTTCCCGCGCTGTCGGTCAGGCTGCCGACGACATCGCCGCTGTCATTGCCGATCAAAACCTTGAACAGTTCATAGGTTTTATCTCCGCTCTCGGTTTCAAAGATAACCGCGATCGTGTCGTCGTTCTGTTCCTGACGGATGGTGACATATTCCTGCCAGCGCTCCGGATAGTACAGATCGCCGTATTCCGTATGGACGGCAAGTCCTTCCGACGGCACATCGGCCGGAGCCGTGCTGCCGCTCTGTTCTTTTTGCACATTTTTCGCATTGTCGCCGCCGCATCCGGCCAGCAGGCCGCACACGAATATAACGCACAGGAGCATCGACATCCATTTTCTGCATGTCATCACTGCATTCCCACGGCGCACCCGGGTTTCGCGCGTTTCTTTTTCGTTTCGCATTTCTTGACCTCCGTATTCATGATAGTTTGGTAATTACGAATTTCTTCAGTGAGAATATCTCTCAAACAGCCTTCATTCACCTCGGCGCTGTGGAACCGTTCAGCCAGTGCCTGTGCACACTGCGTATAACGGCTGTACTCGTCAGGTTCCGCGCTCAAGTGCCGTATTGCGTCTGGGAGTTCTCTCGCTTCCTTGAGTATGTATGCGGCATGATACTGCCTTAAATAATCAATTGATGCAATCTCAAGCGGGCCATACGCAATAATACACGCCCCGCTCCGCAGACTCTCCGCAATTTTTGTAGAGAGAGAATACTTGGTACGGCAAACCGAATTATTATCAAAGGCTTCGGCAAAGATAATAAACTTACTTGCGCCCAACAGCCGTTCAACCTCTTGCTCGGAAATACATCCGCGGTAGTCCAATCCGTTTTCCTTGTTGATTTGTTGAAGGATCGAAGGATTCCGTTCGCCGGAGTATACATCAATTGTCTCGAATCCGGTTATCGCTGTCTCCTTGAGAGCGCGTCCCAATTCGACAAGAGGTGCAATACGATTGATCCCCAGATTTCCAACATAAACAACACCCGACCGGGACTCCGCAGGCAGCGAATAATGATTGATCGTGCTTGAAATCCGAACCGTTTTTGTTGGAATTTCAAACAATTGTGCATAATCCCTTTGCATCATGTCGCTGATCGTAACAATCGTTCCCGCCTGATGAATCGCCTTCCGAGCCAAATCCACCAGCTTCCGGCATTGTATCCGGCGCAGGAAGGATCCATTATTCAGTGGCTCAATATAGAAATCATCCGCGCACCACATAACAATCGGGATATGCAAACGATCGGACAAGCAGATGGCTATGCGGTATGGAAACGCATAGTCTCCAGCCGCCAAAAAAATCACATTGGGATCAAATTTGCGCACCCATTCCATGAGCTCCCGAGTTTTCCATTTGCCGAGCCTCCACATTGTGTCCCGCAGAAAATAGATCAGTGGTGTACGCCGTCTGGAAAACTGGTAAATCTTCGCAAGTCTGCCCGTATCCGTCCTGCTTCGCACGGCCGACTCATCGATATCGGATTCTCCGAACGTCCTGTATTCTCCTTTTCGTGTAAAAAGCGAATGCAGAATATTGCTGTCCGTAACTCTGAAATAGTGCAGGCAGCATTTTCGCGTTGGGATCTCCTGATGGAAATATAATTGCGCAAGATTATCCGGTGGGATCCCAGCCAACATATGCATCATCGTCTTCCCCATGTTTCCGGAAGAACTGAAAACATTATGGCTGACGACAAGCACTCGCGGCTCTACAGATCGCATATTGTCTCCTTGCAAATTTCCAGCGTCACATTTATCGGATGCTTTTTGTAAGGACATCAAACCGCATATTGCAAAGCTCCGACATATGTGCTTCATAAGAACGCCCCAGGTCAAGAAAAGCGACATGCTCCTTGCATTTTCTGTCTTCCGGACTTGGGAGCGTGTGATAATCACCGTACAGTTTCGTCAGCAGTTCATCATAATAGGCGGATATCGGGAATACCCCGTCCTCAAACTGCACTTCAACCGATTGTTCTATCCATGTTCGCGGAAAAATGTTTTTTTCGTATTTACGCCCCGCAGCAAAGAACGTATGAACAAGCTGCGTTTTCTGATCCTTCTCCCGCACACAGATTGCTTTGAGCTTCTTGAGCGAAAAAACGCGGCAAACCTGCATAAACAGATTCTTGGCTACGCTATTGGTTTCATACCCGCGAGCATACAGGCTCTTTGCAATGATGATCTTCGATACAACGAACTGCATCCTTCGCACCAGAGCAGAATCCGACAGATTATCGCAGGGGAAGATATCAACATACACGCCCTGATGTGTTTTCAAGTCCTTCGGGTGATATTTTTCTATACAGGTTGTGTTGTTTCGCCGCAGCTTGGAGTATGGCATCGGCCAATGCTCGCTGTGTTCCCGCTGAACGAAATAGCGGGTTTTATCAAAATCGCCGGCCGCTTCGCTGAAAAAGCGTTCATACTCACTGCGCAGCATTATGATATCCACATCATCATCCCATGGGATAAAGCCATGATGTCTGACCGCTCCCAAAGCAGTCCCCGCAAAGAGCTGGTAGGATATCCGGTGCTTTTTGCAGATGGTATCAATGTCCTTCAGCATTTCAAGCAGGAGCTCTTGATGGGCAGTCATTTTCGTTTGTTGTTTGAGCATTTTCACTTGTATGTCCTCGTTTGCGCAAGAACTTCTTAAACATAAATTTACGCAATTGGTTTGGCGCCAGCGACGAGCCAATTCGGAGAATGCAGCTCCTGCCGTATTGCCGCTTACTTATAAACCCGCACTTTCGCATAAAGCGGAACAATTCTATCTGTGTTTTTGCATAACGCCAGCCCGATCTTCGGTCGTACATGCTTGCACCCGCCCTCATATGGAGCAGTGGTTCTTGAATATTGTATCCCTCGTAGCCAGCCATCAGCAGCCGGACCCACAAAAAATAGTCCTCAAGGCGATAAAAATGCTGGTACGAACCTACTGCCTCAACTGCCGCTTTTTTATACATCACGCACGGATGGTTGAACGGGTTCCGCTTTTTTGCGAACTCGACGATCTCATCATTTTTCTCTGGCACCGTCCTCTCGCAATCGGCAATTTCCGGTGTCTCCGTAAATTCCACGATCGTGCCTGAGCAGATACTTACGTTTGGATATTTATTAAATACTTTAATCTGCTTTTCACATCTGTCCGGATATGCGATATCATCGCTGTCCATACGTGCAATCAGTTCGTTGCTGCAATGCCGTATTCCTTCATTCAGCGCATTCCCCAGGCCCATATTTTTTTCGAACCGCACGACCTTCAGTGTCTCGCCCATCTGACGCTGCTTTTCAGCAATTACACTGTCCAGCTCCGGTGTCAGCGGGCCGTCACACACCAGAACGAAGTCGTTGGTCGGCAATGACTGCGCCTGCATACTCTCAATTGCAAGCTTCAGCCAGGCCGGGTTCTCTTTGCCGTAGACCGACATAAGTACGGAATACTCTTCATATTGTCCCGTGCTCACAAGCCTCACTTCCTGTTTTCCCTATTTACCGAGGAGCTTCGCGCATTTTTGCCATGCCTGATATCCGTTTCCAAGCATATGGATATCGCTTCCCATATATTTGACACTTCCGTTTTTGATCCAATTCAGATAGCGCCTTCGATGTAATGGCCTGGTCAGGCATTCCGCATTCAGCTGGAGGGGCACATTGTCCCGTATCATCTGCTCAATTGCTTCCGGCGAATACCGTTCCGCGTGTGCAAGAATGATCTTGATATCCTGTCTTTCACAAAGCGAATAGAGCGTATCCCATATTGACTCCGGCCACTGGTAAAACGGCATTTCCAGGAGAAGCTCATTCGTTTCGCCCCGGCAAAGGCGAGGCAATCCATCCAATCGCTCCATCCCGTCGCAGATAAGAACCTCTGCCCCAAGCTGGACGGCAGGCATACCATCGGTAATATGCTGCTGCAGCACCTGCGCCGTCTGCTCCCTCCGATGCAGGAAAGATTCAATTGATTCCTTGTGTGGGTAAAAGTGCGGCGTCGCACAGACTGTCTTTATGCCAACCGCCGATGCCATCCCCAGCTGCTTCAGGGACGTTTCTACGCAGTCACTTCCGTGATCACACCCAGGCAGGATATGCGCATGGTAATCCAGAGACAGGTCAATCGCCATGCTTCCGTGCCTCGTAAGGATCTGCATAGGCGTATTCATACCCGTATTTATCACCGTATTTGTACTTGTATGAATATTTGATCGACTTCATATTAAGATCATTCAATACCACACCGCATAAATTCCCGCCGGCACGATGTACCGCCGCAATGGCAGCATTCAGTTCATCAGCAGTCGTGCTCCCGGATTTGCTGACGAGGACAACTCCATCCACATATGTTGAAATGATTTGCGCGTCGGCGACGGTATTGATTGGGGGCGTATCGACAATAACGTAGTCATAACGTTTTGCACACTCTGCAATAAGCTGCTTCATTCTGTCTGATGAAAGCAGCTCAGACGGGTTTGGAGGAATGGTTCCTGTGCAGGCAAGCCAAAGCGGAAGATTTTCCACCTTCATCATCTCGAGCTGCCATATATTTGCCAAAAAGTCGCACAATCCCGTAGATAGTTCTGCTTTCCAAAGCCGCCGCTGCGTCGGTTTTCTCATATCGGCATCAATAAGCAAAACTTTTTTCCCGAGCATCGCATAGCTGATGGCAATGTTGGCTGCGGTCAGGCTTTTCCCTTCGGATGGCTTTGCGCTGGTGATTGCAAATGTCGTACACGGAAGGGCCTTGCCCTTCGCCATACAGAACATCAGACTGGTTCGTAATTTCACATACGCTTCTTTTATTGCAAATGGTGAGTCATTGTTGAGCAGCCGTTTGCGATTTGCCGCAATATCCTCATTGACGGCTTTGTGCTTGCCCTGTTCTCGAGCCATCGTAAACTGTGCCCCCTTCCGTCAGTGTCCAATAGGTGTAGTTCCCGCTTGTGACATTGATATTGGGTATTTGTCCCAATACCGTTACGCCTGTCAGCCTTTCGACGTCCTCCGGCAAATAAATTGTCGCATCAGACAGCATGTGCATTACAAGCACAATGGAAGCCAGAATCATGCCCGCGATAAAACCAAGCGCACTGTCAAACACGACCCGCGGCGATGATTTTTCCGTTGCCACTTCCGGACGATCTACAACTTCAACGCCGCCTGCCTTTGTGATTCGGACAATTTCAGTTGGAGCAACTTTCGCAAAAGAATCTGCAATTTTGCAGGAAAGCTCCGCATCCGTTGTCGTAACAATCACATCCAGCAGCTGCGTGTTGGAAATAACGGATATGCTGACCATTTTGCTGAGTTCTTTTCTCGAAAAATCACTGCTGGCATCCATATCTTCCAGCACCGCATCCAAGACGGAATTGCTTCCTAAAATCTTTGAATAGGTCGTTGCCAGATTTTCCGCAGCCTGGAGGTCGCTGTTGTTGATCGTTCCGGATTGCGGTGTATGATCTAAGCTGTTATACACATAGAAACTGACTTCGGATTCATAGGTTGGCGTGACAAAAAGGGTCACTGCGGCATAAACCGCGGCTCCCATCACAATTCCCGCAAGCAGCAGCCAATAGCATTGCCGCAGGAGCGCCTTTGCAATATCCCACAGTGACAGCTCCGTGCCGCCTGCTGGAACGTATGGATTCCTGTCTTCATTCATGTTTGGGAACATCCTCCAAATATCTTTTTTATCGGGTACCGTCGCCGTCAGGAACCACGCAGATAGTCCTGATCATGCGCCTCAGATTCATCCAGGCAATGTCCTTTCGGCCGCTTGAACAACTTGCGTTACTATTTTCTGTCTGATTTTTCGGGGTCATTGCGGAACGCTGATGCAGCATAAGTGTTTACTTCACCCAAGCAAGCAAAAAAGCAAATCATTTTGCTGCGGCACCAATGATTTGCTGCTACGGCGGCGGAAATATCGTGGAGTTTGTCCCTCTATGGGAGCATTCCACATACATTTATCATCCGTATTATACCACGGGCTTCTCTAAAACGCAACAGATTTGCGCCAATTTAGAGGGGAAGTTTTGAATTTTTTATAAGCGCAGTGGGTTTCATCCGCAGATCCTCAACCCCTATTCTCCGGCTTGCCGCCGCAGCGCAGTCAGCTGAGCAGTCAAAAGGGGAAAAACACACTCGCGACTGCGGGTTGGAGGGCGTTCATTTTCATACGTTTTTCCGTGAAGCGGAAGCGGGACAACTTAGGCAGGCTGGAAGCGAGGGAGCTAAATCTGCGCAGTCAAGCATCTGTGTCAAACGCTGCGGAACGCGGCATTTCCCGGCCATACACCCACCTCTTATGGTAGAGGGACAAACTCCGCGATACATTGAAACTCAAGGCTTTTCCACCCGCGTGGGGTCTCGCACATACCGCGCATAGGGAATCCGTTTCTCCCCGCGTTCCGCTGAGGGGCAAGCTCCACGAATAAAGCCGTTTTTGGCGGGTATTCCCGTCAGCCGGTGCCGAAGGAATGTGCCGCAGTATGCAGGCCGGCGAAAGTCGTATAACAGAAAACAGCGCTCCATCCGACAGCCTTGATGCTGACAGATAGAGCGCTGTTTGATTAAAAATAACGGCAGCAAGTTTTTTGAAGCGGATGGGCATTCCCGCTCTATGCCATAACGACCGCAGCTTCGTAAGGAAGCAAAACGTCGGTTTTCTCACGGTTCACGTTGGTCAGAAGCACCTTCTCTTTACAGAAGGCTTCCGGCAGCGGGGCATCCCGGTCTGTAAAGTTGCAATAAATCCGTATTTGCTGTCCCTCAAAAGTCCGCGCATAGGCAAACACCTGGGGATGCTCCTGAAGCAGCAGCGAAAAATCACCATACCGCAGAACATCCCGCTCTCTGCGCAGAGCAAGCAGCGCCCGGTAATAATGCAGCACCGAGTCCGGGTCGCGGATGGCCGCAGCCACATTGATTTCCCGCGCGTTGGGATTGACCATGATCCACGGTGTTCTATCCGTAAAGCCTCCATTGGGCGACGCATCCCACTGCATAGGCGTGCGGGCATTATCCCGGCCTTTGCTCCGGATACCCTGCCATGCCCAGTCCATCCTGCCGCTTTCTTCGGCCTGGTGCAGCAGGTTCAGGCTCTCCACGTCCCGCAGTTCGCCGATATCAGAGAAAGGACAGTTGGTCATGCCGATCTCCTCGCCCTGATACAGAAACGGGGTTCCTTTCAGAAGATACATGGCCGTGGCAAGGCAGGCTGCACTCCGCCTTCGCAGCGTCTCTGTCCGCATACAGCCAAAACGGGAGACCAGGCGCGGCTGATCGTGATTGCCCCAGAACAGCGTGTTCCACCCAATGGCCACCTGCCATGCGGAGATGATCTGCTTGAATCGCATCAGGTCAAAGGGCCGCGCATCCCACTTGGTCTCGCCGCTGTCCATGTCCATGACGTCAAACTGGAACAGCATATCCAGCTCCCGCCCGTCGTCTACCACAGAGCCGGCGTTCTGCGTGGTGACAAAGCTGGTTTCCCCGACACACATACAGTCCCGCCCGTCAAAGCACGCCCTTCGCATTTCCCGCAGATAGTCGTGCAGCCTGGGCTGGAACGCAAAATACTCCGGGGAAAACACATAGCCGCTTCCCTTTCCATCCGGCAGCTGCGGATGCTTGGCCAGAAGACTTATCACATCCATCCGGAACCCGTCTACGCCGCGATCCAGCCAGCGGTTCATCATCCCGTAAATTTCCTGCCGGAGTTTGGGATTTTCCCAGTTCAGATCCGGCTGCTTCCCGGAGAACAGATGCAGATACCACTGCGCCGTGGTCTCATCATAAGTCCAGGCCGAGGGAGTAAAAAACGACGCCCAGTTGTTTGGCTCCCGTCCGTCCTTTCCGTCACGCCAGATATAATAATCCCGGTATGGGTTGTCCTTCGCCGTTCTGGCCTCCAGAAACCACGGATGCTCGTCTGAGGTGTGATTTACGACCAGATCCATGACAAGTCTGATATCGCGGCGGTGCAGCTGCGTCACCAGCTCGTCGAAGTCTTCCATCGTTCCGAATTCCGCCATGACCGCCTCATAATTCCGGATATCATAGCCCATGTCGGCATTGGGCGAGTCATAGATTGGGCAGAGCCACACGGCGCCCACCCCCAGCCACTGGAGATAGTCCAGGCGGGAGATAATGCCGCGCAAGTCTCCTATCCCATCTCCGTCGGAATCCTGAAAGCTGCGCGGGTAGATCTCATAGAACACCCGTTCCTTCCACCAGCAGTCATGTGTTTCCATTATACGCTGCCTCCCGCCGGAACACGGCAAAGCCCTGCACCGCTCCCTCCGCCGCGTGCCCTTCCGGCGATTCCAGCAGCAGGCTGTCGGAAGCGTCCAATTGGGGCGTGACAGCCTGTCCCCGCTCCGTTACAACGGCCAGGATTCCGTAACCAGGCCCGTCAAAGTGAAGATACAGGGCGTCTGTCAGCTCCATCGCCGTCAGGCAGCAGTGCCGCAGCACATCCCGTTTCAGCCGCAACAGGCTGTGAAAAAAGCCCCGGATTTCCTCTTCCGGATCCGTCCAGCGCATAGGGCGCCGGTTGTCCGGATCCTGGCCGCCGTCCATCGCAATTTCATCCCCATAGTACACGCTCAGATTGCCGCCCAGCAGCGCCGCCAGCACATAGGCAAGCTGGAAATCCGATTTGTTCCCGCCGCAGAGGGAAAGCGCCCGGGGCACATCATGGTTGGAGCAGAAAGCCCACTGGTACGGATGAACCGCCTCCGGCGTCGCGGCATACCAACGCCGGATCCGGTGGGCGAAGGTTTCCAGTGGGTCTGTATGGGTCATCGCAAAATCGCGGATGGCATGGTAGAGCGGATAATCCATAACGCCGTCGAAGACAGAGTGTTCCAGCCACCACCCGGCGTCCTGCCAGATCTCCCCGATCACATATACCGCCGCATTGCAGCTGCGCATTCTGGCTCGGAATGCGTGGAGGAACCGCAGGCTGACTTCATCCGGGACATCCAGCCGCCAGGCGTCAATGCCGTATTCCCTCGTCCACCGCTCCGCGATGGAAACCAGATACCCGATCACCTCAGGGTTTTCGGTGTTCCACTTCGGCATATTGGCCGCAAAGGCGAAGCACTCATAGGGCGGATCCTCTTTCATGCGCCGGTCTGAAAGCTGCTCCAGCGGCAGCCGGGACAGCTCCCCGGCGTCATAGACGCAAAACCAGTCGTAGTACCGGGATGCCTTTCCATGGAGACGCACATCCTGCCAAAATGGGTGACGCCAGCCGCAGTGGTTGAACACACCGTCCAGCATAATCCGCATTCCCGCCTGATGAAGTGTTTCAACCAGGATGCGGAAGTCCCTTTTTCCGCCGAGACGCGGGTCAAGCTCGGTATAGGAAACGGCGTCATATCTGTGGTTGGAGTCGCTCTGGAAAATGGGATTGAGATAAATTCCCTGCACGCCAAGTTCCCGGAGATAGGGAATTTTCCCGGTGATCCCCTGCAAGGAACCGCCAAAGAAATTTCCCCGCGTCGGAATAAAATCCCCACTCCCCCGGTTTTCCTTCCCGTCACAAAAACGATCCGGAAAGATCTGATACCAGAGGAAGCCCTCCACCCAGTCCGGAGGGGCGGGGTGATCTCCGGCATACACGTAGGGAACATTGAACGGCCGCAGCACGGATTCCGGCAGCGGCGGCGTGACGCCCAGCTCCGAGAGATACACCGTGCTCCCATCTTCCAGCGTCAGCACAAAATGATAGCGCAGCTTGTGGGTCCCCATGGGAACCGAAACAGAATAATACTGTTCCCCAGAGCAGCGCAGAGCAGGCTGCATCTCGCTTCGCGTCAGAACAGGCTGTTTCTCTCCGCCGGAAAACCAGAAGGGGTCGCCGTACAGAACCGCAGCCGATTGCAGCGCTTCCCCGGTGCGCAGGCGGAGATGGCAGATCCTGCCCTGCACAAGCTGCCATGGATAGGCGGCATGATGCTCGATTTCGTAACGTAAAATCTGCATAACTCACCCTTTCAGCATTCCATCCATGGCGCCGCCATGGATCAGTTTTTTCTGCATGACAATATAGATCAGCAAAATCGGGACTACGGCGATCACCGACGCCGCAAAAATCAGCCCCCAGTTGTTGAGGTTCTGCCCCTGAAACAGGCGCAGTGCAATGGGCAGCGTCCGCTTTTCCGGCGTCTTGATCATGGTCAGGGCGATCAGAAATTCGTCCCAGACATTGGAATAGGCCAGAATGGCAAAGGTGCCAAGCGCCGGCTTGGACAGCGGCAGAACCATTTTCCAGTAGATCTGCCAACGGTTTCCGCCGTCGATGATCACAGCCTCCTCCAGCTCTCTGGGCAGCCCCAGGAAAAAGTTCCGTAAAAAGAATGTATTCTGGGGGACACCGATTCCGATGTAGATGAGAAGCAGCCCCAGATAACTGTCCACCAGCTTCATATCCTTCATCAGCAGGAACTGCGGGATCAGGTTTGTTACCGTCGGCACCATCATGGAAAACAGGTACAGATAGAACAGGACATCCCTGCCGGGAAATTTCATCCGCGCAAAGGCATATGCCCCGGCAGAGGACACCAGCATGATTACCACCGTGGCCACTGCCGCAATGATCAGACTGTTCAGGAAGTATTGGCTGAAATGATTGGCATTCCACGCTTCCGCAAAGTTGCCCCAGTACATGGTTTCCGGGAACAGGATGGGCGGATACGGCATGGAGTAGCTGGACGGCGTCATGGCCGTTGCCAGCATATACTGAAACGGGATCAGCGCCGCCAGCGCAAAGCATATCAGCGCCAGATATTTGGGAACCAAAGTCATAATACGTCTCATACCGTCTCTCCTTTACGCGGTCTGATCCCGGGAGACTCTTCGCTGCAGCAGCGTCAGAAGCAGCACAATAACGCCCATCAGCACAGCCTGTGCTGCGGCGGAGCCAAAATCGAAGGTCGAGAATGCGGTGTTGTACATATAGTTCATCAGCTCATTGGTCGTGCCCAGCGGCGCGCCGTCCGTGATCATCATGACATGGATGTATGCGCCGAATGCGCCGATGGTCAGAACGGTCAGCAGATAATTTGTGGTATTGCGCACCATGGGCAGCGTAATGGCAAAGAAACGGCGGATGCCATTGGCACCGTCCAGCTCAGCCGCCTCATAGATCTCCTGGGGAATTCCCTGCAAAGCGGCCATGTAAATCACCATGACCCAGCCTGTCCCCTTCCAGATACCAAACAACCACAACACCAGGTTGGCAGTCCAGGTATGCTGAAGCCAAGAGACCGGGCTTTCAACGAGGTGCAGCTGCATCAGAATGTAGTTGACCATGCCGCCCTTGCCGGACATAAACAGATATTTGAACACCATGGATACCACAACCCAGGAGGTGATGACCGGCAGGTAACAGATCACCTTGAACGCCGTCTGTCCCCGCCGGACGGAATTGACCAGACATGCCAGCACCAGTCCGCAGGCCATTTGTCCGGGTACCGTTACCAGGGCGTACAGAATGGTGTTCCGGAACGCGATCCGGTAGTTCTGGTCTGACAGCAGGCTGAGATAGTTCCGGAGGCCGACCCATGCATTGGGTCGGTTCTGGATGACATTGAAGTCTGTAAAGCTGATCCAGATATTCCGAACCAGCGGATAAAGCACAAAAAGCGCCATCAGTACAAAACCGGCCAGCAGAAACGGCAATGCCTGCATCCACTGCTGCAGGCCGGCTTGCAATTTTCTTTTTCCCGTCTGCATCGCTGCACCTCGATTCGCCTGATTTCTTCCGCGAGGGGCTGTAACCCCCTCGCGGAACCGGAGATCATTCCTGTGCCAGCAGCGCGTCGATCTGCGCCGCCGCATCATCCAGCGCCTCCTGGGAGGACGCCTGCCCCCGGAGCACGCTCTCAAAGGCAGTGTTGAGGATCGTCTCGATGGTCGGCCAGCTGGAGCACGGAATCCGCGCCTGCGCCGTCTTCAGCTGCTCCATATACACCTCTACGTACGGCGAACCACTGGTGTCCACCTTTTCCATGGCAGAGGAGGTGACCGGGATCATACCGGCACCCGCCATGGCAACCTGCTGTGCGTCCTCCAGCATAAACTTCATGAAGGTCCAGGCCGCGTCCTTTTTGCTGCTGGTCGAGGTCATGACGATGTCCTCGCCGCCTACAATGGAGATGCTCCGGCCGTCTACAGAGGGCATCAGCGCCGGCGTATAGGTGTCAAGCTTGTCCTCAGAGCTGAAGAACCAGGGGCCTTCCACGATCATCGTATAGTTTCCGGCTTCAATGCCGCCCCATCCATCGGGCTGCTCTCCCATAATGGCGGGGCCAATGACGCCGTCTCGGTACCATCCCACGATGGTATCCAGCGCCTTCACCGTGTCCGCTCCGTTCAGGTAGCCGGAAGCCGTCGTATAATCCCCGTCGGTGACGGAACCGCCCAGGGTCCAGATAAACGGGAGCATCGCCCAGTTATAGGAGCCGGACACGGCAAACAGCCATTTTTCCTCAGCGGGGTCGGTTTTGTCCAGAGCACCCATCAGCGCATCCAGCGTCTCAGGCGGTGCGTCAAAGCCATATTCCTGAAGCACTGCATTGTTATATACGGCAACGGTGGTGTTGGCATTGAGGGGAAGGCCATAATTCTGCCCCTTGTAAAGTGTGGTGCTCATGGAGCCGGGCATAATGCCGGCGGATATGTCGTCAAACTCTGCATAATCGTTGAGACATTCCAGAGCACCCAGCTTTGCCATCTGGGAAACCCATGTCAGATCCAGACGGATCACATCCGGGGCAGCATCCCCTGTGACGGCAGTGATCAACTGCTCGTCCAGCCCCTCATAGGGCATCCGGATGGCGTTTACCTTGATATTCGGGTACTGCTGTTCAAACGCAGTCAGAACGCTCTCTGTAAAGATTTTTTCCTCACCTTCGCTGTAAGAATGCCAGAAGGTGATCTCAACCGGTTCCGGTGTATCCGGCGTCTCTGCGGACGGGTTATTCTCCGTCTGCGCAGGGGCGGCATTTGCCTCCGTACCCGGATTCTGCGGGGTGTCCTTTGCACAGGCCGACAGGGAGAGCAGCATGGCTGCCGCAAGAATGAACGCTAAAATTTTCTTCATATGGTTTCCTCCGTTCAATTTTAAAGTGTGGGATAAATGTCCGCTGCTGTGTTTGCTATCACCATGAAAAGACTCTGTTTTTAAGCAAATCCCCCTCCAATCTTACAATTGTAACTGGTTACATTTTTGAGCAAAAAAACGTGTTTCCATTATTCACGCTTTTTTGTTGACCCTCTCTCAACGATGCTGACAGGCAGCAGCAGATGTTCCGGACGCTGCTCCCCTGCCCGCAGCTGCTGAATGAGCATTCTGGCTGCCGCCATGCCCAGACTGACTACATCAATTTTGACCACCGTCATCGCAGGCTCCGATACACCGGCGAGCACGCTGTCGTCAAAGGCAGCCACCTGTACATCCTCCGGGATACGAACCCCACGCTTGGTGAGTTCGCGCATAAAATGGAAAGCAATGGCGCTGTCCGATGCCACATAGGCCCGGCACAGACGATCCCGATGGGCTTCCACATAGGCGGCAATATCCGCCGGTGTCAGCAGTCCTTTCGCTGCACCGCACGCAGGCTCGGAAAGCCCTGCCGCCTCCAGGCAGCTCTTGTAACCGGCATATCGTTCCGCCGCAAACACCTTTTCAAAGCTGTTTGTCAGAAAACCAATCTCCGACGCGCCGGTTTCCAGAAGCCACGCCGTCGCGCACCGCCCCGCCTCAATGTTGTCGATGTCCACCCACGCCGCCTGCTCCACAGAGGAGCGGCCGCCGATGACGAAGGGAATCTTGCTTTTCCAAAGCACCTCCAGGACCTGGGCATTGGCCAGTTCGCTGAGCAGAACCACGCCGTCGATCCGGTTTTCATTCACAATGGATTCCAGGGTGGAAACATTTTTGCTGCCGATATGGCAGATCATGAGATAATAGCCTTCCCGTGCCAGCGCGTGCTCCAGGCCATACTGGATCCGCAGAAAATAGTCGTTTCCGTAAGTCTCCACATTGCTGTCGTCCACCACCAGCGCCACAGTATAGCTGTTGCCGTGGAGAAGCCCCCGTGCCATCATGCTCGGCTGATAGTTCAGCGCCTCAATGGCCTGCCGGACCTTTTCCACGGATTGGGGCGCGATCAGCGGACTGTTATTCAGATAGCGGGACACCGTCGCCACGGAAACGCCCGCATATTTGGCTACGTCACGAATGGTTGGCTTCATATTTTTCTCCATTGGAACCGGTTACAATCTTTTCTTTAGTATAGGTCTTCCATTTACCGGTGTCAATAGGGATTTTCCCCAATGTTTTATCCGCAAATTTATGGAAAATAACAACCGTGCCCCGCGTGAAAAGCGCAAAGCATTGGCGGGCGGGACAAACCGTGCCGGGAAATCCCCCGCCGGGTTTATCCGCCCGCCAAATGCGCAGCTCCCTGCCGCCATGCCATCGGAATCCGCCAGGGGCTTCCCCTCTCCGGGTCAGTCGGTCACGATTCCTTTGGCGATGTCGCTGGTCATACAGTATTGCAGCTCTTTTGCCCGGCGGAGCAGCGTCGACGGCCACTGGGGCTGTTCCGGATCAAGAAGCACATGCTTCAGCGGCCCATGCTGCCAGGGTCTGTTCAGGGCGATGTAAATTTTCCGGGATGCCAGGATCTGCTTCATGCCGATGGTAATGCACAGTTCTGGCATACCCATCAGATCTCCCCGCTGATAGCCGAATGCGTTGATGGCTCTTGTTTCCCTGGTAATGGGCAGAATTCTGGTACCGAGGTTTGCGAATTCATCTGCGGTGATGGGATCTCCGGCCTCCACCGCTTCATTAAAGGCCACATGGCCGTTGATCCCCAGACCGCCGAAGCACATATCTGCGCCGCCCAGTTCTTCCAGCATCCGGTCATACTGTGCTTCCCGGCCGGGTTCCGGAAAATGGCGCTGGGATTCCGGCATGACGAGCTCGGGATCCACCCGGTCATAGAATTCCCGTTTCATCCGTCCGTGAAAGCTCATCGGATCGTCGTCATCGATGCGCTGTGTCCGGGAAATCAGGTATTCATCCATATTAAAAAAATGGACATTTTTCAGGGATACTCTTTGGCGGTTCACCAGCTCCGCAAGAATCGGATACTGCTCGGTGGGGCCGACCGGCACAATAAACACGGTCTTTTCGCCGCGGTTATTGTGATCCACAATTTCCGTAAACATGGTCAGTGCCATGTCGAAGTATACATCCCATTCGGATCTGACGACTTTGCAGGGGATGCCGTTAACAAGTATATTCATATTATTCAGCTCCTCTTTATTCTTTTACCGAGCCCATGGTAAGACCGGAAACAAAATCCCTTTGCAGGAACCAGACCAAAACAACCACAGGCACGATCAGCACCATACTCAGCGCAGCCATGGGACCCCATTCCAAACCCTTGTCCGTAATAAAGCCGGAAATGACCACAGACAGCGTTTTTGACTTATTGATACTCAGAATCGCGGAGAACAGGAATTCATTCCATGCCGCATTAAATACCAGAATGGCTGACGCAACAATACCGGGCTTGGAGATGGGCAGTACCAGATAGAAAAATCTCTGGAACATATTGCAGCCATCTATCTTCCCCGACTGCTCAATCCCATCGGGAACATCCTGAAAGAAGCCAATCATCAGCCAGATGGTCATAGGCAGATTAAAGCTGGTATTCACGATCACCAGGCCGGGGATGGTATCGATCAGTCCAACGCCCCGCATGACCAGGTAGATGGGGATTGCCACGCACACGGCGGGGTACATTTTCTGGATCATAAACCACAGGCTGAAACTGTTGCGTACCTTTTCCCGGATCGCGCCTTTGGCAATGGCATACGCCGCAAAGCTTCCGATGGAAACGCAGAGAATGGTGGTCAGCGAGGCAACCATGACTGTATTATACAGCGCCCGTCCGGCTTTTGACTTGGTGAAAATCTCAATGTAGTTGTCAAGCGTTACCCTCGTAGGCACAATTACGGGCGGGGTTTTCAGGTACTCCGTTGCCGTTTTGATAGAATTGGACGCCAGCCAGTACAGCGGGAATATGACCATTATCATAATCACCGTAACTACCACCACGCGCGTGCCCTTGCCCAGAAAGTCATTTGTATAGTCTTCGACAGAAAAGCCTTTATATTTCCGCACAGCCATCACCTCACAGACGCATAGGCGCGATTCCGCATCCGAATAAAAACAAACGAGAGAATTGCCATGGCACCAATGAATACGAAAGCCAGTGCCGCCGCATAGCCCACATTCATGTACTTTAGAGCCTGGTTGTATATATAGTTAGGCAGCATCTCCGTAGAATTGCCCGGCCCGCCGCCTGTCATGACATACACAGTGTCAAAAACCTTGAACGCGTCGGTGAACCGCATCATCAGCACGATCATCAGCACAGGCCGAATCAGCGGCATAATGATATGATGAAATACATCCCACCGGGTTGCGCCGTCAATGACGGCAGCTTCAATGTAAGAGCTGGAAATGCCCTTCAGCCCGGAAGTGACCAGCACCGTGACCCAAGGGGTCAAACGCCACACATCCACAAAAATCACGGAGAATATGGCGGTTTTGGAAGAACCGAGAAAGTTCACCGGTTCCATACCGATCAGCGTCAGCAGATAGTTGACGATGCCGGTGCTTCTGTCAAACATCATCCGCCATAGTGTACCGGAAGCTACGGGAGCCATAATCATCGGGATCAGCAGAATGGAAAGAATAATCCGTGTGCTTTTTTTGTTGTTCGCCAGCATCATCGCCAGAATAACGCCCAGCACGATTTCCAACGCAACGGAAATCACCGCAAAAACCGCCGTGTTTTTCAGGCACGTTTTGAACAAATCCGTTTGAAATATCCGAATATAGTTTTCCAGCCCAATAAACTCCGGCGTGGCATTCGGCGTGTTCAGTTTGTATTTAAAAAAACTGATATAGAAAGAATAACACAGCGGCGCCACCGCTGTGACCAGCAGGATCAGACTGGCAGGCGCTAAAAAGGTCCAGGAAACCGCCCTGTCATCTGTTATCTTCCTTATGAGGCTCTTGTTTTGTTTCATACTCTGACCCCTCGCTTATAAAATGCTGAGCCTGCCTTCGCAGGCTCAGCCGGTCATAATTTATCCCACGAGATTCTTGACGGTAGTAATTGTCGTATTCTTCAGGCCATCCTCAGGAGGATTGTTCTCCAGCGCCATCTCGACACCGGACTGCATCATCTCCAGGCAGGTATCCACATCGGCATCGCCGCTCATGTAGGAGTGCAGAGCGTTGCTGATTTCGGCACGGGCTTCCTCGGAAGCGGGAATCCGCCACCAGATAACGGAACCGCTCAGATATTCCTTGACCTGGTACATATTGGAGGACTTGACGGAATCCTTTTCCCAGACTGCCATACGGGTGGGCAGGATGGTGTATTCGTTGAAGAACTTTTCCTGATTGGCGGCGGTGGTGTATTCTTTGATGAACTCCCATGCCAGCTCTTTCTTCTCAGAGGCAGCGTTGATGCCAATATCCCAGCCGGACAGCAGGTTGATGCCGGTGCCATTGGTGGGCATGGGCATAATCGCCCACTTACCGGCGACAGCAGACTGCGCAGGATCATCACCGGTCAGGCAAATGCCCAGAGTGGGCCATGCTTCCAGGAATACGGCGTTGCCGTTCTGGAAGGCGGCGGTGGCTTCGGCAGTGGCCCAGTTCAGGCAGGCGGGATCGGCAACGGTCAGCTCATCGCCGATGGACTCAACAGCACGGCGAACCGTGTCGGTATTCATGGTAACGTTCCAATCCTCATCGGCCCAGTCCTGGCCTTCACCCCAGATACGGGTGTAGAAACCGGCGCCGTACTGTGCCTTGGCTGCGGTACAGGCAATGCCATACAGGCCCTCGTCCGGGTTCATGTATTTGCGGGCAGTCTCGATGTACGCTTCCCAGGTAGTGGGGATTTCGTCCTCAGAGATAATGTCGGTACGGTAAGCAATACAGTAGGGCGTATTGGCATGGGGGATACCGTAAACAGTGCCGTTCCAGCGGCCGCAGTTATCCAGAATATTCTGATCATAGGCGTCAATATCATAGCTGTCGCGGGTGATGTAGGGATCCAGAGGCTCCATGAAGGGAGCCATTTCGCCGTCCCACTGGCAGGCAACGGAGACCACATCATAGGCAGTGCTGCCGCTGGTGAAGTCCAGAAGCATCTTTTCATGCAGGGTAGCATAGGGGAAGTCCACAATTTCGATGTCTGCGCCGGTTCTTTCCTCAAACTCTGCCTCGATGGAGCGGGCAGCGTCAGCGTAAGTGCCGGACATGAACAGCACGCTCAGAGTCTGACCTTCATAGGGGCGCTCGTCACCGTTTGCGGTGGGGGCGGGAGCCAGCGTTGCCGCTGCTTCCGGTGCCTTGGTCTCTTCCGCCTGCTTGCTGCCGCAGGCTGCCAGAGAAAGCACCATTGCCAATGCGAGGATTAGGGCGAGTGTCTTTTTCATAATATTGTCTCCTTGCTTTTTATTTTATCGTGGAGTGTCACGATAATCACAGTGTTCAGGTCAATGGCTGCCCCTGCTCCAGCTTTTTCAGGAGCTGGGTCATGAGCATAAAGGCACGGACATTGTGGAAAGGCCCCTTCCAGTCGCTGCCTTTGATGTAGTTGATGGGGGAACCATCCCGGTGCAGATGACCGAACCATTCCGGGTGCCCCTCATCGGGGTAATGCTTGTAAATATAGGCCTTCAGCTTTTCAAACCAGTCAAAGTATTTCTTTTCCCCGGTATAGCCGTAGGCATAGAGCATGGCGATCATCGCCTCACAGTGAACCCACAGCAGCTTCATATCCCATTCCAGACTCAGCACAGGCTTTCCTTCAACGTCCTGGAAGTAGAAGATGCCGCCCATCTCCGGATCCCAGCCCCGGTTCAGCGACCATTCAGCCACCTGAATCATTTTGCGCATCAGCGCATCGTCCTTGCGGTACAGCGCCTCCTGCATTATAAACCAGGAGGTTTCCAGGGCGTGACCGGGATTGATCAGCCGTCCCTCAGGGGAATGGATCCGCTCATTGTTGGGGCCGACAGTCTCCAGCAGTACCTTTTCATCCTCCTTGACAAAACCGTTGACGATCTGATCGATGCAGCCGGTGATGATTTCGTCATACAGAGGACTATCGTCAATTCTGCGCATGTGCTGGCAGACATTGAGCATGATCATGACAATGCTGTGCCCTTTGTTCTTCCGGGTTTCCGGATTCACCTTCGGCTGAAAAATGCCGGGTACGGTATAGTAGCGGTAGAATCTCCCAAAAAGCTCCCGTGCGTTTTCCCGTACGCTTTCATCGCCGGTGGCAAGATACAGCTCTACATAGCCCATGATGGCAAAAGCTTCGGAGAAGTAGTACCGGCGCTCCACCAGGGGGCGGCCATCCCGGGTGACCCGGAAATACATATGCCCATTCTCGGCAAAGCAGTGCTCCCGGATAAACCGGTATCCGGATTTTGCAATTTCCAGCCATTCCGGCTTCTGCCCAAATTCATTGAAAAGCTTGGCAAACATCCAGGTGCTTCTGCCCTGCTGCCAGACGGATTTGTCCTCCAGAAACAGCCCGCCGTCCCGGTCAAAGCCGCACAGGAAGCCGCCGTATTCCGGATCTGGTGAGTATTTTTCCCAGAACGGAACAAAGCAGTTCACCAGGGTATCGTAAATCTGTTCCTGATGCTCAGTAACGTTTTGATTCATTTTGTTTCCTCCTGCCTTTCATAAGCCACTTGCCCTTCAATGATCGTCTGGCAGACCTGCAGGTTTTCGTCCATGATACAAAGATCCGCCCGTTTTCCGACTTCAATGCTTCCGCAGTCGTGATCAATCCCGATGATTTCGGCAGGCGTCAGGGAAGCCATCCGGACGGCGTCCGCCAGGGGGATCCCCGCGTCCCGTACCAGATTCCTGACCATCCGATCGATGGATTGCACGCTTCCGGCATAACATGACCGATCCGCCACCATGGCAACACCGCCCTCGACGATGACCTTGGTACAGCCCTCTCCGGCTCCCAGCTGATATACCTCCGGGGATTCAGGCAGGCCGCTGGGGGAAATCGCATCCGATACCACACACAGCTTTTCCGGGCCTTTCGCCTGGTAGACCATTCGGGCCAGCAGGGGCGGGACGTGGTGGTTGTCGGCAATGATTTCCGCAGTCAGGTTGTCGTGGGTCATGGCATATTCCGTCAGACCGCAGCGCCGGTGTCCGTTTGTTTTGTGCAGCGTGGACATGGCACAGTAGATGTGGGTGCAATGGGTCATACCGTTTTCCGCCGCCTGGCGGACATCCTCCAGCTCTGCGTGATCGTGCCCGCCGGAAACGACGATCCCCCTTGCCCGAAGATCCCGGATCATCCGTGCCATCCCAGGCAGCTCAGGGGCGACTGTCACTTCGCCGATTACATCGGAATTCTCAAGGATCCACTGATATCCATCCTCCGGCGTCAGGAGCGCATCCAGCGGATGGGCTCCCCTGTTCTCCGGCGCAATATAAGGGCCTTCAATATGGATTCCCGCAAGGCGGCAGACCGGTCTTCCTTCGCTTTTCTTTTTTAATTGTTTTCGATAAAACTGAATGCACCGAAGAATCCGTTCCACCGGAGCACTAACGGTAGTACACTGCGTTGTTGTGATTCCGTGGGAGGTCAGATAGCGTGTAATCGCGTCAAATGCTTCCTCCGTTGCCTCCATATAGTCGTGGAACATTGCGCCGTGATTGTGAATGTCCACCAAGCCCGGAAGAATATACCGTCCGGAAATCCTTTCAGGCTTCTCCAGTTCTTCAATGGCCGTGATTTTTCCCCCGCAGCACACAACTCTGCCATATTCCAGTATCCGTTCCGGCAGAACGACCGCACCTCGGAACTCCATGAAACTGTCTCCCTCCCGCTAGTCCTGTCTGAGTCATTTAATTATATCGTTTTCGATTTATATCGCCATTATATACGGAAGAGTGCAAAGTGTCAACCCAACATTTTGAACAAAATAAATAGGGGATATTTTATATATATTCCAATAAATTTTGTTTAATCACTTGACAACCCGCGCATTATGGGATATTTTATTATTATGAAATAGATTTTAATAGCAGGAGGCGTGTGCGTGGCAAAGGCATCTTCTACTGCGCGGCGGATTGACGATCGGCGAAAGCAGATCATCAATCTGATCAAAGAGCACGGAGCTCTTTCAAAAAATGATATTTTCAAGATGACCAAATACAGCATTTCCACGGTCATTTCCACGGTTGATGATCTGAGTCAGGACGGGCTGATCGAGCCATGTGGTTCTAACCCGGCTGCTGTCGGCCGTCCCGCGCTTTTTTATTCCCTGAATCCGGGATATGGGTATGCCATCGGCGTCGATATCAACTCCAATTCCATCAATACCGCAATCCTCAACTTCAAGCGGGAAACCGTTCGGACACTGCACAAGAGGATCCCTGCGGAGGTTGCCTCCCTGCAGGAAATCATCAACCTCGTTCCCGGGATGATCGATGAACTCCTGGCTTCCTTTGAAACAGCGCCCCATATTATCTGTATCGGTGTTGCCGCTCCCGGGCTGATCGATATCGAAACCGGTTCCGTCGTCTATTACTCCCGATTTTCCAATGAGCGCAATGTCCCGGTTGCCCCCTCCCTGAGCAGCCGCTACAGCTGCCCTGTCTATATCGACAAGAGCTTAAACTGTCTCGCGACTGCCTATAAAGAGCAGGAATCCGGCCGCCCCCTGAAGGATATGATCCTGTTCAGCATCCGAACCGGCGTCGGAATGAGCTGTATCCTGAACGGCAGCATTTACCGGGGTGCCACAGGGCAGGCCGGTGAGATCGGACACATCCGGCTTCCCAATTTCACTGCCCTGTGCAAATGCAAGAAAATCGGCTGTCTGGATGCCGAGGTGTCGATCTACTCCATAACCAGGAAAATGGATGCTATCCTGGGCACCCTTGAGGACGAAAACGGAAATCCCATGAACACCGCGAAGAAAATGGAGCTGTTTGTTCGTCTGGTGAAGGACAATCAGCCGGACTGCGTCCGCATTCTGGACGAGATCTGTTACCATCTCAGCTATGCGGTGAATCAGGTGATCAACCTGTTCAATCCCAGCGATGTGCTGTTCTATGGCGAGGTGACCCAGTGCGGTTCCATCTTTATTGATCATTTGAAGAACTACCTGGATGAGAACACCCTGAATCCCAGCCTGTGTCCCGTGAACCTGGCCATCGCGGATCTGTCCGCCTTTGCCTTTGCGGAAGGCGCCGCCTATTACGCGCTGGATCAATTTTTCCAGCCCGACACCATCTATGCACCATAGGGCACACGGGCAGAGCCGCCTCGCAAAAGAGGAAGCAGGCAAATAAATTATGCCCCCAATACCGGGCATCCGGTATTGGGGACACGATTCATTTTGGGGGTGGTTTTTATCGTCTGCTTCCATATTGGCCGGGGCAAATACCGTCGGGCAGGGAAGCTTACTCCAGCTTCGATTTAATACTGCGGCACCTCAGTAGGATCCGGGACATAAGAGTACGTCAGGTCGTCGGCAGGGTCATCAAAAATGCAGGTAATATATGGCTCATAGCTTTCCGGACGAACAATTGTCACACCGTCAGGGGAATGCACACCGTCTATGGGCGTTACATCCTCGCAGGTGAGCTGAAACATCAGTCCGGGCGGATCATTGAAGGCATCCTGCACGTAGTTTACAAAGCTGGTTAGATTTTTTGTACGGTGAATATTCCCGAGAACACGGTCGGAGCGTGAATAGGCGGCCATATCGCCGTTTTCCTCGATCGTGGCGATCCAGTCGTTGCGGTAGTGCGTAAGGTCGATGATATAGTACCATTCCCCGTCCTGAATATAGTTATAGACATGTCCGCTGCCGTCGCGCTGGGAGGTGGCGATATATCCGATTTCATCGTAATCCCCGTCCATCAGATAGCGCAGCCATGCGGAAGACGTAGCACAGCAGCCGCAGTTGTTGATCACAGCATTGCGCCCCGGCGTATGGTATTCCCAGTTGATCCCGTTTTCGGAAATGCGCACATTATCGTCTGCCGAGGAAAAATTCCCGATCTGGTACAGCTGCAACGCCTCATAGAGCGTGCCGATTCTGGCTTGCTTTTCCTCCGGAGAATCACCCAGCATTGCGGCAATTTCTGCATTCGTATAGCGGCTTTCCCCAAGAGAAACGGCCGGCACCCAGAATACGCCGTCGAAGACTTCTATTTCGTACTGCGCATCGTGGCGAAGCAGAGAAAGATCCTTGCCGCCGTCGTTTGCGTAGTCCGCTGACAACGCAGGGGCTTCCGTAAGCTCAAAAATATACGAATAACGCAAGGTTTCGCCGGAGGGCGCTTCCAAAACAAAGAGTATCTCTCTGCCGTTAAAATCCGTTACGAACGGGTGATTGTCTTCAAACACCAGCGTTTTTCCGGCGCGAAGTATCACTTTGTCACCGTTAATACCATTGAGCTGCGCCATATATCTCATGGTATCGTCGTCAGTGAGAAAAACATTGGTTTCTTGCCCGTCGACAATGTCGTTAATAAAGATTTGTTTAACGGTCAGATCCACGTTGGCTCCCGGAAGTGTCATTTCAAAATGCCAATTGGAGTTATACGCCCCCAAACGGCTAATCTCCACATAATCCGAATCTTCGTATACCCATGCATAGTCATACCAGGCATCGGTAGCCTTCGGGCTTTCCGGAGGTATCGGCTCGATGTCATCATCGGCGTTTTCTGCCGCAGAGCTGTTTTCGCCGCTGCTTGCCGCTGGCACACCATCGCCAAGCCGCACACAGATAATACTGCTGACTGCCAGGTTCGCGCTGAGCAGCAGCACCACAGCAATGCGGAATATCTTGTCCCATTTTGTCATAAGATCACCTCATAAATGCAATGGAATCATTGTATGACACCGTCTTGCAGGTGTCAATGCCTGCCCCCCTTGATTTCCAGAATTTCCATCAAAAGTCAAGAGGTCAGGTGCTTTTCTCCTCTTTGCCGCAGCCAAAAGGAGCGGGGCCCTGCCCCGCTCCGCTGATACGTTTTATTTCTGAATTGCTTCGTTGATCTTCGCAATTTCGCTCTTGGGAAGCTCCGTGCGTGTTTCGGAATCCGTAACAATAACGCCGCCGTCATACCCGCTGCCATGGAGCGCGCTATGGAGCATTGTGTAATTCCAATAATCTACACTCTCTGTATCCTCGAGCCAGCTTTCGTCTCCCATAAACTGGTCTAATACTTCGCCGGTATCATAGTTGACAATGATAAGAATATTGTCGTCGCTAAAGTCATCATCTGTTGCATACTGCCAATCTGCCTTGACCAGCAGATAGTGGATAGACAAATTGCTTTCACCCAATCTATCCGCTTTCAATTCAATGGCTCTCGTTACAGTGAATGGCTTGTCAGGAGCGCCGAACGTATCTGCAAATCGTTTTTCCCGGTCTGCAAATTCCTCGGTGCTTGTGTATTCCTTCAAATGTTCGATCAGAAAATCGGTAATTGAAACACTTTCCCCATTGATTTTGATATCTTCCACAGCGCTTTCGTCTTTTTTTCCGCCGCAAGCCGCAAGGGTCAGGCACATACTTGCTGCCAGAAGCAGCGCAATCAGCTTTTTCATGTTCGCTTTCCTCATTTCAAATGCTTTTGCGTCCATTACAGCAGATCCTGTGTTTACGGCTTGGCCGTGAGTACCATGGATGCGTCGGCATCCCAGCCGCTGCCGATCAGCAGGATCCGGATGCCGTCATACCGGTATGCCGTAAAGGTCTTTGAGGAGGTCTTGCCTCCCTCTGTGGTGCGGCTCAGAACAACGGCTTCCTCCGTCGCCTCCCATGCGTCATACATGCTGTGCTGCGTACCGTCAGAGGTGTAATGGGCATCCAGAGTGCCGTCCGGGTAGAAGGTAATGGAATGGGTTCCGTCGCCGTCGCCGCCATAATTGTTCCGCATGGAAAAGGTGTGGTCATCCAGAGCAGCATGGATGGCGTCCGCGTCCATGACCTCGCATCCGGAAGAAGGGATCGTCTGGGCAAGAATTATCCTGTCGTAGTAATCAAACCGCTGGAATCGCTCCTCGTCCGTGGCATAGCGCACGGTGTCCTCCACGATCTCGGCATCATAATAATGCCCGTTTTCGTCTTTGATGGCGGAAATGGTGATCTCATAGGGGAACCCCGTGAACTGCGTATACCAGCTTAAGTCCGTGCCCTCGGCAAAATACACGACCTGCAGGAAAGCGTTGTCGCCCACCTGAAAATCCCACGCGCCTTCATAGCCCGTGCCGGCTCCCTTTTCCCCCTTCATCTTACCCACCAGCTGAACCCTCTGGTTGATGGTGTCGTCAACATAGGTCACGTCCAGACCGGTTACCCGGAAGGTTTCCGGGTCAAGCATGTACGAGCCGGAAACCTTACAATATTTCAGATAGAACTGGGCGGTATATTGCTGGTTTTCCTCATCGTAAAAGGCGCCTGTGCCATAGGTTCGGGCGGCAAAACCGTTTTCGATCCGGTACACATCCAGATACAGGCTGCTGCGGTTCATGCCGCCGAAGCTGTTTTCGGCGGAGTAGTCAATGGCATAGATGTAGCTGTCATCGGTCGCCACGGCGCTGAGAGAATTGACCTGCAAGCTGGCGGGGTTTTTCAGAACGGTTTTCAGCTTCTCAATGGCGTACCCGGCACAGGCCTCTACGTCGGCATAGGCGCTTTCCGTAGGCTCTGCCGACGACTCGGAGGATGCTTCGGAGGCCTTGCCGCAAGCCGCAAGGCTCAGGCACAGTACCGCCGCCAGAAGCAGCGCAATCAGCTTTTTCATGTTCGCTTTCCTCATTTCATGTATTTTGGGCGTCCGTTACAACGACGGCATGTATCACAGACCGAGCAGCTGCTTTTTCTTTGCGTCAAATTCTTCCTGCGTGATAACGCCCATATCGAGCAATTCCTTAAACTTCTTGAGTTCGTCAGCAGCGGAAGCCTGCTGAATTACAGCGCCGCCCTTTGGCGTTTTTACAGATTGCAGTACCGTATCAAAGTCTACGATAATGCTGTTGACGACATCCCTTGCAGACTCGCCGATCCTTATATCATCGCCAAGCGTATCGATAATTAAATCTCCACCGATTGCAGACCATGATTGACTGATAGCATTGATATTTTCGATATTGAATGATTGAGCAGTATAGCTCACTTTCAACAAGCCTTTTATCTGACCGCCGATAAGCAATCTTTGATTTGTCAATGCCACGCCCACAAACCAAAGCATAGAGCTATTCTTACGCTGTGCGGATGAGCCGGTGAATGCACATAATACATCTTCATCCGGGCGAAGCATTTTCTCGATTTCAGAAAAGGCTTTTTCAAACACAGGCAGGTTTACCACTTGGTATTTCCGTGCCGCTTCCATCATTTCATTTACTGTCTTCATGACTGATTCCATTTCCTCTTTTCCTGTATTTTTTGCGTCCATTACAACCTGCTCCGCTATGTGAAAACGCAGATATTACAAACCGAGCAGCTGCTTTTTCTTTGCGTCAAATTCTTCCTGTGAGATAATGCCGCTATCAAGCAGCTCTTTGAACTTCTTGAGTTCGTCAGCAGCGGAAGCCTGCTGAACAACAGTTGTTTGCGGGGCGCGAAGTTCACTTCTTCTATTTTCAATAAACTCTACAACTTCTCTTGCAAGAGCCAAATTCTGCGGACTTACTGGGATAGAATTTTCGTCATTGATTGCGGCAAAAACGCCGTTTTTATTTTCCACACTTCCCGGAAATGCAAACTGGATAAAACCAACAGACATTCCAGCAGGCTCTTTGAATTGTATCGCTGTCAAGTCTGCAAAATTGATGCGTTTTCCTCCGTTTGTGCCGCCTTTGGCAATATTTGCTACAATAGCGCCAGTTTCCATAAAGTGTAATACCAAATAGGTATCATATACTTCTAATGATGTTCCGGTGTGTGCCTGCAATTCATATTTACAATTCTTAACAATACCTTTTGCAGCGTTAATTTTGCCATTAGCAAACGCAAATGCTTGTGCGGCACGTTCACGGTCAGCAAATTTGTATGCCAACTGTTTTGGTTTTCCGCCAATTACGACTTGTGCCACTCCGTTTGTTATTGGAGAAGGTGTAACAAGCATTCTTATATTGGATAGTTCGCCATACGAAAATTCTTCTTTTCCGTAGATCAATTTGTCGTCAGTGATTACAAATTTTTTTGTTCCCGGGGGCTGCATAAGCCCTAAAGCAAATTCTTCACGCATTGTCTTTTACCTCTCTTTATGTATACTTTGACACGGAGGACGCCCTGCGGCAGGATAAAACGCTTTTAAGCGCATTATCCAAAACCCGTACAAGGAATAGAATACAGCGCGAAAATCCCAAAAACAATTAACTGGCTGCATAGTATTGGGAAATTTCTCCTTTTTGCCCAAAATCATGGGAACGCAGCAAAAACGCGGAAGATTTCGTGAATCTCCCGCGTTTTGCAGTAAAATCAAAGAAATGGAACTCAAAACAGCGCGTTTTACTCAAAAAGCGCGTTTGACAGGTCGATGGGGTTCTGGATCGGATTGTCAATATCCGTTCCGTTTCCGGAAAAAACAGTACCGAAAAAGTCCAACGGCATTGCACAGGGAAGGTTTACAAATTGAATGCCAACATCATTGCCCTCAATCCTACAGTCCGGAAATCCGTCTTTGGAAAAGGAATAGCGCAATGTATCATAGGAAAATCCGATTTTGTTATTCCGGAATGTACAGGCTTCCACGCCGATCATGCCGCCGTTTTCCACGGCCGCGCCGATATCATAGCCCGTGAAAGAGCAATTCTCAATCACCGTCGATGCCGTGGCGGTAAGACCGTTGCCGCCGTTGCCCACAAAATCCAGATCATGCAGCACCACCTTGTCCGGGGCGTGGGTGCTGACAGTCAGACTTCCCTCAATCACGGTTCGCCCGCTGCCGTCGCAGCAGCCGTAGAGATTCACCGCGCGGGAGGATATGTGCAGATCGCCGGTGTAGGTGACCGGCAGCAAATAAATATCCACGACGGTGTCTGCCGGAACCTCCCCGTCAATGCGGTCAAGGAGCGCCTTCAAATCTTCTATGGTATTCAGCGGGGTATCTTCCGCTGTAAAAGCCTCGTGCACAAGGGGCAGCACCTCAAAGGTATGCTTTAGTCGGATGGTATCGCCGTTTTTCATTGTCAGCGTCCAGACAAGCTCATTTGTTCCGCTTGCTCCGGTAAAAACCACATCCGTTTCCAAAACAGCGGCGCTAAACATCTCGTTATAGCGCGGCTCCGCGATATCCAATGCACCGTTTTCGTTGGGGAATGCTTCCAGGGTACAGCGCTCCACCTTGGCAAGAAACGCTTCCGGGTCTACCGGCGTTCCGTTCCGGTAAACGCCAAGCATGGCAGGCAGGTAGGAGGTTTCGTCCACGGAAAGAGAAAGCGTCCGTTTTTCCTCCGGCTGCTTGTCTTCAATGTTGTTTAAAAAAGTGCCGACAAGCAGCTCATAGGTTCCGTCCTGATCGGTATAAGTGACGGACGCGCCGCCCTCGTAGGTTTTCGGGCGGTGGGGCAGGAACACCGCCAGTGCCGCCGTCACCAGCACAAGCGCGCACAGAGCCGCAATCAGCGCCTTTTTCCGCCACAGACGCGGGGGCTTTACTTCCTGTCTCTCAATCTGGCTTTGGGCACAATGGGTGCAAAAGGAAGCGCCCTCCGGCAGACTAGCGCCGCAATTTCTGCATTTTTTCATGTTATTCTCTCCCTAAAGCGCCTCCATCAGATAGAGCACGCTTCTAAATCGTTTGTCCGGATTTACCATGGTGCATTTTTGCACGATACGGCCTAAGCGGCCGCTTGCCAGTTCTTTGGACGGATGCTTTCCCGTGAGCATGATATTCAGCAGCACCCCAAGGGAATAGATATCCGCCCGCTCGTCCGTCTGGGTAATCCCGTATTGCTCCGGCGCAGCATAGCCCGTGGTTCCCAGAATCTGCGTGTCCTGGTTTGTGTTGCTTTTGAAAATGCGGGAAGCGTCAAAGTCGATGAGTATCGCCTCGCTGCCCCGGATCATCACATTTTCCGGTTTGATGTCCCGATGCACCGCGCCCAATTTGTGCAGCACCCACAGGGCGTTGCACAGCTGCCGGGTGATTTTCCGCGCTTCGGCGGGGGTGAACAGCGCGCCCTCCAAAAGGTAGGCAAGAGAATCCCCCTGTATGTATTCTTCCAGCACCGCCACCATACCGTCCCGCTCCGCAGTCTCCATGATCTGTGGCAGGTTTGGGCAGGAGATCCCCAGCAGCTTCCGGTAGACCTCCCCATTTCCGTGATAATGGCGAAAAATAAAGCGTGTTCCGTTCTGTTTGTTTTGCAGAAGCGAAACACAGCCGCGCTCGCTATGTTTGATTGTCCTTACGGTTTCATAGTCCGTTTCGATGCTCGATAACAAATACGGATAAATCGCGCTCACCCTCTTAAGCTATGCAAAGCGCATATTGATTTTGCTCGCCTGAACCAGTATGATTATACAAAGAAAACACGCGGTTGTAAAGGCGGTAGCATATGAAAGACACGAATAATCTACGGCAGAAGCTGATGGAAGCCCCCAGCCTCGACCAATTCTTATCCGAGAATCAGGACAGCTTCAACCGGGACAGCGTTTGCGAATTGCTGAACCGGCTTTTCCAGAAGCGAAGGATTTCCAAGGCGACGCTTGCCAAGCAGTCCGGCATGAGCGAAGTATATTTGCATCAGGTTTTTTCCGGGCGGCGCAATCCCTCCCGCAGCCGTCTTTTGTGCCTGTGCTTTGGCCTGAACGCCACATTGGAGGAAACCCAGGAGCTTTTGAAGCTATGCGGGTTTGCGCAGCTTTATCCCAAGGATAGGCGGGATGCCATTATCCTCTACGGTATTTTGAATGGAATGGATTTATTTGGAGTAAACGACAAGCTGTTTGCAGAAAACGAGGAGACGCTGTATTGACGGCAGGGGAAAGGATTTGGGGCCACTTGTGTAGCGGTTGATGCTGTTTGGAGGAAGCCCCGCGTCCCGCGCGGGGAAATTCATCCTGTTTTTCCTCATCGTACCTGACCTCTTGATTTTCAAAATTTCCATCAAAAATCAAGCGCACAGGTGCCTTTTGCAAATCTCCCGAATTTTCTACTTTTGGAAAAGAAAAAACCTTGAAATCAGATGATTTCAAGGTTTTTCTTGTGCCTCAGCGCACATTTGGTGGAGATAAGCGGGATCGAACCGCTGACCTCTTGAATGCCATTTGCTCCGTGGCAAGTTTGCCACTCCGCAAATGGCGGATTTACCTTCAAAACCCTCAATTTCTGCAACTTACTGCACATTGTTTTTTGAGTATATTTTAATTTGTTGTCCAAGTTGTTGTCCAAATCTTTTGGACAACAACGATACAGCAGGACACGTCAACCATTCAAGTATGCAGCGCCCTGCTTCATCTCCAAAAGGGGAACGATACGCCTTTGTACATCTTTTGAATATCTCTCAAACGAGTTGCGCCGATGTGGCGGTAACTCTGATTTTTGCGGCTCTTTGAAGCCGCTTTTTCTTTTTCTGTACGCCTATATTATAGTACTATTATAACGACCAGTCAAGAGCGAAGATTCGGTATAATATAGTCACAAGGTTGAGAGAGATAAGACCTCAGACAAAACAAAATAAAGGGTTGCGACCTGACCGCAAGCGCCAGAAGCGCAGAAAGGAAATTGATATGTGGTACAAGAACAAGTTTTACACCGAGGATGAAATTGTCGTCATAGTCGAGGGGCTTTGTATGACAATTGAAGAACACGGCTGGAAATGTGACGATGGACATTATCTGACTGATGATGAACTTAGCACTTGGAGCAATGAGATGTTCTTTGAAGCCTTTGAAATGGTCTTTGGCGAACTGTAAAGCAAGTGCCAATATAACGACCAATCCGAGAAAACCGTTTGCTATAATAAGTACATAAAGAACAGAGGAAAACACCTCAAATAAAATATGGGTTGCGACCAATCGCAAGCGCCAAGAGCGCAGAAAGGAAATTACAATGAACGCCATCTTCACTTACAACTTCATCAACAAGACCATCGTCGGCACCAAGTCTGCAATCAACCGTGCAAACAAGGGGCTGAAGCCCGAATATGGAATGCTCTGCGAAATGCTTGCCGAACATCCTGATTTTACGGTTGCAGAGAAGCAAATCAAGCACAAGGCCGATAAGAAAAAGTACAAGGGCCTGACCCTCCCCCGTATGAAGGCGTACATTGAAACGCAGCCCAACAGCAAGGAGCGCCTGATTGAGTTCAAAGCCATCCAGAAGGTTGCAGAGGCAAAGGGTGCGAAGTACCCCCTGACCAAGAAGTGGTTCTTAGTTACCTTCCCTGAGTTCAAGGAAAACAATGTGAGCGAAGCCGAGATTTCTGCCGAAGTAGCCGTCGGAGAAGATGATCTCGCAAAGGCAGCTGCCACACTCGCCGTTATCGAAAATGAGAAAAAGACTGCGTAATAGAATCAGGAGGAAATAAAAATGAAAGAGTACCAGATGAATTTTGCCACCAAGACGCTGACCATCACCAAGGCATTTGCCGAAACAGCCCTTGACCCTGAATCCGAAGCCCGTAATGTTATTGCAAACTGTCGTGCGGCTTGTCCTGACCTGCGGATTGCATATCGCACGCACAAGTCCCCCAAGACGAGCAATCCCACAAAGGGCATGACCTACGACCGTATGGAGCGCTACATTTCTGCCTTCGCTGACGGCGCAGAAGCCCTTGCCGAATTTGAGAAAGTCAAGGAGTTTTCCCTCAGTCAGTCCAATAGATACAAGTATGTACATGATTGGTTCGTGAAGCGCTTCCCCAATTACAAGGAGCTGCCGATAATCATCAACGGAAAAGCATATCTGAATCCCCCTGTTGAAGAAAGGAGAGCTGCTTAAAATACTATGCAAAATTTTTTGAGCTTCTTTTAATATAAGCGCCTCAAAAAAAACTTGCATAATGTTTTTATCAAAAATTTTTGGACAATTTCCAACAGATCAATGAATAGATTTTGCAGTAATAGTGTAGAGAAGTGAGGTGAAAACACATGGAATTAGAAGAGGGCAAGACCTACTCAACCCAAGAAATGCAGCGTTTCATGGGAATCAGCAAAAGCACATGGGATCATTCGAGGGACAAATACTTGGAGAACTTCTGTCTGTATTATGAGTATGAAGTAATCTATGAAGAGCGCTCCACCAATTATCACATCCTCAAAAAGCTGGGCGATTACAAGAAGCCCCCATCCAAAAGGAGCAAAGAGGTTCGTGACAAAACCTATGAAGAACAGATCGTCGAGGTTATAGAGGTTGACAATGTTCAAACGCCGAGAAACGTTGCACGGATTATCAGAAAGGCCGACGCAATAAAAGCCTTTGAACACACAGAGGGAACCGTTTATGAGTACACCCGTCTGCGAATGTCGGCAATGTTCGGCAAGCGCGTCGGCGAGAGTGGAACACACGGCGCTGTCATTGATAAAATATGGTGTCGTGTGGATTTTGACCACAATATTTACATCCCATTAGAGGACGAAACAATCAGAGAATTTTGCGAAATGTTTGGAGCAATCAAAGAAAACTCCAAAGATGCAGAATTGGAACTGCTCAACGACTATCAAATTGGGCTGATTACAAAGGATGATTTGATTGAGAGCATAGGCAGTCTCAGCTTTTCCAATTACCTGACAGCCCGCAAAGAATTTAAGGAAAAACATGGCTATTACCCATTCAAAGTGCCAGTTTACGCACTTGATGGTTTAGATATTATACGATTTGATAAAGGAGAATCAGAATGACATTAGAAAATTACCGTTTCCGTGAAATACCCGAATACTATGACTGGATGTACCTTGACGGCTTCACACCTGATGAAATCCTATACGCCCTCCACAAGAAGATGAACAGGCAGCAGGCAGAGCAGGAAGAACTTGCGGATTCCGTGGATTCCATCAAAATAACGAGCGAGGTGAAAATCAAACGATGAGCGAGAAGAAAGAGGACAAGAAGAAAAAGAAGCAGTCCGTCCTTGAAAAAGAGATTTTCAGCATTATGGAAAAGTCCATGAAAACTGCCTTGGATGCGGCAGTGGACGATTTGCTGAAGGACTGTAACAAGGAAATCAAAATTAAACTATAAAGGAAACGGCAAGCCGACACAAGGAAGAACCTTGGTTGGCTTGCCGTTTTTTTTCGTTTTCTGCCGTCTGCGCCGTGTGGCGTGAAAAAAGGGCTGTCCGCAAACAGACCTGAAAGCCGTTTGCTGAAATCAAATCCTCTCTTGGTAGGAGCGCAAGCCACGCCTTTTTTCGTTCGGTGGGAAATCATCTGGCTTTCCTGTAATACAGCCCCCTGTTCAATCAACCATTTGGTTTCGCAGACACTTTTGGTTCCCCAAAAACGCCCCTGAAAGCGTCCCAAAACGCAGACTTTCTGTTCAGGAAATACGTCAGCCCCTTTCGCTGACATCGTCCTCTTTTACATACTCGATCAGATCGGCAGGCTGGCAGTCCAGCAGACGGCAAAGGGTTTCAAGGTTCTCCCACGAAACCCCCTGTTGGTTTCTGAACTTCTGCAAAGTGGATTGACTGAGAAGTCCTTCTGTCCGTATCTTGTTTGTGTTGTAGCCCTTCTCTTTCAGGGCATTCAGAATGTCAATTTTGTATTGCAGTGGCACAAAATTCGCCTCCTTCTCCATTGTCCTTATTATAGCAGTCAGATTGCACGAAATCAAGTGCAAAATTAACCAAGAAACGGCACTAATTTTCGTGCATTTTGTCAATAGACTTGCACGACTATTCGTGCTATACTATTCTTGTAATTGAGGGGCAGCCAATTTCAACACTGCCTGTTGTAAGCCCCCTGAACAACCCACAAAGGAGCAGCGACAGCACGGAGAGACGGCAAAACAAACACAAAGGAGAAACCGAAAATGTCTAAAATCGAACTGCTTGCCAAGATTGAACTGCTGAACAAATACGAAGCCATGATGGAGGAACTCAAAGCCGAGGCCGACACCATCCGCAACACCATCAAGGCAGAGATGGAAGCCAGAGAGGTAGAGGAACTGATTGCTGGACAGTACATCGTCCGATACACTGCTGTCCTCTCCCAGCGCTTTGATACCACGGCTTTCAAGAAGGTAATGCCTGACATCTACAAGGCATACACCAAGCAGGTTTCCAGCCGTCGCTTCTCCATCAGCGCCTGAGCGCTGAAATCCCTCTTGGCTCTGCAAACCGAGCCAAGAGGGGAGGTTCCTAAAATTGTAGAATTACGAACAGCAAAAGCCCCTTGCTGCAAGGCTTTTTGAAAAACGGCGCAAAGATGCGAACTTTTCCTGCTCCAAATACGAACTTTCAGCCAAAAGGAGACGCCATGAACAAGAAAACCAAGGCTCTGACAACAGAGCAGTACAAAGAGATCATCGCTGCCATGCGTGAGGGCAGTTCCTTCTTTCGCCCCAATGAACGAGCCGCCACGGCGCTTGTGTTGGAGGGAAACTTGGGCTTGCGGATTAGCGACATCCTCAAACTGCGCCCCTGCGACATTGTAAAGGACGGCGAGCGCTACCGTTTGGAGATCGTCGAGCAGAAAACGGGCAAGCGAAGAGTGTTCACCGTTCCCCTTGTGGTGAAACAGTACATTGAAAACTACTGCCTTCGCAACGGCATTGGCGCAAGGGATTTGATTTTCCCCATCACAGAGCGAACCGTTCAGAAACAGCTTGCGCTCGTCTGCGATTATTTGGGTTATGAGGGAATCGGAACGCACAGCTTCCGCAAATGGTACGCAACGGAGATTTACAAGGCGAATGGCTATGACATCGCTTTGGTGCAACGGCTTTTACAGCACAGCTCTGCCGCAGTTACTCAGCGCTATATTGGCATTGAACCTCAGAGAATTGAAGAGGCGATTCTGAATCATGTAGATTTATTATAAAAGGGAGTGGATTTTGTCCACTCCCTTTTATCTCCTATTATCCTATCATTCAACTATGTACGCATCAACGCATCCATCGCCTGTGATTTTGTAGGAATATGTGATTTCCTTTCCTTGATAAGCACTCACATCGTCTCTGAAATGAACGACCCCAAGATAGTCACTGTCAGGGAATTTGATATTCCACGCATCTTCGCCATAGCTTGCATTTCTGCTATGCAGAGTGCCTGTGTTTTCAAATCTGTCAGAAACAATGGCGATATTTTTGAATACCATTTCAGCAACCGTTGTAGTTCCCATGCCAGGAAAAGCTTCTTCGTGTGTGCTGACATCCTCAAGTTGCCCAACAAAGTTCAATCGCTGCTGGTTTTCCAAAGAAACCAATTCATCTAATGGAAGATACAGATTAGCAACCATTACATTTGCACCAGTGCCGTAAGCCCCCTTTTCATCGGTGACATAAAAGGTCACGACAGCATGATCTTCTGCGACAGAGTATACTTCGCCTCCAAAAGTGTAGGTATTTCCAATCAGAGTTTTCGCAAAAGCAATATTGCTAACGGACTTTTCGAGATCGTCTCTTGTCAAGGGGATTGCAGCACTCAACATTTCATCTTTTGACATCTTTGCATCTTCGGGGGCTGTTGTGTCGGTAGGTGATTTAGGCGAATCATTGCCGCCACCACAAGCAGCAAGGGACAGCACCATCACAAGTGCCAAGAGAAGGGCAAGGGCTTTCTTCATTTGTCTTTTTCCTCCGTAAAATAAAAAAGTGTGTAGTCCCAAACGGAACTACACACCGAAAAGCGCACAGCTCCGTTTGTTGCGACACAAACTTTTGCACCTCACAGAGAATGACAAAATGGAGAGTGCGTTTTTACCAAGATAGTAAAAACACATTCTCTGTATTGAGATGCAAATATTAAGTTTGTGTCGCACTATTAGTATAGCACAGAAACGCCAAAATGCAAGATGGAAGCGTGCCGAAATAACGACCTTTCTTTTTTCCTCTTGGCGTGGTATGATTAAAGAAAAACAGAGGAACGAGTGCAATGTCGAGAGAACCAAAAGCCAATCCCCAGCATGGACGGAAAGCCAATCAGAAAATGAAGCCCTATCTTGTCATGGAGTATCTGATGCGCCACACCGACGAGAACCACGCCGAGTCCGCAGACAATATCGCTGCCTATCTTCAAGAGCTTGGCATTGATGCAGAGCGACGTTCTATCTACCGTGACATTGAAGAGATCAACAAGGCGCTTTGGCTCTTGGAGAACGAGGACGATGCCGACATTTTCGCCGCCGAGGAAGCCATTGAGACGGACGAGAACGACAGCGAGAAATTCATTGTGTATGATCGGCATTTGAAGGGCTTTCGGGTTGTTCGCCGCAAATATGAGCTTTCCGACATTCGCCTTATGGCTGAGTGCATCTATGCCTCCCGTTATATCTCTCAGAGCGAGGCAGAGCGTTTGGTGGACATCATCAAAGGCTTTGTAAGCGAAGAGCAGTCAAGAGAAATCCGCACCGATGCCCTTGTCACTGCCCGTCAAAGAACGCTGAACAAATCCACGCTCCGCAACGTCTCCACAATCTACGACGCCATGAGCAAAATGATCGAGGGCGAAAAGCACATTCCCGAAAAAATCAGCTTCCAGTATCTGAAATACACCATTGACGATTTGGAAAAGCAGACGGAACGGCGCAAGGGCGCAAAGTATATCGTCAGCCCTTACAAGCTGATTATCAACGACGGCAATTATTATCTGCTTGCCTTCGACGATAACAGCCAGCAAATCCGCACCTACCGAGTTGACCGAATGAAAGCAATCAACCGCCTTGGCACGCCGAGAGAGGGCGCAGAAGCCTTTGCCGCAATCGACATGAAAACATACACCCAGAGAACCTTTTCCATGTTTGGCGGCGAGCGTGAGCGTGTGAGCATCCGTTTTGTTTCTTCGCTCTTGGATACGGCAGTGGAGCGTTTCGGGCGCTACAATGTCAGCTATTCCCGTTCTGACGATCATCACTTTAACGTTTCGGCCGATGTGGAGATCAGCGACCAGTTCTTCGGCTGGCTCTGCGGCTTTGGCACAAAGGCGAAGCTGTTTTCTCCCAATGCCGTGGTGGAGCAGTACAAGGAATACTTGCAGAAAATCCTATCCAAATACTAAAAAAGAACGGACAGTCCGCAACTGTCCGTTCTTTTTGCAAAAATGATTGAATTTTTGCAACTCCCATGACACTTAAAGGTCAAAGGCTTTTGCGTATTTTTCGGTTGCAAGCCGCATTTGCCGCAAGTCTGTTTTGACATAGAAATTGAGGGTTGTGCTTGCGTCTGCGTGACCAAGTATCTCTTGGACGCTTTTTATATCTGCCCCACTGCTCAGAAGAAGGCTGGCGCAGGTGTGGCGGAGGTCATGGGGCGAAACATCGGGCAAGCCTGCCCGTGTCACAAATCGCTTCATGCGCCTTGTAACGGCGCTTGGGTCACGAGGCTCAAAGGGTGCGCCATCCTTGCAGAAGAGAAACGCCGTTGCCATGAAGCAGTTCGGATATTGCTTTTGGCGCTGTCGATGAAGGGCTTTCAAAAGGTTTGCCGTGCTTTCCACAAGAGGAATGGTGCGAATGCTTGTGGCGGTTTTCGGCGGCGCTACCACAATGCCGCTTTCAGGTGTGTAGGTCACAGCCCGCTCCACTCTGATGATACGGCTGTCAAAATCGACGTCCTGCCATTGGAGACCGATGCACTCGCCACGCCGCAAGCCTGTTGTGATAAGCAGTTGCAGAATACAGCGAAAGTCAAAATCCAGTGCGTTCAGCTCTTCAAAGAACCGCCGTGCATCCTCTTCGGACAGTGCATCCACCGCCCTTCTACGCACTTTTGGAGCGTCCACCTTCTTCATGGGGTTCTTCTCGATCAGGTCTTGCTTTTCGGCATAGCCGAAAATAAAGGAGAGAATGTTGTAATGGTGCTTGATGGATTTTTCGGCGAGGGGCTTGCCGTACTGCGTCCGATAGTCATTGCGAAGCCATGTCAAATACTGCGTGATTTGGATGCCCGAAATCCCGCTCAGCAGCAGCTCTTCAAAATGCGGGCGCATGACCTTCAAAATGTTGGTGTACATGGCAATCGTAGAAGGGCGGTGGGAGCCGTCACGCACACAAAGAGGAACCCAAACTTCATCTACGAACTGACCAAAGGTATAATCGGTCTTGCGCCCTTCTTTTTGCGCCTTTTGGCGTTCAAAGGCTTCCTTTTGCTCTGCCTCCCAAACCGCCGCCACCCGCTGCGCTTCTTTCCTTGCCTTTGCTGGCGTCATGTCCTCAGGAGGATTCCAACGCATGGCTTTTGAAATTTGCCTGCCGTTTTCATCACGTCCCAAACACACACGAAACTTGTATGAAAGACGTTTGCCTCTTGTTCCTTCTTCTTTAATAGATGCCATAACTTCTTCCTTCCCACAGTAAGAAAGAAGAAATTGAGAAGGTCTGTTGTCCAGTTGTTGTCCAAGGCGAAAATGCCCAGCACAAAACAGGCTGAAAAGTATAGAAAAGCCATCGATTTCAAATGAAATCGATGGCTTTTTGGTGGAGATAAGCGGGATCGAACCGCTGACCTCTTGAATGCCATTCAAGCGCTCTCCCAGCTGAGCTATACCCCCATATTTGGTTCGCTGTTTGGACAGCTTCTGTATTATAGCATACCTGCGGAATTTGTCAATAGCTTTTTTTCATTTTTCCAACGTCCATTTTTCGCGGTTTTCCGCTTTCGTGGCTGGACAAAGGCTTTCACATGTGCTATCCTATATACAGCGATCCTGACAGTAAGCTTTCGGGCTGCCTGAAAGGTGCGAATATGGTGTTTGACCGCGGGAAATTTCCCGGGGTTGGTTACTGTTGCCGTACCGTCAGGGTGCGGCAATTTTTGTTGGGAGGTGTTTTCGTGGAAACAAGACTCGCAGTGATGAGCATCATCGTGGAAAACGGGGAAATGGTGGAAAAGCTCAACGCGCTGCTCCACGAGTATGGGGAATTTATCATCGGCCGAATGGGCATCCCCTACCGCAAACGGGGCGTCAGCGTCATCGCCATTGCCATGGACGCGCCCCAGAATACCATTGCCGCCCTGTCCGGCAAAATCGGAGGTCTGGTCGGCGTCAGCGTCAAGACCGCTTACTCCGGCGTAATCTCCAAAGAATAACAAGGGAAGCTCTGAATCAGGAAAGAGGTATCTACTATGAACAAAAAAGTACGTTGGATCACCGAAACCGCCGTTATGCTGGCACTTCTCGTCGCTTTGCAGGCACTGACCAAGGGCTTTGGTCAGTTCGTCACCGGCTCCTGCGTCAACGCCGTGCTGGCCGTTACCGTTCTGACCGCCGGACCGGGCAGCGGCATTGTCGTGGCCGTGCTCTCCCCGGTGCTCGCCTACCTGCTGGGCATCGCCCCGCAGATTCTCGTTCTTCCCGCCATCATGGCCGGCAACACCGTGTTCGCGGTTCTGCTGCGGCTGATCGCCGGTACGGACAGCAGGAAGGTCGGTCAGCAGATCGCCGCGTGGCTCATTGCCGCTCTGGGGAAGTTTGCCGTGCTGTACCTCATCGTGGTGAAGGTCGTCTGCGGCGTGATGGCACCGTCTCTGCTGGCGGCCGGTACGCTGAAAGAGCCGATGCTGAAAGCCCTCCCCGCCACCTTCAGCTGGCCGCAGCTCGTCACCGCTCTGATCGGCGGCGGCATCGCCCTGCTGATCGTCCCCGTCATTCGCAAGGCGCTGCACCGGTAAAATTGCATAGTTTGAGCGCGGACACAGGTCGTGTCCGCGCTTTCCTTATTCCTCTAATAAGCAAACCGCGTGGCAGGCCATGCCCTCACCGGTGCCGGTGAAGCCCAGCTTTTCCTCCGTGGTGGCTTTCACGTTCACCCGGGACGGGGCAATTCCCACCGCAAGGGCAATGTTTTCCTCCATCTGCGGGATGAAATTCTTCAGCTTCGGCCGCTGGGCGATCATAGTCACGTCGATGTTGCTCACCCGATAGCCCGCCGCGGCGACCTTTTCCGCCACGTTTTTCAGAAGGAGCAGGGAATCCGCCCCCTTGTATCTGGGGTCGGTGTCCGGAAAATGACGGCCAATGTCTCCCAGCCCCGCCGCGCCCAGCAGAGCGTCGGAGACGGCATGGAGCAGCACGTCGGCGTCGGAGTGGCCGTCCAGTCCCTTTTCGTAGTCGATTTTTACGCCGCCCAGTATCAGATCCCGGCCTTCCACCAGCCGGTGTACGTCATAGCCATGACCGATCCTCATTTGGTTTCCTCCAGCAGGAGCTCCGCGATTTTCAAATCCAGGGGTGTGGTGACCTTCAGGTTCCGCTCGTCGCCCTCCACGATTTTTACGGAGAAGCCGATCCGCTCCACGGCGGAACAGTCGTCCGTGACCCTGGCATTGTCCGCCTGCGCCTTGGCCAGCGCGCCCCGGAGAATATCAAAATCGAACACCTGGGGGGTCTGCACGGCGTACAGCGACGCCCGGTCGGGGGTGGATTTCACGACTCTCCCCTCGACGACCTTGATGGTGTCCTTCACGGGTACCGCCGGGGCAGCGGCTCCGTAGGTGTTGGCCGCCCGGACTACCCGGTCGATCAGCTGCCAGGAGGCAAGCGGCCTTGCCCCGTCATGGACGGCGGCCAGCCTGACCTTATCCGAAAGGGCGTTCAGACCCAGATTCACCGATTCCTGGCGGGTCTTCCCCCCTGTGACCACGGCGGTGACCTTATCCATGGTTTTGCAAAGTTCTGTAATGGGCAGAATCAGGTCTTCCCGGGTAACGACGACAATCTCCGAGATGGCGTCGCAGTCCTGAAACGCCCGCACCGTCCTGGCGATCATGGGTTCGCCGCCCAGCTGCGCCATGACCTTGTCGATCCCCCCCATCCGGGAGGCCGTGCCTGCGGCCACGATCACCGCGCCGCAGTATTGTAACTTCAGCAGCTTCCGCGCCGGGCGGGTCACTTTGGTAATATCCACGCTTACAGCTCCTTTATGAGTTTCTTGAAGAACTCTCCCCGCACCATGAAATTCTTGAACTGGTCGAAGGCAGCGCTGGCGGGGCTCATCAGCACCACGTCTCCCGGTTTCGCGGCGGCGGCCGCCGCCCGGACGGCAGGCTCAAAGCTGCCGCATTCCACAATTTCCAGAACCTTCGGGTCATATTCTGGGCAGTTTTCCACCGCTTCCCGGATTTTCTGGCCGGTTGCACCGCCGAGGAACAGCTTCTTCACGTGGGCGCAGATCTCCGGCCCCAGCACGTCGTAGGGAATGTGCTTGTCGTAGCCGCCGGCAATCAGGATCACTTTCTCCGGGAAGCTGCGCAGACCCGCAATGGTGCGGCTGGGGCTGGAGGCGATGGAATCGTTGTAAAACCGCACGCCGTCCTTTACCCGCACCAGCTCAATGCGATGCTCCACGCCGCCGAAGGTCTGGGCGACATGGCGGATGGTCTCGTCAGACACCAGTCCCTCCACCACGGCGATGGCGGCCATGTAATTCTCTATATTGTGGACGCCGGGAATGAGAATGTCCTTGGTGGGAAGAATCTGTCTTCCGTCCCGGCAGATAACGCCGTCTTCGATGCAGACGTAGGCCATGCCCTTGCGGGAGAAGAACCGGGTGGTGCCGTTGCCCCGGAAGGCGGCAGTGATGTCGTTGTCGGCGTTCAGCACCAGAAGTCCGCTTCCGTCCTGATAGCGGAAAATGTTCTTTTTTGCGTCCACGTACTCCTGCATATCCTTGTGGATGTCCAGATGGTTGGGCGCCAGGTTGGTGACCACCGCCCGCTGGGGGCTGCGCTTCATGTCCATGAGCTGGAAGGAGCTGAGTTCCACCACGGCAATGTCCGTTTCCTGCATCTGCCGCACAAGTGGGAGCAGGGGCGTGCCGATGTTGCCCCCCAGCCAGACGGTCTTCCCCTCCGCTTTCAGCATTTCAGAGATCAGGGTGGTGGTGGTCGTCTTGCCGTCGGAGCCGGTGACGCCAATGATCGGGCAGGGGCAGACCTCGAAAAACACCTCCATTTCGGAGGTCACTTCCGCGCCACGGCTGCGAAGGGCTTCAATGGCGGGGTTGTTGGGGTGCATTCCCGGGGTGCGGAACAGGATGTCGGCTTCCACGCCGTCCAGGTAGCCGTCCCCCACGTGGAGCTTGCAGCCCAGATCTTCCAGCTCCAGAACCTCGGCGTCCAGCTTTTCCCGGGGCGTCCGGTCGCAGCCCACCACATTGCAGCCGTATTCCAGCAGAAGCCGAACCAACGGCCGGTTGCTGACGCCCAGTCCCAGCACCGCGATTTTCTTATTTTTAAGATTCGTAAAGTATGTATCAAAGGCAGAATTCATTGCAATTCCCTCTTTCCCGGATTTTTTCGGTAAAATACCCGTTTGAGAATACGGGCACGTTTTCTTTAGTATATCCCTTCCGAAAAGAATTTGCAAGACATTTGACAATTTGCTTTTCGTGGGGTACAATATTGGGGCGACCGGGTCGGACAGCCGCGGACGCATGCCGAAAGGCAGCGGATGAGGAAAGTCCGGGCTCCATAGGGCAAGGATAACGGGTAACGCCCGCCGAGAGTGATCTCAGGACAAGTGCAACAGAGAGATACCGCGTCCCGCGTCCTCAGGATGCAGGCCGTAAGGGTGAAAAGGTGGGGTAAGAGCCCACCCGGCCTGTGGAAACACAGGTTTTACGATGTAAACTCTATCCGGAGCAACGCCGTGGAGGAACACATGGTCTGCCCGACCGTTCCGAGGAGGCGGCTTGATCCCGGGAGCAACCCCGGGACTAGATAGATGGCTGTCAAGACAGAACCCGGCTTATAGACCCGCGTCGCCAAAACCGGCTCAGCTGCTGAAAAGCTGCTGAGCCGGAAACTTATTTCCCCGCATTTCTTGCGCCAACATGCGGGTACAGCCCCTTGGCTCTCCCTCTGGGAGAGCTGTCACCGAAGGTGACTGAGAGGGCGTTGCACCCTAGTTTCCCCTCTCCGTCTTCGCTTCGCTCAGACACCTCTCCCATAGGGAGAGGCAAGGGGTGCCCGCTAATTGCCTGATGCACCCCGCACGTTTTCGTGCGAACGTACTTTTTTCTTGCAAAGATATTCCGTGTTTGCTATACTTGAACCACCGGCGAGATGTGCCGGATTTAAATGGAGGGAATACATGGAGTACAAAAGAATTGACGTTTCCCAGATAGATTCTCTATGGGAGCTTCAAAGGCAGTACAAAGCAGAAATCGGAGAAGACGCGCCGGGTTATGCCGCCAGAGAGCGTCTGGTCAGGGCAATCAGAGAAGAAAACATTCTCTTCTACGGGGCATGGGAAGGGGATTCTCTGGTGGGCTGCTGTTCCGTCACCGTCGGATTTTCCACGTTTGATTATCTGCCCAGCGGCGTATTTGAAGATTTTTTTATCCGCCCCGACTTCCGTCATAAGGGGATCGCCCGCCAGCTGGTACAATTTGCCTATCGGGCGAGTGCTGTAAGCTCCATGACCGTCGGCTGTGCAGACTGCGATATGCCGATGTATCAGGCGCTTGGTTTTTCCATTTCCCTTGGGAACCTGCTCGCATTCGAGTAAGCGCCACAGGCATTTTTATCCATATACTGATTCGGCTCAGCTGCTGAAAAGCTGCTGAGCCGGTTTTTTGTCATTTTTCCGTTTTGTCCGCGTCGGTGTCCTTCTTCTTGGGAAGGGTGTCCCAGTTGGCGCGGCCGGTGCGCTTTGCCAGCGCCAGAAGCTCCTCCGCCAGAGCGTCGGTGAGCTGACCCGGCGTCAGACGCCAGCGCCAGTTGAAGCCAACGGTGCCGGGCTGGTTCATCCGGGCTTCGTTGCCCAGCCCTAAGTGATCCTGGATGGGGACGATGCAGTCCTTCGCCACCGCGATCATGGCGAGGTTGATGAGAACCTTGTACATCCGGTCGTCCGGAGTGTAGTAGTCGCTCAGATAATTCCGAACCTGCGTCTTTGCCTCAGCGCTGAGACCGGCGTACCAGCCGGCCAGCGTCTCGTTGTCGTGGGTGCCGGTGTAGACCACGCAGTTGGAATTGTAATTATGCGGCCAATAGTCGTTTGCCGCGCCCACGTCCGCCGGGTCAACGGCGAATTGCAGCACCTTCATATTGGGATAACCGCTGTCCCGCACCAGAGCGCGGACGCCGTCGGTCATGAGTCCCAGATCTTCGGCGATGACGCTGACGTTCCCCAGGTGACGGCGGATGGAGTTGAACAGCTCCATGCCGGGGCCCTTTTCCCAGTGCCCGCCTCTGGCGGTCTTGGCGTCTGCCGGGATGGAGAAATATTCGTCAAAGCCCCGGAAGTGGTCAATGCGCACCACGTCGTAGAGCTTGAAGCTGTACCACATCCGGCTGACCCACCAGGCAAAGTCCGTGCCGCGGTGGAAATTCCAGTTGTACAGGGGATTCCCCCAGACCTGACCGTCCTCGGCGAAGGCATCCGGCGGGCAGCCCGCAATGGCGGTGGGGGCGTTGTGCTCGTCCAGCTGGAACAGCTCCGGGTGCGCCCAGACGTCCGCCCCGTCGGGGGAAACGTAGATGGGAATGTCCCCCACGATCTGGATATGCTTGCCGTTGGCGTAGGCCTTCAGGCGGCTCCACTGCTGGTTGAATTTGAACTGCATGTACTTCTGGAACTCTATGTCAAAGTACAGCTCCCGGTTGTAATGCTCCAACGCAAAGCCCCAGTGCATCCGGATGTCCTCCGGCCAGGCGCGGAAAGGCTGGTCGTGGAAGAAGGTTTTCAGCGCCATGAACAGGGCGTAGTCGTTCAGCCACCAGCCGTTGTCCCGGACAAAGTTCTGATAGTCCGGGTTTGCGCTTATGCCGCTGCGCTCATAGGCCTTGCGCAGCAGGGCAAAGCGGTGCTCGTGGAGCTTGTCAAAGTCCACCTTGGCGGGGTTGTCGCCGAAGCTCACGCCGTCGCATTCCTCCCGGGTCAGCACCCCCTCCTCCACCAGCGCGTCCAGGCTGATGAGGTAGGGATTCCCGGCGAAGGCGGAATAGGCCTGATAGGGGGAATCGTCGGAGCTGCCATAGCTGGTAGCCCCCAGAGGCAGAATCTGCCAGTAGCGCTGACCGGCCTTTTGCAGCCAATCCACGAAATCATAGGCCGCCTGGTCAAAACAGCCGATGCCGTATTTGGACGGCAAGCTGGTAACGGGCAGCAGTACACCTGCGTATCTTTTCATTTCCTTTGGCTCCTTGCTTCAATATGTCCCTGAAAACCCGCCGACCCTTCGGAGGAAGCCCCGGAAAATCAACGTTTTCGCTGAAATTATAATCCCTGTCCTGTGGAAAATCAACAATTTTTTGCAGGAAATTTTCTTTTTTCAAAAGGCGGCGGGAAGCATTGCATTCATCCCCAGGATGTGCTACAATGGCTCCGCTTTCTCCCAAAAAGTTGGGGATGCTGTTTGCTTACATAGAAAGGTGAATTCCATGAAATCCAAAATCGCCCCTGGCACGTCGGAGCGGCTTCCCTGGCAGATTCTGCTGTTCAGTCTGCCGCTGATGGCCTCCAACGTGCTTCAGGTTCTGTTTAATATGGCGGATATCGCCGTCATCGGCCGGTTTGCTGGCTCGCTGTCCATGGCGGCCGTCGGCTCCACCGCCACCGCCGTAACGCTGTTTACCGGTATTCTCATCGGTGTCGGCGGCGGCATCAACGCCCTCGTCGCCCGGTATTACGGCGCCAGAGATCGACAGGAGCTGCAAAGGACTGTCCATTCCTCGGCCATCCTCTGTCTGATCTGCGGCATTCTGCTGCTGATTTTCGGCTTCTTCGGCTCCCGGCCGCTGCTGCGGCTGCTGAACACCAAGCCGGAGCTGCTGGACAAGGCCACGCTTTACATGCAGATCTACTTCTGCGGTATGCCCGCCCTCGCCCTGTATAACTTCGGAAACGCCGTGTACAGCGCCATCGGCAACACCAAAAAGCCGCTGTACTACCTTCTGTTTTCCGGCATCGTCAATGTGGTGCTGAATCTGGTGTTTGTCATTGTGTGCGATCTGGACGTGGCCGGCGTGGCCCTCGCCAGCATTATTTCCCAGTACCTCTCCGCCATTTTCCTCACGGCCGCGCTGTTCCGGAGCCGGGAAGCCTACGGTCTCTCCCCAAAGCTATTACGCCTGCACCGGAAAAATTGCCGGGAGATTCTGACGCTGGGCATTCCCGCGGGCCTGCAAAACGCCATTTTCTACATTGCCAATATGTTCATTCAGGCGGGCGTCAACAGCTTTGACACCGTTATGGTGGCAGGCAATTCCGCCGCCGCCAATTCCGACGGTCTGGTCTACGACGTGATGGCGGCCTTTTACACCGCGTGCAGCAGCTTCATCGGCCTGAACTACGGTGCCGGACGGCGCAGGGAGATCCGGCGCAGCTATCTGATCTGTCTGGGGTATTCCTTCGGCGCGGGCGCCATTCTGGGCTTCTCTCTGGTGGCCTTCGGCCCCGCGTTCCTGACGCTGTTCACCACCGACGCCGCCGTCATCGAGGCGGGCATGAAGCGGCTGACCATCATGGGCTTCTCCTACTGCGTCTCCGCCTTCATGGACAACGCCATCGCCGCCTGCCGGGGGCTGGGAAAGAGTCTTGTGCCCATGATCATCGTGATTTCCGGCTCCTGTATTTTCCGGATTCTCTGGGTTCTGACCATATTCGCCTGGTTCGGGACCATTCCGTCGCTGTATCTCGTTTACATTTTCTCCTGGGCGATCACCGCCGCCTTTGAAAACTGGTACTTCTTCCGCTGCTACCGGAAGCTTCCCGCGTAGCGCCGGGGAAACGTTCAGATACGTAAGAAGCCGGGAACAGGGCTTTGCCCTGTTCCCGGCCACTTTTATTTCAGCAATTTCTCAACCGACGAAACCAGCTCCGCCGCAGTCTCCCGCTTGACGGTGACGGTGGACACGCCGTCCAGCGTCACGAGGCAGGAGGAAGAATTGTAGGCGTAGAAGCACAGGGTTACTTCGGAGAAGTTCTCCCGGTCTCTCAGAATGCGGAAGGTGATCTCCGGTTCTCCCTCCGGGGTGATGCCGGTGGCGTAGCCGCTGGAGGTCATATTAGACAGACTGTTCAGGACGGAAGCAAATGCTACATCCTGCCCGTCCAGCTTCCAGACCGTTTCCTCCGTGACGGTGCCTTCGTCATCCGTCTTTTCTTCGGTGGTTCTCGTCAGCACGTATTCCTCGCCGTCCACCGTGACGGCGACGCTCTGCACCGTGTCCCAGTCCATCAGAATCACGTCGTCAGGCTGCAAATCGGCGTAGGTGGTGTAACGCAGGGTATCGCTGAGGGTGGCGTCCCGCTGGTAGATCATCTTGGAACCGCTCAGACGCACGTAGCACTCGCCGCCCTCCGAAGCACTGATTTCCAGCGTATAAGCCGCCTTGCCGCCGTCCAGGACTGTGGCCTTCACCGCCGGGGCGTCCAGGCCGTACTGAGACAGGTCGGACGCATTGTAGTCCACGCACTCGCTCAGGTTCAGGTTCGTCACCATGTCCAGGAGCGTCTGGGTCAGGTCGTTATCCAGCGCCCTGCCGTCCATGAACCAGACGTAATCGTCGGAATAGGCAAGGCCGCTCCCTTCCTCGCGGGTGATTTCGTAGCCGCCGCCGGGAAGCTCCACCTTGATGCCGGTAAGCTGGGCGACTTCCGGCAGGGTCTGGTGCTTCAGAACGTCATACAATCCGTATTGGAAATTTTCGATGATGTCTTTGTCCACCAGATAGACGTTCCCGTCGCCGTTGGAGAAGTACCGCTGGCCGCCCACGGCGGTTTCCAGCCCAATGGAAAGGGTGTGGCTCTGACCGTCCTCCACCGTGATGACGCACACGGGGATCTCCAGACCGTACTGGTCTAAATTCTCCGGGTTTTCAATGGTTTTGGTGGATTCCACGTCCGTGAGGGCTTCCAGCATTTTATCCAGATAGGTTTCGTCCACGGGGAACGCCCCGTCCTGATCGCACACCCAGCCGTCTTCCCCGGCGGTGAAGGAGACCTTTTCGCTGTAATCCCAGCCCAGGTTCGTCACGTTTTCCGGGGTCAGTGAAAACACCGTCTGCGTCTCGTCCTCCTGACCGGCGGCATCTTTGCTGATGGCGCCGGCAATCGCGGTGGCGCCCACCAGCACTGCCAGCACCAGCAGCAGAAGCAGCAGCTTTTTTCCGTTTTTCATCTCCGCTTCCTCCTTATCCAGATGACGATGCCCAGCGTGATGACCGCCGCAGGGATCACGCCTACCACCGCCACGGTGAGGGCAGACACCGCCGCGCTGTCCATGGTCAGCGTGTCGCTGCTCAGGGACTTTGCGTGGATGGACAGACTGCTCTGCTCCGCCTGACACAGGTATCCCAGGGCGTTGAGGAAGAAGTCCTGGTTGCCGCCGGAGACCTGTGTGTTGGTCTGGTCGTCCACCAGCGCCGCAGAGGATACCCACACAATGTCGCTGGTAATGCCGTCGTCCACGGTGTCGCTGATGGCAACTGCCAGGGCGAAGGGGCCGTTTACGTCCCCATTCTCCTTTTCGTAGGTGGTCAGCTCATACCCCGCCGCCTTGGCGAAGGCAGAAGAGGAGGTGGTCAGCAGCTGGGTGACGGACAGCGTATCCCGCAGATCCTCCGCCACCGTCAGTCCCTGAGCGATGGGCAGCAGCACGCGGTAGCCGCCCTCGGTCAGGGGCGTGGTGATGGCGTGGGACGCGATATCCGGCAGCAGGAAATAGGGCGTACCCCAGACATAATGGCTCTGGTCGCCCTCCACCACGATGCCGTCCACGGTGGTAACGCCGTAATCCGCCATCAGCGCCTCCAGATTGGTAAGAACCCCGTTTTTCGGCGGGTCGGTGATGAGAAACAGATTGCCGCCGTTGCCCAGATATTCCCGCAGCTTGCTCTGCTCGTCCAGGGAAATGTCGCTCTGGGGGGCATTGATGAGAATGCAGTCCGTATCGGCGGGAACGGATTCCAGCGTCAGCAGGGACAGCTCCGCCGTCTCGATGTTCTGCTGCTTCACGGCCGAGGTAAAGCTGTCGCTCAGGCTGCTTTCTCCATGGCCGGTGAGCAGGTACACCTTCGGCAGATTTTCGCTCACCACGTAGCCGATGGCGCTGGTCAGCTCGCTTTCTCCGCAGAAGCTCCAGTTTTCCGTGCCGTAGTAGTAATAGCTGGTGTAGTCCATCACGAAAATGTCGTTATAATCCACGTACCGGTACCGCTCCCCGGACTGAACGATCAGGCTGTTTTCCGTGAAGCTGTCGGTATACTGCTGGGTGAAGGTGGGGAACACGTCCGGATCCTTCTTCACCACGCGGATCTTGTCGCTGAGGGACTGGTAGCGGCTCAGCAGGGATTCCAGGTAGCTTTCCTCCCGCCCGCTGCGGACGATCCAGTAAACCGTCACCTCGTCCGTCAGGCCGCCCACCAGCTTTTCCGTCTGCTCCGACAGGGTGAACAGCTGATTGGCCGTGGTGTCGAATTTGGTCACGCTGGCCGGGAGGGCAGCGGCGAACACATTGACCATCACGGCAATGGCCAGCACAATGGCCGCCGCGGCCACACTGTAGCCGCCGACCCGGAACGACCGGGTGGAGAAGGAATCCGCCACCCGCTTCCAGCTGAAATTCGGCTTTTTCATTCGCTCCACCTCCGCTTCTCCAGAGACTGTACACTCAAGAACAGGAAAAACCCCGTCACCGACAGGTAATACACAATGGCGGTCACGTCGAACACGCCGTTGACGATGGTATAAAACCGGGCAAACAGGCTCAGCTGGGAGATGATCTGGGGAAACAGCCCTTCAAACCGGCTGGAATTCCACAGATACGCCCCGATGAGCCCCGCTTCCAGCCCCGCCGCCAGAAGCAGGGACACGAAGCCGTTTTTCGTCATCAGGTACACAATGCCGCAGGCGATCAGCGCCGTCAGCGCCAGCGCCGCCAGGGACGAATAGGCCGTGGAGGACGCGAACCCCGCCAGATCGGACAGGAAATAGTTCACCAGCATCACCACAAAGCACAGTCCCGCCGCCACGGCCTGACTTTCCGTCACGGAGGAAATATACATGCCGATGGCCAACAGCGCCATTCCTAAAAAGAAGAATCCCACGATTGCGCCGTAGGCCGCAGGCAGGTACACATTGCCGTAGGCGGACAGAACCACCGGGTACAGGCAGATGACTGCCATGGGCGCGGCGAACACCACCAGCATGGCGGCGAATTTCCCCAGCACCACCTGGGTCATGGTCAGGGGCAGAGAATACAGCAGCTGGTCGGTTTTCTGCCGCCGTTCCTCCGCCAGCACCCGCATGGTGAGGATGGGGACGATGATCAGGAACACGAAGCTCATGCTCCCCAGCACATATTCAAAATGCACGGAGGCGGACTGCAAATTGTAGACCATGGTGTAAATGCCCGTGAACAGCAGCAGAAACGCGCTGAACACGTACCCCGTCACCCCCGTAAAATAGGACGAAAGCTCGTGCCGGAATACTGCTCTCATTTGGTTTCCTCCCCCTTCCCGGAATCGGTCAGCTCCATGAAAATGTCCTCAAGGCTCGCCTTCCCGGCGGTCATGCGCAGGATGGCCTTTCCCGCTTTACTGAATGCGAAGAAGATGTCCCGGCAGATTTCATTTTCCGCCGGAACGTCCAGCTCCAGCGTCACGTCGCAGGCGCCGTCCTGCCGGGCTTTTATCGTCCGGCTTACGATGTGGGAAACGCCGGAGAGAATGCCGGGGATGTCTTTTTCCGCCGCCTCCACGGTCAGCTCCACGGTGCTTTTTCCCGCGAACAGCCGTTCCAGATTTTCCGGGGTGTCGCAGGCCACCAGCTTTCCCTTGGACAGAATCAGGATGGTGGTGCAGACCTGCTGCACCTCCGACAGGATGTGGCTGGAAAGGATGACGGTGCGTTCCTTCCCCAGCTGGCGAATCAGCTCCCGGATTTCCGTGATCTGCCGGGGGTCAAGCCCTACCGTCGGTTCGTCCAGAATGATGACCTCCGGGTCGCCCAGCACCGCCTGGGCAATGCCCACCCGCTGGCGGTAGCCCTTGGAGAGATTCTTCATCAGCCGGTCGGCAACATCCAGTGTGCCGGTGACGGTCATGACCCTGTTCAGCTCTGCGGGAACGCTTTTTTCCGGGATGCCCTTTGCCCGCGCCACGAAGCGCAGATATTCCCGGGGCGTCCTGTCCAGATACAGCGGCGGCTGCTCGGGAAGATACCCGATAAGACGCTTGGCCTGGGCGGCGTCCTGGAAGATATCATAGCCGCCGATGACTACCTCGCCGGAGGTGGCGGCAAGGCAGCCCGTCATAATGTTCATGGTCGTGGATTTTCCGGCGCCGTTCGGCCCAAGAAAGCCGTAGATCTGCCCCTTCTCCACGGTGAAGGACAGGTCGGACACGGCGGTATGACTGCCGTAGCGCTTGGTCAGATGCTTTACTTCGATCAACGCGGTTCCTCCTTCTAGGGAAACTCTGAATAAATCGCCTTCGGCTGAACAGCGGATCTTTTCCCCCAGCCGTGCGGTTTCAAAAGTGGGAAATACACAAAGTATTCCTCCACTTTTGAAACCTTCGTCTGGGGAAAAATCTCTCGCTGTCAGCTCTCGCCGATTTATTCAGAGCTTCCTTAATGCTGGGCTTTGCCCGGTGGGCGCTGCCCATACTCGCTTCCGATTATAGTACCGGAAGCTGAAAGGACTCTTAAAAAAATGTTACGTGTCTGTGAATAAACGAAGCCGGGACGGCGGTGCCGTCCCGGCTAAGATTTACGCCGCAGGAAGCTGGACAAAGAAGGTATTGATCCCGTCCGCGCTTTCCGCCCAGATTTTGCCGCCGTGCTTCCCCACGATGCTGTCCGCAATGGACAGTCCCAGGCCGTAGCTGTGGTTCATGCTTCTGGCCTTGTCCATGCGGTAAAACCGCTTGAAAATGTTCTTCAAGTCCTCCTTGGATATGGCGTCCCCGGCGCTTGCCACGGAGAGCAGGCAGTGGCTCCCCTGCCGCCGCAGGATAACCCGCACCGTGGAATCAGCGGAAGCGTACTTGGATGCGTTGTCCAGCAGGATGTCCGCCACCTGTTTTAAGTGCTGCTGACTACCCTTGACAAAGAGGTTTTCCTCCACATTGCTTTCCAGCGTCAGACCCTTCTCAAAGTACACCGGCTCGAAGGGGAGCAGGGCGTCGCTTACCAGCTCGCTGAAATTCAGGCGGGAAAAGACCATATTCTGCCCGCCGTTGTCCACCCGCGCCAGCTCCAGCAGGCTTTCCACCAGCCCCCGCATCTGGTGGGACATGGTCATAATGCTGTCCACGAACCGGCTGCGCGCCTGTTCGTCGTACTCCGGCTCCTGCAAAAGTTCCGCGTTGGTCAGAATCACCGTCAGGGGCGTTTTCAGCTCATGGGAGGCGTCCGCCACGAACTGGCGCTGTTGGTTCCACGCCGTCTCCACCGGCTTCACCGCCCACCTTGCCAGCAGGAAGGACAGCCCCAGGAACACGGCAAAGCCCAGCACGCCGATGAGGATACAGGTATCCGTCAGACTGCGCATGGTGGCAAGCTCGCTGGACATATCCACAAAGACGATGGTCTGGCCGAAGGGCGTGGTGCGTTTCTGAAAGCGCAGACTGTAGTCCTTCAGGATACCGGTGTCCTCGCCGGAATTCAGCGCCAGGGTGATGATCTGCTGAATGGCCTCCGTGTCCGTCAGGTCATAATAGCCGCCGAAGCTGGCGGACAGCTCGCCCAGGGTATTGACGCTTACATAGAAATAAGGGAGCTGCGCCTGCCTGGGAAATTCCCCCGGGCGGCTGGGATAGGCGCGATCCTCCATGACGCTCTGCATCACCCGGATGCTCTGCTGTTCCAGATCGTCCCGGGTAAAGTGAAGCAGCATTCCGAGAATCGCCAGCATCATAACGGTGACGATGGCCATATTGATGCAGATGAATTTGACTCTCAGTCGGCGAATCATGCTTCCGCCACCTCCAGACGATACCCCAGACGCCGGACGGCCTCAATGCGTACATTGGAATTGATGGCGCTGAGCTTCTTTCTCAAAAAGCCCACATAGACCTCCACATGGTTTTCCACTGCGTTGGAATCGTAGCCCCACACCCGGGCTAGGATCATTTCCTTCGACAATATCCGATCCTGCGCCTGAAGCAGAAACCGCATCACATCAAACTCCCGGGCGGACAGCCGCACGCTTTTCCCGCCGCAGACCAGTGTACAGGTGTCCAGGTCAAGGGAAGTATTGCCGAACACCAGCTCGTCCACCTGCTTGCCCTGACGGCGCAGAAGGGCGTTGATGCAGGCCAGCAGCTCCCGGGTGTCGAAGGGCTTGGTCAGATAATAGTCCGCGCCGGAATTCAGGCCGTAGATCCGGTCTTCCACGGCGGACTTTGCCGTCAGCATGAGGATGGACGTGGTGCAGCGCTTGGCGCGCACCTCCCGGGCGACCTGATAGCCATCCATTTTGGGCATCATCACATCCAGGATCAGCAGATCGTAAATCCCCAGCTCGGCATATTCCGCGCCGGTCTCGCCGTCGTAGGCCACCTCCACCTCAAAGCCCTTCCCTTCCAGAAGGGTCTTGATGGAATCGGCCAGCAGCTTTTCGTCTTCGATTACCAGAATTTTCATATTGCATGCCTCCATAAATTTCGTTTTCATTATAATACCAAATAATCCTGAATTGGAACTGAAATCCTGTTTGTTAACAGTTCTTTTACAACCTGCCGCCGATTTTTTCAGATTCTATTCAGGATCAAGTGCTATTCTGTGGGCAATGAAACATGAAAGGAAGCAAACCATTATGGATGAACAATTCTACGATTCCAACAACTCTTACGAAAATCCTTCTCAGGAGATCCCCGTCTACACGTCTCCCACGCCGAAGAAGCGGGAGAAGAAAAACCGCTTAGGCTTTCACATCTGCGCGCTGGCGCTGGTATTCGCCCTGCTGGGCGGCGCTCTGGGCGCGGGCGGCGTCATCTGGTATGAAAGCAGCCGCGGCCAGACCGGCACGGTAAGCAAGAACGAAACCGCCATGCTTCAGGGCATCCGGGAAAAGAGCGTCCTGAACACCGTCACCGTGGACTCCGGCAAGGAAATGACCGCCGCAGAGGTTTACGCCGCCAACGTCAATTCCACCGTCGGCATCACCACCTCCATCACCACCAACTACTGGGGCTTCCAGACCACCTCCGCAGCGGCCGGTTCCGGCTTCATCCTCACCGAGGACGGCTATATCCTGACCAACTACCACGTGGTGGAAAACTCCAACAGCATCACCGTAGCCATGTACAACGGCGACACCTATGACGCGACCCTCATCGGCTACGACGAAAGCAACGACGTGGCCGTCCTGAAGGTGGACGCCGAGGGGCTGTCCCCGGTGGTTCTGGGCGACTCCGACAACCTGAACGTGGGCGACAGCGTGGTGGCCATCGGCAACCCGCTGGGCGAGCTGACCTTCTCCCTCACCGCCGGTCTCGTCAGCGCCAAGGATCGGGAGGTCACCCTCTCCAATTCCCTGACCATGGATCTCATTCAGACGGACTGCGCCATCAACTCCGGCAACTCCGGCGGTGCGCTGTTTAACCTCTACGGTGAGGTCATCGGCATCACCAACGCCAAATATTCCAGCTCTTCGTCCTCTTCCGCGTCCATCGACAACATCGGCTTCGCCATCCCCATCAACCATGTCCTTTCCATCGTGAAGAGCATCATTGAAAAGGGCTATATCTCCAAACCCTACGTGGGCGTCAGCGTTTCCGACGTGAACCAGCAGACCCAGCTCTACGGCATCCCCGCCGGTGCGGCCGTCCAGTCCGTTTCCGATGATTCCCCCGCTGCTAAGGCCGGGCTTCAGGCGGGTGACGTCATCACCCGGGTCAACGGCACGGAGATCACCGGAAGCAGCGACCTGGTCAGTCTGGTAAGCGCGGCCGCCGTTGGCGACACGCTGGCCATGACCGTCTACCGTCAGGGCTCGACCATCGAGCTGACCGTCACCGTAGGCGAGCAAGTCCAGTCGGCGCTGGCCAACGAGCAGACCCAGCAGGCCGTCTCCGACAGCCAGAGCGGCGGCTGGAACAGCTACCCCTTCGGAGGGAGACGGTAACAAAGGGCATACAAAAGCCTCTGTCTGACTTTTATAGGCAGTCGTAAAACAGCGAATGGAGCGTATCTTTACCGATACGCTCCATTTCTCGTGCCGGGGTACACCCCCTTGGCTCTCCCTCTGGGAGAGCTGTCACCGTAGGTGACTGAGAGGGTATTGCACCCTGTTTTCCCCTCTCCGTCCTCGCTTCGCTCGGCCACCTCTCCCACAGGGAGAGGCAAGGGGGCTGCGATTACTTCCAGTGCTTCAATGTGGGAACCAGCGCTTCCATATGGGCGCGAACCTGCTGCTCCGGCCAGCTTTCGCTTGCCATGTGCTTTGCGCAGAAATCGATCAGCTGCTCCTTGCTGGAATAGGTAAACTTCCCGTCCGCGTAGCACCACTTGCAGTATTCCTCGTTGAAAGAACCGTCGGTTTCCCGGCTTAGGGTGGAATCCTCCAGCGGCATTCCGCAGCACTGACAGATCAGCTGTCTGGGAGAACCCAGCAGCGTGTTGATGGAAACATCGTAGAATTTTGACAGCAGCTTCAAAGTCTCCACATTCGGCGTCGTTTCCCCGGTTTCCCAGCGGGACACCGCCTGCCGCGTGACAAAAACTTTTTCCGCCAGCTCGTCCTGAGACAGTCCCTTTTTTGCTCTTAAGTTATACAAAACATCCTTTGTATCCATGAAAAGCACCTCCTTGGCATAACTGTACCACAGGATTCCCACGCTGGCAAGCAACCCGCTGTTGCTGTCTACAGATTCGCAATGACCAGCAATGCCAGGAACGCAACTGCGGCAACCGTTCCAATGAGCGCCAGAACGTTCAGAACTTTGATAACCTTTCTGCCAAACAGCCGGTACAACACGGCAAACACACCGATTCCGACCACGCCGCCCAATGTGTTCCCGATCAGGTCGGTGATATCGCTTCCGCCGATTGCGAGAACATACTGCATTACCTCGTAAAAAAGGCTTACGCAGAAAATCGGCAAAACCTTTTTCCAGAATCCCCCATCGGGCTTCAGCATGGAAACATAAATGCCGAAGGGCACAAAGGCGGCGACATTCAGCAGAATTTCGGACACATCCACCCTGCCGTTTACGATCACCGAGCCTGCAAAGGGGATAAGGTTGACGCTTCTGTAATTCATATCCCGCAGGTTGGAAAAATCCATCTGAAGCTTGAACAGTATGATCCATGTCAGCGCCAGCAGATACACCATCAGCAAGACTTTCGTCAGTTTTCTATTTTGTTTCATGGTTGCTCCTATTCTTTTTCAGCAAAAATACCGATTGCACGTCCGGGTTGGATTCACGCAGTCTGCTACCCATTTGTCTGTTCCAGATAGATCAGCAGCACCGCGATATCCGCCGGGCTGACTCCCGAGATTCTGCCCGCCTGACCAATAGAGACCGGACGAATGTCGGCGAGCTTTTCCCGCGCTTCCAGCCGCAGGCCGGGGATGGCGGCGTAGTCCAGATTTTCCGGGAGAAGGCGGGCCTCTTCCTTCCTGAATTCCTCCACCTGCTTTTCCTGCCGGGTCAGATAGCCCGCGTACTTGATCTGAATCTCCACCTCGTCGGTGACGGCAGCGCTCAGTTCCGGCCGTTCCGGGTCGAAGGGGGCGATGTCTACGTAGCTCACCTGGGGACGGCGCAGAAGGTCGGCCAGACGGGCGGAGTTCGCCACGGGGGCGGTTCCCTTCCGCTCCAGCATGGCGTTAAGCGCCTCCGACGCGGGAACGCCGCTGCCCTCCAGCCGCTGCACCTCCCGGCGCACCTGGGCGTATTTCTCCTCCACCGCCTGCACCCGCTCCGGCGGGATCAGGCCGATCTGGCCGCCAATGCGGGTCAGACGCTGGTCGGCGTTGTCCTGACGGTGCAGCAGGCGGTATTCCGACCGGCTGGTCATAATGCGGTAGGGTTCCTCCGTTCCCTTGGTCACCAGATCGTCAATGAGGGTGCCGATGTAGCTGGTGTCCCGGGTGAGGATCAGGGGCGGCCTACCCTGAATTTTCAGGGCGGCGTTGATGCCCGCGACCAACCCCTGGGCGGCGGCTTCCTCGTAGCCGGAGGTGCCGTTGAACTGCCCCGCGCCGTACAGGCCGGAAACCAGCTTCGTTTCCAGCGTGGGCTTCAGCTGGGTGGGGTCAACGCACTCGTATTCGATTGCGTAGGCGGGGCGCATCATTTCCGCGTGCTCCAGCCCCGCCACGGTGCGCAGCATGGCAAGCTGCACGTCCTCGGGCAGGCTGGAGGAAAAGCCCTGAATGTACATTTCCTCGGTGTCCAGCCCGCAGGGTTCGATGAACAGCTGGTGCCGGGGCTTGTCCGCAAAGCGGACGATCTTCGTCTCGATGCTGGGGCAGTACCGGGGACCCACGCCGGAGATGGTGCCGTCGTACATGGGGCTGCGGTACAGATTCTCCCGGATGATGCGGTGGGTCTCCTCGTTGGTGTAGGTCAGATAGCACACGGCGGAATTGTTGACCTTGTGGGTGGTGCGGAAGGAAAACGGCTCCGCCGTCTCGTCCCCCGGCTGCACCTCCATTTTGGAAAAATCGATGCTCCGGCGGTTGACCCGGGGGGGCGTGCCGGTTTTGAAGCGGCGAAGGTGCAGCCCAAGAGCGCGCAAATTGTCCGCCAGTCCCACGCTGGGGTGCATCCCGTCAGGGCCGGAGGGGATGACGCTCTGGCCGGTGATGACGGTGCTGTCCAAGTACGTTCCCGTGGCGATAACCACGGCCTTCGCGCCGTATTCCGCCCCCAGCTGGGTGCGCACACCGGTGACCGCGCCCTCCGCAGTCAGGATTTCCACGATCTGCGCCTGCTTCAGCTCCAGATTTTCCTGCAATTCCAGCGTGTGCTTCATATACTGCCGGTATTTTACCCGGTCGGCCTGAGCGCGGAGGGAATGGACGGCGGGGCCTTTGCCCCGGTTGAGCATCCGGTACTGGATGCAGGCATGGTCAGCCGCCGCGCCCATCTCGCCCCCCAGCGCGTCCAGCTCCCGCACAAGGTGCCCCTTTCCGGTGCCGCCGATGGCGGGGTTGCAGGGCATATTTCCCACGGCGTCCAGATTGATGGTAAAGAGAATGGTGTGATTGCCCAGCCGTGCGGCGGCAAGGGCGGCTTCGATTCCCGCGTGTCCCGCCCCGATCACGGCAACGTCACAGCTGCCCGCGTAATAGCTCATAATGATTCCTCCTGTGGGAAGTCACACCTCTTCCTGTTCCTCCGTCTGCTTCTTTCCTTCCGGGGGAAGAACAAAGGGCTTGCACACGATCTCGCACCGGTTGATGGGGGTGCCGAGGGCGTGAAATTTCTCTTCGTACCCCGTCATGATGCCGACGATGCCGTCCTTGTGCAGATCGTGAGTGACGTTCTTCACTTCCAGGCCGCAGGCGGCAAATTCTTCCAGACTGTAGGCAAACAGAGGGGCGTTGTCAGTCTTGAAGTGGATCTCCCCGCCCTCCCGGACGGTGCGGCAGTATTTGTCCAGAAATGTCCGGTGGGTCAGACGGCGCTTGGCGTTCTTTTTCCTGGGCCATGGGTCGGGGAAGTTGATGAACAGCCGGTCGATCTCCCCCGCGGCAAAAATCTCCTCCATTTTGGCCACGTCCATGTCGATGAAGAACACGTTTTTCAGCTCCATGTCTCTGGCCTTCTCCATGGCCACCACCATGGCCTCCCGGCACCGCTCCACGGCGATGAGCAGCACATCAGGGTTAATTTGGGCGGTCTCAGCGGTGAATTTTCCCTTTCCGCAGCCGACCTCCACCCACAGCGCCGTGCAGTCCGGCTTCAGGCTCCGCCAGCTGCCCCGGAGCGTCTCCGGCCGGTCGATTCGGTAGGCGGCGCATTTTTCCATTCTGGGTTCCAGATTCCGCATTTTTCTCATTCTCATGGTGTCTTCCTCCAAGCTTCCGCATTTCGGTGTACTATTATAGCAGAGCGCAGCCTGTACGTCAAAGGAAATATCCGCTTTACATTTGCAAAGCTATCCGGTACAATAACGGGCAAAGGGAGTGATGTACTGTGCGATTCTTTGACGACCCCGGCAAGGCCTTGCAGCAGATGGAAGACGAGCTTCTGGAAGAAGATTGGGACGAAGAAGATGTTGACGGGGATGACGGGGATTTTCAAATCCTCACCCGCCGCAACAGCCGCCCGGTCAACTACGCCGTGGACTTTGACCGCACGGTCTACGACGACGAGGAAACGGACGACGCCTATTACGCGGAGGATTATATCGCCGACCGCAAAAGCCGGAAAAAGCAGCGGAAGAAAGGTTCCGGCGGTCTTGTGCTGCTGCTCCTGGGAGAGTTGGCCGGTATCGCCGGCATCATCTGGTGGTGGGTAAAATGGCTGAGCTGAAATGCGTAGGGCGCTTCGCCCCCACCCCCTCCGGACGGATGCACCTGGGAAACGTCTTCGCGGCGCTGATGGCGTGGCTGTCCGTGCGTTCCAAAGGCGGGGAAATGGTTCTCCGGATGGAGAATTTGGACACCCAGCGAACCAGCGAGGAATACGCGCAAATCCTCCGAGAAGACCTGCGCTGGCTGGGTCTGGACTACGACCGGGAGACGCCGCCCCAGAGCGCGCGCAGCGCCGTCTACGACAGGTATTTTGACAAGTTCGCCCAGATGGGGCTGCTGTATCCCTGCTACTGTACCCGCAGCCAGCTTCACAGCGTCAACGCCCCCCACTTATCCGACGGCACCTACGTCTACCCCGGCACGTGCCGGAATCTGACGGAAGCGCAGCGTTCCGCCTTTCACCGCGCCCCTGCCTGGCGGGTTCGGGTGCCGGACAGGGTGTGGACGGTGGAGGATTGGGTGCAGGGGCATTACGAGTGCAACCTCGCCACCAACTGTGGGGACATGGTGGTGCGCCGGGCGGACGGGATCTACGTCTACCAGCTCGCCGTCACCGTGGACGACGGAGAAGCGGGCGTCACCGAGGTGGTGCGGGGGATGGATTTATTAAGCTCCGCCCCCCGGCAGATGTACTTGCAGGAGCTTCTGGGCTTCCCCCACCCGGCGTATGCCCACGTCCCCATGCTCCTTGCCCCGGACGGCCGCCGCCTGAGCAAGCGGGACAGAGATCTGGATCTGGGGCAGCTTCGCGCCCGCGTCACCCCGGAAAGCCTCATCGGCACGCTGGCTTTCAGCGCCGGGCTGATCGAGCGGAATGAGCCGGTTTCCGCCCGGGAGCTTGCGGGGGAATTCCGCTGGGACAAGCTGCGCAGGGAAAGCATTTTCCTGGATTCCGAACAACTTGAATAAGACCTTCCCGCCGGTTTTCCGTCCGAAAGCCGATTTTCTCGACACTATGCACAAAAAGTCCTGTCTTCCCTTGCTTTACAGCAGATTTCACGTTATAATGAATCCACCCCCATGAAACGGGCGGCGCCGCGCAGCTCCATCGCGCCGCCGAAAAACAAAAAAGGAGAATTTGAATGGTACGCAAACCTATTCTCGTCGTCATGGCCGCCGGTATGGGCAGCCGCTACGGCGGATTGAAGCAGATCGACCCTGTCGGAAGTCAGGGCGAAGCGATTCTGGACTATTCCCTTTATGACGCCCACAAAGCCGGTTTCGATACCGCTGTTATCATCATCAAGGAAGCCATCCGCAAGGACTTCATGGAGACCGTGGGCGAGCGGCTGAAAAAATGCCCCATGGAGATCCGTTACGCCTATCAGGAGCTGGACGACATCCCCGCCGGCTACACCGTCCCCGAGGGACGCACCAAGCCCTGGGGCACCTGCCACGCGGTGCTGTGCGCCCGGGAAGCCATCGGTGACGCCCCCTTTGCGGTCATCAATTCCGACGACTATTACGGCACCTCCGCCTTCCGCGTGATCTATGACGCCCTCTGCCACGCCCAGGATGGAGACACTTACGACTACTACATGGTGGGCTACGAGCTGGGCAAGACCGTGACGGATCACGGCAGCGTGGCCCGCGGCGTCTGCGTCACCGACGGCAAGGGTCACCTCACCGGCATTGACGAGCGCACCCGTGTGGAGAAGTATCCCGGCGGCATTCACTTCACCGAGGACGGTGAGCACTGGGTGGACGTTCCCGCCGACACCACCGTGTCCATGAACCTGTGGGGCTACACCCCCAGCTTCCTGAAGGAGTTGGAGGCCCGTTTCCCGGCCTTCCTGGACAAAGCGCTGGTGGAGAACCCCATCAAGGGCGAATTCTTCCTGCCCCTGGCGGTGTCCCAGCTCATCGCGGAGAAGAAGGCCACGGTCACGGTGCTGACCTCCCCCGACAAATGGTACGGCGTGACCTACGCCGCCGACAAGCCTGCGGTGGTAGCCGCCCTGCGCCGGATGACCGACGAGGGCAAGTACCCCGACGGACTGTGGAAATAACGTAATACGAACAGGCACGACGGGATCATCCGCTGTGCCTGTTTCATTTAATGCAGGCACCCCTTGCCTCTCCCTATGGGAGAGGTGGCTGAGCGAAGCGAAGACGGAGAGGGTATATCAGGCTGCAATACCCTCTCAGTCACCTTCGGTGACAGCTCTCCCAGAGGGAGAGCCAGGGGGGTGTGCCCCGGCATGAGAAATGGAGCGTATCGGCACCGATACGCTCCATTGGCTGTTTTACGGCCACCCATCAAAAGACAGGTGTGCGTTTTTCTGTGATTTCTTATTTCTCGCCCATAAGGATTTTGGCAAGCTCGGAATTGGCGTCCAGAATGACGGTCTTTTCATCGCCGTTCAGGCTGGCCTTCAGTGCGTCCAACGCCAGAGAGAACTCGTAGAAGTCCTTCTTGTCCTGGGTGCCGTAAGCCTCCGCCAGCAGGCGCATGTACTCCTGCTCACCCTCGGCCTCCAGCTTGGCGGCAGCCGCCTCGGCGTCGGAGACGATGATGTTCACCTGCTTGTCCACATCGTTGCGGATGATGGAAGCGTCATAGTTGCCGTCGGCGGTGTACTTCTCCGCCATCTGGTTCCGCTCGGAGATCATCCGGCCGTAGACCGCGTTCAGGTTGCTTTCCGGCAGGTCGAAGCGCTTGATCTTCACGTCCTCCACATGGATGCCGTAGGACTTGGCCGCGGCGTCCACCTTGACGGTGATGTCGTCATAAATGGTGTTGCGCTCAGCGCCGTCGTTCATGTTGATGATGTCCGCCTGGGCAAGCGTGCCCATGTCGGTTTTCAGGGCGCTGTAGGTGATGGCGTCCAGCCGTTCCTCCGCCTTGGCCGTGGAGCCGAGAGTCTGGTAGAACAGCTTGGGGGCGGAAATCCTCCACAGAATGTAGCAGTCCACGGTCATGTTCTGCTTGTCGGAGGTCAGCACCTCAGAGGGCGGAATGTCGTAAAGCTGGGTGGCGTCGGTGAAATACTTCACGCTGTCCACAAAGGGCAGCTTGAAGTGCAGCCCAGCTTCACTGGTGGTGTCGATGATCTTGGAAAACCGTACCGTGCAGGCGTACTCGTCCTCGGCCACGGTAAACATGGAACCGGCGGCCAGGATTCCCACCAGCACCAGCAGTACGATCAGAATACCGGTTTTCTTCATTTCGCGTTACCTCCTTCGGTTCCCGCCAGAGATTCCAGCGGCAGGAGCATCTGGACATCGCCGCCCTGACCACCGGTGTTGATGTAGAGCTTCACACCGGGCAGCACCTGAGAAATGGCCTCATAATACATTCTCGTGCGGGTAATGGCGGGGTTCTGGGCATACTCGGAATACATGGCCTCAAACATGGCCACCTTCTCAACGGCTTCGTTGACGCGCTTCTGTTTCAGGTATTCCGCGTTCTGGGTCAGCTTGTCGGCCTGAGCCTGAGCCTGGGGCAGCTGGGCGTTGCGGTAGGCTTTGGCGTCGTTGATGACCGTCTCCGCCTGCTGCTTGGCGGTCTCCACGGCCTTGAAGGCCTCTATGACCTCCTGGGTGGGCGGCTCGGCGTCCTGGATCTTCACATCCACCAGCGTCAGGCCGATGTCGTATTCCTTCAGAATTTCCGTGACCAGCTCCTTGACCTGCATTTGGATGCTCTCCTTGCCGTCGGTAAGAACGGCGTCCACGCTGGAGGAGCCAACCACGTTGCGGATCTGGCTCTGGATCAGGTTGCGCAGGATCAGTTCCGGCTCATTGGAGGAATACAGGTACTGCACCGGGTCGGAAATCTTGTACTCCACGAAAAAGTCCACGTTGACGATGTTATAGTCGCCGGTGATCATGGTGCTTTCGCTGTCGTTGACCTCATAATTGCTTCCGCTGCTGGAATAGCCCAGCTCGATTTTCTGATAGACGTTCACGTCCACCTTCTCCACCTTCTGGATACCCAGTGGGAGCTTGAAGTGGACGCCCGCCTCGGTGACGTCCGTGACCTTGCCGAAGGTCGTGACCACCGCCTGCTGCTTGTCATCCACAGTGTAGAAGCAAGTAAGGGCGACGGCCAGCACGATCAGTGCCGCCACGACGGCCAGCACGGTACGTCCGGCTCGTTTGAAATCCGGCTTTTTCTTTGGGCTTACATTCTGGCCGCCCGGCCAGCTGTAGGTTCCGTTTTCATCCATTGCTTTATTCTCCTTTTTTAATTGTTAATTCTCCCAGCATCTGCTCCGCCTGAGCTTTCAGCCGACCGGCCAGCCATGCGGTAAGCATTACCTTCAGCACCTTTTCCAGCTTCTCTCCCGCGCCGGGGATCGGCTCGCGGTAGCTGGCCGTCACCTCTTTCAGGGCAGCGTCCCAGACATTCTTGTTCCCCAAGTCCTGCGCCCGGGCTGCCAGACGGACGAAGTAGAAATACAGGAGGGTGTCGTCGATCAGATCGTCGCTTTCGTCGGTCAGGTCGCCGTTGATGTAGGAGATCAGCTGGCAGCTCTGCTCCAGCGTCAGCGCGCCCTTGAGCAAATTGATGTTCAGGATGCGGCAGACCTGCTCCATATCGTAGCGCTTGCCCCGGGGCGGCTGAAGATAGCCCCGCTTGACCCAGTTCTGGATGATGTACGGCTCCAGCCCGGCGATGCCGGACACCTGGCTGAGGGTCAGTCCCCCCGCCAGAAAAAGCGCCTCAAACACGCTGTCCACCCGGTCGGCGTCCTCCCGCTGCCCCGGAAGGGTCGTGCCGGGAATTGTCCACTGCATGATGTTTCCTCCTTTCTTCTGTTCTTTGATTGTATCACATGGTCATTTGATTGTCAATAGTGTTCTTTGGATTATTTAATAGAAGCAATCTGTCTTTTCAGGGAGGAAAATTTCTCTTGACAACCGCTATGAACCGTGCTAAAATATCGGGGTGATAAAGAAGGCTGAACATCCGCCTCACCGTCAGCAGACGCGAAACGGTTCATATTCCACTTTTCCCGCGAGGGACAGGTGGGGTTGGTGCGGGTGCTTTGGCATCCGCTTTTTTGTTGTTAATGGAGGTGCTTACCATCGCAAAATTAGATCATCAGCTCAACGAGGAAATCCGGGACAAGGAGATCCGGCTTATCGGCGCTGACGGCGCACAGCTGGGGATTATGTCCTCCGCTCAGGCCAATGCCATGGCAGAAGAACAGGGCATGGACTTAGTGAAGATCTCTCCCAACGCAACCCCTCCCGTCTGCAAGATCATGGACTATTCCAAATTCTGCTTCGATCAGAAGAAGCGGGAGAAGGAAGCCAAGAAGAACCAGCGGGTCGTGGAGATCAAGGAAATCCGCATGAGTCCCAGCATCGACACCAACGACTTCAACACCAAGGTCAAGGCCGCTCAGAAATTCCTGAACGACGGCAACCGCGTCAAGGTCAGCGTCCGCTTCCGCGGCCGTGAAATGGCGCACACCAACCTGGGCGAGAAGCTGCTGATGGACTTCGCCGCGAGCTGCTCTGAAATTGCCGGCATGGAGAAAAACCCCAAGCTGGAAGGCCGCTTTATGGCAATGTTCCTGACCCCCAAGAACAGCAAGTAACGCAACCACGATATACTAGATTACGGAAGGAGAACCTACCTATGCCCAAGCTGAAAACCCACAGCGGTGCGAAGAAGAGATTCAACCTGACCAAGACCGGTAAGGTGAAAAGAGCCCGCGCTTACAAGAGCCACATTCTGACCAAGAAGACTACCAAGCGTACCCGCCATCTGCGTGCGACCGCTTATGCCGATATGACCAATGTGGACGCAATCAAGAAAATGATTCCCTACAAGTAAGGCAGAAGGAGGATACTGAGAAATGGCTAGAGTGAAAGGCGCGATGATGACGCGCAAGAGAAGAAACGCTACCCTGAAGCTGGCGAAGGGCTACTGGGGTTCCAAGTCCAAGCACTTCAAGATGGCCAAGCAGCAGGTCATGAAGTCCGGCAACTACGCTTTCGTCGGCCGCAAGCAGAAGAAGCGTGACTACCGCCGCCTGTGGATCACCCGTATCAGCGCTGCTGTCGCTCCCTACGGCATGAACTACTCCACCTTCATGAACGGTGTGAAGAAGGCCGGTATTGAGATGAACCGCAAGAGCCTGTCCGAGATGGCGATTCAGGACAACGCCGCGTTTGCCGCTGTTGTCGATAAGGCCAAGGCCGCTCTGAACTGAGTATAAAAGCCCGCTTCTTGACGAAGCGGGCTTTTTACGATTGTGCTCAGCCGTAACCGCAGGTTACGATGTTCCACTTCCCGCCGTTCTTTCTGGCGAGATACCAGCCCCAGCGGGTGTAGGTGCCGTTCGGCTCCAACGAGCCGTCGCCGCCGTGTTCATCCACGGTGAAGGAGGACAGCAGGACAATTCCCTCGTCATAGTCCCCGGAGCCCAGGATGTACGCCTGCTCCTCTTGGACGGTTTCGTCTCCGGCATAGGAGATTTCCGTCAGCGTGCATCCCTGAAAATCCCGGAAGCCGGTCTTCACAGCCTGAACGGCCGCGAGATAGTCCTCCTGCGTGTAGATTTCGGAAGTCATGTCAATGACGGCAGCATTCTCTGCGTTTCCGCCGCAGCCGGAAAGGCTCAGCGCCAAAGCGCAGAGCAAAATACAGGCAAGCATTTTCCGCATACAATCACCTCCATGGTTTTTTTGTATCATACCATTTATTTCCCCCGCAGGTGTGGCGGATTTGTAAACACTTGTTTAAGATGGCAAAGGAGGACATGACCATGAACTTAACCTGCACCGCCGCCCGGAGCGGGCGGCTCTCCTCCTTTCTGCGTCGGGAGCTGAAAATGTCCTCCGGCCTGATGAACCGGCTGAAATGGAGCGGCGGGATTTGCGTGAACGGACTGCCTCAGCACACGAACTACCCCGTCCAGCCTGGAGATGTCATTACCGTCCTGTTAGACGAGCCAGAGCCGGAGTACCCCGCCGAGGATGGAGAACTGACGGTTCTCTACGAGGATGAGGGCATTCTGGTGGTGGACAAGCCCGCCGGAATGCTGATTCATCCCTCCCGGGCGACGAATCAGGGAACTCTCGCGAACCTTGTGGCCGGTTACTACCACAGAACCAGTCAGAAATCCGCGTTCCATCCCGTGACCCGGCTGGACAGGGACACCTTCGGCATCGTCCTGCTGGCAAAAAACGCCCATCTTCATGCGCTTCTCCAGGACGCGGCGGTGAAGAAAACCTACCACGCCCTCACCTTCGGCGGCCCCGACACGGATACCGGCGTGATCGACGCCCCCATTGCCCGCCTGCCCCTTCCCAGTCTTCTGCGGCAGGTCAGTCCCGAGGGCAAGCCCTCTGTGACGGAATTCGAGGTGCTTCACCGGGACGGGCAAATCTGCAAGCTTGCGTTGCGCCCGGTGACAGGCCGTACCCATCAGCTGCGGGTACACTGCGCCTACATGGGCTTCCCGATTCTGGGCGACCCGCAGTACGGCACGGAAGAATCCCGTCGATTTTCCGACGAGCTGGGTCTGCCCTATCAGATGCTCTGCGCCCATCGGCTGGAATTCACCCATCCGCTCACCGATGAGACCATGATTCTCGAGTCCCACATGGACGTAAGCGTGTAAGACCAGTCTTACTGCGGCAGCCCCAGTGCCGCCGTTACCAGAATTCCCAGATTGTCCCGGTAGATTTCCGGTAACTGCTCGATGGGCAGCGGATTCTGTCCGGAACCGGCCTCGATGGTATACCCCGGCCGACGGAATTTCTGAATAAACCAGTCCTTATATCCGGCGAAGCTGGATTCATAGGGCGTATCCGCCAGCTCGTAACCGCTGAGCCGCGCAAATTCCTCCCCCAATTCCCGGGCGCCGGGAACCTCGTAATCCTGAAACTGCCAGTAAATCACCTTTCCCTGGGTGTGGTACGCCAGAACCAGCGCCGGGTCGATTTCCTGGGTAAAATCCGCCAGCGCAATAGACTCCCGCTGATTCAGCGGCGCACGCCCCACATAATCCCGTGGTCCCGGCCTGGTGTAGCCCTGGGAAAATTTGATCTCCCGCGCCCGCAACCATCCCGCCGGATACTGCAAGTTCAGATCCACCCCCAGCAGGTTGGCCTTCCATCCCTCCGGGAAGGGGATCTGCGGGTAATTATCCGACAGCCGCTGCGCCGCCGCATATTGCAATGTCCCGGTTTCGATCGCTCCCGTGACCAGATCCACACCGTCCGGGTCAACCATCGGCACGGTATAAATGGTCGCCGCCCGGACGATGTTCCGGGCTTCCACACCGTAAAGCCGCACCTGATTCTGAACCGCCTCCGCAAGTTCCTCTATGAATTTCAAAATCAGCGGCGTGGTGATCCACTCATTGGCGTGGTGGGCAGCGGAGTAGATCACTTTCCGGTCGCCCTCCCCGATGGTCAGGGTGCGCACCGGCCGTCCAAACGCCGTGGCGGTCAGCACCTCCGTCCGCAAAAAAGGATATGTATCCGCCAGTCTCAATATCGTTTCCTCGCAAAGCGCGGAGGTCATTGGTACATCGGTTCTCACGATAGGCAAAATATCACCTCTGGTCAGGATATGCAAGAACGCCCGGGTTTGTGCAGTTCCTTTCCGGAGCATAACGAAAAGCTCCATCCAATCGGATGGAGTTTTTCAAATGTTGGCATTACCTATCTTTCCGGGCAGTCACCCGCCAAGTATTGTCGGCGCTTGTGAGCTTAACTTCT
>CAKTKC010000006.1 GCA_934569225.1 uncultured Oscillospiraceae bacterium | reverse complement strand
CCTGCAACCCTTTGATGGGTGATCGCAAAATAGTGAACGGAGCGTATCGGTTACCGATACGCTCCGTTTTTGCGCCCAAATGCGGGTACATCCTCTTGGCTCTCCCTTTGGGAGAGCTGTCACCGAAGGTGACTGATACTATTTCCTGATTAAAATCTTTGATTTTAATCAGGAAGGCATCGCCTAATGGCGCTGCCAGTTTTGTGATTTATAAGGAAAGAAATCACAAAACAAGTCTCATATGAACTCCTTGCCCTTCGGGCAATTAAAATCTTTTCTAAAGATTTTAATTGGAGTTCAGTATGAGAGGGTATTGCAGCCCGGTTTCCCCTCTCCGTCCTCGCTGCGCTCGGCCACCTCTCCCAAAGGGAGAGGAAAGGGGTGCAGTTCAATTATTCTGCTGTGCCTGTTAACTGTCTGATGCGCCCCGCCCATTTCATTCCGCAGGGATTTTTCGCTGTTCAGGGCTGCCAGAATTCGCCAAGGCTCCGGCGCACCTTGCCGGTGAAGCCCGTGACCGGGTGGGCTTCCAGCATGGAGCGCAGTACCGCTTCCTCCGTGGCCTCCGCCACGGCGCGGAAGGCGTCGTCCATGTGGGACTCGTGGATGCAGCGGAAATTCAGGCAGCCGCCCTGTGCCGGAATCCGGTTGGCGGTGGAAAAGCCAACCATGACCTCGCCGCTGCCGTGGCCGATGTAGCTGCCCAGCCGGGCAAGCCCCACGCTGCACCGGCGGATGATCCGCCCCAGCTGGCGGGAGGTGACGGGCAGGTCGGTGCCGACGATCATGATGCAGCTACCCTCGTCCGGGCTGTCCTCCCGGATGCGGCGCTCGATCTCTCTGCCGACGTTCTCCCCGCCGATGGTCAGATCCCGCAGACACCCGTGGTTCGTCAGAACCAGCACGCCAATGGTGAATGTCTCCCCGCCGATCTCCACCAGCCGAGAAGAAGAACCGATGCCGCCCTTCAGGTCATGGCAGGTCATGCCCTTCCCCGCGCCCACGTCACCCTGAGCAAAGTCCGCCGACGCGGCGGCAATGGCGGCGAAGACCTCTGCCTGCCCCACCGCCCGGTGACGGATGTCATTCAGGGACGCGTCGTTGCACTCGCACACCACGGGGTTCACGGAGAGAACCGGATACCCCCGGCGCTCCCCCTGGCGGCACATGTATTCCACCATGGCGTCGTGAACCAGTCCCACATTCAGGGTGTTTGTCAGGGCGATGGGGGTCTCCAGCGTCCCCAGCTCCCCGATCTGCATCAGTCCCGTGGTTTTTCCGAAGCCGTTGAGAACGTGGTAAGCCGCGGGCATCTTGCTGCGGAAAATGTCGTCCTCGCAGGGTAAAATCACCGTTACGCCGGTTTTGTGCCGTTCATCGTCCACGGTGCAGTGGCCGACGCGGACACCTGGTACGTCAGCGATGGAATTCTGCGGCCCCCGGGGCATACGGCCGATGTTCAAATCCATAAAAATTCCTCCTGAGTGTTTTTTGACATTATACCGTTTCGGACGGAAGAATGCAACGGTTTTGCCATGAAGAGGGAGATTTCCCGTGAAACGGCAAAAAATCCCGTGTTCATGCTGTTGCGGAGGGTTGACCCCTATGTTACAATTAAAGTTAGAAACCAAAAGGAAGGCGGCACCGGACGGTGCGGAAGTGTGAACCCAAATGAAAAGATGCCCCTGCTGCGGCGCGCCCTACAACGGCAAGCGTTGCCGGGAATGCTACTATGAGCCGTTTACCGAAGAAATCGCCCACGGCCTGCACACCCACGAGGGGGAGCCGCTGGTCATTGAGCAGCCGGAGGACAGACCCGTCCGCCGGAGCGTCCCCACCCGGCAAAAAGAATGCAGGCAGTATTCCGGCCGGCGGAAAAAGACCAGCCCCAAGTGGCTCTGGCCGATTCTGATCGTGACCGCGTTCATGGTGGCGCAGTACGTGCTGACGGAGTTCATTACCGAAAAAGTGAGCAGCATGTCCTCCCTGTGGAGCGACGATGGGGACACCTGGGAGACGGAAGCGGTGATTCGCCCGGAGGATTTTCACCACCAGACCGTTCTGTACGATAAGGGCGGCCTTCTCGCCGTGGCCGACTGGCGGGACGGGGACACATACACGGACGAGATTCCCGTCTACGCTCGCAACGGTTCGGACAAGGACGTTATGCTCATGAGCAGCATGGACTGCGTCAACGGCTACATGACGGAGGGTCGTCTCTTTTTCAGCCTGCTGGAAGCGGGGCGGGAGGAAATGACCTCGATTTGGGTCAGCGATACCGACCTCGAAAGCGGAAATATTGAAACGATCGGCGAGCTCTCTTTCTGTTTGGAAGTGACGGATGCCAGCGACTACGATCCGCTGGATGCTACGCCCCCCATTACCCTGCGCGCCGACAAAAACTATGTCCGGTCGGTGGAGAGCGGCGGCACGACGGTTCTGGATGAGGCGGGTATCACCCTTACCTACACGGGCAGCGAGGGCGAGCTTTGCGAGGACGGCGCCTTCCGGTTCCGGGTAGAGAATCATTCCGGGCGGAATATCTGGCTCTACACGATGGAAACCTATGTGAACGGCGAATCCGCTGAGCTGTTCCTGTTCGACGAGCTTGCGCCGGACGCCTGGGGCAAGTGCGAGATGTGGCTGTATGACGCGGGTGTGGAGCGGGTTCGGGACATCACCTCTCTGGAGCTGGTGCTGGGCGTCCTGGATCATGACACCGACGAGCTTCTGCTGGAAAGCAAGCGGGTCAGCATTCCCGTTACAAAATAGTGTTTTCTTCCCCCGGCTGCATCAGCAGCCGGGGGATCATTCGCTTCCAAAAAATCCGCGAAAAACCCCGGCGAACCATTGCAAGAACGGCGGAGATTTGATACTATATAGGAAATATGGGGTGGGTGCCCGCCCCGGAAAACAATCAGGTGAAACCATGAACACCAAAGAAGATTTCATTGCCGTCTTTGACTCCGGCGTGGGCGGCATCAGCGTACTGCGGCATCTGCGGCGGGTCATGCCCGGGGAGCGGTACCTCTACTTCGGCGACTCCGCCAACGCCCCCTACGGCACCAAAACCAAGGACGAGGTGGAAGCGCTTACCTTCGCCGCGGCGCGGCGGCTGATGACCCGAGGGGTCAAGGCGCTGGTGGTGGCCTGCAACACCGCGACCTCCGCTGCCATTCACGATCTGCGGGAAGCCTACCCGGACACCATCGTCATCGGCATCGAGCCTGCCCTCAAGCTGGCCTACGACCGGTATCACGGCGGCGGCATCGGCGTGATGGCCACGCCCATGACCCTGCGGGAGGAAAAGTTTGAAGCGCTGATGCACCGCTACGACCAAAGCTGCCGGGTCTACAAAATTCCCGCGCCGGGGCTGGTGGAGCTGGTGGAGCGGGGACAGGCGGATTCCCCGGAAGCGGAAAGTCTTCTGCGGGAGCTGTTCGCCCCCTATCAGGGGAAGCTGGACGAGGTGGTGCTGGGCTGCACCCACTACCCCTTTGCGGCTAAGGCCATTTCCCGGGTGCTGGGAAGCGGCGTTGCCCTGTTGGACGGGGGCGACGGTACCGCCCGGGAGACCCGCCGCCGTCTGGCGGAAGCGGGGCTTCTGGAAAACGGAACAGGCGAGGTCATCCTCACCAACAGTCTCCCGGACGAATCGATTCTTGAATTGTCCCGGAAGCTTTTGGAGGAGTAACTAAGGGAGCTCTGATTCAATCGGCAAGAGCTGTGAGTGAGAGATTTTTCGGCCAATCGAGGTATCGGAAACGGAGGAATACTGTATGTATTTCCCGTTTTCGATACCGAAGAGTGGACGGAAAAGATCCGCTCACAGCCGCGGGCGATTGATTCAGAGATCCCTAAATATGGAGGAAGAGATTATGGACGACAATATTCTGGTCATCGGCATCGCCGGTGGTACGGGCAGCGGCAAAACCACCCTGATGAACAATCTGATCTCCCGCTTTGAGGGCATGGTCACGGTCATCAGCCACGACAACTACTACAAGCGCCACGACGACATGACCTACGAGGAACGCAGCCAGCTCAATTACGACGAGCCTGCCGCCTTCGACACCAGCCTGATGGTCTACCATCTGGAAGAACTGCGCCGGGGACACGCCATCGAATGCCCGGTGTACGACTTTACCATCCATAACCGGTCGGAGCAGACCATCCACATCGTGCCGAAAAAGGTCATCATCGTGGAGGGCATCCTGATTTTCGAGAACGAGGAACTGCGCAACCTCATGGACATCCGCATTTTCGTGGACACCGACGCGGACATCCGCCTGTGCCGCCGGATCAAGCGGGACGTGAACAAGCGGGGCAGAACCCTGGAAAGCGTGCTGAAGCAGTATCAGGACACGGTCAAGCCCATGCACGAGCGGTACGTGGAGCCGAGCAAGAAGTACGCCAACATCGTCGTCCCCGAGGGCGGAAAGAATCTGGTGGCGCTGGACATGATCATCGGCCGCATCCAGCGGCATCTGGAGGAAACATGAATTACGAGAGCCTGATTTTTGACATCGACGGCACCCTCTGGGATTCCCGGGCGCTGGTGGCGGAGGGGTACAACATCCAGCTGAACAAGGAGGGGCTTTCCCGGTACTGCATCACGGCGGAGACCCTGAAACCCCTGTTCGGCCGGGTGATGACGGAGATCGCCGACGTCATCTTTGCCGACTTTCCGGAAAAGGAGCGCTACGCCCTGATGGCGCGGTGCATGGAGACGGAAAACCGTCATCTCCACGAAAACCCCTGTCACATCGGCTACCCCGGCGTCCGGGAGACGATGGAAAGATTAGCGAAAACCCACCGCCTGTTCATCGTCAGCAACAGCCAGCAGGGCTATCCGGAGCTGTGCATTTCCAAGCTGGGGCTGACCGGATGCGTCACCGGCCATCTGTGCTTCGGCGACACCGGCACCAGCAAGGGCAAAACCATCCGCGCCCTGATGGAGAAATACCATATCACCTCCTGCGCCTACATCGGCGACACCCAGGGGGATTACGAGGCCACAGTGGAGGCGGGCGTTCCCTTCCTCTGGGCAAGCTACGGCTTCGGCACCCCGGCGGGGTACGCCGGGAAAATCGATTCCTTTGAGGATTTGCTGAAGTTATAAACATTATGGAGGTTCCATGAGTATCCCAATCGACACCTACTGCTTGCAATGCCTTCTGCGGCGGAACATCGCCCTCGCCCAGACCCTGGGGACGGAGGAGCAGGCAATGGCCTTTGCCAAAGAGATCATGAAGCTGTGCATCGCCGCGCCGGAGGGGGTGTCCTCCCCCTGGTTCGGGCCGAAGATCGCCGATCTGCTTCACGACATGTACGGCCTTGACTATGACCGTTTCCGTCAGGAAAAGCTGGATTCCAACCGCTTCGTGCTGGAGCGGCTTCCCGCAATCCGGGAGAAGGTCACCGCCGCCAAAGACCCGGTTTTCGCGGGACTGCAATTTGCCATTCTGGGGAATTATCTGGATTTTTCCGCCTTACAGGGGCAGGTCAGCTTTGAAAAGCTGGAGGAAATGCTGGACAAGGCGCTGGAAATGGAGCTGGACGAGCAGGTGTACGCTTACTTTTGTCGGGACTTACGCCGGGGCGGGAAGCTGGTGTACCTGACGGACAATGCCGGAGAGATCGGCTTTGACCGGGTGCTGGCCGAGGCCATCGCGGCGGCGTATCCGGATATTTCCGTCACCTTCTGCGTCCGGGGCGCCATCGCCCAGAACGACGCGACCCGGGAGGACGCCGCCGCCGTGGGCATCCCCTTCCCGGTGATCGACAACGGCAACCGGGTGGCGGGCACCCAGCTGGATCTGCTCAGCGAGGAAGCCGCCGCGGCGCTGTCGGGCGCGGACGTGATTCTCGCCAAGGGCATGGCCAACGCGGAGACGATGCTGGGCTGCGGGTACAATGTGTACTATGCGTTTCTGGTAAAATGCCAGCGCTTCGTCACCCGCTTCGGCAAGCCCATGTTCACCCCCATGCTGGTGAAGGAACGGGAGTAAAAAATTCCTCTGCTGCGGTGGCAACAGAGGAATTTTTGCAATCAGGAATGGCGCTGGGTGGGCTGGAGGTAGCATTCTGTGCTCCAGCTGAAACAGCTATCGTACTCGACGGTCAGATAGACGGTCTTCTTGCCGTCCTTCAGCTGGACGAAGCACACGCCGTTTTCGTCAAAGAGATCGGTGATGTCCATACTCTGATCTTTGTAGTAGACCCACACCGTTCCGTCCTCCCGGTAGGTCACATCGATTCTGTCCTGAAGTTCTTCCAGAAGCTCTTCCTCCGTCAGAGGGCGCTCCCGGCCAAAGGCGTCGATGGCTACACCGCCGCCCCCTTCGCTGTGTACCCCGTCGGCAGCTTCGTAGGTCAGCTCGTAGCTGCCGTCCTGAATTTCCAGAACGGCGTCGGTCTGATCGCCGTAGCACCAGAGCTGGATGGTTCGCTGAATGCCGCCCACGTCTTCCGCGTAGCAGACGCCCGCCATGGCAAATACCGCAATCACCGCGGCGCACAGCAGCACCGCTTTCCTCAGGGAAAAATGCTTTTTCGTTTCCATATGGGTTACCTCCGTCAAAATGTCCTCGGAGGCATGAAGCACGCCGAAGGCACGCCGGTACTTTTCCTTATTCGTCATCGTTCCACGCCTCCATGAGTTTGGTTTTCAGGAGCTGCCGACCCCGGTTCAGCTGGCTTTTGACGGTGCCTTCCCGCATGTGGAGGATCTCCGCGATCCGGGCGACGCTGTAGTCCTCGTAGTAAAACAGGTGGATCACCGTCCGGTACTTGGCGGGCAGGGACATGACCGCCTCAAAGAGGGACTTATCCTCCGGCGCTTCAAAGGACAGCGTTTCCATATAGTCCTCCCATGAGACCCGGTGCTTTTCCCAGAAGGAACGCTTCTGATCTCTGGCCCGGTTGATGGCGACCCGCAAAAGCCAGGCGCGGAGATGATCCTCGTCGGTAAATTCCTTGTCATAGGAACAGTACCGCAAATATGTATCCTGCACCGCGTCGTCGGCGTCCGCCTGATTCCCTGTGACGCTGAACGCCGCAGAGAAAACACGGTCTCTGTATAGGCGAAAGGCATCCTCAGCTGACAGTTTCATATGTAGCCCCTTTTTGTTGGGGGGAAACTCTGGCTCAATCGTCTTCGGCTGAGCAGCGGATCTTTTTCCCCAGCTGTGCGGTTTCAAAAGTGGGAAATACACAAAGTATTCCTCCGCTTTGGAAACCTTCATCTGGTGAAAAATCTCTCGCTGTCAGCTCTCGCCGATTGATCCAGAGCTTCCCCGTAGAAGTACTTCTGCCAATAGAACGTATGAGAAGCGGAAAAGGTTGCGTATTCTGGAAAATTATTTTTGAGTATTGTATCATCCGAAACACTTTCCTTCAAGGGCGATTTCCCCCGCCGATTGGGCAAAATGTTGAAAAAAAGTCCCGGAATTTGTGAAAACCCTCTTGCCAAACAGGAAAAACAGTGATATAATCCTAACGTAAACAGGTAGAAGGTAGGAAAGAGAGGCGCGAGCGCCTCTCTTTCTTGCTGATTAAGGTCGTGTCTGAGAGCGGGTGAAAGCCACCTTTCGGACAGACTCAGGGAAAGGGTGTATCCATGAAAGTTACCGAACAGGTGACGGCCTTCGCCGAACCCATCGTGAAAGAACACGGCTGCGAGCTTTGGGACGTGGAATACGTCCGAGAGGGCAGCGAATATTTCCTGCGGCTGTATATTGACAAGGACGGCGGCGTGGACATCAACGACTGCGAGGCCATCTCCCGCGCCGTTGACCCCATTCTGGACGAAAAGGACCCGATTCCCGGCTCCTACCATTTTGAGGTTTGCTCCGCCGGACTGGAACGGGTGCTGAAGCGCCCCTCTGATTTCCAGAAATATCTGGGCAGCCCCATTACCGTCAAGCTCTACCGCCCCAGAAACGGCCTGAAGGAAATCCCCTGCGTCCTGCGTGCTTACGAGGACGGCAGGCTGACCGTGGAAGCGGGGAAGGAAACCGTAACATTTGAAAAATCCGAGGTCGCGCTGGTGCGGCTTCGCGTGGAATTCTGATAGGAGGACAGAATAAAATGGCAAGAAAGACAGCCAAAAAGCAGGCGGAAGCCCCCAAGGTGGACATCGGCGCGGAGATCTTCGCGTCCCTTCGGGAACTGGAAAAGCTCAAGGGCATCCCTGTGGACTATATGGTGGAGCGTCTGAAACAGGCGCTGACCAACGCCTACCGGAAAGACCGGGAGGATCGCCGGGACGTCCCGGCGGACAATGTGGTGGTCGATCTGAGCGAGCACGGACTTTCCATGCACATCGTCAAGACCGCCGTGGAGGAAGTGGAGGATACCGCGCTGGAGATCCCCATCGACGCCGCCCGGAACTATAACCCCGACGTTCAGGTGGGCGACCCGGTGAATATCCCTGTGGACATCCAGAAATTCGGCCGCATCGCCGCCCAGACCGCCAAGCAGGTGGTCATTCAGGGCATCCGGGAAGCCGAGCGGGGCGTGGCTTACGAAAGCTATTCCAACAAGGCACAGGAGCTGATGACCGGCACCGTGCTGCGCATCGACCCCACCACCGGCGATATGTTCCTGCGCATCGGTCAGGGGAACGATACCTCCGACGCCGTGCTTCAGGCCGGCGAGCAGATCCCCGGCGAAACCCACCACGAGGGCGACATGATCCGGGTGTACGTGCTGGAGGTTCACAAGATGGGCCGCGGTCCGCTGATTCACGTCTCCCGCACCCATCCCAATCTGGTGCGCCGCCTGTTCGAGTTGGAGACCCCGGAGATCGCCGACGGTCAGGTGGAGATCCGCAACATCGCCCGGGAAGCCGGTTCCCGTTCCAAGATGGCGGTTCGCGCCGCCATGGAGGGCATCGACCCCGTGGGCGCCTGCGTCGGCCCTCACGGCGGACGTGTGGGTGCCGTCGTGAAGGAACTGGGCGGCGAGAAGATCGACATCGTGGTGTGGAGCGAAGACCCCTGCCAGTATGTCCGGGCTGCCCTCAGCCCTGCGGATGTCATTGACGTCAGCCTGATTCCCGGCCAGAAGGCCTGCCGGGTGGTCGTCCCCGACGACCAGCTGTCTCTGGCCATCGGCAAGGAGGGTCAGAACGCCCGTCTGGCCGCCCGCCTGACCGGCTACAAGATCGACATCAAGCCCGCCTCTCAGGCCGAACCCGCCGAGGAGACGGAGGAAGCATAAAAATTCAGGGCGATAAGGAGGCAGTTCGATGCAGAAGAAAATTCCCCAGCGGCAGTGTATGGGCTGCCGGGAACGGAAGGCCAAGCGGGAGCTGATCCGGGTCGTCCGCAGCCCCGAGGGCGAGGTCAGCCTGGACTTCGGCGGCAAGAAAAACGGCCGGGGCGCGTACATCTGCCCCAATCCCGAGTGCCTGAAAAAGGCCATCCGCTCCAAAGCGCTGGATCGCAGTCTGGAAGTGACCATCCCGGAGGAGGTCTACCAGCGGCTGGAAAAGGAGATGGAGAATGGATAAGGCGCTGCAATATCTGTCCATAGCCCGCAAGGGCGGCATGGCGGAGCTGGGCGAGGAGCCGGTGGGCGCCATTGCCCGGGCGGGAAAGGCGTACCTAATCCTGGTAGCTGCCGACGCTTCCGACCATACATGGCGCCGGGCGAAGTCCTTCGCCGCCGGAACCGACCAGCAGTGCGTCCGCCTGAAATCCACCAAAGAGGAAATGGGCTTTGCCATCGGCCGGACCAGCCTGGCCATCGCCGCCGTGACGGATGTCCGGCTGGCGCTGACCCTGCTGACGGCGCTGGGCGAACCGGAGAAAAACCGGGAAGCTCTGGAAGTGCTCTCCGCCAAGGCCGAGAAGGTCAGAAAGCATCAGGCCGAGGCGAAGGCTCATGTAAAAAATGTGCGTAAAGGGAAAAAGAAGTCGTAGTTTTAAGCAGTAAGCAGAAAAAAGTACATCCCCCTCTGCTTTCCGCTTGTCATATTTTGGAGGTGCGTTTTATCGTATGAGTTTAGTGAAGTATCGTTTGAAGGAGGTCGCGGCGGACTTCGGCGTTGCGCCGAAGGTGATCGCGGACATCATCTCCAAGTATTTGCAGAAGCCCAAATCCAATACCCAGGTGCTCACCGATGAGGAACTGAATCTGGTGTTCGATTGCATGACCCAGACCCACCAGATCGCGTCCCTGGAGCAGGTGTTTGCCGTGAAGCCCGCGCCCAAGGCAGAGCCGCCCAAGCCCGAAGCCCCCAAGGCCGAGGCTCCCAAGGCTTCCGCCCAGCAGGCGGCGAAGCCCCAGCAGGCAAAGCCCCAGTCCCAGCCCCAGAATCAGAACCGTCCCCAGCAGCCCGTCCAGCAAAATGCCCAGCCCAAGGCAGACAAGCCCAAGGAGCCGGAGCGGAAGCGGGAGCGCCGTGTTGTGGACACCTCCGCCGTGCAGGTCAACGCCGGACGCTTTGCCGACGTGGACAATCTGGTTTCCGAGAAGGTGCAGAATTACCAGGGCGGCAAGCAGCGCATCGGCGGCAAGAAGGGTCAGCAGGGCAATAAACAGCAGAATGGCAAATTCCGCGGCAGCAAGTCCCGGAACGAGGAGCAGGAGAAAATGCGCCGTCTGCAAATGGAGGTCGCCCGGAAAGCGCCTCTGACGGTGAAGATTCCCGAGGAAATCACCGTGGGCGAGCTGGCTTCCCGGATGAAGAAGACCGCCGGAGAGGTCATCAAGTGCCTGATGAAGAACGGCGTCATGGCCGCCATCAACCAGAGCATCGATTTTGACACTGCCGAGTTCGTGGCCACTGAGATGGGCTGCAAGGTGGAGAAGGAAGTCACAGTCACCATCGAAGAGCAGATCATCGACGACCACGTGGATACCGCCGAAGAGCTGGAGACCCGCGCCCCCGTCGTGGTGGTCATGGGTCACGTCGACCACGGCAAGACCTCCCTGCTGGATGCCATCCGTAAGACCTCCGTCACCGCGGGAGAGGCCGGCGGCATCACCCAGCACATCGGCGCGTATACCGTGGATGTGAACGGGAATATGGTCACCTTCCTGGATACCCCCGGCCACGCGGCCTTTACCTCCATGCGCGCCCGTGGCGCAAAGTCCACGGACATCGCCATTCTGGTGGTTGCCGCCGACGACGGCATCATGCCCCAGACCATCGAGTCCATCAACCACGCCAAGGCTGCGGACGTTCCCATTATCGTCGCCATCAACAAGATGGATAAGCCCACCGCCAACCCCGACAAGATCAAGGAGCAGCTGACCAAGTACGACCTGATCCCCGAGGAGTGGGGCGGCGAGACCGTCATCTGCCCCATCTCCGCCAAGACCGGCCAGGGTCTGGACAATCTGCTGGAAATGGTCATCCTCACCGCCGAGGTGCTGGAGCTGAAGGCCAACCCCAACCGCCGCGCCAAAGGCGTGGTGATCGAGGCGCGGCTGGATAAGTCCCGGGGTCCCGTGGCGACGCTGCTGGTGCAGAACGGCACGCTGAAGCAGGGCGATATCGTCATCGCCGGTACCGCCGTCGGCCGCGTCCGCGTCATGACCAACGACAAGGGACGCACCGTCAAGACCGCCGGCCCCTCTGTGCCTGTGGAGATCACAGGTCTTGCCGACGTGCCCACGCCGGGCGACGAGTTTAACGCCGTCACCGACGAGCGCATGGCCCGTGAGCTGGTGGAGCAGCGCCGTCAGGCGCAGAAGGACGCCCTTGCCAAGATGAACCAGAAGGTCACCCTGGACAATCTGTTCGCCAAGATGCAGGAGGGCGAAATGAAGGAGCTGCCCCTGATCGTCAAGGCCGACGTGCAGGGCTCCGCCGAAGCGCTGAAATCCTCTCTGGAGAAAATCTCCAACGAGGAAGTCCGCGTCCGTGTCATCCACGCGGGCGTCGGCGCCATCAACGAAAGCGACATTCTGCTTGCCTCCACCGCAGGCGCCATCGTGGTGGGCTTCAACGTCCGTCCCGACGCCGCCGCCGCGGCCAGCGCCCACCGTGCCAATGTGGATATGCGGTTCTACCGCGTGATCTACGACGCCATCGACGAGATAGAGGCCGCCATGAAGGGTATGCTGGCTCCCAAGTTCGAGGAAGTGGTCATCGGCCACGCGGAGGTGCGCATGACCTACAAGGTCAGCGCCATCGGCACCATCGCGGGCTGCATGGTCAAGGACGGCAAGGTCACCCGGGATTCCCAGGTGCGCGTTCTGCGGGACAACATCGTCATCCACGAGGGCGAGATCGGCTCCCTGCAGCGCTTCAAGGACGCGGTCAAGGAAGTCACCGCCGGCTACGAATGCGGCATGAGCGTCGTGAAGTACAACGACATCAAGGAAGGCGACATCTTCGAGTGCTTTGTCATGCAGGAAGTGAAACGCTAAGGTATTCGCCGCACCGCGCGGGGAATTTCTGAATAAACCGGCAAGAGCTGGCAGCGAGAGATTTTTCACCAGATGAAGGTTTCCAAAGCGGAGGAATACTGTATGTATTTCCCGCTTTGGAAACCGCACAGTTGGGGAAAAAGATCCGCTGTTCAGCCGCAGACGGTTTGTTCAGAGATTCCCCCTAACGGCGCGGCGAAAACCGTTTTCTGCGGGAGGACGTCCCCGCAGAGCCACTGAAAGGAGTACCCAATGTCATCCAACCGAATCAATCGGATCAATGAGGAGATCCAGAAGGAGCTGTCCGCTCTGCTTCGCACGGTGAAGGATCCCAGAGTCCAGGACACGATGATCTCCATTACCCGGGTGGAAACCACCCCGGATCTGCGCTATACCAAGGTATATGTCAGCTTTTTGCAGGAGGAGCGGGTAAAGGACGCCATGGCGGGGTTAAAATCCGCCGCCGGATACCTGCGCCGCCAGCTGGGGCACAATTTGCAGCTGCGCTACAGCCCGGAGATCGTCTGGTCCGAGGACGATTCCATCACCTACGGCGCGAGAATGCTGAAGCTGATCAACTCACTAGAGGTAAAACACGATGAAGATTCTGACGAGAGCTGATACGGCGCGGTTTTTACAGGAACACGACCATTTTGCCATCCTGTCCCACCGCCGTCCGGACGGGGACACCATCGGCACCTCCGCCGCGCTGTGCCGGGGACTTCGGCAGCTGGGCAAAACCGCCCATGTGCTTGTGAACAAAGAGGTAACGCCCCGGTTTGCCTGGCTCCACGAGGGGCTGACCAAGCCCTGGGTGGAGGAGGGCGACACCATCGTCTCGGTGGACGTGGCGTCTCCCGAGATGCTGCCCATGGATTTCCGGCCGCTGCTGGGGAAAATCGCCCTGCGTATTGACCATCACAGCTCCGCGACCTCCTTTACGGAGCAGGAGCTGGTGGACGGGGACAGCGCCTCCTGTGCCGAGGTGGTGTGGGACGTGCTGGAGCTGATGGGCGTCAAGGCCGACCGGGCTTTGGCGGAGGCGGTGTATGTGGGCGTCTCTACAGATACCGGCTGCTTTCGCTTCTCCAACACCACGGCGCATACGTTCTCCGTGGCGGCGCTCTGCACCCGGGCTGGTGCGCGGATCTACGAGCTGAATCAGGAGCTGTTTGAGACGAACACCCTGGAACGGCTGAAAATGCAGGCATGGATCGTGGAGCATCTGGAGCTGCTGCGGGGCGGCGAAATGGCCATCTGCGCCATTCCCCGGGCGGTGGAAGAGAAGATCGGCGTCACTGAGGACGATATGGACAACATCTCCAATTTCCCCCGCACCGTGGCGGGCGTGCGCATGGCGGCGACCCTCCGGGAGACGGAGGACGGGGAGACGAAGCTGTCCGTCCGGGCAGTCCCCGGCTGCGACGCCACGGCAGTCACCGTCCGTTTCGGCGGCGGCGGCCACAAGGGCGCGGCAGGCGCGTCCATGAAGCTGCCCCTCGATGAGGCCGTCAAGGCCGTGGAAGCGGTCATGTCAGAAGTGAACTGAAATGAACGGAATTGTGATTATCGACAAGCCCGCCGGGTGGACGAGTCAGGACGTGACGGCGCGGCTGCGGCGGGTCTTCGGCACCCGGCGCATCGGCCACGGCGGTACGCTGGACCCCATGGCTACCGGCGTGCTGCCCGTGTTTGTGGGGCGCGCCACCCGGGGCGTGGAGTTTTTTGAACACGCCGAAAAAACCTACGAAACGGAGCTGCTTCTGGGCGTCGCCACCGACACTGAGGATACCACCGGTACGGTACGTGCCCGCCGGGAGGTCAGCGTGACGCAGGCGCGGCTGGATGAGGTTCTGGAATGCTTCCGGGGGGAGATCATGCAGATCCCGCCCATGTATTCTGCGCTGAAGGTCAACGGCCAGAAGCTGTGCGACCTTGCCCGGAAGGGCAGGCAGGTGGAGCGCCAGCCCCGCCCCGTCACCATCCACGAGCTGACGCTGCTGTCCCGGGAGGGGGATACCCTCCGTCTGCGGGTGCGCTGCTCCAAGGGGACGTATATCCGCACACTGTGCGCGGACATCGGCGAAGCCCTGGGCTGCGGCGGATGTATGCAGGCGCTGCGCCGGACGCAGGCCGGGGAATACACCATCGCCGAGGCCGTCCCCTTACAGCAGCTGCTGGAAGCGGCGGAACCGGAAACCTATCTGCGGGACGTGGACACCATGTTCCGGGGCAATCCCGGGGTGAAACTCACCGTCAATCAGGAAAAGCGGTGCCGGAACGGCAACGCCTTTTCCGTCACCCTCCCCGCCGGAACCTACCGCGCCTACAGCCAGACGGGAGAATTTCTCATGCTGGCGAAGGTGGAAGATGGCGTTATGTCAACCATAAAAAGCTTTTTTGACGTACAATAAAAGAACGGAACGGAAAGCCCTGGCTATCCGTTCCTGTCAGGTGAACCAATGAACAAGACGATTTATGCCCTTGGCTTTTTCGACGGGGTACACGTAGGTCACGCCGCACTGCTTGACCGGTGCAAAACCTTAGCCCGGGAAGAAAACTACTGCGCCGGGGTCGTGACCTTTGCCGCCCATCCGGATACGCTGGTGCTGGGGAACACCCCGCCCCTCATCAATACGCCCCACGACCGGGAGAAGCTCCTTCGGGAGCGCTTTTCCATGGAGCAGGTGGTGACGCTGCCCTTTGACGAGCAGATGCACACCATGCCGTGGCGGGATTTTCTTCATATGCTGATACGGGACTATGCCGCCGCCGGGTTCGTCTGCGGCGAGGACTTCCGTTTCGGTTACCGGGGCGAGGGGAACGCGGACGCACTGACAGATTTCTGCCGGGCGAACGGACTTGTCAGCGCCGTGGTGAAAGACCAGCTGATCGACGGCATCCGGGTGTCCAGCACCTACATCCGCCGCCAGATCGAGACGGGGGACATGGAGACCGCCGTGAAATTCCTGGGACACCCCCACATTCTCAGCGGTTCCGTGGTTCACGGACACCAGCTGGGACGGCGGCTGGGCATTCCCACCGCGAACCTGCGTCTGCCGGAGGGGCTGGCAGAGCCAAAGTTCGGCGTCTATGCCTGCCGCGCCGTTGTGGAGGGCAAGCGGTACTGCGCCGTGACCAACGTCGGCGTCCGTCCCACGGTGGAAGGGCGCAATGTCACGGTGGAACCGTGGATCCTGGACTACGACGGCGACCTGTACGGCCGGGAAATCACGCTGGAATTCTACCGTTTTCTCCGCCCAGAGCGGAAATTTCCCGCTCTGGACGCGCTGAAAGAGGAGATCCACCGCAACGCCGGGGAAACCAGAGCCTACTTTGGGGAATAACCCCTTGTTTTATCCGAGAAAATGCGCTATAATAAAGCATCACTCAGAATTGGGAGGAAAACGCCATGCCGCTGCACGACGATGAAATGAATATGCGCCGTGAAAAGCGGGAAGCCCAGCGCAGAAAGCAGCAGGCCGAAGCAAAGCGCCTGCGGATCACGCTGATTCTGGCGGCGGTGGTGCTGGTGCTGTGTACGGCGGGGATCGTGTTCCTCACCGGCCACTCCGACAGTCCCCAGACGACAGTGGCGGCGGAAACCCGCCCCACCCAGAAGCCCACCCAGGCCACGGAACCGGCCACCCGCGGCCAGAAAAACACCAAGACCACCATCCACATCAAGGCGGCGGGCGACCTGAACGTCACCGACAGCGTGATCAACGCCGGTGTGGCCGTGGGCGGCTACAATTACACCCGTGCCTTTATGGACGTGGCGTCCACCCTGTCCGACGCCGACCTGACGGTGCTGAACCTGGAGGGCAACATCTGCGGCGAGCCCTACGGCAGCGGTACCACCTCCGCCCCCCGGGAGCTGCTGGAGGGTCTGCGCAACGCGGGGGTTGACCTGATCCAGATGGCAAATTCCTGCACCATCAACAACGGCCTGATCGGCCTGACCTCTACCCTGCAAAGCATCCGGGCGGCGGGCCTGGAGCCGGTGGGCGCGTTCGCTTCGGAGTCCGAGTTCCAGCAGTCCAAGGGCTACACCATCACGGAAGCCCAGGGCGTCAAGGTGGCCTTTGTGGCCTTTACCAAGGGCCTGGGTGGCCGGGGACTTCCCGCCGGAAATGACAATCTGGTGAACATTCTCTATGAGGATTACGCCAGCACCTACGACAAGATCGACCGCACCCGCATCACCAACATTCTGAAGGCGGTGGAAGCGGAAAAGCCAGACATCACCATTGCTCTGCTCCACTGGGGCAGCGAATACAACGACGACATCAGCGACACCCAGAAGAGCATTGCCAATCTGATGAAAAAACAGGGCGTGGACGTCATCATCGGCACCCACCCCCACACGGTGCAGGCCATTGAGTACGACGAGCTGGCAGGCACGCTGGTGGCTTATTCTCTGGGGGATTTCTTCGGCGACGCCTCCCGGGGCGGCACCAATTATTCCATCATTCTGGACGTGGAGATCACGAAGGATTCCAGCACCGGCACGACTAAGGTGACGGATTACAGCTACACCCCCATTTACACGGTCAACGAGACGGAAAGCGCCGACGGCTACCGCCGTGTAGTGCGCATCGACAAGACGGTGGAAGCATGGGAGGAAAATTATCTGGACAAGGTGAGCCAGTCGGCGAAGGACAGCATGGTCTACGCGCTGGAGCGTATCGGATTGCGCATCAACCCGCCGGTGGAGGAAAAGAAAAAGTAAGCATAGGAACTCCCACATGCCGCGGCACGTGGGAGTTTTTGCGTCTGTAAGACGGCCTCTTGCTATCGGGTTTGACCTGTGCTATACTGAAATCCGGATAGACACAGAGGGGGACAGAATTATGGTAAATAAACGGTATTATGAAAAGCTTGGCGGATTCTCCTATCTTTTGGGGGAACTGAGGAAGAAAATATGTAAGGAGCAGACGGATGCTCTGCTGGATGACGCAGTAGCCCTCTGCAACGAATTGTGCGGCCAATATAAAGATTTGTCCCCAAAGGAAAAAATGCATACCGAGCAGATGATCTTCCCCCGGGCGGCCATTTATTTGCAGATGATAAAGCATATCCCCCAGGAGGAAGCCATCAGCCTGATAGAAGAATCTGTAAGAATCGGCGTAGAGCCTGACCGAGAACGCCTGCATATTGCGACGAAGATACCCTTTATCCGGCCTCTTTTCTTCAAGGTTTTCCATAAGATGATCGGCACTGCGTTCAACGGAGAGGCGGGTTTCCGGTTCGTGGAAAAGGAATCCGACAGCAGGCATTACCGGGTCGATGTTCTGCAATGCCCCTATGCGAAGTACTGCGAACTGCTGGGCTGCAAGGAACTGACCGCTACGTTCTGCCTGAGCGACGACCGCGTCTACGGGGATATGTGCGGCATCACCTTCCGGCGGCAAGGCACGATCGGCCGGGGCAGTGATAAATGTGATTTTTATTTTTACAGCGATTGACGGTGTGCTGTACGGAATGTCGGGTCGGCAGATTGAAAATTGTTGGAGATGAACTGTATGTGGAAGCAGCTGAATACTTTAGGAACAATTGGCTGTGAAAATGGTAAAATCCTGGCTGATGAAGAATACGAAGAATCGTGTAGAATCACTTTGGAAAAATGCGAAAGATATTATGCCGTCACTTGCGGCGTATATGGTAGTATGCTGTATACAGCGTTCACAGATGAGGCGAATTGTTGGGAAATATATAATGCAATGAAGAGCGACTTGCAGAAATTTATTGATAATATGGAATGTATGTTAGATAATGAAATAATGGATTTTTATGACAAGTTTACGGGTATGTATTGAGTCCCAAATTCCGGCTTGTCAACCTAGTTTACAGGCGGGATACACTACTCCGCGCCCCAGCCGGATTTTCTGCATAAGAATTTCCCCGTTTTCAATGAGCGAGCCGCATCAGACAGTTAGCAGGCACCCCTTGCCTCTCCCCATGGGAGAGGTGTCTGAGCGAAGCAAAGACGGAGAGGGTATACCTAGGGTGCAATACCCTCTCAGTCACCTACGGTGACAGCTCTCCCAGAGGGAGAGCCAAGGGGATGTCTCCGCATATTGGCACGAAAAATGGAGCGTATCGGTATCGATACGCTCCATTCCCTATTTTACGACCACCTAATAAAATCCCCGCTTTCGGTAACGAAAGCGGGGATTTGCTATTGAACCTTACTGGTTTGCCATTTCCTTCAGAGCGTCCTTGCGGCTGAAGTTGGCGCGGCCCTTTTCGTCGAAGCCCATGAACTTCACCCAGGTCATGTCGCCCAGATTCAGCACGTCTTCCACCTTCTCCACGCGATGGTTTTCCAGCTTGGAGATGTGAACCATGCCATCATGGCCGGGGGCGATCTCCACAAACGCGCCGATGGGCAGGATGCGCACGACCTTGCCGTAGTACAGCTTGCCCACCTCGGGAACGAAGCAGATGTCGTCCACCATCTTCTTGGCGGCGTAGGCGGCGGCGGAGTCAACGGCGGAAATGAACACGCTGCCGTCGTCGTCGATGTCCACCTTGGCGCCGGTGTCGGCGCAGATCTTCTGGATGGTCTTGCCGCCGGAACCGATGACCTCCCGGATCTTGTCCACGGGAATCTTCAGGGACAGCATCTTCGGGGCGTACTCACTGACCTCGGGACGGGGGGCGGGGATGGCCTTCAGCATGACCTCGGACAGGATCTCCAGACGCGCCTTGCGGCAGCGCTCCAGAGCGTCGGCGATGATCTCCATGGTCAGACCCTTGTTCTTCAGGTCCATCTGGATGGCGGTGATGCCCTCGGTGGTACCGGCAACCTTGAAGTCCATTTCGCCGTGGAAGTCCTCAACACCCTGAATGTCGGTGAAGGTTCTCCATTCGCCGGTCTCCTGGTCGGAGATCAGGCCGCAGGAAATGCCGGCCACGGGGCGCTTGATGGGTACGCCGGCGTCCATCAGAGCCAGAGTAGAGCCGCAGATGGAGCCCTGAGAGGTGGAACCGTTGGAGGACAGAACCTCAGACACCACACGGATGGCGTAGGGGAATTCCTCAACGCTGGGGATCACGGGGAGCAGAGCCTTCTCGGCCAGTGCGCCGTGGCCGATCTCCCGGCGGGAGGTGGAACGGGCGGCACGGGCTTCGCCGGTGGAGTAGGCGGGGAAGTTATAGTGATGGATATACCGCTTGGTATCCTCGGGGTAGATGGTGTCGATCTTCTGGGCGGCGGACAGGGTGTTCAGGGTGCAGATGGAAAGCACCTGGGTCTGACCGCGGGAGAACAGGCCGGAGCCGTGGACTCTGGGCAGAACGCCGACTTCGGCGTCCAGAGGACGGATTTCGTCCATGCCGCGGCCGTCCACACGCTTGCCCTGGAGCAGCCACTTCTTGACGACCTTCTTCTGCATCTTGTACAGGCAGACCTCGATATGGGTGTCGAAGTCCTCGTACTTCTCGCCGAACTTCTCCTGGAAGTCCAGACGGGCGGCGGTCAGGCGCTCTTCCCGGACGTTCTTGTCGGGGGTGTCCAGGGCGTATTCGATCTTACCCAGGCCGTAGGCCATCAGATCGTCCAGCAGCTCGTGGTTGACGGCGGCCTTCTCGAAGGTGAACTTGGGCTTGCCGATCTCGGCCACGATGGAGTTGATGAACTTGACGATCTCCATGTTGGTCTCGTGGGCGACCCGGATGCACTCGTAGACGATGTTCTCGGGGGCTTCCTTGGCCTCGGTCTCGATCATGACCACCTTCTCGAAGGTGGAGGAGATGCACACGAAGCAGTCGGCGGCGTCCCGCTCGTCGGAGGAGGGATTGATGATATACTTGCCGTTCAGGTGGGCGACGTTGGTGGTGGCCACGGGGCCGTTCCAGGGAACGTCGGAGCAGGCAATGGCGATGGAAGCGCCCAGGGACGCCACGATCTCCACGGGGTTATCGTAATCGTTGGCAAGAACGGTGCAGGTCACGACGGTGTCGTTGCGTAGCTCCTCGTCAAAGAGGGGACGCATGGGACGGTCAATGATGCGGCTGTTCAGGATGCCCCGCTCGGAGGGCTTGCCCTCGCGGCGGTTGAAGGAGCCGGGGATACGGCCCACGGAATACATACGCTCCTCGAACTCGATGGTCAGGGGGAAGTAGTCGATTCCGGCCTTGGGGATGGGGTTGCAGGTGACGGTTGTGAGCACGACGGTGTCGCCATAGCGGCAGATGCACTCGGCGTCGGCCAGCTCTGCGACCTTACCGGTTTCCACGGTAAAGGCACGGCCGCCGATTTCCGTCTCGAAAACGTGATGGTTGGGATACTGTTTACGGGTGATCATTGGTTTACCTCCTAATTGAATGTTATTTGTACGGGAGGTTTAGCACTTGAATCTGCGGCCGGATTCCGGCGGCACATTCAACTGCTAAAGCATCTCCCGTGTTTTAAGGATTGGCAGAGACACGAAGAAAAGGGGCGACGACAGTCGCCCCTTCCAATCTCTTACTTACGGATACCCAGCTTGGCGATCACAGCACGGTAGCGGTTGATGTCCTTCTTGGCCAGATAGTCCAGCAGACTGCGGCGCTTACCGACCATCATCAGCAGACCACGGCGGGAGTGGTTGTCGTGCTTGTGGACGCGCAGATGCTCGGTCAGCTCGTTGATACGGGCAGTCAGGATAGCAATCTGAACCTCGGGAGAACCGGTGTCGCCCTCGTGGGTCGCGTTGTCCAGGATGACCTGGGTCTTCTTTTCCTTCTGAATCATGATTTTTCCACCTTTCAAATCGGTAGCCCGGGAGCTAAGTAGGGGCCGGTGAAGTGCCGCATGGGCGTTGTCCCACAACTGAGCAACGGGCGCAAAAATTGTGTCTGGTCATAACCAGCTTTTCGAGTATATCACAAGTTTGCCCAAAAGTAAAGGAAAACTTTCACTTTTTCGGGCGAAAACTTTTCAGTGTTCTTTGTGCAGTTTTTCCCTGAAATAGCCCCGGACGTGCATGATCTCGTCCCCGGCGAGGGCTTTTTTCATGTTGCCGATGTGCATCACGTCCAGCACCGCTCCGGCGCAGACGGCGGTGATAATTTTCGCCGGTGCTTCGCCGAAAAGGTACATCAGCAGGGGCAGGGCGATGCCCACCGTTATGGGGAACATCACGGTGCAGTCGAAGACCCACATGACCGCCCATCCGGCGCACAGCACGATGGGGACGTACTTTAACCCGCAGTAAATGACCAGACCGCCGAAGGCCGCCAGCCCCTTGCCGCCCCGGAAGCGGTGAAACACCGGGAAGCAGTGGCCGATCATGGCGCCGATGCAGGCCAGCATCCCCGCGACGCTGAGTCCGGGAAACAGGTACTGCGCCAGCTTGCCGGAGAGAAAGGACTTCATCAGGTCAAAGAGCATGACGAAAATTCCCGCGCCCCAGCCGAGAACCAGCATGGTGTTGGTAGCGCCCAGGTTACCGGTGCCGGATTTGCGCACGTCGGTCTTCTTCACCCTGCCCACCAGAGAGGACGGGCTGAGGGAACCGGCGAAATATCCCAGAGCGATACTGAGAGCTGCGTCCATAAAAACCTCACTTTCAAAAATGTCTTAAAGCGGCGATTGCTTGATTTTCGCGTAGCGGCGGGGGTATTGCTTCGGCGTGGGGGCGATTTTCTGCAGGACGATGACCGCGTGGGACGCCCCGTCAATGGAGAATTCCTTCACCGATTCCAGCTGCAACCCCAGCTTTTTGATGGCGGAGGTACATTCTGCCAGCTCCTCCCTTGCGGCGGAGCCTTTCATGGCCAGCACCGCGCCGCCGACCTTTACGTAGGGGGCAGTCAGCTCCAGCAGGATGTTCAGCCGGGCGACCGCACGGGAGACGGCGTAGTCGTAGCGTTCCCGCCCTTCCGCCGCTGCTTCCTCCGCCCGTGCGGTGACGCACTGGGCGCGGACGCCCAGCTGGGGGAGGATTTCTTCCAGCCATTTCATGCGCTTGCCCAGACTGTCCAGCAGCGTCACCTGCGCTTCCGGGCAGGCGATGGCCAGCGGCACACCGGGAAATCCCGCGCCGCAGCCCACGTCAATGACCCGCTTGCCCCGCAGATCGGCGGCGGTGAGCACCGTTAGGCTGTCCAGCAAATGGAGCTTCGCCACCTGATCCGGCTGGGTGATGGCGGTGAGGTTCATGACCTCATTCTGTTTAATAACGGCGGCGCCGAAATCGCAGAGGGTCTGGCGCGCGCTTTCCGGCAGGTCAAGCCCCAGCTCGGGCAGACCCGCGTCCAAAGTCTGTCTCATCATGGCCGTCACCTTGCGTTGACGATGCCGCTCAGGTCTACCTGGGTCTCGTCGTAGGGGTCGAAGGGGGATTCCTCCACGGTGATGGAGGGCAGCACCACGGTCTGGATGTGCCAGTTCACCAGAAGGTCGCAGACCTCACCGTAGGAAGCGACGCCGCTTTCGTCGCCGCTGACCTTGAGATAGGTGTCGTTGGCGGCGTCGGCGATGTTCGTGGCGGCGGTGCTTTTCCGGGAATTGAAGAAGCTGTTGTAGGCAGCCATGTCGAATTTCAGATTGTCGTTGACCCCGGCGCTCACCCGGGCGGCGGCCGCGGCGGCGGACTGGTTATTGACGCTGCTCAGGGCGCTGTAGCAGTAGCGGAAGGCCATAAAGTAGGCGCTGTACTGGAATTCCGGGTCGGAATGAACGGAGGCGGCCAGGAACGCGGCAAAATTGGCGTCCCGCTCCGGGGCGATGCACATACGGTGAGCCATTTCGTGGCAGATGGTGAAGGGCAGGGACACGTCGGGGATCTGGGGATTGACGCAGGCTTCGCCGGTCAGGCCGAAGGTGACGCCGGTGATGCCCATGGAGGAATACATATCCGCCCAGCCCAGCTTCTTCACCGGAAGGGTGGAACCGGCGAAAATGGGATAGAAGTAGTCGTAGGTCAGCGTCTGGAAGCCCTCGCCGGCCTTGAGCGCCAGCGCGTCAAAGTCCGCGAAGGCCACATTTCCGCTCCCATCCCGGTTGACTTCCAGAGCGAGGGCGTTGGCCTTGTCCCGGTAGTATTCGGTGGCTTCGGTCAGCTCCTCCAGATTGTAGCTGCCCACGTCCAGCCGCATGTCGTCGGACAGGGGGCCGGAGTAGTAATTCAGACCCCAGAGTATGGTGTGGAGCATGTAGATTCCGGCAAAAACCGCGAGCACCCAGCCGCCCCACTGAATGGGGTTCCATTTCAGCACGATCATCAGCACGATGCTGGCAAGGATCAGCGCCCCCAGCGCCACGGCCAGCAGCTGCCAGACGGGGAAATCCGCGCCGCTTGCCCACTGGGCGAGAATGGACTCCGAAGTGCGGATGACGTAGGGGTACACCATATCCACCAGGGTAGAAAACCGTTCACCGAACCGCATCAGCACCCAGGTGATGGCGCCGAAGATGGCGGCGGTGAGGTAGCCAAACCAATATTTCAAAGGAAACGCCTCCTTCAGACAGCGAAAAACAGAATGTACGCAACGCACACGTATAGATTTTAATAGTATAACACAAAAGCTGCCGATTGTCTGCACCTAATTTTGAATTTTTTATAAACCCGGTCGAACGGGGGTGCAGAACCCTCTCAGTCACCTGCGGTGACAGCTCTCCCAAAGGGAGAGCCAAGGGGGTGTACCACGGCAGGAAAAATGGCGCGCATCTCTCTTGCCTCTCCTTTTGGGAGAGGTGGCCGAGCGCAGCGAGGACGGAGAGGGTACGCGGGGGTACACCCCACGAAAAAATTTGTGGGAATAATTTTTCCAACATTGGCAAACAATACCACCGGAAATCATTTTTTGGAGGTATTGCCATGTTCCGAAATCGACTATTGGCTCTGCTGCTGGCGGTGTGCTGCATTGCGGGGCTGTCCTGCGCCGCGGCCGCCGCTGAGGTGGACTGCGACGGCGTCTACTGCTTCTCTGCGGAGGATTTTTCCGGGGAGACCCCCATTGCGGGCATCTGCATCACCAGCCTGCCGGATAAAAAGGTGGGCACCGTAATGCTGGGCGAGCGCGCTCTTGTCCCCGGGGACGTTCTCACCGCCGAGCAGGCGGCGCAGATGACCTTTTCCCCTCGCCTGACCGAACTGGATGAGACTGCCGAGGTGGGATACTTGCCCATCTATCCCGACGGCGTGGAGGCGTCCGCCGCCATGACCATCGGCATCCGGGGCAAGGAAAACAAGCCCCCCGTGGCGGAGGACTCCGCCCTGGAAACCTACAAAAATCTCGCCGCCGACGGCAAATTGAAGGTCGCCGACCCGGAGGGGGAGAACGTGATCTACACCGTTGTCCGCCAGCCCAAGCGGGGCACCGTGACCCTCCAGCCGGACGGAAGCTTCACCTACACGCCCAAAAAGAACAAGGTGGGCATTGATTCCTTCACCTTCACGGCCACCGACGCTTCCGGGAAAACCTCCCGGGAAGCCACCGTCACCATCACCATCCTCAAGCCCGCCGACGCGACCCAGTACACCGATACGGTGGGCAGGGACTGCCGGTTCTCTGCGGAGTGGATGAAGAACACCGGAATTTTCTCCGGGGAAAATGTGGCGGGGAATCCCTGTTTCAGCCCGGACAGGCCGGTGAGCCGGGGCGAATTCGTCACCATGCTGGTCAGAACGCTGAACATCCCCGTGGACGAGGAACTGACCGGCGCGGGGTTCACCGACGAAATCCCCCAGTGGCTCCAGCCCTATCTTGCCGCCGCTGTGCGTTCCGGCCTGACGGCGGGACTGCCCGATCAGCAGACCTTCGGTGCTGACGAAATCATCACCGGCGCGGAAGCGAGTGTCATGCTGAAAAACGCTCTGGCGCTGACGGCGGACACCCCGGAGGAAGCCGCGGAAACGTCGGCGGAGGAATCGGAAATCTCCGCCTGGGCGCAGGACGCTCTGGCGGCTGCCGCCCGGAATGGCTTCCCATTGGAAACCGACGCCCCGCTGACCCGGGAGACTGCCGCGGAAATTCTCTATCGCGCGTGGCAGATGGAAAATGGAATGATTGCGAAGGCATAAAAGACAAACGCCCCGGGCTTCGATGGGGGCATAAAACAGTGAATGGAGCGTATCCGTGCGGATACGCTCCATTTTTCGTGACAACTGCTATACCTTGGCTCTCCCTCTGGGAGAGCTGTCACCGAAGGTGACTGAGAGGGTATTGCACCCCGTTTCCCCTCTCCGTCTTCGCTTCGCTCAGACACCTCTCCCATAGGGAGAGGCAAGGGGCGCAGTCAATTATCCCATCTTGACCACGATCTTCGGAATTCTGGCGATCAGCTGCGCCGCGATGGCGGTGAGGATCAGCTCGGGAACCATGTAGAAGCCGTTGTACACAATGGAATAGACCCAGCCCAGCGCGACAGGGCTGAGACTTTCCACCAGCTTTGCGCCCCAGGCGGGGAAGCCGTCCTGGGTGAAGAACCACTCCGCCCAGCCGGAGAACAGCAGGTAGCCGGACAGAATGTGAGACAGATACCGCGCACCCAGCGCCACCAGAGAACCGCACATCAGGCTGGTGCCGGGGTTCTTGATCTTATCCCGGAAGATGCCGCCCAGACCCATCATGGTGTAGGCAAGCAGATAGTCCAGCAGACACATGAGAATGGCCTTGAAGATCATGGTGCCGTCGCCGAAATAGCCGGGCTGGAAGGCGGCGCTCACGGTTTTCGCGCCCAGCGCCATTTCCAGCAGCGCGTAGCAGAAGCCGGAAACGAAGCCCCACTTCACGCCGTAGCGGTAGGAGATCAGCACCACCGGGAGCATGGCCACCAGGGTCACCTGACCGCCGAAGGGCATTTCGGGGATGATGGCCTTGGAGATCAGCTCCAGCACGATGGCCAGCGCCAGCAGCATGGCGCTTTCCGTCAGTCTTTTGGTTTTCATTTTGGGAACCTCCAAAAAAATAAGTATCGCATTGCAAACCGTCCAGGTGCAACGCGATACTGAATTGTATCCCATATATGCATCTTTCCCTCCGACGGTATTAGCCGTATCAGGTTCACGGGTCAGGGCGCACACGCCCACTCTCAGCCGGTCTTCCCGGCTCCCCGAAGACTTATTTGTTTTGCGATCTGTGGTTAGTATAGCAAAAAAATGTGAGATGTCAAGCGCGAAAAACCGGCACCCGAAGGATGCCGGTTTTGAACTGTTACGCCATATCCAGCGCCAAAGTCTTGCCGCCGAGGATGTGGAAATGCAGGTGCGGCACGGTCTGACCCGCGTCGGGGCCGCAGTTGCTAACTACCCGGTAGCCCCCCGTCAGCCCCTCCGCCGCCGCGATTCTGGGGATGACCTCAAAAATGTGGGCGACCACGGCGCTGTTTTCCTCCGTGACGCCGTTGCAGCCGGAGATGTGGGTCTTGGGGATCACCAGAATGTGGGTCGGTGCCTGGGGATTGATGTCCCGGAAGGCGAAGACCGAATCATCCTCGTAGACCTTTGTAGAGGGAATATCCCCCGCGATGATTTTGCAGAACAGACAATCGGACATTTATGTTTCCTCCTTACAGACCAAAAACATGGACGCCCGCCATGCTGGCGGCTCCCATGATGATTCCCGCGATAATGACGCCCAGAGAAACGGACAGCGCCGTGGTTTTGATGCCCATGTCCAGAAAACTGGCCGCAAGGGTTCCCGTCCACGCGCCGGTGCCGGGAATGGGAATGCCGACGAACAGCATCAGCGCCAGGAACAATCCGCTCCGTCCGGCCTTTTTCATCAGCTTGTGACCGGCGTTCTCGCCCTTTTCCAGGCAGTAGGAAAAGAACTTCCCGATATATTTTTTGTCCGCGCCCCAGTGCAGCACCTTCCGGGCGAAGAAGTAGATCAGCGGCACCGGCAGCATATTGCCCACGACGCACACCGCCAGGGACGTCCAGTAGTCCAGGTCCATGCCCACGGCCATAACGATACCGCCCCGCAGCTCCACCAGCGGCACCATGGACACGAAGAAAATCAGAAGATATTTGGCAAACATTCCATCACCTTAACGTGAATTTTCCCTATTATACCATACTATATTCCCGTTTGCAACGGAAAACGGTGCGGACAGCTTAAGTTTTGATTAAAAAGAAATGCAAAATCCGCGGCTCACCGCCGCGGATTTTGCAACAAGAAAAGAGGAGAGGAAAAAATGAAAAAGATGAAGGTTGGTAGCAAATTTATATACTGCCCCATGTGCCTTGCGGCGGGGCTAACGTTGTCTTGATCTTTATGGCCTTATTATACCGGTAAAATATTAACGATTAAAGTGGGAAAATGTTAAGCTCGTATGAAGTTCTGTAACAAGTTTTCGGGCGGCGGGAAAACGCGATTCTCGTAAATGGGAAAATAATTATTGACATTCGATAATTTCTATGGTACACTCCAGGCAAACGGAGGTGCTTTTATGAATTCACAGCTTTCTGCGAAATTTACCCTTTGGTGCAGCCGGGTGCTGTTCATTATCATCTGTCTGCTGATGTTCGCTATGCCGGGGCTGCTGCGGTGGTATCAGAACCTGCGGCCGCTGGGGCGGTACGGCGCGGCGGCGATCATGATCGGGTTTTACTGCTGCGTTCCCGCGGTGCTGTACGCCCTTTCCTGCATGGAGCGGCTGGTGCGGAATATTCTTGCAGAGGACGTGTTCGTTACCCAGAACGTCCGGTTTCTGCGGCGCATCCGCTGGTGCTGCGCGGCGGTAAGCGGCATCTGCCTGCCTGCCGCGTTCTTCTATCCGCCCCTGATTTTCATGACCATGATCATGGCGTTTCTGGCGCTGGCGGTGAGCGTGGTGAAGAACGTCATGGCCGCTGCGGTGGAGATCCGGGAAGAAAACGATCTGACGGTGTGAGGCGGCGTATGGCGATTATTGTGAATCTGGATATGATGCTGGCGAAGCGGAAGATGACTTCTCTGGAGCTGGCGAACCGGGTGGGCATGACCCCCGCCAACCTGTCCATTCTGAAAACCGGCAAGGCCAAGGCCGTGCGCATGAGCACCATGGACGCCATCTGCCGGGAGCTGCAATGCCAGCCGGGGGATCTGTTCGAGTTCGTGCAGGACGACGACCCATGGAAACGCTGAGAAAGGAGATATTTATGGAAGAACGGACGCTGCCCCGGTATCCTGCGGGAAAACGGGAACTGATTTTTGGACTTTTGGTGCTGCTTTTCGGCACGTTTACGTGGAACAGCATTCTTTACGGCGGTTTTTGTCTGGGATTTGCCCTGGGGGCGGTGGCTCTGACGGGGTGCAGCCTTTGGTATCTGCTGCGCTGCGGCTTCCGGCCGGGGAAGTATGAGGTTGTGCTGCTGATTCTGGCGGCGGTGATCTTCGCCGGGTTTGCCCGGTCGTCGGACGGCGACGTGAAGGCGGGGATGCTCCTGATGGCGCTGTTTGCCGTGAACCTCAGCTTCTGCCGGATGGCCGGGCAGAGCCGCCGGGAACCCGGCGGCATCGCGTCGGCGCTGGACGCACCCCGGGCGATGTTCACGCTGGGCATTGGCAGCATGAGCGCCGCCGCCCGGGGACTGAACGATGCCCGGAAAAACGCCGGTACGGCGGGCAAACGGGGCGGCGCGGCGATTCTCGGCGTGCTGATCGCACTGCCGGTGGCGGCGGTGCTGATCGTCCTGCTGATGCGTGCCGACGCGGCGTTTGAGGGGCTGATGGATATGCTCCCCGACACCGACTGGTCGGAGCCGCTGCTCTCCCTGTTTTTCGGTGCTTTCGCCGGATGGATTCTGTATTCCCGGGGCGTGGGACTGAAATACGGGGAGAAAAACGGGAAGGAAGCGAAGCGCTTCCACGGTTTCAGCGCCATTACCGTGAACATTCTGCTGGGGACGGTGTGCCTGATTTACGCCGTGTATCTGCTGAGCCAGCTGGCGTATCTGGGCGGCGGCTTTGCGGGAATCCTGCCCAAGGGGTATACGCTGGCGCAGTATGCCCGCCGGGGATTTTTCGAGATGGCCTGGCTGAGCCTGATCAATCTGGGGCTGATGTGCCTTGCCATGGGGCTGGTGGAAAAGAAGACCGGCGTCCCGGCGCTGACCAGGGGGCTGTGTCTGTTCCTGGGACTGGCGGCGCTGTTCCTCATTGCCGCGGCCAGCGCGAAAATGCTCCTCTACATCGACGGCTACGGCCTGACGAGAAAGCGTGTTCTGACGGAGATTTTCATGCTTTGGCTGGGGGCCACGACAATTCTCGTGTCCGTGTGGCTGTTCAAACCCCGGTTCCCTTATATGAAGGGCGCGGTGATCTGCGCGCTGATTTTGGGGTGCGTCACCTTCTGGGCGGATGTGGATACCCAGGTCGCCCGGTATAACGTCCACGCCTACCAGTCGGGGCAGCTGGAGACCATCGACATGAGGCATATGAGCTGCCTGGGAGATGGCGCGCTGCCCTACATTAAGGAGCTGACCCAGGACAGCGACCCCAAAGTTGCTTCTTCCGCGATGGACATTCTGGAAAACAGCTATTGCAGCATTTCGGATTTCCGGAGCTGGACATACACCGAGTCCGCCGCCCGGAAGGCAGTGGATTGACGAAGAACGCCCCTTGTCTCTCCCCTTGGAGAGGCGGCCGGGCAAAGCGAGGACGGAGAGGGGAAACCAGGGCGCGATGCCCTCTCAGTCACCTGCGGTGACAGCTCTCCCGGAGGGAGAGCCAAGGGTATGGTATGTTAGGGAACCTCGGATTAAATACGCAGGCAGGGACGGCTTTTGCCGCCCCTGCTTTTTTGCCGCTTACGGTCCGAAAACGACCGACTGTTGAAAAACGGTTGCGGACGGGGGGAATTTTTTCTATAATGCAATCAAAGAAAGGAGTGAAGGCCATGCAGGTAGAAATCAGAATCGACGGCGCGTACCCGGAGCCAAAGGTCGTGATCCTGACCGCCGCCGTAACGGAGGAGGTCAGCCAGCTGGCGAAAAAACTGTCAGGCGATGCGCCCTGCATCCTTTCCGGTATGAAGGACGGGAAGATCGAGGTGCTGGAACCGGCGGAGCTGATTCGGGTCTACGCCGGCGCCGGGAAGGTTTACGCGGTCACGGAAAAGGGCGAATACGTCCTGCGCCTTCGGTTGTACGAGGCGGAGCAGCGGCTGAACCCCCACCAGTTCGTCCGCATTTCCAATTCGGAGATCATCAACCTGAAGAAGATCGACTATTTCGATTTGAGCTTCACCGGCACGATCTGCGTGAAGCTGCGGGGCGGGACGGTCACGTATATTTCCAGACGGTATGTGTCCAGGGTCAAGACAATTTTAGGAATATGAGGTGTAGAATATGAAGAAGAAACTGATTCTGCGGGGAGCGCTGGGCTTCCCCATCGGGATTGCCATCGGGTATGTCATTACAATCTGCATTTCGCTGATGTGGGCGGGCGGATATTATTCCCCCTGCGCGCCGGAGCTGGCGGAGACGCTGGGAAATGAGATCAGAGCCGTCGTTCTGCAAGCCCTGCTCTGCGGACTCCTGGGCGCGGGCTTCGCGGCAAGCTCCGTGATCTGGGAGATGGAAAGCTGGAGCCTTGTCCGGCAGACCGGCGTGTATTTTCTCAGCATCTCCCTCATCATGCTGCCCATCGCTTACGCGATGCACTGGATGAAGCACAGTGCAGCGGGGTTTCTGAGCTATTTCGGGGTGTTTGTCCTGATTTTCGCGGTGATCTGGGGCGTCCAGTTTGCCATCGGCAAGCAAAACGTTAAGAAAATGAACGAGAAAATTTCGGAAGAAAAGCAGAATTAAACCGGCACGCCCCCGGGAAACGGTTCGCGCCGTTTCCCGGGGGCAGGTTTCATTCCGATACGAGTTTTTAATAAAACGCTGAAAAGCGTTTTATTAGGCCGCAGGATTGCGGCCAGCGGCCACTGCCGCTAAAAAACGAAGTCAATACATTTCTTACCGCCGCCCAGGCGGTCTGCCGTGAAACGGCAGAATAAAATGATGAAATCATTTTATTAAGAAATAGTATTATTCCGCGTCCTTTGTGACCACCATGTTCGGCCAGTGATGTTCCATCCAGTCGTCGTCGTAGGTGTCGTCCAGAAACGCTTCCGCTACGTTCTTAGGCTCGGGATGGCTTTGCCGGTCGGTATAGCGCAGCATGGCGGCGGCGGTGAGCAGACCGTCGCAGGCCAGGAAGAAGATAATGACCCAGGTGATCACCTTTCCCAGCAGCGCCGGGATTTTCTCAATGCCCTTGCTCATGGGCGGATACAGCACCTTGATCCACGCCACGGCCAGCAGTCCCCAGAAAATGCAGTACAGCACATTGGTGCGGCCGCCGATGTTCAGGGGCATTTTGCTGTAGTCCCAGAATACCGTACCGAATACCAGTTCGGTGAACACGCTGCAAAGATACTCATAAGCGCCGCCGATGACGAAGCCCGCCAGGAAAATCCGCCGGTCGGGCTTGTCCGCGATCCGCTGCAAGGTGATGGTCAGCACCACCGCGCCCAGCCCCCATACGAAGCTGAAGCTGCCGTACAGCACGCCGGAACGGCTCATCCACCGTCCCGATGTGACCCGGCAGAAGACCATTTCGATCAGCGCCCCCAGGAAAGAGGTCACCAGGAACACCCACACCAGCTTGTCAAAGCAGATACCCCGGGCGAAAACATACCGCTCCGGCCCCGGCACATCCGCCGCCGCGAGGCCGGGGTAGGCCTTTTGCAGACGCCGCCAGATGGCGCTGCTGATCCGGTCGGCCATGCGCTGGGTGGTTTCCTGCCCGGCCTTATTCAGCCGGGTGGCGCTGCTGGTGCGCAGGGCGCGCATCACGCCGATGAAGTCTGCCAGAATCAGGACGATTCCCGCGATGACCAGCGTCCGTTCCAGCCACTTTGGCGTCAGATACAAAAGCCCCATCACGCCGGGATGTACCACCAGATACACCAGCAGCATGACGGCCGCCGCGGCGGCTGCGTTGAGGAAAAAGGGCTTTCCCTTCGGCGCCGTGGCGAAGGTTCCCCGGCTGACGCCCCGGACGAACTGATCGGTCACGCACCGGACCAGAATGTAGATCACCAGCGTCATACTATATTGTAAGACGGTCTTGTGGTTCATGGTGCCCAGCACCGGCAGCAGCAGCGCGGCGGCAATGCCGCAGGGCATATTCAGGGGCAGGTTGAGAAAGCCCCGGTTGATAAATCGCCCGTTCTTCACGGCGGCGCAGCAGACCTCGACGCACCAGCCGAGGAAGGCGTAGAGCAGCAGGTAGAAAAGCAGGTCGAAAATGGTGTAGGAAATCTCCATGGGGGACACTCCTGTCGTTTTTTTGCCTACATTCTACCATGCAATCGGAATTTGTCAAAGGAAAAAAGCCCGGCAGAAGCGGCTTTTTCCCATCTTGGGCATATCGCCGGTTTTCCTACCGGACAAGTAGGAAATTTTTGATAAAAAACCGATTGACCTGGTAGGAATTTTATGGTATGATACAATCACCTACCAGATAGGTAAGTTTTGAAGGGAGGCACTCCCATGAAAAATCACTTTGAGACCCTCGTAAGGGCGAATTTCCGCTTTGGCCGAATGTATCCCCGATGTTTGCAGGAAAAAGGATAACATTTGACTTTAGAAAGGAAATTACGATTATGTCTGACTATAAATTTGAAACCTTGCAGCTCCACGTCGGCCAGGAGCAGGCCGACCCCGCTACCGATGCCCGCGCCGTTCCCATTTACGCCACCACCTCTTATGTGTTCCATGACTGCGCCCACGCCGCCGCCCGCTTCGGGCTGACGGACGCCGGCAACATTTACGGCCGTCTCACCAACTCCACCCAGGACGTGCTGGAAAAGCGGGTGGCCGCTCTGGAAGGCGGCGTGGCGGCATTGGCGCTGGCCTCCGGCGCGGCGGCCATCACTTACGTGCTGGAAGCGCTGGGCCAGAACGGCGGCCACTTCGTCGCCCAGAAGACAATCTACGGCGGCAGCTACAACCTGCTTGCCCACACCCTGCCCGGCTTCGGCATCACCGCCGATTTCGTGAACATCCATGATCTGAAGGAAGTGGAGAGCGCCATCCGTCCCGAGACCCGCGCCATTTATATTGAGACCCTGGGCAACCCCAACAGCGACATCCCCGACATCGACGCCCTGGCCGAGCTGGCGCACAAGTACGGCATCCCCCTGGTGGTGGACAACACCTTCGGCACGCCCTACCTCATCCGCCCCATCGAGCACGGCGCGGACATCGTCGTTCACTCCGCGACCAAGTTCCTGGGCGGCCACGGAACCACCCTGGGCGGCATCATCGTGGACTCCGGTAAGTTTGACTGGGCGGCTTCCGGGAAGTACCCCGCCATCGCCGAGCCGAATCCCAGCTACCACGGCGTTTCCTTCGTAGCCGCCGCAGGCCCCGCCGCTTTCGTGACCTATATCCGCGCGGTGCTGCTGCGGGACACCGGCGCGACCATTTCTCCCTTCGCGGCCTTCCTGCTGCTCCAGGGCGTCGAAACTCTGTCTCTGCGTCTGGAGCGCCACGCCGAAAACACCAAAAAGGTGGTGGAGTTCCTGGCGAACCATCCTCAGGTGGAGCATGTGAACCATCCTTCCCTGCCGAACCACCCGGATCACGCCCTGTACGAGAAGTATTTCCCCAACGGCGGCGCATCCATCTTCACCTTTGAGATCAAGGGCGGCGTGAAGGAAGCCCATAAGTTCATTGACAATCTGAAAATTTTCTCTTTGCTGGCCAACGTGGCGGATGTCAAGAGCCTGGTCATTCACCCGGCCACCACGACCCACAGCCAGCTGACCGAGGAGGAGCTGCTGGATCAGGGCATCAAGCCCAACACCATCCGCCTGTCCATCGGCACGGAGCACATTGACGACATTCTTGCGGATTTGCAGCGCGGCTTTGACGCCGTGAAGGAGGCATAATTATGGCGAACATTTACACGTCTGCCGATCAGCTCATCGGCAAAACGCCCCTGCTGGAGCTGACCCACATTGAAAAAGCCCTCGGCCTGAAGGCAAAGGTGCTGGCAAAGCTGGAGTATTTTAACCCCGCCGGTTCCGTGAAGGATCGGGTAGCCAAGGCCATGATCGACGACGCCGAGGAAAAGGGTCTGCTGAAGCCCGGCTCCGTCATCATCGAGCCGACCTCCGGCAATACGGGCATCGGCCTTGCCGCCGTGGCGGCTGCCCGGGGCTACCGTATCATCATTGTTATGCCGGACACCATGAGCGTGGAGCGCCGCCAGCTGATGAAGGCCTACGGCGCGGAGCTGGTGCTGTCCGAGGGCGCCAAGGGCATGAAGGGCGCTATTGCCAAGGCTGACGAGCTGGCTGCCGAAATTCCGGACAGCTTCATCCCCGGCCAGTTTGTGAACCCGGCCAACCCCAAGGCACATTTTGAGACCACCGGCCCCGAAATCTACGCCGACACCGACGGCGAGGTGGACGTTTTTGTAGCGGGCGTGGGCACCGGCGGCACCATCACCGGCGTGGGCGAGTACCTCAAGTCCAAGAAGCCGGAGGTCAAAGTGGTGGCCGTGGAGCCTGCGACCTCTCCCGTGCTGTCCAAGGGCACGGCGGGCGCTCATAAGATTCAGGGCATCGGCGCGGGCTTCGTCCCCAAGGTGCTGGACACCAGCGTTTACGACGAGATCATCCCCGTCGCCAACGAGGACGCCTTTGCGGTGGGCAAACAGATCGGCAAGGCGGAGGGCGTGCTGGTGGGCATTTCCTCCGGTGCGGCGGCATGGGCGGCCATCGAGCTGGCCAAGCGGCCGGAAAACGAGGGCAAGACCATCGTCGTCCTCCTGCCGGACACCGGCGACCGGTATCTGTCCACGCCGCTGTTCGCGGACTGACGCCATGATGATATCGACCCGTGGCCGTTACGCCCTGCGGGTGCTGGCGGATCTGGCGGAGCATCGGTCGGAGGGCTTCATCCCCATGAAGGACGTGGCCGCCCGACAGGAGATTTCCCTGAAATACATGGAGAAGATCCTGCCCGTGCTGACAAAGAACCACATTGTGGACGGCATCCAGGGCAAGGGCGGCGGCTACCGCCTGAGCCGGGAGCCGGAAGAATACACGCTGGGTGAGATACTGCGGCTGACGGAAGGATCCCTTGCGCCGGTAGCCTGCTTAGAATGCGGCGCGAAGACCTGTCATCGCGCGGCGAGCTGTCCGACGCTGCCGGTCTGGAGCGAGCTGGACAAACGCATCAGCGGGTATTTGGACAGCGTAACGCTGGCTGATCTGGTGAAAAAGCAATAAAAGATTGAGGGCTGCCGCAAAAACGATTTTGCGGCAGCCCCTTTTGCTGAATTCTTAAGATATCGGCGAATTCCCTTGCTTTTTCCCCGGACACATGGTAAAATGTTGTGACAAAACTGTAGAAGGGGGAGTTTGCTTGAAGCGTATCGGAATCGGGATTTTTCTGTGCATATTGCTGATGGGCTTGTTCGTGCTGCCCGCCTCCGCTGAGAGCGCGGCCTCCCGGGTGGATACCTACTGCACCGTCAGCGCCGAGGGCAATTGCCAGGTGAATATGACCGTCACCTTGCGCATGGAGTATGTCACTACTTCCATGAGTTTCCCCCTGCCCGCCAACGCCACGGGCATTACCCTGAACGGCGCGTCCGTCTCCACCAGCAAGACGTCCTCCGCAACCCTGGTGGATATCAGCCGGGTGGTCAGCGGCATTACCGGGGAGATTCCCCTGAATTTCAGCTTTACCCTCCCCAAGTCCGTGGGCGTTGCGACCGTTGACAAGGAGCGAAAGTTACAGCTGAGCATCGACCTGCTCAGCGGCTTTGAGTTCCCGGTGGAGCAGTTCAGCTTTGTCATCACCATGCCCCCGGGGGATATGCCCAACGCGCCCAAATTCACCAGCATCTACCGTCAGGAGAGCATCGCCTCCGACCTGACCATCACGGTGAGCAGCAATCAGATCATCGGCGCCAGCAAGACCGTCCTGAACGACCACGAAGGCATCACCATGACCATGCTGGTGGATCAGAAAATGTTCCCCACCGTCAGCACCTATATCCGGGAGGGCAACCCGGAGATCAAGTACATGCTGATCTGCGTGGGTCTCGCGCTGGTGTACTGGCTGATTTTCCTGCGCACGAAGCCCATCGCCCACATCCGCAGCACGACCCCGCCGGAGGGTATCACCGCGGGCGAGCTGGGGTGCCGCCTGACATTGTCCGGCGGCGATCTGACCATGATGGTCTTCACCTGGGCGCAGCTAGGGTATCTGCTCATCCAGACGGACGGAAGCAAGGTGCTGCTGCACAAGCGCATGGATATGGGCAACGAGCGCAGTCTCTTTGAAAACAAGATTTTCGCCCTTCTCTTCGGCAGCCGCCAGACGGTGGACGCCACCGGCTATCCCTACGCCAAGCTCAGCCGCAAGGTTTCCGCCATCGTCCCCAACGAGCGGAATATGTACAAGGGCGTCAGCGGAAACATGAAGATTTTCCGGGGACTTTGCTGCGGCGCACAGATTTTCTGCGGCGTGTGCGTGGCCATGAATATGACCTCCGCCCGGGCAATCGAGATTCTGCTTTCCATCATTCTGGGGGCCTTCGGCGCGGTGTCCGGGTGGCTGATTCAGGATATGGCCTACCGCACCCATCTGCGGGGCAAGCTGCCCATGCTCATCGGGGCGGTGTGCATGGCTATGTGGGTGGTGCTGGGGCTGCTGTGCGGGCAGGTCTGGATCCCGCTGTGCAGCGTGCTGGGGGAATTCCTGCTGGGCTATTTCGCCGCCTACGGCGGAAGGCGCAGCGACCTGGGCAGCTATGCGGCGGCGCAGGTGCTGGGATTCCGGCGCTACGCCAAACGCCTTCCCGTGGAGGACGTCAGCCGCCTGATGGCCAACGACCCGGATTATTTCTTCAACCTTGCGCCGTTTACTCTGGCTCTGGGGGTCATCAGTCCCTTTGCCAGAGCCTTCGGCCACCGGAAGCTGGAGCGGTGCCCGTACCTCGTCACCCGCGCCCGGAACGTCCAGACGGCGGAGGAATGGGCTGGCATCCTGCTGGATACGGCCGACCGGATGGACGAAAAGCTCCGTCAGATGCAGATCGAACGGTGGATACCGGTTCGCCTGCGGCGGAGAAGAAAGTGAACGAAAACCCGCGGGTCATTGAATGGGTAGTCGTAAAACAGCGAATGGAGCGTATCCGTGCGGATACGCTCCATTTTCGTGTCAACAGGCTCTATGCAACGGGGCACACCCCCCTTGGCTCCCCCTTTGGGAGAGCTGTCACCGTAGGTGACTGAGAGGGTACTGCACCCTGGTATACCCTCTCCGTCCTCGCTTCGCTCGGCCACCTCTCCCAAAGGGAGAGGCAAGAGGTGCTTGTATCAAAAACAGGCACAGCGGATTATCTCACTGTGCCTGTTAATTGCCTTCTGCCCCCGGCCATTCGGCCGGGGGCGGAATTCTTATAAATATGAGGGTCAGCTGGCCGCTTCTGCCTTTTGCGCTTCCAGAATCTCCGCGGCGTTCAGGGAACGGATGACGCTGTAATTGTCAAACCGGGTGTCGTTGGTGGCGGCCATGAAGACCAGCTGCGCCTTGATGTCGGGAACATCCACAAGTGCGGCTCTGGCCTCTACGTTGGCCGCATCCACATCCTCCAGATACAGCCGGCACCGCCCCTCCGGCAGCTTGAAGGCAGGGTTTGCCACGCCGAAGGACAGGGTGAAATCATCGCCGCCGCAGGTGCCCATCAGCTTGGAGGCGGCTTCCTGGAGCGCCGTGTCCTTGTCGCCGTTGAAAATGTACTGGTTGGAATCGGGGAAGCGGAAATCCGCCAGCATGACCTCGTTAAAACCCATTCCCTTCAGCTCCAGCACCACGGAGGTGATCCAGGTCAGGGTTGTGGCGTTGGTGGGATCCAGCCAGAAATAGCCCTGATCCAGCCACAGACCCGCCCGGGAGAGCATGTACAGGCCGCAGGTAACGTGCTCGTTGCCGAAATTCCAGTCCCGCAGAGAACAGACCCGGGCAATGGTGTAGAACTTCTTGTTCATCAGGGTGTCCACCAGCGCTGCCACGGCATCCACGTTGGTGGAGGCGGAATGCACCGCACCGTCTAAGTTAGAGGGATAGAAGAACGAGCCGTAGGGACCCTTCATGTCAATCATAATGGGCGTGCCCGCAGGGAGCCGCTCGAGCTTGCCCAGAACGCCGTTGATGTCGTTTTGCAGCATGTTGCTGGAAATATAGTAGCCGTTGATCTGGGTCAGCTCGTTGCCGGTGTCCAGGGCGTCACTGCCTTCATTATAATAAATGGAAATCTTCTGCTGGGCCACGGGGGGCGTGGCGACCTCGCCGACAATGTCCTGGGCGGAATGCTCAAAGTCCAGGCTCGCGCCGTCGGCGGTATACACAACGTACCGCTCCAGCCAGACGACCCAGCACAGCCAGGCGATCACGCCCACCAGCAGAAAAATCATAAGCACAATGCCCAGACGGTTCAGCACCCGCCGGGTACGATAGGGGATACTCATAATACGCTCCTTCGTTTACAGTATACGCTTCGCGGTGACGCAGCGCCAGTCGTCCTTCGCTTTCGTGGCGGTGACGGTCAGTCCGGCGGCGGTCAGGGCGTCCAGCACGTCAGAAAGCCGGGTGTCCAGAATGCCGGAGCAGATCAAGGTGCTGCGCTCGTCGAGAAAATGGGGCAGCACCGGCGCAAGGCCGATGATCACGTCCGCCACGATGTTCACCAGCACCAGATCATACCGATTGGCAGCTAACGCGTCCATCAGCGCTGTGTCCTCGGTCACGTTGCCGGTGAGGGCGGTGAAGGCCGGGGCGGCGAAACCGTTGTAGGCGGCGTTCTCCCGGGCGATGTCCTCCGCTTTGGGGTCAATGTCAATGCCAATGGCGGACTGCGCCCCCAGCCGCAGGGCGGCGATGGACAGTATCCCGCTGCCGCTGCCAAGATCAAGACAGTGAAAACCGGGTTTCACCACGTTCTCCATGACCTCCATCACCATCTGGGTGGAGGGATGGGCGCCGGTACCAAAGGTCAGGCCGGGGTCGAGAATGACCTTGAGCCGGTCGGTGGGTTCCTCCGCCAGCCAGTAGGGCAGCACCACAATGCGCTCGCCGATCTCCTGGGGCGGGTAATTGTCCTTCCAGCTTTCCTCCCAGTTGGTTTCGGGGAGGGGGGCGACGGTCATGGTCAGTCCCAGCTCGTTCACTGCCGCGTCAAGGCGCTTCCGTCCACCTCCGTCGGTGTCTTCCAGATACAGCTTGATGCGGGAAAGTCCTTCCAGCTTTTTTTGCAGCCCCTCGTCGATGTAATCCCAATACGCCCGGTTTTCCTCCAGAAACGTCTCGAATTCCGACTGGTCTTCGATGACCAGATCGGAAAACCCCCGGGCGCTGAGGGCGGTAACGGCAGAGTCGATGCTCTGGGGCGTGGTTTCAATGGTAAATTCCAGCCATGCCATGGCGGTTCACTCCTAATTCCTATAAGTCCAACCTACATTCTACCGCAAACAGAGGAAAATGACAACCAATAATCTCTGAATTTTTTGTGTATTGACTTCCTATTTTGGGAAAAGTGGTATATAATACTCTTTACATGACAACGCGGACAGGAAAGCGCGCAATTTTCCTGCCGCAACTTTCTTCCATCAGGAGTCTGACATGATCGAAACAAAAACACTGCTCCCCGGCGTGACCCTGCGTTCCTGCCGGGACGACCGGTTCAAGCAGGGGTGCCTGAGCTTCCAGCTGGTGCGCCCCATGGCGAAAGAGGAATCCGCCCAAAATGTGCTGATCCCCTCCGTGCTGCTCCGGGGCACGAAACGCTGCCCCGACCTCCGCGCCATTACGGAAAACCTGGACGAGCTGTACGGCGCTTCCGTCAGTCCGCTGGTGCGCCGGGTGGGGGACTACCAGACCACCGGCCTTTACTGCGGCTTTATGGACGACCGCTTCGCCCTGCCCGGCGATCAGGTGCTTGCCCCCATGATCCGCTTTCTGGAGGAAATTCTCCTGGATTTCCCCACAGAGGGGGACGGGTTTCTGCCCGCCTTTGTGGAGGGGGAAAAGAAAAACCTGATCTCCACCATCGAATCCGAGCGGAACGACAAGAGCGTCTACGCCATGGGAAAGCTGCTGAAAACCATGTGCCGGGGCGACAGCTTCGGCCTGCCCCGTCTGGGCGAGGCGGAGGACGTGGCAGCCATCGACCCGGCGGAGCTGCTGACCCACTACCGGAAAATCCTCCGGGAGAGCAGAATTGAAATTTTCTACGTAGGCAGCGCCCCGGCGGAGACGGTTGCGGAATATCTTTCTCCGCTGCTGCTTAGGCTCGGCGGCCGGGAGGGCGCGCTTCCGCCCCAGACGCCTTTCCACCCCTGCCCCGGGCAGAACGTGACGGAGACGATGGACGTCTCTCAGGGAAAGCTCTGCATGGGCTTTGTCACCCCCATCGTCAACCGGGACGCGGAATTCCCGGCCATGCAGGTGTTCAACACCATTTTCGGCGCGGGCATGACCTCCAAGCTGTTCCTCAACGTCCGGGAGGCGATGTCGCTGTGCTACCGGATCGGCTCGTCGTATTACGGCGCGAAGGGCATTCTCACCGTGGGCGCGGGCATCGACTTTGACAAGGAGCAGCTGACGCGGGACGAGATCCTCCGCCAGCTGGACGCCTGCCGCCATGGGGAAATTACCCAGGAAGAGCTGACCGCCGGAAAGGAAGCCCTGCTCAGCTCCCTTCGCGCCACCTCCGATTCCCCCGGCGCTATTGAAGGTTACTACGCCACCGCTGCTCTAAGTGGCCTGAACATGACCCCGGAGCGCTACATGGAAGCGGTGGAGAAGGTCAGCGTTGCTGATGTAGTGGCGGCGGCGCGGACCGTGACGCTTCACAGCACCTATTTCCTGAAAGGAGAGAGCCAATGATCGAGCAGCAATACCCCGAACTGGACGAAACGCTGTACCGGGAAACCCTGGAAAACGGCCTGACGGTGCTGGTGGTTCCCCGGAAGGGCTTTACGAAAAAGCTTGCCTATTTCGTCACGGACTTTGGTTCCATCCACACGGATTTTCTTCTGGACGGGAAGGAATACCACGCCCCCGCAGGCGTTGCCCATTATCTGGAGCACAAGATGTTCGACCTGCCGGGCGACCGGGACGTTTCAGCGGAGTTTGCCGCCATGGGCGCTTCCACCAACGCCTTTACCAGCTACGACATGACGGCCTATTATTTTTCCTGCACCAACCACTTTGACGATTGTCTGCGGCTGCTGCTGGAATTCGTGTCTACGCCCTACTTCACAGAGGAAAGCGTGGAAAAGGAGCGGGGCATCATCGATCAGGAGATCGGCATGAACGAGGACGCCCCGGACAGCGTGGTGTTCGATAACCTGATGGCGGCCATGTATGCCGTCCATCCCATCCGCCAGCCCATTCTCGGCACCAGCGAGACCATCCGGGAGATCACCCCGGAGGTGCTGTATACCTGCCATCGGGCGTTTTACGCGCCGGGGAATATGCTGCTGTGCGTCGTGGGCGACGTAGACCCGGAATCGGTGACATCTGCCGCCCGGGAAGTTCTGGGCAGCGAGCGAAAGGAGACGGGCGTCAAGCTGCGTTCTTGGCAGGAGGACATGACCTGCCCGAAAGCCGAGACGGAATGCTCCATGGAGGTCGCCATGCCGACCTTCAATCTGGCATTCAAGTGCGAACCCCTGACCCACGGCGACGCGGCCATCCGGGAGGAAATGGTGGCGGATCTGGCGGCGGAGGCGCTGTTCGGCGAATCCTCGGAGCTGTATCTGCGGCTGTACGAGGAAGGCATTATCGATTCCTCCTTCGGCGGCGGCTTCGAGACGGTGGACGGCTGCGCCATGCTGCTCTGCTCCGGCGATTCCGACGACCCCCGCGCCGTCCGGGAAGCGATTCTGGAGCAGGCGGGAAAAATCGCGGCGGAGGGACTGCCGGAAAAGGCGTTCCTGCGGATGAAGCGCAGCGCCCTCGGCCGGCGTATCCGTGGCCTGGACAGCTTCGACTCCACCTGTTTCCGCCTGTGCGCGTATCATTTTTCGGACTTTGACTATTTCCGCTTCCCGGAAATCTACCGCAGCATCGGCGCGGAGGAAATCTGCGCGTTTTTGCGCCGGGCGGTTCGTGGGGAACGGTGCAGTCTGTCCGTTATCTATCCTGTCAGCAAGGAGGCACAATCATGATTCCTGCCAATTATTCAACCATTTCCTTCCCCTTCCTGGGCATTGAGGTGAACCCCGGCCGCACCCTGGCGCTGGGGCCTCTGACCATCCATTATTACGGCCTCATTATCGCCATCGGCCTGATGCTGGCGGTAGTCTACGCCTGCCGCCGGTGCAGTCAGTTCGGTATCAAACAGGACGATCTGCTGGACGGTGTGCTGTGGGTCACGCCCTTTGCTATTCTTTGCGCCCGGACGTATTACTGCATTTTCTCCTGGGCGGATTACGCCGAGAACCCCATTTCCGTGCTGTACATCTGGAACGGTGGCCTTGCCATTTACGGCGGCGTTCTGGGCGCAGTGGCGGGGGTTCTGCTGCTGTGCCGCATCAAGAAGATCAAAATCGGAGCTTTGCTGGATATGGTAGCGCTGGGCTTTCTCATCGGCCAGTCCATTGGCCGGTGGGGCAACTTCGTCAACCGGGAAGCCTTCGGCGCGGCGACGGACAGCTTCTTCCGCATGGGGCTGTACAACACCGTCACCGGCGCATGGGAATACTACCACCCCACCTTCCTGTATGAGTCAGTGTGGAATGCCGTGGGCTTTGTGCTGCTGCACTTCCTGTCCAAGCGTCGGCAGTATGACGGGCAGATCGCCCTGGGGTACGTAGCCTGGTATGGTCTCGGCCGCTGCCTGATCGAAGGACTGCGGATGGACAGCCTGTACTGGGGCCCCGTCCGGGTCAGCCAGCTGCTGGCGGGAGTGAGCTGTGCGGCGGCGGTGTGCGTGCTCATCTGGCAGCGCTTCCGCCCCCACGACAAGGCAAATCTGTTTGTGAATCAAGTCGCCGCCCAGGCGGCTGAGAACGCAGCCCAGACCCAGGAAAACGAAACAAAGGAATAAAGGAAAGGCCGGTGCGCAGCAGGATCGGATCTCTATGGGTGCGGTGCGGCTTTAGAGAAAACATAAATGGGCTGCTGCGTAAATAACCGCTCCGGCGGGGCATGATGAAAACAGGGCAAGAAATCAAGGAAAGCCTTTGATTTCTTGCCCTGTTATTTTGCGTACTTTTCGGGAAGAGGGTGTCTTGCGGCAGTTCCGCTTTACGCATTCCAGCTCTGGCTTCCCTCCAGCGTCATGATCGTACCGATCTGTGCGCAGAATTGCTGAGGGGAGACATTGTACATCTTCTGAAACGCGCGGTAGAAGGAAGAATAGCTGGAAAAGCCGCAGCTTTGGTAGATCTGCGTGGGAGACTCCCCGCTGTACAGCTTCTGCCGCGCCAGCACCAGACGTCTCTGAACGATATAGCTATGGACAGTAACGCCCATCTTTTTCTTGAAGATGCGTTCCAGGTGAAACTTGTTGACGAAGAAAATGTCGGCAATGATGTCCAGGGACAGGTCACTCCGCAAATTCCCGTTGATGTAGGCGGCAACATTGTCTACAAGCAGGCTGATCTCGGAATCCTCTTTGCTGCTTTTATGGGCGGAGGTTGCCGCGCGGTAGATCCTGACGAGGATCAGGGTGGCAATGGCCTGACAGACGGAATCTCCGAATGGCTTGGAATAATCCCGTTCTCCCACAAGGTGGTACATCTGATTGAAGATCTCGTCACAGTCAGCGGACGCAAAGTGGAAGCATGCGCCGACTCTCGTTTCGTCTATTTTCTCGAAGAAACGCCGAAGCTCTCCGCTGGGGTCGATGGGATCCAGAAGGTCACCGGAAAACCACAGCACCAGACGGCGGTATGTAGCGTGTCCGTCGGAATGCAGGTAGTATGTCTGGAATCTGGGCGCGATCAGAATATCGCCGGGGATCAGGTCATAGCGGTGATCCTGGATCGTGTAATACACGTCGCCTTCGATAAAGGCGATGATCTTGAAAAAGGAGTGGGGGACGATCCTTGTCAGGCTTTCCGCCTTTGCGTCGGAAAAGAAAAACGCGTCAAAATACGGCGGACGGATCGTGCGAAGAAAATCTCTGGCGTTTGGCATGAGAACCTCCTGCAATTTTTGCAATTTTACGGAAAAGAAATTAAACAAAAGTACTTGACAGACTTGCGAATTGGTTATTATTTACAATAAAAATCACATAATATTATACAAAATAAACAAATCAAAAGAAGCAAGGCCTGGGAAGAATTGCTGTTTTCCATTATAGCAGATAAGTCAAGAAATGCAATGTTCGCATCGGTTTTAGGCAACATTAGCAATCTGCGGCATGGTATACTTATCGCAGACAAAAGGGGATGCAGCCGGACACAGCGCGGTATCCCGAGAGAAAGGGCGTTGATTATGGTCGAGAAGCGCTTACTGGAATGTACGGATGTTTCCAAGTCCTTTGGCCCCACAAAGGCAGTGGTTGGCGTTGATTTTTCACTTCCCCGCGGAGAAATCCGGGGCCTGATCGGAGAAAACGGGTCCGGAAAGTCCACGCTCTGCAATATCATCACCGGCATCCTGAAGCCGGACACGGGGCATATGCTTCTGGAAGGAAAGCCCTTTGCTCCGGCCTCCCTGCTGGACTCCAAGCGTGAGGGTATCAGTATTCTGCTTCAGGAAACGGGAACCATCGCCGGTATGACCGTTGCCGAAAATATCTATCTGGGCAAGGAGCACCAGTTTACAAAATACGGAACCGTGGATAAGCGCAGGCTGAACGCACAGGCTCAGACGGTGATCGACGAAATGGGACTTGCGGTCTCCGCGTCCGAGCCCATCGAGCATCTGTCCTTTGAGAACAGAAAGCTGGTGGAAGTGATCCGCGCCATGACCGATTCGCCGAGTATTCTGATCGTGGACGAGACGACCACTGCCCTTTCCCAGTACGGTCGGGAGAAGATCTACGGGATCATCCGGCAGATGAAGCAGGAAAACAAGTCCGTCATCTTCATAACCCATGACCTGAACGAGCTGATGGATGTGTGCGACTCCGCAACGGTGCTTCGGGACGGCCATTGCATCGATACCATATATAAAGAGGCCTTCAGCGAAGACCGGATCCGTCAGTGCATGATCGGCCGCGACCTGTCGGGAAGCTACTACCGCAGTGACTCCGTCGGTGAGATCCCGGATGAGGACAGTGTTGTCCTGGATGTCCGGGGCGTCAGCCTGGGGCGGAGTGTCCGCAAGGTCAGCCTGCAGCTCCGGCAGGGAGAGATCCTCGGGATCGGCGGACTGACGGACTGCGGAATGCATGAGCTTGCCCAGATAATGTTCGGTGCGCTGCGTGCGGATGAAGGTGAGGTCGTTCACTGCGGAAGCGGCGCCCGGATCACGGATCCGCCGCAGGCGATCAGACTGGGCATGGCGTACATTCCCAAGGATCGGGACCAGGCGTCTGTGTTCCTGGCTTCTCCCATACGGGACAATGTGACGGTCGCCGCAACGGGACGGCTCATGACCCGGGGCTTCCTTTCCAAGCGGAAGGAGAAGGAAATGGCTCTGCGGGAAACCGGAAAGCTGTCCGTAAAAATGCAGGATATCAACCAGCTGGTCCGGGCGCTCAGCGGCGGCAACAAGCAGAAGGTGGCGGTCGCCAAGTGGCTGGCAAACGAGTCGGATATTCTGATCATGGACTGCCCGACCCGCGGTATTGACATCGGTGTCAAGTCTGCCATTTATTCACTGATGGAGCAGCTGAAGCGGGAAAAGAAATCCATCATCATGATTTCGGAAGAGCTTCCGGAGCTGATTGGCATGGTTGACCGGCTGCTGGTCATGAAGGACGGCAGGATCAGCGGCGAATTTTTCCGCAGGGACAACCTGACGGAAGCGGAAATCATCCGGAAGATGATCTGAGAAAGCGGTGGAAAGAATGATTGACTCAACAAGAAAAAAGCTTGCCGAAAAAGAAGGACTGACCGGGATTCTCCGGGAGCTGTTCCCCTATCTGGGTCTTCTTCTGATGATCGTACTCTTTTCCGTGACAACGAACGGGAAGTTCCTTCGGATCAGAAACCTGACGATGATCCTCAAACAGTCCGTCATTGTTATGATCGGCGCATTGGGCTCCTCCTTTGTACTTGCCCACGGAAATATGGATTTTTCCATTGGCGGTGAGATGGCTCTGTGCTGTCTGCTGAGCTACTATGTTTCCCGCCTGAATCCCTATCTGATGCTCCCGGCCTGCATTCTGCTGGCGCTGCTTTTGAGCTTCCTTGTGGGTGTGGTCCATGTGGTGATCGGGGTGCCTGCCTTCGTTTCCGGTATGTGCGTGATGTTCATCGGAAAAGGAATTGTCCAGTCCGTATCCGGCAGCGGCCTGATCTGCCCCTCAATCTACAACGCGCTGGATGCGACCTGGTTCTATGTGCTGGCGCTGGCTCTGACGCTTGCCGTCACATTCATCCTGTTCAACTACACGCGGATTGGCCGGAACAACCGGCTGATCGGCTCCAATCCCACAGCGGCGTTTCTCAGCGGCATTGACACGAAAAAGTACAAGATCCTCGCGTTTCTGACCTCCGGCTTCTGCGTCGGCGTTTCTTCCTTCCTGACCATCGTCCGCGGCGGCGGTATCTCCGCCCAGACCGGCGCCAGCTTTGAAATGGACACCATCATTGTCCTGACGCTTGGCGGAGCACCCTTGTCCGGCGGCTCCGGTGTCCGGCTGAGAAGCGCACTGCTCGGGGCGCTGACCTACTTCATTCTGAGCAACGGACTGATCATCTGGGGCGTTCCCGCGGAGATTATCTTCGCCATCAAGGGCATTCTGTTCCTGACGATCGTCGCGCTCACATTCGACAGAAGCAACAAGGCATAGTTGTAATCAAGGAAACTCTGAATCAATCGTCTGCGGCTGAAGAGCGGATCATTTTCACCCGGTTTTTCCCCGTCAAGGGCAGGAAAGACACCCCGTATTTCTTCACTTTTGATGCTTTGACCGGCCTGAAAATCTCCCGCTCTCAGTGCCTGCCGATCGGATCGGAGCTTCTTAAAAAAAGGAGAAGGCCATTATGAAAAAGATCGTTGCATTTACCCTCGCACTCGTTATGATGCTGTCTCTTCTTGCGGGATGCGGCAGCTCCAACGGCACTGCCGGTGACGGCAAGTACAAGATCGGTGTGATCCTGTACGGCAAGGAGGACACCCTCGGCGGAAGAATTTATTCTCTGCTGAACAGCGCCGCTGCCGCGCTGGACTGTGAGATCACGTTCTCCCTGGGCGACTTCGACACGACGGCACAGATCACAGCTGCTGAAAACCTGATCTCCGCCGGTGTGGACGGCATTATCTGCCTGCCGCTGGCCGAGACCACTTCCCAGAAACTGAGCCAGCTGTGCCAGAAGAATGAGGTCTATTTCGGACTGCTGCTGCGCACCATCAACGATGCGGAAATCAGCAAGGAAGTCCGCGCCAACCCTTATTTTGTCGGCAACATTCTGGGTGATGACATGGGCAACGCCAAGGAGCTGACCCGGATCCTGATCCAGGAATACGGCTGCAAGAACCTGTGCACCTACTATGCACCCGAAGGAACCTCCCAGGCTCTGCGGAACGACGGAATCCGGGAAGCCATTGCGGAGTTCGGCGGCAAGCAGCTGTCCGAGGCTACCACACCCAGCGATTCCAATATGGCTCCCGTTGCGGGTGTCATGCAGAACTTTGTCAATACCAACGCTGATTTCCAGGGTATCGTGTCCGCGGCCGGCTCCAGCGGCATCGGTGAAACCATCGGCTCCACGCTGCAGTCCATGAATGTGCAGGGCGCCAAGTATGCCTGCTTCGATACCTACGACGGCATGGTGGATTCCTTCAAGAGCGGCTATCTGGCAGTTGTCTGCGGCGGTCAGGCTCCCGCATGTATCTATCTGTTCTCCATGCTCTACAATGCCATGGACGGCCATCGGCTGACCCAGAGCGGCGAGGAGCTGCTGATGACCTATATGTTCATCCGCTCCGCCGAAGAGGCACAGAATTTCATGGACTATATCGACAACCCCAATGTGGATCTGTATTCCGCGGATGAGATCCGGAATATGACTGTCCGATACAATCCCGACTTCTCCTGGGACGCACTGCATCAGGTAATGACGGATTACAACTACGAGAATATCATGGCAAAGCTTACGAAGTAAGCGGCGCAGAAACCGCCGGGTCAGACCCCTGACCCGGCGGGTATACAAGGGGACATTACTATGAAATTGAATCGGAATCCTCTGCTCAGGAGCTGCTTCGGGATCGTAAAAGCGTTTGCGATCCCCGCGGTGATCTATCTGGCTCTGACGGTCATTATGCCGGATAAGATCTATCTGAGCAATATAAAGTATCTTCTGATCCAGGCGGTCATGCCTGCGATCCTTGCATGGGGCGCGAGCTTCAACCTGACTGCCGGACACAGCGATTTTTCCGTCGGCGCCTCCATGCTGCTGGCGTCCATTGTAGGCGGCAACCTGGCTCTCAAGCTGAATCTGGGAGTCCCGGGGCTGCTGATCATCTGCCCTGTCGTCGGTATGCTCAGCAGCGGCCTGACCGGGTTCCTGTATACCACGCTGAAGATCCCCTCCATGATTGTATCCGTCGGTGTCATGCTGATTGTGGAAAGCGTCTGCAGCATCATTTTCGGCGGAAACGGTGTGAACCTCCCTGCCGGATACATTGTGTTCGGCCCATCCGTCAACACCATTTATTTCGGTATTTTTGCCTTTATCCTCGCCTACTACATGTTCAATTTCCGCACTTTCGGCATTCATGTCCGCGCGCTGGGCAGCAATGCGTCTGTCGCCGCGCAGTGCGGTCTGAATATTGACCGCGCCCGCCTGAAGTGCTTCCTGTGCTACGGCTTCTTTGCCGGAATGTACGCCGTGGTTTCTCTGGGAACCTCCGGCGTTGCCAAGCCCGTCCCTGCCATGGGCACCATGCGAACGGCCTTCGACGCGATGATGTGCTTTATGGTCGGCACATCTCTGGCTCCCAGGATCAATACGATCATTGCCATTTATGTCGGCGCGCTGTATATGCAGCTGGTCAATCTGGTGCTGTCTGCGATCAACTTCCCCAGCCTGTTCACGCAGGCAGTTGTTGCGTTCTTTGTCCTGATCGTGATGTGCTATTCCACCATCAAGGAGAACAGAGCGCTGGAGGCGGCGCGGCGTCACGAATTTGAGCTGGCTTCGGCGGAAGCGTAATGGCCGGGGGTACGGCATATCATCATGAAAGGAACCGCTTATATGAACGGTTTAAAAATACTATACAGACACGTGCAGGAGGTTCCTGCGGATCGGTGGCAGGAAAAGCTCGAACTGGAGCAATTGACGGACGCGGCCGAGGCCGAGGCCGGCTATCCGCTTCCCCGGCGGCTTCGTCCGCTGTTCTCTGCGGAGCATTCCCATACCGTGCGTGTAGAAGAACGCGTATTTGACAGTTACTGTGATCTGGGGAAAAAGCTGGAAGAACGCCACCGGAACAGGACGCTGATGGAGCTGGATGCGAGACGCAGAAGCCTCATCAAGTGGGAACGGGAGGAGCTTTTTTACGTTGACTCCGGTTCTCCGGTACCCCGCTGGATGCAGGCGGTATCCCGGCGCCCCATGTCGCCGGAGGAAATGAAGGAGGCCAATATTGTCGGTGACCCCGTGAGAGTTTCTCCCGAGCAGCGTGCCGCGAACATCAGAGCCGGGAAGCTTCGGATCCTGTACCGCATTATTCAGGAAGTGCCGAAGGCGTGCTGGGCGGAGAAACTGGAGCAGGAGCGGCTGAGCGATGCTGCCGAAAAGTTCCGCGGAGATCCGCTGCCTTCCCGATACCGGGGACAATTTGGAAGCGAGCATTCCCAGATCCGGATCAATGAACGGGAATATGACGATTATGCCGCCTTCGCGCGGGATGTGGAATCCTTTATTGAGGATCGCACCGCGGGCGATCAGGCTGCCATGGATGCCGAGATCCGGCGGCAGGGCTTTTTCAGCTGGGAGCGGGAAGAAATTTACATTGTGGATTCCGACAGCTACCATCCCAAGTGGATGGAGTACGCCGCCGCGCGGGTCTGAAAACGGGAGGGAAACATATGTCAGTTGCAGTTATGTACCGGCAGGTACAGCAGGTAAAGGCCTCCCAGTGGCCCGCGTTTCTGGACATGGAAAGGCGCATGGACGCGGCTGAGGAGAAGGCGGGCTATCCGCTCCCCCGGCGGTATCGTGCCATGTTCGGCGGAGAGAGCACCAATACCCGCGTCTGTGTGCGGATATTTGAGAGCTATGCCGAGTTCGGCCGCCTGATCGCGGAGCGGTTTCTGAATGACGCGCTGGCCCGGCTGGATGCGGAGAAATTCAATCTTATTGAGTGGGACAGAGACGAGCTCTATTATCTGGACTCCGGCGCCGCCGTTCCCCGGTGGATGCAGGCGATTTCCCGGAAGCCCTTTGAGCCCGAGCATATTGCCTGCGCGATTCCCAGACCGACCCCTGCCCCCCGGGATCCGGAGCGGATCCGGAAAAATATTGAGGCCGGGAAGGTTCGGGTGCTGTACCGGCAGATCCAGCATGTGCCCAGAGAATGCTGGGCGGAAAAGATGGAGCAGGAACGCCTCAGCGATGAGGCGGAGCTGCGGGCAGGCAATCCGCTGCCGCTGCGCTATCGCGCCATGCATACCCCCATGGACTCCCATACCCGCGTCAGTGAGCGGGAATATGACAGCATGGAGGATATGTGCCGTCTTACCGAGGCTTTCTTCCAGGAAGCCACGCCGGAAGATGCGGGGGTTATGGACGCGGAGTGCCGCCGGCAGGCCTTCTTCACCTGGGAGCGGGAGGAGCTGTACTATGTGGATTCCGACAGCTTTGAGCCTGCGTGGATGTCCATGGGAACCGACGAATAAATCTCCCGGTTTCCGCTCCCTTCAGAGACAGTAACAGTAAAAAAGGATGGTGATTTCCCATGCTTCGTCCCCGCGATTCCGTGACCCGGGATGCCGTTCAGATTCCGGGACTGTGGGACTTCTGCTTTGACCCTGACAACAGGGGAATCGCAGAAAAATGGTACGACTCCGGACTGGAGAACCCTGTCCGCATGGCAGTCGGTGCCAGCTTCAATGATATTTTTACTTCCGGCAGACTCCGGGACTACAGTGGTGCGTTCTGGTATCGGAAGCAGATCAAGATCCCTGATTTCGGCCCCGGCCGCAGGGTTGTCCTGTACTTTGAATCGGTGACGCACAACGCGCAGGTCTGGGTCAACAGCACCCCGGTCTGCCGCCACGAGGGTGGTTATCTTCCCTTTGAAGCAGACATCACGGATGTGGTGAAGCCCGGCGGATTTGCGTTTGTTACGGTTCGTGCGGACAACATTCTGAGCTTTGAGACCATTCCTCCCGGAATTATCACCCAGGAGCCTTCCGGTCCTAAACAGCGTTATTGGCATGACTTTTTCAATTACGCGGGCATACACCGCCCGGTGTGGCTTTCTGTGGTTCCGGAAAAGCGGATCGAGGATGTGACCGTCGTTACCGCGTTTGACGGCGCGGACGGCATCATTCGCTATACCGCTTCTGCCACAGGGGAGGGCCGTATTGTGGCGGAGGCTTATGACGCGGACGGCGCGCTGGCCGCGCGGAGTGACTCCGGGGAGCTTCGGATCCCCAACGTCCACCCCTGGGCTCCCGGGGAAGGCTACCTGTATCATGTTCAATTTTCCCTCCTGACGGACGGCCGGCTGCAGGACACCTACCCGCTGCGTGTAGGCGTCCGCACCGTCCGGATCCAGGGCAGCAAGATCCTTGTCAATGACAAGCCCGTGTATCTCAAGGGCTTTGGTATGCACGAGGACATTGAAGTGCTGGGAAAAGGCCACAATGACGCCTATATGCTGCATGATTTTGAGCTCCTGAAGTGGATTGGAGCAAACTCCTTCCGGACCTCCCATTATCCGTATTCCGAGGACGTTATGGATCTTGCGGACGAGCAGGGCTTCCTTGTTATCGACGAAACGCCCGCCGTCGGATTGAATCTGGTCAACGGCGGAATATTCCCCGGAGCGGATATGAAAACCTTCTCTCCGGATACGGTCAGCGAAAAAACACAGCGTGTTCACAAGAAGGTCATTGAGGATCTGATTGCCCGGGATAAAAACCATCCCTGCGTCATAATCTGGTCCATTGCCAACGAGCCGGAGTCCCAGACGGATGCTGCCGCGGATTACTTCGCGCCGCTGTTCACGGCTGCGCGGAATGCCGATCCCACGCGCCCCGTCGGCTTCGCGAATATGGCGCTGGCAATGTACGGACAGTGCAAGGTCGCCCGATTTGCTGACCTGATCATGCTGAATCGCTATTTCGGGTGGTACTCCCAGAACGCGGATCTGGTGTCGGCGGAGATGGTTCTGCGCGAAGAGCTGGAGGGCTGGCAGGAAACCGGAAAGCCTATCATCATGACCGAATACGGAGCGGACACAATGTCGGGACTCCATGCCGTTGTCGCGGATCCGTGGAGTGAAGAATATCAGCTTCAATTCCTGCGGATGTACCATAAGGTGTTCGATTCCGTGGAGGCGATGGCCGGGGAGCAGGTCTGGAACTTTGCAGACTTTGCGACGTTCCCCGGAACCATGCGGGTCGGCGGAAATAAAAAGGGTGTGTTTTCCCGTGACCGTCATCCGAAATCCGCTGCCTTTGAACTCAGGCGGCGCTGGACACAGGAAAAATAGCCTTTTTTGGGGGGGAGTGATTACCGCTCCCCCCTTTTTGTGAAAGGGGTAGATCTATGAAAATCAACGAAAATCGTGTAGCATTCATTACCGGCGCTGCCAACGGGATCGGAAAGGCGACGGCGCTGATGCTGGCCCGGCAGGGAGCCACGGTTGTCAGCTTTGACAATGATGAGAAGCAGAACCGGGCGCTGGAAACCCTTGCGCCCGGGATTCATGCAATCACCTGCAACTGTACGGATATGGAGCAGATCCGGTCAGCTTTTCAGGAGGCGATCCGCCGTTTTCAGAAGGTGGATATTCTGATCAGCAATGCCGGTGATTATGTAGACTCCAGTATGCTGAAGGACCCGTATGAATACGGGTTGGCAGGACTGGAAAAAATGCTCCGGCTGTTTGCCGGCAGCACCTATGCCTTCACACTGCTGGCCGCGCCCCTGATGGCTCAGCAGCGGGAGGGAGTCATCATCAATGTACTGACCAACCATCTGCATCGGGATGTCTGCCGGGTATCCCCAGAAGAACATGCTTACGATGCGGCCAAATACGCGCAGATGAGCCTGAACATGAGTATGGCCGTGGAGCTGCACCCCTACGGGATCCGTGTGAACGCAGTGGATCCGGCGGCGACCTATACCGGGATGCTGCGGTCGTATTTTGCTGACCGGGGCATGGATGCGGATGTGGCAAGCATCGAAAAGGTGACCGGCACCGGCTCTCTGATGATGCCGGAGGACGTTGCATTGGCCATCTGCAATCTGATCCGTGAGGAGGACCCGGCGCCTGTCGGAAAGAACTATCTTCTGCGGTACCTGCAGGATTGCAGAAGTCTTGGATACGGCGGGGGTGAAGAAACATGTATACACCGGAACAGCTGAATGATCTGGAACAGATCCGCCGGCTTCGCTGCAGCTATTCCGCGTTCTATGACAGCCAGAGACTCCGGGAACTTTGCGGCCTGTTTACGGAGAACGCCGTATGCCGCTGGAATGCACGGCACGGAGGTACATGGCGCGGACTGCCAGAGATCCGCCGCAACTATCTGGAATGTTTCCGGATGTACCCCGGATACTATACCGTGCTTCACGCGGTCACGAATCATATGATCGAACTGACGGGCGCGGACACGGCAAAGGGAAGCTGCTTCCTGCTGGATTATAACTTTCTGAAAACGGAAAGACCGTCCCCTCTGGGGACGGTGGGCGTCTATTATGACAGATACGTCAAAGAAGACGGCGTGTGGAAGTTCTGTGAAATCAGTCTGGATTTTCTCTGGCCGGATCGGGAAATCGTGAACGGACAGGCGGAAAGCTTCTGATGAACCCCGGGGTCTGTGCAGATCCCGGGGTTTAGCGTGTGGATGCTCTGGCGATGATGTTGGAGGTCGTGATATAGGTCTGGATCTGCGTATTGGGGCGACGGATAATGTCCATCAGAAACTTTGCGGCCTGAGTGCCCATGTCCCGGACGTTGATGTCCACCACCGTCAGCGGCGGTTCGATAATCTGGGAAAACGGGAAATTATCAAAGGCCATAATGCCGATATCCTTCGGAATGCGAAGCCCCTTTTTATTGACCGCGTCCACACAACCGAGGGCAATGTAATTGTTGGCGCAGATGATGGCGTCCGGCAGCTCCTTCTGACTCAGAAGACCTTCCGCCATGCGGAAGCCGTCTGCCCGGGTGGATTCCCCCAGCCAGATATATTGATCTTCCAGCTTTGCCCCGGCGTTGGACAGCCCCTGCTTCACGCCCTGCAACCGGAGGGCGGAACCCAGATCATAGGATTTTCCGCCGATAAAGGCAAGGCGCTTATATCCCCGCGACAGAAGAAAGCTTGCGGCGACTGTGCCGGAGTAGGTGTTGCTGTTGTCAATCCAGCAGACCTGGCTGTCAAAGTCCGGCGCACCCAGAACAATGTGGGGAAATTGCAGCCGGGTCAGCACGGCGGCCAGGGGATGGGACATGACGCCTACATGAATGGCAATGGCATCCGCGCTGCGGCGGGAGATGATCTCCTCGGCAATGCCGCAGGCAGAAGTCGCATCCGCACCCCGGAGAATCAGCCGGTACCCCCGTTTGCAGAGCGCTTCCTCCAGACCGGAAATGATCTCAAACATATGAGGATTCTGAAAAGCGGCGTTGGGGGCAAGGTTTGCCAGCAGCACGACCGTGTGATTGGAGCCGCTGGCAAAGCTCTGAGCATTGGCATTGGGATAATAATTCATCTCCCGCATGATGCCTCGAACCCGTTCGGCCGTCTTTTCGGAAATGCTGTAATGTCCGTTCAGAACTTTGGAGACAGTGGAAATCGAGACCCCCGCCGCCTCGGCTACATCCTTAATGGTAACACCCATTATTGCTTCACCACCTTATTCTCCAGTATAGCATAATTTTCCCCGGCCCGAAAGGGTCGGGGAAAACTTTATTGAAAAGCTACGGCAAATCCACCGGGGGACAGGATGCCATCTTGCAGTCCCTCTGCCCAATACAGCGTTTCTTCGGAGGAAGAAACTGCGGCATCGGTTTTTCCTGCGTTGATGGATACCGTCACGGACGACGTTCTGGTATACCTGCGGAAGCGGATCACGCGGCTGCCCCCCTCAGCGGACAACATCTGAAATGAGCCTTCCCGCAATGGGGATAAGGCGTGCCGCATGGCGATGGCCTTTCGGAAAAAGCCCAGCAGCGCCAGGTCGCCGCCCTTCCATGGCATGGGGGCGCGGTATTCTTCCTCCTGCATACCCTGAACGCCAAGCTCGTCTCCGTAAAAAACGGTGGGCATTCCCACAAAGCACATCATAAACAGGATCGCAAGCCGATAGCTCGCGGTATCCCCGCCGCACAGCGACAAAAAGCGGCTGACATCGTGGCTGTCCAGAAGATTCAGCTGTGCCGGGAGCATCTGCAATCGGTAGCGCATGAGCATATCCGTAATGCGCCCGGAGAATTCTGCCGCGTCAATGCGTTTTTCGGCGAAAAACGCACAGCAGTGCTTCCGGAAGTCATAGTTCATGGTGGAGTCGAACATGTCTCCCTGAAGCCAGTGACCGGCGCTTTCCCAGACCTCGCCGATCAGCAGCGCTTCCGGCTTCTCGCGTTTGACCGCACTGCGGAACGCCCGCCAGAAGCCATCGTTGACCTCGCTGGCCACGTCCAGCCGCCAGCCGTCGATGCCGTATTCCCGCACCCAGTAAGCGCCCACGTCACAGAAGTATTTCTGCACCTCCGGATTCGCGGTATTCAGCTTTGGCATCATGCGCTCGTAGGCAAAGCAGGCGTAGTCCGGAATTTCCTCCGGGGTTTCGGGACGATGCACGGGAAAGGTCAGATCGTAGAACCAGTCTTTATAGCGGGATTTTTCCTGATTTCTGACCACGTCCTCAAAGGCGAAGAAATGCCAGCCGCAGTGATTGAACACACCGTCGATGATGACCCGCATACCGGCGGCGTGGAGCGTATTGACCATAGTCCGGAACGCTTCATTTCCGCCAAAGCAGGGGTCAACGTGGTAATAGTCCAGCAGATCGTACTTGTGGTATTCCCCGGCGGCGAAAATTGGGTTCAGATATACACAGTTGACGCCCAGCGCTTTCAGGTAGTCCACATTCTGCGCAACGCCGTCCAGCGTTCCGCCGAGTCTGCCCCGCACGGTTTGCTGCTCAAAGCGCTGTGAATGGGGCTGCCCGGAAATTTCGCATTTTCCGGACGCGAAGCTGTCCGGGAAAATGTTGTATACGACGGCATCCTTCACCCACGCCGGCACGCGGGCAATGTCACTGCGGTGATTGAACGGAAGCTTGAAGTATTCCGAGCGATCCTGCGCAAGCTGGTCGGTAAAGAGATTGCTGTAGTACAGCTTCGTCTCCGCACCGTCGTCCAGCTGAAAATAGTAATAGACCCGGTTATATGGGCTGTCTACGATTGCCTGCCAGTAATCGTGGCAGGCGTCCGACAGAACCTTTTCCATGGGGACGGAGGTAAACAGAATCGGATTTACCCGGCATGCGGTGTCCGCATAGAAAAGCGTCACCCGCTTCATGTCCCCTTTGGCGCAGCGCAGGCGGTAAACGATGCGGCGCTCGTCCAGTCCGCAGCAGTATTCCGACATGGGAATGTGCAAAACAGCGTCCAGCTTCATCCCTTGACACCTCCAGCCGTCAGCCCGGAGGTCATGTACTTCTGGCACAGGAAGAAGATCACAAGTACAGGAAGGGATACGGTAATGGCCGCCGCCGCAAATACCGGCCAGGAGCCGGTCATCTCCGTTGCCTGGAGGGCGTTCAGCCCGGCGGCCAGGGTGTACTTGCTTTCCCCGGTCAGGAAGGTCGTCGCGTAGATGTATTCATTCCACACATAGATCAGCACCTGCAATGCGGTGGTGATGATGCTGGGCTTTGCCAGAGGCATGACGATTTTCAGGACGATCTGGCCGTCGGAAGCACCGTCAATTCTGGCAGCTTCCTCAATTTCTGTGGGGATGGTGTCAAAGTAGCCCTTGGTGTTCCACAGGCTGAACACCGCCATGGTTCCCGTATAAACGAGAATCAGTCCCAGCCGGGTATTGACCAGACCCATCGGCCGCAGCAGACGGTAGATCGCGAACATGGACAGGATCGCCGGGAAAGAATTCAGCAGAACCAGACACCGCAGAATGGCTTTTCTCCCCGGAAAGCGGCGGCGGGAGAAACAGTAGGCCGCCGGGACTGCCACCAGCAGGGACAGAAAAACGGTCACAACTGCCAGAAAAATGGTATTCCGGAACCAGAGGGTGATGTTCTCCCCAAAGAGGACTTCCCGGTAGTTTTTCAGAGTGAAATTCTTAGGGATAAAGGAAAAATCGGAGCTGAGCAGGCTGTTTGACCCGTTGAAGGAGACGCTCAGAGCATAGAGAATGGGGATCAGCGTCAGAAAGCACAGCGCAATGAAAAAGACATTCAGCGCCGTCAGCCCAACGCCTTCCCTCCATCTGTGTTTCGTCATCAGGCATCCTCCTTCAGCTGGAATTTTGCGGAGAACAGGAGCAGAAGTGCGAAAATAATCATGGAAATGGCCGAAGAATAGCCGTAATTGTTGGTGATAAACGCGTTTTCGTAGGCGTAGGTCAGGATGGTGTGGAAGCCGGAGCCGGTTTTCGCACCGGCCTGCTGCGTCAGCAGATAGACAACATCGAACTGCTTGAAGGTCGTAAACACCGTGATGATCACAGCCGGGGCAATGATGGGACGCATGGCGGGGATGGTAATGTACTTTGCCCGGGCAAAGGCGCCCGCGCCGTCCAGAATGGCGCTTTCGTAGTAGCTTTTGTCAATGCTCTGCAAGGCCCCGTCCATAATCATGATCATGAAGGGCAGCGCCAGCCAGAGATTGACCACCGTGCAGCTCAGAAAGGCCGATACGTCGGAAGAAAGCCACCTGACCGCCGTAAGTCCCAGCTTGTCCATCCATTGATTCAGCAGACCGAACTGGGTGTTGAACATTCCGGTTTTCCAGAGCAGAATCCCCACATATCCGGGCATGGCCCAGGGAAACATCAGCACCGTTTTATAGAGCTTGCGCAGCCGGAGCTTCTCAATATTCAGAAAATTTGCCAGCAAAAAGGCAATGACCAGCTGCAAAACCATGCTGACGGCTGTCCAAAGGATCGTTGCCAACAGCGCAGACAGGAAGCCGGAATCAAACACGAACAGCGCCCGGATGTAGTTGTCCAACCCAACCAGAGTGAAGTCAAACCAGTGGTAGACATTCATATTGGTCAGACTGATATAGAAGGTGTAGAAAATGGGAAATACCACCATCAGCCCGATCAGCAGCAGGGAGGGCGCTGACCAGGCGTAGGAACGTATCCATTCCTTCCGTTTCTTTTTCTCCATGGCGTACTCCCTTTATTTCATCCCCGCGATCAGGCTTTCCGCCTGTTCTTCGGCCGCCTGGAAGCTGGAAGAAATATCCTTGCCGGACAGATTCACATCGGTCAGGAGGTTGCTGACCACAGTCCACATAACGTCCATTTCGGGAATATTGGGCATGGGGACGGCAATCTCCGCCGTCTGCCGCATGGCCTGCACCAGAGCGTCCTCCGCGACGCGGGCGTCGTCATAGCAGCTGCCGTTTGCCGGGGCGCATCCGCTGGCAAGCGCCAGAGACGTGCCGATCTCCGGTTTTGCCAACGCCGCCAGCAGCTGCTTTACCGCCGCGGTTTTCCGCTCCGCGGCAGCTTTCAGAACGTGAACGCCCTGCACGCCGGAGTAGGGAGCCAGGGCAAGCCCGGTCTCATCCACCGTCGGCATGGGGGCAATGCCCAGATCGATTCCGGCCTCTCTGGCGGAGGGGACCATCCAGGGGCCGCCGATGGTGGCGTCCGCTTTTCCTTCCAGGAACAGCGTGTTGACGGTATTGTATTCCGTCTCCCCCGGCATCAGCTTTACAAATTTCAGGTGGTAGGCCAGCGCGTCCTGCACGGCCTGCCCGTCGGGGAACGGGGTGCCGCTGCTGTCAATGATGGAGCCGCCGAAGCCGTGAATCCAGGCGGCGGAATAGTAGGCGGTGCTGTGCTGCTCCACAAAGCCGTAGCGCCCCCGCCCGGTGTTGTTCTCCATATAGGCGTAAAGTTCTTCCGTCGTGGCGGGAACCTCGTCATCCTGCATATAACGGCGGTTGTACATGAACAGCAGCGTTTCAAAATACAGCGGCAGCTGATACAGGGTGTCCTTGTAGGTGGCCGCCTGAAGGGTCATGGGCAGGAAGTTGTCCAGCGTCCCTTCCTCCAGCAGCGACTCCACAGGCGCCAGAATCCCCATTTCGGCAAAAACGCCGATCTTATCGTGGGCAAACAGAAACAGATCCGGAGCCGCAGAGGGGTCATTGCCCACCAGCTTCAGGGAATCGGTCAGACTGGTTTTCTTTTCAAATTGAATTTCCAGATCCGGTACGGCCTGCGCCAGGTAATCGGAAAGGGCTGTGATCACCGCATCTTCCTTGTCGTGCCAGATGACCAGCTTGTTTGCATCCGCGCCGTCCGTTTTGCCGCCGCAGGCGGTCAGGCTCAGCAGCATCGCGAAGCATAAAATCAGAGTGAGAAACCGTTTCATAAAAGCCTCCTTGATAGACCGTCAGCGGGTACACGGCTGACGTGTACCCGCCGGGGATACGGTTGAGTGTTTCAGCTCTTTTTCTTCTTTGCCGCGATCGCCGCGCCGCCGCCGAGAAGGACGACTGCGGCGATAACGCCGACAACTGCGCCGGTATTGCTGCTCCCCGCCGCTTCCTGGGGTGCTTCCGTGGAAGCGGGGACGGTCGTCTCGGCCGCAGGCTCGGTGGCCGCGGCATCCTGTGCAGGCTCTTCGTAGAAGACCTGTGCGTTTTCGGCGTCGGTCACCACGACCCAGACCTCCTTGCCGGTCTCGACGGACAGATCCGTCGTCTGGACGGCACCTTCGTTGGCGTTGATGATCACGGAGTTGATCCAGCCGGGAACCTGAACGTTGTACCAGTCGCCGTCCTTGGTCAGCGCTTCACCGGGCCAGGAGGCGAAGGCGTTGGTGCCGTCCGGCGCCGACCATGCCCAGCAGCTGGGGTCAGTCCAGTCTGCGGGAACCTGAGCATGTACGGTCACGTCGTCCACGGCCTTGTCGGGGTCTTCGTAGCTCAGTTCGTAGGTCAGATCTTCGTAGACGGTGATCCACAGTTCCTTCCCCTCAATGCCGACATCCTCGGTCTGGACGGTGCCTTCGTTGCCGTTGATGATCAGGGAGTTGACCCAGACGGGAGCTTTGCAGGTGAACCAGCCGTTGTCCCCCTCCTGCATGGTCTTGCCCGGCCAGCTTTCAAAGGCGTTGGTGCCGTCCGGTGCGGACCATGCCCACAGATTCACGGTTTTCCAGGACAGGGGAACATAGGCGTGAACAACAAACTTTTCCACATACGCGGGAATCTCGCCCCGCAGCTGCGCCTCGTAGGAGACGGAAGCGGTCAGATCTTCCGCGACCGTGATCCACACTTCTTTACCGGCCTCTACCACGATACCATCGGTCTGGACGGCGGCATCGGTACCCTGATTGGCGTTTACGATGACATTCTGGACAAATGCGGGAACGTAGGCATAATACCAGCCCTCGGCCAGGGCGTCCATTTCCTCGCCCGGCCAAGCCGCGAAGGCGTTGGTGCCGTCATCCGCCCAAGCCCACAGATTCGGGACGCCCCACGTTTCCGGAACCTGGACAACCACGGGGATCATGGTTTCGTCCGTACTCTCGTCCGCGAAAGCCGTCATGGACAGCATCCCGAGGAGCATCATAACGGACAATACAACTGCAAATATCTTTTTCATGGTTTACCCTCCTGTTTTTTTGTTGGTAAGCCCAATATAGCACCTGTGATTCCCACCGTCAACGCCGGATTACGAAAGTAGTTTCGTAAAGAAAGATGGACGACTTGCAGTAATATACGCCTGCATTTTTGTGCAATCTGTACTTATAATCCTACATTTTCTATAGAAACCATTCATCGTAATCCCTTCGGAAAAGAAACTGCTTTCTCACTTTGTTTCCGGTGGATCTAAAAAAGGGCAGCTCCATCGGAGCTGCCCGTCAGAAAAGAAATTGCGGCCTGTATGGTATTTTACCAGAAGGGAAATGTACAAGCCCTGCATTCCGATTATCGTTTGCGCCCCGCGTTACACACCGGAGTATGCGGCGAAGCCTGCATCAATGGGCAGCACCACACCGGTGATGGCGGAAGCCGCCTTGTCATCCGTCAGGAAGAATACACCGCCCAGCAGCTCGTCCGCGTCTACAAAGCGATCCATGGGTGTACCGGCCAGAATCTTTGCGGTTCTGGGCGTGGGGGTTCCGTCGGGATTGAAGAGCAGCGCCCGATTCTGATTGGAAACCAGGAAGCCGGGAGCAATGGCGTTTGCCCGGATGCCGGTACCGGCAAAATGCGTCGCAAGCCACTGGGTGAAGTTGGAAACGGCGGCCTTCGCGCCGGAGTAGGCGGGGATTTTCGTCAGAGGCGTATAAGCGTTCATGGAAGAAATATTCAGAATGCAGCCCTGCTTCCGGGCGACCATATCCTTGGCAAACACCTGGGTGGGGATCAGCGTTCCCTGGAAGTTCAGCTTGAATACAAAGTCCACACCGGCAGCATCCAGATCAAAGAAGGTTTTCTGCCCCTCTTTGGCTTCGTGCTGGTATTCGTTGTCGGTGGTTGCCCGGGGATTGTTGCCGCCCGCGCCGTTGATGAGAATATCGCAGCAGCCCAGGTCGGACAGCACCTGCTGGTGGACGGCCTCCAGAGATTCCGGCTCCAGGACATTTGCCTTGTAGCCCAGGCAGATATGCCCCTCGGCCTTCATTTCTTCCGCCAGCTTTTTGACGGCTTCTTCATTCAGATCCAGAGCGGCGACCTTGGCGCCGGCTCTGGCATAGGCGCGCGCCATATTCCCGCAGAGCACACCGCCTGCGCCGGTAATCACAACGACCTTACCGGTAAAATCGTGGGTCAAAGGAAGAGTATTCATCATGATAACGTCCTTTCATAATCAGAGGTTGAAACCGAAGAAACGGTTTGTGTTGTTGTAGCAGATATCTTCGACAATTTTTTTCAGATACTTCTTGTCGTCAGGGTACTGCCCGCTTTCCACCCATTCTCCGATCATGGCGCACAGGATCCGGCGGAAGTACTCATGCCGGGGATAGCTGAGGAAGGAGCGGGAGTCCGTCAGCATTCCCACGAACTGCCCCAGGGCGCCGTTGCAGGCGAAATCCGTGAGCTGCTGGCGCATGCCGGGAAGGTTGTCGTTGAACCACCATGCGCTGCCCAGCTGAAGCTTGCCGGGAATCTCTCCCTGGAAGCAGCCGATGATGGAGGCAATGGCAGCGCCGTCCACTGGATTCAGCGAATAAAGAACCATTTTCGGCAGAGCGTTGTTTTCCAGGAACTCGTTCAGCAGCGGCGCCAGATTCTCCACGCCGGAACGGCTGTTGATCGCGTCATGGCCGTGGTCGGAGCCCATTGCCGCAACGGCGGGTTTGTTGTTGTCCCGCAGGCAGCCGAAGTGAATCTGCATGACCCAGCCCAGCTGCGTGTACCGTCTGGCGCAGGCCAGCGTTACGTATGTCTTGAAGGCATCCATCTCAGCACCGGAAACCGGCGTGCCTTCCATAGCCTTGCGGAATGCCTCGTTGGCGGTATCCAAATCCGGCGCGGCATACATGCAGGCGTCCAGTCCATGATCCGCACACAGGCAGCCGTGGGCGGCAAAATAATCGATCCGTTCAACCAGCGCACCCGCGACATCCGCAGCGGAGGTCAGCGCCCGTCCCACCACATCCCCAAGGCGGCGGATATAGGCAGGGAAAACAGGCTTTTCCAGATTGATGGCCTTGTCCGGACGGAAGGCGGGCAGCACCCTGATTTTCATCGTGGGATCCTGGGCAATCAGCGTGTGGTAGTGCAGATCGTCTGCCGGCTCGTCCGTGGTGCAGATGGCTTTTACGCGGAACTTCTCCATCAGCTTCCGGGCGGAGAGGCTTTTCAGCTTCTCATTTGCCTCCCGGTAAATAACGTCCGCGGTCTCCGGGGTCAGCGGCGTGTGGATATCAAATCCACGCTGCAATTCCAGGTGGCTCCAGTGGTAGACAGGATTGCCCATAAGGCAGGGCATGATGGACGCGAACGCACGGAACTTTTCCTCCGGGGATGCACTTCCCGTTACCTTCTCCTCCGGTATGCCGCAGGCCCGCATGAGACGCCACTTGTAGTGATCGCCCCCCAGCCAGACGTCGGAGATAGAATCAAAATGTATGTCTTCATATATCTCTTTGGGGCTGATGTGGCAGTGGTAATCGATGATGGGCAGCGTTTCCGCAGCCTCGTGATAAAGCTTCCGCGCAGTGGGCGTGGACAGCAGGAAGTCCCTTCCCATGAATTCCGTCATGGTTATTTCCTCCCCTCCAGCCGATCCAGCGTATCCCATACGCCCAGCATGTATTCCACGCCCAGCGCACGGTCATATTTGCCATAGCCCGGACGGCAGACGCCGGGGCCTTCTTCCCACAGGTGACGTCCGTGATCGGGGCGGATGTAGCCGTCGAAGCCGCAGTCGTGGTAGGCGCGCAGCACTTCAATGATGCCGGTTTCTCCGCAGCAGTCCCGGTGGGCGGCTTCGGAGAAGTCCCCGTTTTCAAAGTGGTGGATATTGCGGATATGGGCAAAGGCGATCCGGTCACAGTGCCTGCGGATGATCTCGGCACAGTTATTCGCAGGGTTGGCGTTCAGAGAGCCGGTGCAGAGCGTCAGGCAGTTGTAGGGATCGTCCACCATTTTCAGGAAACGGTCAATGGACGCTTCATCCACAAGAAGCCGGGGCAGGCCGAAGATGTCCCATGGCGGGTCATCCATATGGACAGCCATTTTCACATCGCACTCGTGGCAGGTGGGCATAATGGCTTCCAGAAAATACTTGAAGTTTTCCCAAAGCTTTTCCTTGGTCACGGGGGCGTAAGCCTTAAACAGCTCGTCCAGCTTCGCCATCCGCTCCGGCTCCCAGCCGGGGAAGGTCATGTTATACTTTTCCGTAAAATTCAGAATGTACGCCGCCATGGCTTTGTAGTCATTCTGAATCATATCCTTCTGGTAGAACAGCGCCGTGGAGCCGTCCCCTACCGGATGGAACAGATCCGTTCTTGTCCAGTCGAATATGGGCATGAAATTGTAGCAGATAACCTTCACGCCAAATTTGGAAAGATTACGGATGCAGGTCTTATAGTTTTCAATCAGGGCGTCCCGGGTAGGCAGGCCGATTTTGATGTCGTCATGGACGTTTACGGATTCCACGCATTCCGCATCAAAGCCGTAAGCGTGAATCTGATCGACGACCTCTTTGATTTCGGATTTCTCCCAGACTTCTCCGGGCAGCTTGTGGTGCAGTGCCCAGACAATGCTGGTTACACCGGGGATTTGCCTGATGTCCGCCAGCGTAATGGGGTCGTTTCCCACACCGTACCAGCGCCATCCCATTTTCATGGACATAATGTCACTTCCTTTCAACAATATCATGGAACCTCTGAATAAATCGTCTGCGGCCGTGAGCGGATCTTTTTCCCCATCCGTGCAGTTCCAAAAGCGGGAAATACATACAGTATTCCTCCGCTTTTGGAACCTTCGTCTGGTGAAAAATCTCTCGCTCACAGCTCTTGCCGATTTAATCAGAGCTTCCTTATTATACCGCAGTCTTCCTGAAAAGTCCGGTATTTCCGGCTTGAAATATGGTGAATCTTGCCTTATAATGATCCGGGGTGTATCTGAAAACTGTCAAAACGCCCAATCAGCGGCTCTTTTTGCCCTGTGCTGCGCCATTTTCCCTTGAAATACAGCAAGTATTCCTGCGGAAAAATGGCTTGCTCAGGGCAAAAATCCCTCGCTGCTGGTCATTTCGCCAGTTTTCAGATACACCCTAGAAAGAAGGTGATGCCATGCATAAGGATATCTGGACAGACCGACAGATCATGCTGGGGGCGGTACCGTTTGAATTCTATCACTATCTGGACTCCGCACCGCCTCAGGTCGCGCCCCACCAACATCCGTTTTACGAAATTTTCTTTTTCCTGGGGGGCAACGTGACCTATACCATCGAAGGCAAGACCTATCCTCTTCGCCCGGGAGACATTCTTCTGACCAATACCCAGGATATCCATCGCCCCAATATTTTCCCGGGGAAGCCATATGAGCGAATTGTTTTATGGCTTTCTGCCGACTTTTTTCAGGCGATTCCCGGGGATGCAGGTGCATTATCCACCTGTTTTTCGGACGCGGCAACAAAAGATTACCGTTTGATCCGCCCAGGCGAATCCGACCTGATTCGCCTGCGGAACATCTGTAACCGGATATCCGGAGCGCAAAAATCCGAGAAGCTGGGAAGCGATACGCTGACCTATGCCTATGTATTGGAATTCCTCATTCAGATATGCCGCTGCTATTACGCCTCCGGTGATGCGGCTCACATATCGGACATCACGCAGGACGAAAAGATCAACGGGGTAATTGGCTACATCAATGAACACATTTCAGAATCGCTTTCTCTGGATCAGTTGGCGGAGGCGTTTTTCACCAGCAAGTTTTACTTGTCCCGGAAGTTCCGGGAATATACCGGCCTCAGCATATACCAGTATATTATAAAGCGGCGGCTGAGCATCGCCCGGGATGCGCTCATTCAGGGCGATACCGTCACGGATGCCTTTCTGCAATGCGGCTTTGGCGACTACTCCAACTTCCTGAAAGCCTTCAAACGGGAGTTCGGGAAAACGCCGAAAGAATTTGCCAAAAACAATTTATTGTAGTCCGGGGAAGCTCTGAATTGCATCATGACGGAAAATACCTTTCAGGCTGCAAGCCCCTTTGGAGACAGTTCAGGGGGTCAGGCAGAAGCCTGACCCCCTGGGCGTTACTTCATAAATTTATCGATCGCCTGACACAGATCGTCGATGGCGGCCTCGTCACCGGCGGCTACCGCGTCCACCATGCAGTGGCGCATGTGGTCCTTCAGGATCACCTTCCCGGTGTTGTCCAGGGCGGAACGCACCGCCGCCAGCTGTATCAGCACCTCCGAGCAGTCGTGCCCCTCCTCTACCATCCGCTTCACCTTTTCTAAGTGGCCGATGGCGCGGGACAGCCGGTTCAGCACGGCCTTCTGATTTTCGTGGACATGGCTGTGGCTGTGGGGAATGCCGTGGGCATGGAGATAGGCATGGTCATGCTCATGCTCGTGGTCGCCGCAGCAGTCGTGGGTGTGGTCGGTCATCGTCTTGCCCCTCTTTCCTGGGTGAAACATACTTTTTATAGTATACCTTTTTTCTGCCCATTCCGCAAGCCCTCCGGGGGGATATCTGCACAAAAATAAATGTTTTGACAGATGCGCTTTCCGTGGGTATAATATTAGGAAAAAATAAAGGAGGCTATCCTATGCATATCGATTCCGACCACGTGGCCGGCGGCCATGATCACGAGCATGAGCACACCCATACCCACGAGCATACCCATGACGGTGTTGCCCACACCCATCCCCATACCCATGAGCATACCCACGACCACGAGCATCCCCATGATCACGCCCACCTCCACGCCGACGGCGCGGAGCATACCCACTCTCACGGATGCGGCCAGGACTGCGCGTCCTGCGCCAGCACCTGTGAGCACACGCCCATGGAGGAGCTGGTGGCGCTGATGAAGTACATGGTCGGCCACAACGCCGCCCATGCCAAGGAGCTGGCCGATCTGGCCGTTCAGCTGGACAAGGCGGGCGACCACACCGCTTACGAGCAGGTCATGGCCGCCGTATCCGACTTTGAGAAGGGCAACATGCGCCTGAGCGTTGTGCTGTCCAGCCTTGAGGTTAAGGGAACCTCTGAATAAATCGTCTGCGGCTGTGAGCGGATCTTTTCCGCCCACTCTTCGGTATCGAAAACGGGAAATATTGCGCAGCCGTTGCCGGCGCAAGCCGGCTTACGGATGCGGCATACCCCTTGCGGGTACATACAGTATTTCTCCGTTTCCGGTACCTCGATTGGCCGAAAAATCTCTCGCTCACAGCTCTTGCCCATTTAATCAGAAGTTCCCAAGTAAAGGAGGGATAGACAATGTGTCTTTCTACCGTTTATAAAAACAAGCTCACCCCGGAAACGGTCATGATGCGCAACGTCATGAAGATCGAGTGCCGGGACGGCATGGTGATCCTCACCGACCTGATGGAGCGCCAGATGGCCGTGGAGGGTACGCTGGAAATGGCGAATCTGGTGGACGGTGTCGCCGTTGTGAAAGAGAACATTCCCGCATGATTTTTCTCCCGGATGGCGCAGCCGTCCGGGAGATTTTTCGTATATCCCGCCGCCTTTTGGGGAAGCTACTTCAAAGAGGTGACGGGTTTTGATTATGTCTTATGTGCGTACCATCGCGCTGTATCTGGTGCTGATCGTCTGCGTCCGGCTGATGGGCAAGCGGCAGATTGGGGAGATGGAGCCGACGGAATTCGTGGTGACCATGCTGCTGGCAAATCTGGCGGCAATTCCCATGCAGGACGGGGCGATCCCCCTGTATTCCGGGCTGGTGCCGATCCTGACGGTTCTGGGGTCGGAACTTGTGCTGTCCGGATTGATTTTGTACAGCGCGAAGTTCCGGCAGCTGCTGTGCGGCAAGCCGGTAATCCTGATTGAAAACGGGAAGCTGGTGCAGGACAATCTCCGCCGCACCCGGGTCACCCTGGACGAGCTGACGGGACATCTGCGGGAAAAGGACGTGCTGGATATCACCGCCGTGCAGTACGCCATTCTGGAAACCGACGGGAATCTGTCCGTATTTCCCTTCCCCAAGGAGCGTCCCGCCAGTGCCAAGGACGCGGGCATCCATCCCAAGCCACAGTTTCTCCCTGTGACCATCGTGGAGGACGGCTTCCTGTCCCGGGAAAACCTGGGCAAGGCCGGGAAGGATGAAGCCTGGCTGAAACAGGTTTTGCAGGAGCACCGCGCGGAAATCGCGGACACCCTGCTGCTGACGGTGGACGCCGGGAACAAGGTCGTGTGGCTGGGAAAGGAGTACGGCAGATGAAACGCAGTTGGATCGGATTTGTGCTGCTTCTGGTTCTTCTGGCCGGGGGCATTGCCGCCACATGGGGCATGGCCAAGTGCCATGAGCCAATCGCAAGGGATCTGGAAAACGCCGCAAAGACGGCGCTTCAGGGAGACATGGCGCAGGGAGAAGCGCTGATGCTTCAGGCGCGGGAAGCATGGGGGCGCAGCCGCCATCTGGGCGCCTGCTTTGCCGATCACACGCCCATGGAGGAGATCGACGCCCTGTTTGCCGAGGTGGAGGTCTACGCCGCCGCCCGGGAGGAAACGGACTTTGCTGCCGGGTGCGCCGCCCTTTCCCGGAAGGTGGAAGCCATGGGTCAGGCGCATGGGGCGTCCTGGTGGAATTTGTTTTAAATGCCGCAGCAAGCAACCCCCTTGCCTCTCCCTTTGGGAGAGGTGGACGAGCGAAGCGAGGACGGAGAGGGTATACCAGGGTGCAATGCCCTCTCAGTCACCTTCGGTGACAGTTCCCCCAAAGGGGGAGCCAAGGGGCTGCATATGTTGGAACGAGAAATGGAGCGTATCTTTACCGATATGCTCCATCACTGTTTTACAGCCATCCAGCAAATCTGTGCGGTGTGCTTATTCTTCTTCGTCCAATGGCTGAGTGCCCTTCGCCAGCGCGATAATGGCCTTCGCCAGTTCCCCGGCGGCGGTCAGCGCCTCGTCGTGGGAATTCCCGGCGGCGCCTACCTCGATCAGCAGTCCGCCGGGGGACAAGTCCTCGTTGAACCGCTGGCCGCGCAGCTGTAACGGACGGGTGATTCCGGGGCAGGCCGTTTCCAGCTGGGCGTGGAGCTTCAGCGCCAGGGAGAGATTTTCCTCCCAGGTGTCGTAATTCGTGCCCACGACGATCATCAGCTGGGCGCTGTCGTGGCCATCTACCTTGGCAAGGGTGCGCATCTGGCTTGCCCCGCCGGAGGCGTCCCGGTGGAGGTCGAGCACCATCTGAATTGTGGGGTATTCCTCCAGCAGCTTTTTGATGGACTTCCGGGCGTCTACATAAGAGCCATTATAGGACGGGTAGTCGTGGAGGGACGTGTCCTGGATGGCGACAATGCCGTTCTCCCCCAGAAGCGCCTGCACCCGGCGGCCGATGGAGAGCATGTTGAAATTGTCGTCCAGCGTCCGGTAGGAAGAGGTTTCGGTATAGGCTTCGCCCCGGCGGGTGTAGCTTTCCGTGGAGTGGGTGTGGACAATCAGCACCGTGGGCTTTTCGCCGGTCAAATCCCAGCTCAAAGGCTTCTCCATCAGCGCCCCGATATCCGGGCTGACGGAGCAGGCGCAGTACAGCTTCACCATTTCCGGGTCAGAAAAGGACGGAAGGGGCGGCTCGGTGGGCTGCGGTGCCGCAGGGGGCGGAGATTCCACGAAATCCACCGAAAAAGCCTCCTGAGACGGCGAAAACCGGACGTCTCGTCCGGTTTCTAAATAGATCAGGAATGCGGCGGTATCCGGGCTTGTCAGCCAGGACAGAAGCTTCTCAGGAAATCCCGAAGCAAACGCCCGCAGGGTCAGGGCGCAAAGAATTGCTGCCGTGCCCACCCGCAGCGTTCTGCTGCCCATACGCCGCCCCCCTTACGTAAAGAAATGTCGAAAAACCTCGCCAGCGTCGAAAAATGACGCGAGAAAGCCTATTGATTGCTCCCCGGCTTCCATTTGGGTCTGGAACGCAGCTCCACCCGGAGATTACGAAAAAACTCCGTCAGCAGCGCCCCGCACTCGGCTTCCCGGACGCCGCTTTCCACTTGCGGGTGATGGTTGAACGCCATGGAAAACAGACTGCACACCGAATTCACCGCGCCGCACTTCCGGTCGGAAGCGCCGTAGACCACCCTTGGAATCCGGGCGTTGATGATAGCTCCGGCGCACATGGGGCATGGCTCCAGCGTCACGTACAGCGTACACTCCCACAGCCGCCAGCCCCCCAAACGCCGGCAGGCTTCCCCGATGGCCTCCACCTCCGCGTGGGCAAGGGCGGACTTGTCCGTCTCCCGGCGGTTGCGTCCCCGGCCGACGATGGTGTCCCCCCGGACGATCACACAGCCCACCGGCACCTCGCCGTCCGCCGCGGCCTCCCGCGCCAGAGCAAGCGCTTCGTCCATAAAATACGCGTCTTCCATGACGATCCCTCCTTTTGGGATAATCATAGCGAATCCGGACGGGACAGTCAACAATAATCCTTACTCTTCCATTAACATGGCGGCAAACAGAACCGCCAGCTCTTCCCGGGAGAAGGGACGCTCCCGGCGCTGCTCCAGCCGCTGGTCTGCGGCGCGGATACGACCCAGCAGCATTTCCTCCAGCTCTTCCCGCTCCTTTTCCGCCGGGGTTCCCGTGAGCAGATAGTCCGTGGTGACGCCCAGCTCCCGTGACAGCTTCACGAGAGTCTGCATGGACGGCTCCCGCCGCTCCTGCTCGTACATCCCCAGTGCGCTTGGACTGACCTGCAGCCGCTGCGCCAGCTCCGCCTGACTTAACCCCGCCTCCCGGCGCAGCGCCGCAATCCGGGTTCCCAACATATGATGACCACTTCTTTCCTGATATTGGTTAGCGCAAGGATACCACAAAAAAAGTGAAAAAACAGGGGAATAAAGACGCCTACACATTTCGACGGACATTACACATAGCGTGTGGTATGCTGTTTCCATGGAAATAGCTGGGAAATTATGCGAAAAAAAGAATGCCAATTTCGACAGGTTATTGCCTAGATACCCTACATTTCTTACGAAAGAGGTCGATTCTTATGATCCGATTCCTGGAACCCATGCTGTACATAGACGCGCAGGCGGAAAAGCCTGTGTGTCTGTGTGAAAAATGCGGCGGCGAGTGCTACGCGCCGGAGGGCATCTGCCGCTGCTGTGAAGGAGACGCGCTATGACGCTGGCAGAGCTGAGCGTGTGCTACGAGGAAGCCGCCGTCCCCCTGCGACGGCGGCTGCGGGAGCTTCGGCTGCTGCTGGCGGCCACGGACGACCCGGAGGAAATCTGGCGCTGCAAGCGCCGCATTGCGGAACTGACCCCCATGCTGACCCAGATGAACGAACTGGCGGAGCTGACGGCTCACTACTACGACAGGGGGTACTACCGGAATGAAAAATATACTGTATGAGGGCTACCTCGGCCCCCGGCTGCCCCGGGAGGTGCAGCTGAAGCGGGTGCAGCGGGTGATGCAGGAGGAACTGACCCCCTTGCAGCGGGAGACCCTCATCGCCTTTTATTTTCAGGAGCAGACCCTGACCCAGATCGCCGCAGACCGGGGCGTGAACAAAAGCACCGTCTGCCGGACGCTGAAGCGGGCGGAGGCCAAGCTCAGGCGGTACCTGAAATATTAGGGAGAGCTTCCATTTTCTGGAAAATCACCGGAGCCGCGCTGCGCAGGGCAGTACGGCTCCATTTTTTGCGTCCAGACCGGATATGCCGCCGAAAACCCCGCAAAATCCGATTCCCCTGCCGGTAGAACCCCCGGTAGAGCCGCAGTTTCCCCATTCTACCGGCGGGGTAGGCCGGGACGCGCGGGTAGAGCGTGGGGGAGCCGAAGCTCCTTGACTTTTGGAAACTTTGACGGTAGACTATGACACACTCTGAAGATTTGGATGGAGCACCTTATGAAAACGCAACCCCCCGCGCCCATCAGAACCGTATATTACACCGACGAGCGAACCGACGAGTTTTCCTCCGCCGAGATCGAGCCCCGGCGCATTGACGAGAGCTACCGGTACATTGACCCCCGCCCCGGGTGGAAGGCGGCAAGATTCATCGCCTATCGCCTGTTTGCCATGCCTGCGGCATTCCTGTACTGCAAGCTGGCGCTCCACGCGACCTTTGAAAACCGGCAGGTGCTGAAAGCGGTCGGCAAGACCGGCTGCTTCGTTTACGGCAACCACACCCAGCAGGTGGGCGACCCGTTTCTTCCCAATCTGGCGCTGTTTCCCAAAAGCGTCTACATGATCGTCCACCCCAACAACGTCTCCATGCCGGTGCTGGGAAAGATCACGCCGTACCTGGGCGCTCTCCCCCTTCCCTCCAACATAAAAGCCATGCGTTCCTTCCTGGATGCCATCCGCACCCGGATCGGAGAGGGCAGCTTCATCATGGTCTATCCGGAAGCCCACATCTGGCCGTACTATACCGGCATCCGGGATTTCCCCGCCACATCCATGAAGTACCCCGTGGAGCTGGACGTTCCCAGCTTCGTCCTGACCACCACCTACCACCGCCGCCGCTTCGACCGGAAGCCCCGGACGGTGACGTATCTGGACGGCCCCTTCTACCCCGACCACAGTCTTCCCCCCAGAGCCAGAGCCCAGGCGCTGCGGGATGAGATCTACAAGGCCATGGTCAGCCGGAGTAAGGAAAGTGACTACGAATACATCCGATATGTGAAGAAAGAGGAAAACACGTGACCGATATCCTGTATTGCGGCAACGACAAGGTGTTCGACGGCGTGCTGACGTCTAGCCTGTCCATTGTGCGCCGGCTGGACGCGCCCAGGCCGCTGACCATCCACATTTTCACCATGGCGCTGACCCGGGTTTCCCCCGATTACCTTCCCATGACCCAGCGCCACGCGGACATCATTGAGACGGCGCTGCGCCGCCACAACCCCGACACCTACGTGAAGCTCTATGACGTCACGGCGCTTTACGAGCAGCATCTGAAGCACAACGCCAACGAGGGCTGCTACTGTTCCCCCTACACCCTGCTGCGGCTGCTGGCAGATCTTTTGCCCATGCCGGACAAGCTGCTGTATTTGGACGCGGACATCATGGTCTGCAAGGACATCGGCCTGCTTTACGATCTGGACGTGGAAACCGTGGAGTACGCCGCCGCCCGGGATCATTACGGGAAATACCTGATTAACCCCAACTACATCAATGCCGGTGTGCTTCTGTTCAATATGAAGCGGTGCCGCGAGACCGGGATTTTTGAAAAAGCCCGGGAGCTGCTTCGGACGAAAAAGCTGATGTTCGCGGATCAGTCCGCGCTGATCCGCTCCACCACATCCCGCCGCCTTCTGCCCCAGCGGTTCAACGACCAGAAGTTCCTCCACGGCCACACCGTGATCCGGCATTTTTCCAAACGGCTGTTTTACACCCCCTATCCCCACACGGAGAACATCAAGCAATGGCAGGTGGAGAAGGTGCGCAAGCGCTTCGGCTACACCTGCTTCGATGACATCCTGAATGAATATCTGTCCATAAAGGAGAACCTGCAATGAACCCCGTCAACTTATTTTTCGCCTGTGACAACGCCTACGTTCCCTTCCTCGCGGTGACGCTCACGTCCCTGAAGGAAAACTGCAACCCCAAGCGGGATTACGCCCTGCGGATCCTCCACACCGGCCTGGATCCGGAGAATATCCGGCGGCTGACCGAATCCTTCGCCTCCGAGGGCTTCACCATGGAATTTATCGACATCACCCAGGCCGTGGAGCAGTTTGCCGACAAGCTCCACACCCGGGACTACTATTCCAAATCCACCTACTACCGCCTGTTCATCCCCGATCTCTTTCCCCAGCTGGACAAGGCGCTGTATCTGGACAGCGACGTGGTGCTGCTGGGGGACGTGTCGGAGCTGTACGACGTGGACTTGGAGGACAATCTGGTGGGGGCAATCCCAGACAGTGTGGTCGGTTCCATCCCGGCGCTGGCGCTGTACACCAAGAAGCGCCTGCGGGTGGCGGCGGATCATTACTTCAACGCCGGCGTGCTGCTGATGAATCTGGATGCCATGCGGGAGTGCGATTTTCTGAACGTGTTCCTCCGCCTGCTGCAAAGCGTCACCTTCCAGGTTGCCCAGGATCAGGACTATCTGAACGTCATCTGCAAGAACCGGGTGGAGTACGTGGGCTTCGAGTGGAACACCATGCCCTGCGACATCCACACGAACGCCCCCAAGCTCATTCACTACAATCTGGACTTCAAGCCCTGGCACCGGGACGATGTGGCCTTCGGCGACGTGTTCTGGGACTACGCAGAGCGTTCCGGCTATCTCGCGGAAATCCGCGAGGTTCGGGAAGGGTACACCGAATGGCAGGTCGCCCGCTCCGCCGAGGAGACCACGCATCTGATCGCCATGGGCAAACGGCAGGCCAGAAAGCGGACGGCGAACATGCTGATCCGCTGGAAGATCAGGCGGGTGGTGAACGTATGAAGAATGTCCCCAAGTCCCCGGAACGTCTCGCTATCCTGGAAAAGATCGCCCAGTATGAGCGGGAGGGGCGCTTCGACGAGGATGTGGAAAACGATCCTCCCAGCCGCGTCCTGCTGCCGGAGGAAATCGAGTACGCGGACAGGCGTTTTTCCGCAGAATGCAGGCGGGCGGCGGCCTTTGGGGCGGCGTACCTGTATTTCTGGAATCTGCGGCGGAAAAAGGAGCTTATTCTGCGCAAAACCGAGGGGCTGGAGCATCTGGCCGGGGTACAGGGCGCGGTGATCACCTGCAACCATTTTCACCCCATGGACAGCTTTATCATGCAGAAGGTGTTTGACGCGTCGAAGCATCCCAAGCGGATGTACCGGGTGATCCGGGAGGGGAACTACACCAGTTTCCCCGGCTTTTACGGCTTTCTCATGCGCAGCTGCAACACCCTTCCCCTCAGCTCCAATATGCAGACCATGAAGAAGTTCCTCCGGGCGGTAGACCGGGTGCTGTCGGAGGGCAACTGCCTGCTGATCTACCCGGAACAGAGCATGTGGTGGAACTACCGCAAGCCCAAGCCCCTGAAGCCCGGCGCCTTTGACATGGCGCTGAAGAACCGCGTGCCGGTGGTGCCGTGCTTCATCACGATGGCGGACAGCGATTTGGTCGGCGGCGACGGGTTCCCGGTGCAGGAATACACGCCCCACTTAGGCGCCCCCATCTGGCCGGACGAGACCCTGTCCCGCCCCGCCGCCCGGGAACAGCTTCGGCAGAAAACGGAAGATTTCTGCCGGGAGACCTATGAGACGGTGTACGGGGTGCCGCTGCGGTATGAGACGCGGGAGCACTGACACGGATATTTTTGACCAAAAGACCAAAGCCTCCGGTTTTCGCCGGAGGCTTCATTGCATTTTGATGGTATTTGCCGCCGGCATTTCTTTCTCGGGCGCATTATTTGAAATTGAATAAATACCTGCCCTGTGATACAATAAAGATGTTGGGTATGCGGCCATGCGCATCGGGCATCCGAGGGAGTCCCGCAGAGTATATCATATCGGTGGGGTTCCGAAAAATATTCTTCTTGAGGGAAATAGAGATGGTAAAAATCTTGTTTTTATGCCACGGCAACATCTGCCGCAGCCCTATGGCGGAGTACATCCTGAAGGACATGACCGCGCGGGCGGGGGTTGCTGAGCGGTTTGAGATCGACTCCGCGGCGGTGAGCCGGGAGGAAATCGGGAATCCCGTTTACCCGGCCGCACGGCGGGAATTGGAACAGCACGGCGTTTTCTGCGGCGGCCACACCGCCCGGCAGGTGACTGCCGCGGACTTGCGCCATTTTGACCGGCTCTATTATATGGATCGCAGCAACGCCCGGCTTCTGAAACGGCTGCTTCCCGACGACCCGGAGAAAATCCGGCCGCTGCTTGACCGGGATGTGGCCGACCCCTGGTATACGGGGGATTTTGGCAAAACCTGGGACGACCTCATCGAGGGCTGCACCCGGATTATGGAGGAATTTGGATGAATCAGGAAATCTTAGAGGAAAAGCTGGCGGAGCTGCCCCTGTACTGCTATCAGTTCTTCGACCCGCAGGAGCTGGAATTTTCCCAGCGCGTCCGGTGGATCTGCGAGCATGAATGCCCCATGTACGGCAAAAGCTGGGCGTGCCCTCCCGGCGTTGGCAGCGTGGAGACATGTCAGGAGAAGTGTATGCGCTACAAAAACTGCCTGATGATCGCCACCGTCACCGAGGTTCCCGACATCGCCGACATCACCCAGACCCTCGCTACCCGCGCCGACCACGAAGACATCACCAATCAGGTGGGCGGCTTCTTCCGGGAACAGGGCGTGGAACCTTATATATTGTCCACGGAATCCTGCGCCATCTGCCCCCGGTGCGCCATCGAGGACGGCCTGCCCTGCCGCCATCCGGAGCGGATGCACCCCTGTGTGGAAAGCCATGGCATCAACATCATTCCCACGCTGGAACGCTGCGGGATCGAGTTCCAGTACGGGGACAACGTTGTGACGTGGATTTCTTTGCTGCTGTTTTGAAAATTGTCCTGGCAGCGCCGTATCAATGCGGCGCTGCCAGGATTTTTTGTATTTGCCTATTGACAAAGGGAAGAATGGGGTGTATACTGATATCAACAAATGAGCGTATGCTCATATATACATTTAATTAGGGAGGCATTCCCATGGTGAAGAAAGTATATTTGGTAGAGAATCTGGACTGCGCCAACTGCGCGGCGAAGGTGGAAGCGGCGCTTAACGCGCTCCCGGAGGTACAGGAGGCGGTACTCACCTACGCCACGACGCAGCTTCGGATCACCGCTGAAGACCCCGATGCCCTGCTCCCCAAGCTCCAGGAGGTTGCACAGAAGGTGGAGCCGGACGTGGAGTTCTATCCCAGAGACGGCGCTCACACCCACCACAGCCACGCGGGCGAGCACGAGCATCATCACGACTGCTGCTGCGGTCACGACCATGAGCATGAACACCATCATGATCATGACCACGAAGACGAACATCATCACGACCACGACCATGAGCATACCCACGAGCACAGCCATGACCACGGCCACGAGCACGGCGGTGAAGAACCGGAAGACCTGAAGCCGATCCTGGTCGGTGCGGTTCTGTTTGTGGTGGGTCTGGTGCTGGAGCATTTCGGACTTACCTGGCTGACGCTGGGCGTGTGCCTTGTGGCCTATGTCCTGCTGGGCAAAGAGGTGGTTGTGACAGCCGTGAAGAACCTCGCCCGGGGTCAGATGCTGGACGAGAACTTCCTGATGGCCCTTGCCTCCATCGGCGCGTTCTTCACCGGAAGCTATACCGAGGCCGTCGGCGTTATGCTGTTCTACCGCATCGGCGAATACTTTGAAGACAGAGCCGTCGCCCGCAGCCGCAGCCAGATCATGGAAGCCGTTGACCTGCGCCCTGAGGTGGTGCAGCTGGTGGACGGGGAGACGGTGCGGGAAATTCCCGCAGGAGAAGCCAAAATCGGCGACGTCGTGCTGGTTCGTCCCGGCGACCGTATCCCGCTGGACGGCATCGTGGTCAGCGGCAGCAGCCGCGTTGACACCGCCCCCATCACCGGCGAGCCGGTGCCGGTTTCCGTAGCCGAGGGAGACAGCGTGGTCTCCGGCTGCGTCAATAACACAGGCCGGCTCACCGTCCGGGTGGAAAAGCCACTGTCCGAATCCATGGTCACCCGCATTCTGGACAGCGTGGAAAACGCCGCTGCCAGCAAGCCCAAGATCGACCGCTTCATCACCCGTTTCGCACGGGTCTACACCCCCATCGTAGTGGGCGCCGCCGTGCTGACGGCGATCATCCCCTCCCTCATCACCGGCGACTGGGGCAAATGGGTGTATACCGCCTTGACCTTCCTGGTCATGAGCTGCCCCTGCGCGCTGGTTCTCAGCGTGCCGCTGGCCTTCTTCGCCGGAATCGGCGCGGGCAGCAAGCGGGGGATCCTGTTTAAGGGCGGCCAGTCCATGGAGGCCATGAGCAGGATCAAGGCCGTCGTCATGGATAAGACCGGCACCATCACCAAGGGCGACTTTACCGTGCAGAAGATCGTAGGCGGCGACGAGCTGCTTTCGCTCTGCGCAAGCTGCGAGCAGCAGTCCACCCATCCCATCGCCGAGAGCATCGTCGCGGCGGCCAAGGCACGGAACATGGAGCTGCGCCGTCCCGAGGAGCTGGAGGAGCTGGCCGGGCGGGGCATCCGGGCGAAGCTGGACGGCAAAGAAGTCCTCTGCGGCAACGAGCGGCTGCTGACGGAGCAGGGCGTGACCTTCCCCAAGTCCAGGGAATACGGCACCAAGGTGCTGGTGGCGGTGGACGGCGCTTATCAGGGCTATCTGCTCATCGCCGACACCATCAAGACCGGCGCGGAGAACGCCGTCCGCGCCCTGCGGGACAGCGGCATCGAGACGGTGATGCTCACCGGCGACGCCGAGGAATCGGCCATGGCGGTTGCGGGAGCCGTTGGCATCCGGGAGGTTCACGCGGGGCTGCTGCCCCAGCAGAAGCTTGAGCGGCTGCAATCCATCCGGGAGACCAAGGGCGCGGCCATGTTCGTCGGCGACGGCATCAACGACGCCCCCGTGCTGGCCGGTGCGGACGTGGGCGCGGCCATGGGCAGCGGCGCGGACGCGGCCATTGAGGCGGCGGACGTGGTGTTCATGACCTCCGACGTGGCGGCGGTGCCGCAGGCGCTGCGCATTTCCAGACAGACCGCCCGGATTGCGTGGCAGAATGTGGTGTTCGCTCTGGCGGTGAAGCTGGCCGTCATGATCCTCGGCCTGTGCGGCTATGCCTCCATGTGGCTGGCGGTGATCGCCGATTCCGGCGTGGCGCTGCTGTGCGTCCTGAATTCCATTCGCATCTTATATAAGAAGTAACATCCGCGGCGCCGTCACCCAAAAAGTGGCGGCGCCGCCTGCAAATCGGTAAAAACGGCCGCAAATCCCGGGATAGCCGAAATAATCACCAAAACAGCACGCCGAAAATTGTTGAATATGCAGAACTTTCAAAAAAGCCAAAATTTCAGTTGCACTTTTAGACAATGTGCGCTATGATGTTGGCATGGAAACGTTGGAATCGTTTCCAAACCACCATCCGGCTTTGCCGGAACGATAATAGGAGGAAACACGAATGAAAAAGCTGATTGCATTGCTGCTGGCTGTTGTCATGGTAATGGGTCTGGCCGCCTGCGGCTCCAAGACCACTACCGAGACCAAGGCTCCCACCGAAGCCAAGGTTGACACTCCCGCTACCGAGGCCAAGACCGACGCGCCCGCCGCTGCCGGCTCCGTCTACTACCTGAACTTCAAGCCCGAGTTCGACCAGGCTCTGCAGGGTCTGGCCGCCAGCTACACCGAGAAGACCGGCGTGCCTGTCAAGGTCGTGACCGCTGCTTCCGGCGACTACTCCAACACCCTGAACGCCCAGATGGGCAAGGACGGCGCTCCCACCGTCTACAACATCGGCAACATGTCCGGCCTGAAGGACTGGGATGAGTACGCTCTGGATCTGACCGGAACGGCTCTCGCCGGTGAGCTGACCACCAACGACTTCAACCTCTACAACGAGGCCGGTGAGCTGAAGGCCATGGGCTACTGCTACGAGACCTTCGGTATCATCGTCAACACCAAGCTGCTGGCCGATGCCGGTCACTCTCTGGATGAGATCAAGGACTTCGCGTCCCTGAAGGCTGTCGCTGACGACATCCACGCCCGCGCCGCTGAGTTGGGCTTCGACGCCTTCTCCTCCGCCGGCCTGGACAGCTCCTCTTCCTGGCGCTTCTCCGGCCACCTGGCCAACATGCCCCTGTACTACGAGTTCCGTGACGACGGCGTGACCGAGCAGCCCGCCGAGATCAAGGGCACCTACCTGGACAACTTCCGCAACATCTGGGATCTGTACATCACCGATTCCGCCGCTGACCCCACCGCTCTGTCCACCGCCACCGGCGACCAGTCCGAGGCTGAGTTCGGCGAAGGCAAGGCTGTCTTCTACCAGAACGGCACTTGGGAGTACGCGGCCCTGACCGCCGACAAGTTCAACCTGAACCCCGACGAGATTGCCATGATCCCCATCTACTGCGGCGTTGACGGCGAAGAGAAGGCCGGCCTGTGCTCCGGCACCGAGAACTGCTGGGCAATCAACAGCCAGGCCAAGGAAGAGGACATCCAGGCTTCTCTGGACTTCCTGTATTGGCTGGTCACCGATCCCGACGCTTCCGCTGTCGTGGTCGAGCAGCTGGGCGGTGTTCCCTTCAAGAGCTGCCCCGCTTCCGCCAACAAGTTCATCGTTGACGGCAACGCGCTGCTGGCCGACGGCAAGTACGCTGTGACCTGGGCGTTCAACTACACCCCCAACGTGGACTCCTGGAGAGCTACCGTTGTCACCGCTCTGGCCGCTTACTCCGCTGATCCCACCGACGCCAACTGGGAAGCTGTTAAGACCGCTTTCGTTGACGGCTGGGCCATCGAGTACAAGACTGTGAACGGCTGATTGGCACACCACAACTGAAACCCAGAGGGGCGGGCGGTAAGCCCGCCCCTTTGAATGTCCCGGCCTGCACAGGGTGGGAGGGTACGTCGGCGTTACGCGGATGCAGCCTCCTGTCCTGCGCGGCAGTACCGGAACGGTGTGCCGTTCTGACACGGTTATTTTGGTAAGTAGCCAAATATAATAAAAATACAATACAGGAAAGCGAGGGAATCTCATTGAGCAAAAAAAATGACGGCGCCGGGCTGAACAGCCGACTGATCCGCCGTCCCATTCAGCGGTGGGCGCCGCTGTTCATCCTCCCCGTGTTCGCTGCCTTCTGCATCGGCTTCGTCTGGCCGTTTTTGCAGGGCATCTACCTGTCCTTCTGCACCTTCAATATTCCCAAGGATGCCAAATGGGTCGGCCTGACGAATTATTCCAAAATCTGGACGGACGTCAGCTTCTGGAACGCCTTCAAGAACACCGCCTTTTTTGCCGTGGTCTCCATTCTCCTGATCAATGTGCTGGCCTTCTTCATCGCCTATGCCCTGACCCAGAAGATGCGCGGCTCCAACCTGTTTCGCACCGTGTTCTTCATGCCCAACCTGATCGGCGGCGTGGTGCTGGGCTACATATGGAGCATGATTTTTGACGGCATTCTGCGGAACTATTCCACCTACCTCACCGCGAACGCCACCTACGGCTTCTGGGGTCTGGTCATTCTGGTGGCCTGGCAGCAGATCGGCTACATGATGATCATCTACATCGCCGGGCTTCAGGCCGTCCCCGGAGACATGCTGGAGGCCGCCGAAATTGACGGCGCCAGCGGCAGCCAGACGCTGTTCAAGGTCATCATCCCCAACGTGATGCCCTCCATCACCACCTGCACGTTCCTGACCCTGACCAATTCCTTCAAGCTGTTCGACCAGAACCTGGCGCTGACCGGCGGTCTGCCCAGCGTCATTCAGAACGGCGCGAAGTTCAACCAGACCGAGCTGCTGGCGCTGAACATTTACTCCACCTACAACATCAATAAGAATTGGCACGGCGTTGCCCAGGCAAAGGCTGTTATCTTCTTCATTCTGGTGGCCGTTCTGGCCATTGCCCAGCAGGCCGCGACCCGCCGCAAGGAGGTGCAGCAGTGATGCGTAAAGACAGAATGAAAATCAAAGAGTATTCCGCCGGCAGCACGGTGCTGACCGTCGCCTTCGTGCTGATCTGCCTTGTGTGGATCATGCCCATTTACGAGGTTGTCGTCAACTCCCTGAAGTCCAACAATGCCATCAATCTGGACGTGTTTGCCCTGCCCAATTCCGAGAGCTTCGTGGGCTTTGCCAACTATATCAAGGGTATGACCTTCGGCAATTACCCCTTCCTCAAGTCCGTGGGCTACAGCCTGTTCATCAGCGTGGTTTCCACGGCGCTGATCCTGCTGTGCTGCTCCATGGCGGCATGGTACATTGCCCGGGTGCAGAGCGGCTTTGCCAAGTTCTTCTACTATCTGTGCCTGTTCTCCATGATCGTTCCCTTCCAGATGGTCATGTTCACCCTGACCTCCACCGCCGACTCCCTGAAGCTGAACACCCCCTGGACGATTCCCGTGATTTATCTGGGCTTCGGCGCGGGTCTTGCCATCTTCATGTTCGTGGGCTTTGTCAAGGGTCTGCCTCTGGAAATCGAGGAGGCGGCGTCCATTGACGGCTGCGGCCCTGTGCGCACCTACTTCAATGTGGTGCTGCCCATGCTGAAGCCTACCCTCATTTCCGTGGGTATTCTGGAACTGATGTGGGTCTGGAACGACTACCTCCTGCCTTATCTGGTTCTGGATATCACCAAGTACCGCACCATCCCCATCCATGTTCAGTATCTGAAGGGCAGCTACGGTACCGTCGATCTGGGCGCGACCATGGCAGTCATCATGATGGCCATTCTGCCCATCATCATTGTCTACCTGTTCTGCCAGAAGTACATCATCAAGGGCGTCGCTGCCGGCGCGGTGAAGGGCTAAGTTCCCGTAACTGATTTTTACCCACCGGCTGTATAAACAGCCGGTGGGCATTTCAAAAAATCCTGAAAAGAGAGGGGCGGCGGATGCCATGACAATCAAAGATCTGGCCGCCAAGACCGGCTATGCCGTCGGCACCGTTTCCCGGGCGCTGAACAACCACCCCAATGTCAGCGAACAGGCGAGACGGGTGATTCTGGAGGCCGCCGCCGAAAGCGGTTTTCAACTGAACGTCAACGCGAAGCAGCTCAAGCAGCACCATTCCACCACCATTCTGGTGGTGGTCAAGGGTATCGGCAACGAGCTGTTCGGGGAGATGGTGGAGTCCATCCAGACCCTGATCGCCCAGACCCGCTACCAGCTGGTGGTGGACTACATGGACGAGGACGAAGACGAGGTGCGAAGAGCCTTGCAGCTGTGCCGGGAAAAGAAGCCCCTGGGCATTCTGTTCCTGGGCGGCAACAACGAGAACTTCATCCGGGATTTCGGGAGCATCGATGTTCCCTGCGTTCTGGTCACCAACGACGCCTCCATGCTGTCCTTTGACAACCTGTCCAGCGTCTCCACCGACGACCGGGAGGCCGCGTGCAGCGCCATGGACACGTTGATCCACCTGGGGCACAGCCGCATTGCCATCATCGGCGGCGACCGGACCGTTTCCGATACCAGCCGTCTGCGTTACGAGGGCTGTATGCAGGCATTCGCGGCTCATGGCATTCCCTTCGATCCCCAGCGGGACTATCAGGGCGTGCGCTATTCCTACCACGCGGGCTATCAGGCCACCAAGGCGCTGCTGGATAAGGGCTGCCGGTTCACCGCGATTTTCGCCACCGCCGACGTGATGGCCATCGGCGCAATCCGCGCCCTGCAGGACAACGGCCTGCGGGTGCCGGAGGACGTGTCGGTCATGGGCGTGGACGGCTTGCCGCTGAGCAGTTTTCTGGTGCCGAGACTGGCCACCGTCCGTCAGACGGTTTCCCTGCTGGCAAAGCGCAGCGTGGAAATCCTGCTGGGAAATATCGAGCGCAGCGCGCCCGCCTGCCACGAGACGGTACCCTTTGAGATCCTATCCCGGGAGAGCATCCGGGAAATTTCACACTGATATTCTGTTAGGGCCTGTCTGAAAACCGTAAACACGCCCAGACAGCGGGCCTTTTCCGCCTGCTGTGCACCATTTTCCCTTGCAATACACAAAGTATTCCCGCGGAAAAATGGCTTCATCAGGCGAAAAAACCCTCGCTGTTGGTCATATTTCCGGTTTTCAGATAGACCCTAAAATGCTCAATTTAAAATTGAACATCTTAATGAACGATCACACATCACGGACACTGTTTTCCAACCCAAAACGGTATCAAATAAGGAGACCATTGCAATGCGCGAAAGCGGAATTTTGATGCATATCACTTCCCTGCCGACCTCTTACGGCATCGGCACCATGGGTAAGGATGCCTATGCCTTTGTGGACTTCCTGGTCAAGGCCGGGCAGCGGTGCTGGCAGATCTTACCCCTGACCCCCACGGGCTACGGCGATTCTCCCTACCAGTCTCTGGGCGCCTGTGCGGGCAACCACTATCTCATCGACCTGGACACGCTGGTAGACGAGGGACTGCTGAAAAAAGAGGAAATTCAGGACATTTCCTGGGGCAGCAACCCGGCACGGGTGGATTTCGGCGCCATGTACGCCCACCGGATGGCGGTTCTGCGGCTGGCGTTTCAGCGGTTTGCGCCGGATAAAGCCTATGAAACCTTCGTGGAGCAGAACCGGAGCTGGCTGGAAGACTATGCTCTGTTCATGGCGTTGAAGGACACCCTGGGCGGCAAGCCCTGGCTGGACTGGCCAGAAGCCCTGCGTCTGCGCAAGGAGGCGGCTCTGGCGGAAAAGCGCCGGGAGCTGTCCGACGAAATCCGGCTGCAATACTTTGTTCAGTACGAACTTGACAGGCAGTGGAAGGCTCTGCGCGGCTACGCCAACGCCAAGGGCGTCCGGATCATCGGTGACGTCCCCATTTACGTCCCGCTGGATTCGGCGGACGTGTGGGCGAACCCGGAGCTGTTCCAGCTGGACGAAAGCCGCCATCCGGAACAGGTGGCGGGCTGCCCCCCGGATTCCTTCACTGCGGACGGTCAGCTCTGGGGCAATCCCATTTACGACTGGAAAAAAATGGCGCAGACCCGCTATTCCTGGTGGATTCAGCGCCTGACGGCCGCCGGAAAGCTGTACGACGTCATCCGTCTGGATCATTTCCGCGGCTTTGAGAGCTACTGGTCGGTGCCCGCAGGGGATACCACCGCACGGAACGGCAAATGGGTGAAAGGCCCCGGAATGGATTTCATCCGCACCATTCAGCAGGCTCTGCCTGATCTGGAATTCATCGCCGAGGATCTGGGCTTCGTCACCCCCGAGGTGCGGAAATTGCAGCAGGACTCCGGCTATCCCGGCATGAAGGTTCTGGAATTTGCCTTCGACTCCCGGGAGGAAAGCGACTACATGCCCCACCTGTACCCCGTGGACTCCGTGTGCTACACCGGCACCCACGACAACGTGACATTGAAGCAGTGGTTTGACGAAGCTGCACCGGGGGATGTGGCCTGCGCGAAGACCTATCTCGGACTGAACCGGGAGGAGGGCTATATCCGGGGCATGATCCGGGGCTGTATGGGTTCCGTGTCCCGGCTGTGCGTGGTGCAGATGCAGGACTACTTAGAGCTGGGCAAGGAAGCCCGGATGAACTTCCCCGGCACGCTGTCCAGCGCCAACTGGACGTGGCGCGCGGAAAAGGGCTTCGACTCCGACGCTCTGGCCGCAAGGATTTACGCGGCGACCAAGCTGTACGGACGGGTGGGGAAGTAACGTTTTCCCTTGCGGAACAAGGAAAAACCGCTCCGAACCATAATGTAGCGGAATTTCACCGGGAACCGGGACTTTGGCCAGGTTCCCGGTTGATTTTTTGGAAGCGTTTTTTCCTGCATCGGCAGGGATTTTTCTGAAAAAACGGCACAAATTATGTGGGTTTCTGCATTATTCACAAAATTCTGCCCCAATGTCCATTTTTTATGTGAATACTATAAAAAAGTTGAAAATTAACAATTTTTACGATTGATTTTACCGCCCGTTTGTCTTACAATAAAGGACGAGCGGATTTTGAGAAAACAGTCCGACGCGACTGCCACCGGGGTGATGCGTATGCTGAATATTGTTCTGGTGGAACCGGAGATACCGCAGAACTGCGGCAATATCGCCCGTACCTGCGCCGCAACAGGTTGCCGTCTGCACCTGATCCGGCCGCTGGGCTTTGACATCTCCGAAAAGGCCGTCCGCCGTGCCGGTCTGGATTACTGGCACATGGTGGAGGTTCGGGACTACGAAAATCTGGAGGACTTTTTCGCGAAGAATCAGGTGGAGGAAATGTGGTGCCTGTCCACGAAAGCGCCCAGGAGCTACACCGAGGCCGCTTTTCACGACGGCTGTTACCTGTTTTTCGGCAAGGAGACCAAGGGACTTCCGGAGGACTTCCTTCGGGCGCACTACGACGCATGTGTTCGCATTCCCATGCGCCCGGATGCCCGGAGCCTGAACCTGAGCAATGCGGTTGCCGTCACCGTCTACGAGGCACTGCGTCAGCTGTCGTTTCCCAATTTGCGCGACTTCGGTAAAATGCGGGAGTGACCTCCCGATGATATGGAGGAATTATCATGAACTACAATAAGAAGTCCATCGAGGACATCGACGTAGCCGGCAAGCGGGTCCTGTGCCGCTGCGACTTCAATGTTCCCACCAAGAACGGCGTCATCACCTCCGACAAGCGGATCGTCGCCGCCATGCCCACCATCAAGTACCTGGTTGACCACAACGCCAAGGTCATCCTCTGCTCCCACATGGGCAAGCCCAAGGGCGAGTGGAAGCCCGAGCTGAGCCTGAAGATCGTGGCGAAGCGCATCAGCGAGCTGCTGGGCAAGGAAGTCATCATGGCCGACGACGTGGCCGGCCCGGACGCCAAGGCCAAGGCCGCCGCGCTGAAGGACGGCGACGTGATGCTGCTGGAGAACACCCGCTTTGAGAAGGGCGAGACCAAGAACGACCCCGAGCTGAGCAAGGCTCTGGCTTCCCTGGCGGACATTTTCGTCAACGACGCCTTCGGCACCGCCCACCGCGCCCATTCTTCCACCGCCGGTGTGGCCGATTATCTGCCCGCCGTCAGCGGCTTCCTGGTTCAGAAGGAAGTTTCCATCATGGGTAAGGCGCTGTCCGACCCCGAGCGTCCCTTCGTCGCGGTTCTGGGCGGCGCAAAGGTCTCCGACAAGCTGAACGTCATCAACAATCTGCTGGAAAAGGTGGACACCCTGATCATCGGCGGCGGCATGGCCTACACCTTCCTGGCCGCCAAGGGTTACGCCGTTGGCAAGTCCCTGCTGGACGAGAGCAAGATCGACTACTGCAAGGACATGATGGCCAAGGCGGAAGCCAAGGGCGTCAAGCTGCTCCTGCCGGTTGACGTGGTCGTTGCCGATTCCTTCCCCGACCCCATCGACGGCCCCATCGACGTCACCACCGTTGACGCCGCTGCCATCCCCGCCGACAAGGAAGGTCTGGACATCGGCGAGAAGACCTGCGCTCTGTTCGCTTCCGCTGTGAAGGATGCCAAAACCGTTGTCTGGAACGGCCCCATGGGCGTGTTTGAGAATCCCACTCTGGCAAAGGGCACCATCGCCATGGCGCAGGCTCTGGCAGATTCCAGCGCCACCACCATCGTCGGCGGCGGCGACAGCGCTGCGGCCTGCGAGCAGCTGGGCTTTGCCGACAAGATCACCCACATTTCCACCGGCGGCGGCGCTTCTCTGGAATTCCTGGAAGGTCTGGAGCTGCCCGGCATCGCCTGCCTGGAAGACAAGTAATCCGGGAATTGAGTTTCTATTAACATCCCTATCAATAAAAGGAGAAATGGAATCATGAACAGAAAATACCGTAAGACCGTTATCGCCGGCAACTGGAAGATGAACAAGACCCCCTCCGAGACCAAGGAGTTTATGACCCAGCTGAAGGCCATTCTGCCCAAGGGCCGCTGGTGCGACGTGGCTCTGTGCGTTCCCGCCGTGTGCATTCCCGCCGCTGTCCGCGCCATGCGGGAGACCCGGGTAGGCATCGGCGCCGAGAACTGCAACGCCAATCCCTCCGGCGCTTACACCGGTGAGATCGCCACCAACATGCTGGTGGACGCCGGCTGCAAGTACGTCATCATCGGCCACTCCGAGCGCCGCGCCATGGGCGAGACCGACGCCGATGTCAACGCCAAGGTTCTGGCTGCCCTGAACGCCGGCTTGACCCCCATCATGTGCTGCGGCGAGAGCCTGGAGCAGCGTCAGAGCGGCATCACCACCGAGTGGATCACCATGCAGATCAAGCTGGGTCTGGCCGGTGTTCCTGAGGACAAGATCCGCAAGGTCATCATCGCCTACGAGCCCATCTGGGCCATCGGCACCGGCCTGACCGCCACCCCCGACCAGGCGGAAGAGGTCTGTGAGAACATCCGTACCGTGGTGCGCAAGCTGTACTCCTCCAAGAACGCCCGTGCGATCTCCATCCTGTACGGCGGCTCCATGAACGACAAGAATGCCTTCGAGCTGCTGGCACAGCCCGATATCGACGGCGGTCTGATCGGCGGCGCGTCTCTGGTTCCCGAGAAGTTTGTCAAGATCATCGAGGCTGCCAACCAGCCCACCGTGTAACTTTACCCTGTAAAGATGGGCAGCCGCGAACAAAAGCGGCTGCCCATCTTTGCCCCTTATTTCGACTGGAGGTGTATTGATGAAAACACTTCTTCTGTCCGCGCTGGACGCGCAGACCCCGGAAATTGCCGCAGACCTGATCCGTCAGGGGGAGCTGGTGGCGATTCCTACGGAGACGGTTTACGGTCTGGGCGCGAATGGTCTGGACGAAACCGCCGTGACGAAAATTTTTGAAGCCAAGGGTCGTCCTCAGGACAATCCTCTCATTCTGCACATCTGCGGCGCGGAGCAGATCGAACTGTTCTGCCACGACGTGCCTGCGGCGGCCTATGAGCTGGCGAAAAAATTCTGGCCGGGGCCGCTGACCATGGTGCTGCCCGCCCGGGACTGCGTCCCCCGGCGCACCACCGGAGGACTTTCCACCGTGGCCGTCCGCTGCCCGGACAATGCCGTGACCCGGGAGATCATCCGCCTTGCGGGCGTGCCCATTGCTGCGCCCTCCGCCAATATTTCCGGAAAGCCCTCTACAACCACTGCCCAGCACGTTCTCCACGACCATGACGGAAAAATCGCCGCCGTCGTGGACGGCGGCCCATGCCGGGTGGGTGTGGAGTCCACCATCGTGGACTTGACGGAAGACCGCCCCCGGCTGCTGCGCCCCGGCGGAATCACCCCGGAGCAGCTGATTGCCGTTCTGGGGGATCTGGTCATCGACAAGGCCGTCACCGCCCAGATCGACAAGGACGCCGTGGTGAAAGCCCCCGGCATGAAATACCGCCATTACGCCCCGGCGGAGCCGGTGGTCATCGTCTCCGGCAGCCGGGAAAAGGCCGCCGCCTACATCCGCCGCCATTTCACCCCCGGCGACCGGGTGCTGTGCTTTGAAGAAGAGCTGCCCCTGTACGCCGGGTGCAGCCCCCTGTCCTACGGCCGGGAGGCGGACGTCAACACCCTGTCCGCCGGCCTGTTCGCCGCCCTGCGGGAGCTGGACGACCCCGGCATTCACCAGGTCTACGCCCGGTGTCCGGTGGGGGGCGGCGTGGCCTACGCCGTGCAGAACCGGCTGAAAAAGGCCGCGGCGTTCCACATCGTGGACGCGGAGGAGGAAGCATGATTCTCGGCATCACCGGCGGCACCGGCTGCGGAAAAACCACGCTGCTGAACGTCCTGAAGGAGCGGGGCGCAGTGGTTCTGGACTGCGACGCGATCTACCACGAGCTGCTGACGCGGGACGCATCCCTTCTCGCGGCCATCGAAGAACGCTTCCCCGGCACGGTGGAAAACGGCGTTTTGCAGCGGAAAAAGCTTGGGAATTTGGTATTTTCTGACAAAAACGCCCTGCTGGATTTGAACAGAATCACCCACGCCGCCGTGAAGCGGGAGGTGCTTCGCCGCCTTTCGGAAAAGCCCGCCCTTGCTGCCATCGACGCCATCGCCCTGTTTGAAGGGGGACTAGCCGAACTGTGCGACGTGACGGTCGCCGTCACTGCCCCGGTGGAAGACCGGGTTCGCCGCCTTATGCGCCGGGACGGCATTCCGGAAGACTACGCCCGCCGCCGCATCGCCGCCCAGCCGGAGGAGAGCTGGTTCCGGGGAAAATGCGGGTATGTGTTGGAAAACACCGGCTCAGCGTCGGAATTCCGGGAAAAATGCCTTGCGTTTTTGCGGGAAATTGGTATAATGGATCCAGCGAGCGAGCGCCGCAAGTCGCTGCAATGCACCGTCCACCCGACGGGGACACTGGGGACATATACCTTCGTTGTCGTCTGCTCCCGGTACGACGGGAAGTGGCTTCTCAGCCGCCACAGGGAGCGGGACACCTGGGAGACCCAGGGCGGCCACATCGAGCCGGGAGAAACGCCCCTGGATGCTGCCCGGCGGGAGCTGTACGAGGAAAGCGGCGTCCGGGACGCGGAGCTGTACCCGGTCTGCGACTACCACGGCTTCGACGCCCAAAGCAGCGCCAACGGCATGGTATTCTTCGCGGCGGTTCGCCGTCTGGAGCCCCTGCCGGAAAGTGAGATCGGGGAAGTCAGACTGTTTTCGGCGCTGCCGGAAAATCTGACCTACCCCAACGTAACGCCCCGCCTGATGGCGGAGGCGGAAAGAAACATAGGAGGATGCAACATGACCACAGAAGAACTGCGCAATTCCCTGCTGGCGTCGCCCAAGAACGGCTACACCCGGCTCACCGACGGCCAGCGGGATGAAATGGAAGGCTACGCCCAGCGCTACATGGCGTTCATGACCGAATGCAAGACCGAGCGGGAGGCCACTGCCTGGGCTGTCCGGGAGGCCGAGAAACGGGGCTACAAGCCCTTCGCCCCCGGCATGGAAACCAAGCCCGGCGACAAAATCTACTACAACAACCGCAATAAATCCATCGCCCTGGCCGTGGTCGGCACCAAGTCTCTGGGCGAGGGCGCGAACATCTGCGCCGCCCACGTGGATTCCCCCCGGCTGGACATCAAGCCCAACCCCCTGTACGAGGATTCCGAGATCAGCTACCTGAAGACCCATTATTACGGCGGCATCAAGAAATACCAGTGGACGACCATTCCTCTGGCGCTCCACGGTGTGGTATACCGTGCCGACGGCGCTGTGGTCACGGTCACCATTGGCGAGGACGAGGGCGACCCCATCCTGATGGTCTCCGACCTGCTGCCCCATCTGGCGGCGGATCAGATGCAGAAGCCCGCGGGGAAGGTCATCGAGGGCGAGCAGCTGAACGTGATCCTCGGTTCCGAGCCGCTGGAGGGCGACGGCGCCGACCTGGTAAAGCTGCACATCATGAAGCTGCTGAACGAGAAGTACGGCCTTGTGGAGAGCGACTTCCTCTCCGCCGAGCTGACGGTGGTTCCCGCGGGACGCTGCCGGGAGGCGGGTCTTGACCGCAGCCTGCTCAGCTCCTACGGCCACGACGACCGGGTCTGCGCCTACGCCGAGCTGGAAGCCCTGTTCTCTCTGGACATGCCCGAAAAGACCGCCGTGTGCATTCTTGCCGACAAGGAAGAGATCGGCTCCGTGGGCATTTCCGGTATGCAGAGCCACTACTTTGAGCATTTCATGGAAGGTCTGTGCGATGCCCAGGGGGTCAAGCTGTCCGACTGCTTCGCCAATTCCTTCTGTCTGTCCGCCGACGTTTCCAATGCCTTCGACCCCAACTGGCCGGAGACCTGCGACAAGCGGAATAACAGCCTGCTGAACTACGGCGTTGCCATCTGCAAGTACACCGGCGCCCGTGGCAAGGGCGGCGCGTCCGACGCTTCCGCCGAGGCCATGGGTCACGTCCGTTCCACCCTGGACAAGGCGGGCGTCATCTGGCAGATCGCGACTCTGGGCAAGGTTGACCAGGGCGGCGGCGGCACCGTGGCGGCCTACATGGCCAACCGGAACATCGTCACCGTGGACGCGGGCGTGCCGGTGCTCAGTATGCACGCGCCCCTGGAGCTGGTTTCCAAGCTGGACTGCTACGAAACCATGCTGGCCTGCAAGGCGATTTACCTGGCATAAAACTAAGGAAACTCCCTCTTTGATGGGTGGCCGTAAAACAGTGAATGGAGCGTATCGGTAAAGATACGCTCCATTTTCGTGCCAATATGCTACGTAATGTGGGGTACAGTCCCTTGGCTCTCCCTCTGGGAGAGCTGTCACCGCAGGTGACTGAGAGGGTATTGCACCCTGATCTCCCCTCTCCGTCCTCGCTTCGCTCGGCCACCTCTCCCATAGGGAGAGGCAAGGGGGGCAGTTCATTATCCCGCTGTGCCTGTTGACTGTCTGATGCGCCCCGCCCATTTTCGAGGGAGCTTCTTTCATAGATTGGATTACAGTTCCGGGCCGGTGCAGATGTCTCTAGGTTCCTCCGTGGGAGGAAGTTCCTTGAGCTTCCTGCTGCCCCGCACGCCCTGAACCAGCTCTACAATCGCCCAGATGTGCAGCAGGAAATCCACCAGCTTGCCCATGGGGCTATCATACAGCGCAAAGGTAATGACCACCAGCGCCACGGTATCGACGATGAACAGCACCAGCGCTGCCGTCAGCCAACCGGCGCGCTTCTTGCTCAGCAGCCAGCACAGCAGATACACCGCCACAATGACCAGCGCGATGACCAGACCCGTGTAGGTGAGCGTTCCCTTGACATTCCAGGCGCCGTCCACAAAGCCGTTCTCTATGCCCATCCCCACGAATACCAGATAGTACGGTACGGAAGCGGAGAACAGGAAATACGTGTTCGTGTCCAGAATCGTCATGATCAGATTGACCACCGTGAGAATGACGATCAGCAGCAGGCTGTAGCGCCCGTTGGCTACCTGCCGCAGCAGGTACTCCCGGGAGTTCTTGTCCACCGGGGGATTGTTTCTTGCCATAAACTACCATCTCCTTATGTTTGTGTGTAACATGCTATGTCATGATACCAGATATCCATGGCAAATGCAACCTTGACTTTTGGTGCGCCAGTGTGTATAATGGGGAAAATTTCATAGGACAGTTCGTGACCATCCTGTCGGTAAACAAAACTAGGGATCTCCGATGGGCGCAGAGCGCTCATTTTTTGTTGGGTGTGGTCTTGAACTGCGCCCAATTTCTTTTTGGGAGGAACACCATGTCTAAAAACACCAGATTTCTGACCCATGCCGCCGTCATTGCGGCGCTGTACGCCGTGCTGACCCACCTGCAAAACGTTCTGCTCCCCGGTTCCGCCACCTGGGCAATCCAGATGCGTTTGTCCGAGGCGCTGTGCGTGCTTTCCTTTTTCACCCCGGCGGCCATTCCCGGCCTGACGGTGGGGTGCCTGGTTTTCAACATCACCTATGCCGCTGCGCTGCCCCTGGATTTTCTCGTGGGCAGTCTCGCGACGCTTCTTGCGGCCGGGAGCATGTGGCTGACCCGGCACGTCACGGTGAAGGGCTACCCACTGCTCGGAATGGCGATGCCCGCACTGTTCAACGCATTGCTTGTAGGCTGGGAGCTGACGGTGTACATCGGCGGCGGCTTTTTCCTCAACGCGCTGTACGTGGCGCTGGGAGAGCTGGCGGTACTTCTGACCTTCGGGACGGCGCTATACTACGCCGTCAAAAAGCGGCATCTGGACACGACGGTGTTCGGTGCGTAGTGCAATAGGTTTCCCCCGCCCCGGCGGGGGAAATCTTTGCCGAACGCAAGGCAGCGTTAATAAAGATTCTCCTTGCAAATGCTGTACATCATGCTAAAATAGAGGGTAGAAAGTTACAAGGAGGGATTTCTCATGGATATTGGGAAAGAGCTGGAAGCCGAAGGCGTGAACAAAAGTCTGCTTGCAGAGGTGCGCGCCTTCCGGGACGCCCACGGCGTGACGGAAGAAATGCGCGGCCGGATTCCAAGCCCCCGATTTGTATACTACGGCAAGGACGTCTGGGAAGCCGCCGCGGCGGCGGTGCTGTGCGGAGAGAATCTGCTCCTGGCAGGCCCCAAGGCCACCGGAAAAAACGTGCTGGCGGAGAATCTGGCCGCCCTGTTCGGCCGCCCCGTGTGGGACATTTCCATGCACATCAACGTGGATGCGGCGTCGTTAATCGGCACCGACACACTGAAGGGCAGTGAAGTCTGCTTCCGGGAAGGCCCCGTGTGCCAGTGTGCGAGGCTGGGCGGCTTCGGCATTCTGGACGAGGTGAATATGGCGAAAAATGAAGCCCTGGCCGTGCTCCATGCCACCCTGGATTTCCGCCGGGTCATTGATATTCCGGGTTACCGCCGGGTAACGCTGGACGACGCGACCCGGTTTATCGGCACCATGAACTATGGCTACGCTGGTACCCGGGAGCTGAACGAAGCGCTGGTTTCCCGGTTCGTGGTGGTGGACATGCCGGTGATCGGGCAGGACGATCTGTGCAAACTCCTTCTGCGGGGCTTCCCGAGCCTGAAAAAGAGCTGGGCGCAGCAGCTGGCGGCGCTGTTTGACGATCTGCGCGCCAAGTGCAGCAGCGGGGAGATCTCCGCCCGGGCACTGGACTTGCGGGGTCTGCTGACTGCCCTGCGGCTGATGGAGCGGGGACTTTCCCCGGAAGCCGCCCTGGAAATGGGCATCATCAACAAGGCATTCGACCCCTTCGAGCGGCAGCTCACCGCCGACGTGGTCTGGGCGCGTGTCCCCAGAACGGCGAAAGCGGACGAGTTCTTCGGAGACTGATATGGACATCGGGGAACAGGAAGCCCGCCGAGCGGACAACCAGATCTGGAACGCCGCGGGGACTTACGGCTTTGCCACGGGCAGCCGGGGCTATGAACCCAACGGGGAAGCGTCCTTGTATTTCAACACCGCCATCGGTCTGGTGCGGCGGTTGTATGACTATCGGAAGCTGGAAATTCTGCTCACCGCTCTGGAGCGCCGGTCTTCGGGAGAAATGCAGAGCGAGCTGCTCTGGCTGGGGCTGGAACGGTGCGCGTATCTTAAATACCGGGATACCCGTCCGGCGCTGACCTTTCTGCGGCGGGACTATGCCCGGCGGCAGTTACAGCAGGAAGCCTCCACGAACAGCGAGCAGGATCGGCTGAAAATCGGCTGGTTCCGCCGGGCACTGGGTCTTCCCAGTGAGGAAACCGGCCGGGAAAAGCAGATTCTGGACGCGCTGGAATTTGACCCCGACTGGGACGCCGAGGCCATACAGTCCCGGATGGAGCGGATTCTGTACAAATATTTCGGGCGGAATCTGCGCAGCGAAATGGATCACCTTGGCACCAGCCGGGTGGATTTGGGCTTTTTTGCCAAGCTGATACTCCGCCCCGGCGGGCTGAACCGTCTGGGGCAGGCCGCGCCGGCGGGCGGCGTGGGACTGCGTTCTTTGGGACGGCGCATTTTCGGCTGGCGGGAAGCCCGGAAGGATGATCTGCGGCAATACGCCGCCGCGTGCTTCGGCAAATCCATGCTGACCCCGGCGGAGCTGGCGGACGCGGAGCGAACCTGCTGCACCGGCCATCACCGGGGCTGCGTGCTGCATTTCACCCGAGGGGAAGCACTGGAAACCGGGGAGGCACCCACCCGGGAATGGGAGCAGATTCAGGAGCAGACGGAGCGCAACCGCGCTTATTTTCAGGCGCATCTGGCCCAGAACCGGCTGGAGATCCAGCGCCTTGCCCAGCAGCTGCAAAATACCATCCTGCTGCTTCAGGAGGACGGGAGCCTTCGGTGCCGTGCTGGGCGGGTCGATCCGGCGCTTGCCTGGCGCGCCCCCTCCCTGGGGGACGGCCGGGTCTTCGACCGGCAGCAGCCCAATACCCTGGGGGACTTGATCGTGGACATTCTGCTGGACGCTTCCGCCTCCCAGAACCGGCGGCAGGAGCAGCTGGCGACGCAAGGCTACATTCTGGCCGAGGCGCTGACCCGGTGCGCGATTCCTGTCCGGGTGCTGTCCTTCTGCTCTGTCAGCGGCTGTACGGTGCTGCGGGAGTACCGGGACTACCGGGAAAATCAGGGCAACAACCGGATATTCGAGTTCGCCGCCGCCGGATGGAACCGGGACGGACTTGCACTGCGGGCAGTGGACTGGCTTCTGCGCCGGTCGGGGGAACAGCAGCGGCTTTTGCTGATCCTCACCGACGCGAATCCCAACGACGATACCCGCCTGCCTGGAACGGGAAATCAGCTTTTCAGCCGGGACTACAGCGGCAAGCCCGCCGTGGCTGATGCCGCCGAGGAGGCGACGATGCTGCGCAGACATGGCAATCCGCCGCTGTGTCTGTTTTCCGGCCGGGAGGGCGACTTAAGCAGCGCCCGCGCCATTTATGGCAGGGACGTGGTAAGGCTGCCCTCCGTGGGCTGGTTTGCCCAGACTGTGGGGAAGATCATTCAGGGAAGATTACAGGAACTCGAAAGCTAATGAAAAAACGCGGCTTCAAAGCCGCGTTTTTTAGATAAATTGGTACTGTACAACGCCTTTTAAGTATGCTACAATTCCCAAAAGCGGGAAAACAGGAGATGATGACCTTGACAAGTCAGGCGCAGCGGTATCTGGAAAAGCTGGACATCGGCTATTCCTACCGCCTTGCAAAGCGGATGGAGGAGCACCGCACCAACCCCGTGCTGGGCTACCGCACCGCAGGCTCCCCGGCGGAGATTGCCACCGGAGATATGCTGGCGGCGGAGATGAAGAAAATCGGATTTTCCCGGGTGTGGAAGGACGCCATTACCGTGGACGCCTGGGAATTTGAGAAAGCGGAGCTGTCCTTCACCGACGCCGAGGGACGGGAGCGTCATGTCCAGCTGGGCGCGTATCAGACGAATTTCGTCACGGACGGCCCCACGGCCTACGAGCTGGTCTACGCGGGCAAGGGCACGGAAGCGGATTATGAGGGGCTGGATGTTGCCGGGAAGCTGGTGCTGGTGGAGATCAACCAGAGGAACGAATGGTGGATCAACTACCCCGTGTACCAGGCGTACCTCAAGGGCGCGGCGGCGCTGATCGCCGTACAGACCGGGGGCTACGGCGAGGTGGACGATGCCGCGCTGAACGCCCAGGACATCGCAGGCCCTCCCGAGGCTGCCGCCTTTTCCATTTCCCGGAAGGACGCCGGACTGCTGAAGGAGCTGCTTACGCGCAGCGCGTCGGTGTCCGTCACCCTGGACGCCTGCACCCGCGTGGAGCGCGACCGCACCACCTACAACATCATCGGCGAGCTGACCGGCCGGAACCCTGACCGGAAGATCATGCTCTCCGCCCACTATGACTCCTATTTTGACGGGTTTCAGGACGATAACACCGCCATTTCCATGATGCTGGGCATGGGCAAGGCGCTGGTGGAGACCGGCTGGCAGCCGGAAAACACCATCCTTTTCTGCACCATGGCATCGGAGGAATGGGGCGTGGCGGACTCTCAGTTCGACTGGTCCACCGGCGCTTACGAGCAGGTATTCACCGTGCATCCCGAGTGGCGGGGGCAGGTCATCGCCGACCTGAATTTTGAGCTGCCCGCCCTTGCCCACGGCACCCGGGCAAGAATTCGCAGCACCTACGAATATGTGGATTTTCTGGAAGAATTTCTGGAGAATCTCCCGGAGCTGACCCAGGGCTACCCGGAGGAGACCCGGATCACCGCCCCCATCGAGACATGGTCGGACGATTTTTCCATCGCCATCGCGGGCATTCCCTCCATGGTCAACGATTTTACCGGCGGCAGCTTTATGGAGACCCACTACCATTCCCAGTTCGACAACGACACCTACTACGACGAGGACGTGTACCGCCTCCACCACGAGCTGTTCGGTCTGCTGCTGATGGCCATTGACAAAACCAGAGTGGTGCCGCTGAACTTTGCCGGAACCTTCCAAAAGGCCAAGGAAGCCCTTGACTTAGACTGGTGCGCCCGGACGGAAGCCGACGGCGAAAGTCTTGCCCAGGCGCTGGACGAAGCGGCGGAACTGGCACAGCAGGTCTACGACCATGCGGCGGCCATCAACCGGGGTCAGTTGCCCGGCGAGGACGCCGCTCGGCTGGAGCGGCAGCTGCTGGATCTGTTCCAGCGAACCCAGGACACCTTTGTCCGCATCGACTGGTACGGCAATGTCCAGTTCCCCCAGGAAAGCTTGCAGGAAAGCCTGGAGCTGCTCCACGGCGCGGCGGACAGCCTGACGGAGGGAAATCTCTCCGCGGCACTGCGGAAACTCTATGAGATCGACAATAACCGCTATGCCTTCCTGTTTGAGCAGCGGGTGTACCGCCACTTCACCCAGTACGTATTTTCCCAGCCCAAGGAGCGCCTGAAATGGGGTTACCGCCGGATCGTGGGGTACATCAACCTCTACGCCACGGTCAAGAGCCTGCTGGAAAAGAAAGCCCGGGGCATTACGGACTACACCGCGGAAGCGGCCTTCCTGCAAGGCGCGGCCGCCGCTCAGGAGGGCGCCTACCGTGACCTGGTGGGCAATCTGAACATCAGTGTGGAGGAAATGAAGCGGATGCTCCGCGACTGCCTCCCAAGATAAAGGAACGAATATATGGAAAGCGAATTATACAAAGTTACCAAGGAAGATCTGCCGAAGCTTCAGGCGCTGCTGAACAAGTGCTTTGCTTCCGACCCGCTGTACGAGACTCTGATCCCCAACGAGGATGTCCGCAAGCGGCTGCTGCCGAAGCTGTTTGCCTGCGATATGGAGGAATTCTACAAAAACTGCGACATTTTTGCCGACAGCCCGGACTTGAACGGCCTTCTGGTCGTCTCCGACGAGGCGGAGCCGTACCATTTCCTCCAATACTATTTCACGGAGCTGGAAGCGGAATTGCAGACGGACGCATGGCTGATCAAGGAAGACCCATCGCTCAGAACCCTGTTTCACTTTTTTGCCGCACGGGATTACCTGAACTCCCACTGGACGACCCAGCTCCACGAGGACAACCGTCTCCATCTGATTTACCTGGCGGTGGATCCCCAGATGCAGCACCACGGCATTGCGGTGAAGCTTCTGAAGGCGGCTGTGGACTACGCGGACAAGCATCACATGATGATGTCCCTGGAGACCCACAACCCCAATAACGTGACGCTCTACCAGCAGTTCGGGTTTGAGATTTACGAGGTTCTGGAAAAGCACTTCCACCTGAAGCAGTTCTGCATGGTGCGCCCGGTTCAAAGCGAAGTCGGCCAGCCCGCAAAGCCGGGGAACGCGATTTAATCGGAAATTGGCATGGAAAAATCCCGTCCGCAATCTGCGGACGGGAATCTTTCTGCTTATACGCACTTTTTCGGCAGGTCAAAAGCCCATCAACCGTTGCGGACTTCCATGAACAGGCTTTCCATATACCGGGAGGTTTCCTCCGGCAGGAAGTTGAAGCTGGTGCCGGTGGCGAGGGTGTCCGCGTCGGGGTAGGCCACGTCACTGTTTGCGATCTCCGGATCCATCAGCTCCTTCGCCGCGGTGGAAGGGACGCTGTAGCCCAAAAACTCCATGTTGGCGGAGGAAATCTCCGGGCTGCACAGGAAGTTGATGAAGGTCTCTGCCGCCTCCTTTTCCTGAGCGCAGGTGGGGATGCACATGGCATCGATGAACATGTTGTAGCCCTGCGCCGTGGGACGGTAGAAGGCCAGATCGGGGTTCTCCTCCACCATGGTCAGATAGTCGCCGGCGTAGTAGGGGGCGATCCAGGCCTCCTCGTTTTCCATGGCGTCAAAAATCTGATCCATGACGTACTGCTGCACCACGGGCTTCTGCTCCGCCAGCTTGGCGGCGCAGGCCTGAAGCTCGGCCTCGCCGGTGGTATTCACGTCGTAGCCCAGCAGGTACTCGGCAATGCCGAAGGCGTCCCGGGAATTGTCGAACATCAGGATTTTCCCGGCGTACTTCTCGTTCCACAGCAGTTCCCAGCCAGTGACGTCGGCTTCGTCCACGTACTTGGTGTTGTAGATGATGCCCACGGTGCCCCAGGTGTAGGGGACGGAATACTTGTTCTCCGGGTCGTAGGAGGTGTTCTTGAAGGAGTCGTCGATATACTGGTAGTTGGGAATGTTGTCAAAGTTCAGCTCCTCCAGCATACCCTCCTGCACCATCCGGCCGATCATGTAGTCGGAGGGGATGATCACGTCCACGGTGATGCCGCCGTTGGACAGCTTGGAGTACATGATCTCGTTGGAGTCGTAGGTGGAATACTGCACACGGATGTTGGGGTAGGCTTCCTCAAAGGTGGCGATCACATCCAGAGAGCCGTCGTCGCCCTCGGAGATGTACTGACCCCAGTTGTAGACGTACAGGGTGGTCTTTTTACTGCTGCCGCAGCCGGAAAGGCCGACCAGGCAGCTTACGGCAAGCAAGACGGAAAGAACAACGCAAATTACTTTTTTCATGATAATTCTCCTTTATACCCCGCTGTGGGCAGCGGCTCGTTTTTTGTCCCCGCGGAGCTGAATGAGGTTCATGGTGACCATCAGCACCAGAATCAGCAGGAACAACAGGGTGAACAGGGCGTAGATTTTCGGATGGAGGGGCTTTTTCGTATAGGAATAGATTTCCACGGGAAGGGTCACGAAGTCCAGCCCGCTGACAAAATAGCTGATGACGAAATCGTCCAGACTCATGGTAAACGCCATAATGGCGCCGGACACGATGCCGGGGGCGATCTCATGGAGCGTCACCTTGAAAAACGCCTGCAAGGGCGTGCAGCCCAAATCCATGGCCGCGTCCCGGAGAGAGCTGTCCGTCTGCTTGAGCTTGGGCATGACGTTCAGAATCACGTAGGGGAGATTGAAGGTGATGTGGGCGATGAGCAGCGTCCAGAAGGTCAGACTGTTCCGCTGCCCCAGCATCCGGGTTCCCACGAAGACGAACAGCAGGGAAAGGGACACGCCGGTGACGATATCCGGGTTCGTCATGGGGATGTTGGTCAGCGTCATGGCGGCCTTGCGCAGTCTGGGGTTCAGGTTGTAGATGCCCAGGGACGCCACCGTGCCGAAGACCGTGGCAATAAAGCTGGCGAGGACGGACACGAGCAGAGAATTGCCCAGCAGCTTCAGAAGCGTCCTGTCCTGAAACAGACGGGCGTACTGCTGCAAGGTAAATCCTTCAAACTGGGTAACGTCCTTGCCCGTATTGAACGATGCCACGATCAGCACCGCCATGGGAACGTACAGGAAAATGAAAATCAGAATGGTGAGAATGCGGTTGGCTTTTTTCATACGATGACACCGCCTTCCTCATTGTCGCCGCCGAAGCGGTTCATGATGCCGGTGCAGATGAATACCAGGATCATCAGCACCAGGCTCAGCGCCGCGCCCAGATTGGGGTTGTTGCCCTGCTTGAACTGGCGCTCGATCACGTCGCCGATGAGCACCGTGTCCGTACCGCCCAGCTTCTGGGAGATATAGAAGGTGGACACCGCCGGGACGAACACCATGGTCATGCCGGAGAGAATACCGGGAACGCTCAGCGGCAGCACCACCCGGGAAAACACCTGGGTGCTGTTGCAGCCCAAGTCCTCCGCAGCCTCAATAAGCCGGGGGTCGATCTTGACGATGACGCCGTACAGGGGTAGGATCATGTAGGGCAGATAGTTATACACCATGCCCAGAATGACCGCGCCGGGGGTACGGATGAGCCGCAGCCGCCCGATGCCGATGGCGTCCAGAATATTGTTGATGATGCCGGTATCCTGTAACAATCCGACCCATGCCAGAGTGCGGAGCAGGAAGCTCATGCACATGGGCAGCATCACCAGCATATACAGGAACTTCTGGGCGGTCTGGCTCCGGTGGGCGATGTAGTAGGCCATGGGGTAGCCCAACAGCAGGCAGATGAAGGCCGACGCCACCGCGTAGAAGATGGACTGCCACAGAACGCCCCAGTACAGGTTCAGCCCCCGGAGATTCACCAGGCTGAATTCCCCGGTAGACGGGTCGGTGAGGGCATAGTAGCACACCACACCCAGAGGAATCAGCGTGAATACCACCATCCATATCAAATATGGGGTGCTGAGCAGGACAGACTTATTCTTCTTCATCTTCGGCATCCTCCGTCAGCTCGTCATACTCGGCGGAGTAGGAGCTGTAGTCGCCAAAGAGACCTGAATATTCGCTCTTGTGCATGATGTGAATGTCTTCCGGGTTCAGGCGGATGCCGATGGTCTCGCCCACGCCGTGGTAGTCCGTGGTCTGAATGAGCCACTTGAAGCCCTTGAACTCCACGATGATATCGTAGTTAAGACCCTTGAAGGTAATGCCCGTGACGGTGCCCACCAGATGACCCTGGGCGGGCTGCACGATGTCGATGTCCTCCGGGCGGATGACCACGTCCACCGGCTCGTTGGGGGCGAAGCCCTTGTCCACGCACTCAAAGACCCGGCCGAAGAACCGAACCTTGAAGTCTTCCAGCATGACGCCGTCCAAGATGTTGCTTTCGCCGATAAAGTCTGCCACGAAGGCGTTCTTCGGCTCATTATAGATATCCTCAGGTCTGCCGATCTGCTGGATCCGTCCCTTGTCCATGACCACCACGGTGTCGGACATGGAAAGGGCTTCCTCCTGATCGTGGGTGACATAGATGAACGTGATGCCGGTGGTCTGCTGGATGCGTTTCAGCTCGATCTGCATGTCCTTGCGCAATCGCAGATCCAGGGCTGCCAGGGGTTCGTCCAGCAGCAGCACCTTCGGCTGGTTGACCAATGCCCGGGCGATGGCAACACGCTGCTGCTGGCCGCCGGACAGACTGTCCACGCTGCGGTTTTCGTAGCCCTTCAGGCTGACGATCTCCAGCATTTCATTGACCCTGCGGTCAACCTCGTCCTTGGGCAGCTTCGCTACCTTCAGGCCGAAAGCGACGTTGTCGTACACATCCAGATGCGGAAAAAGGGCATAACGCTGGAACACGGTGTTGATCTGCCGCTTGTAGGGCGGAACGTCGTTGATGACCTTCCCGTCAAACGTCACCGTGCCGGAAGTGGGCGTCAGAAAGCCGCCGATGATCCGAAGCGTTGTGGTTTTGCCGCAGCCGGAGGGGCCGAGCAGTGTGAGGAATTCGTGATCGTTGAAATAAAGATTGATGCCGTCGAGAATACGCTCCCCGTCGAACTCCATGGTCAAGTCCTGGAGTCTGATGAGTTCCTTGGACATTATCCTCCCCCGTTTCTTCCAAAATTTTGTTTTACGCCGAAATACGACAGATACTACTATACCGTAAATTTTTGCAATGTCAATGGATTCTATCCGTTTTTTCCCGGGAAAGTTTCGATTTCTGCGCCGGAGGGCAAAAACCGTGCCGCGGCAGAACGGGTGCCTGCCGCGGCACGGTTTTTTGTTATGCTGCCGGAGCGGTGACGGCGGTGGTTTCCGGAATGGTTTCCTCCGGAACGGTGCTTTGAACGTACTTCTCCGGATGGCTGGCCAAGTCCTGATAATAGGCTTCCCGGTCGGCCTTCTGCTGCTCCAGATACGTCCGGCACTTTTCCATGCCCGCGCCCACGATGGAGTCCGTGCGCTCCATGGACTTCTTCGCGGAGGACAGCATGGTATCGTTCAGGTTGAACAGCTCCGCCCACTGATCTTCATTGTCCTCGTCCAGCGGCAGGATGTTATACTGCTTTGCCTCGTCGGTGCGCATGTTCACCCAGGTGGGCAGCGCGTCCACGCTTTGCAGATACACGGTGCCGTCGGAATATTTTTCAAAGGTGACGGTGAACAGAATGCCGTCCTCCGTATAGTAGGGGGGCGCGGCGGAGATATAGCCGTTTCTCTGGTTGGACACGGCGTTGCCCAGGGAGTAGATGACCACAGTCTTATGGTCGGGGTCAACGGAACTGGTGAGCAGATCCACCGGCTGCACCACGTGGGGGTGTCCGCCAACGATCACGTCAAAGCCCAGGTCGCACAGCTTCTGCGCCATGGTGTCCTGGAGGGAGTTCTCCTTGATATTGTATTCCACGCCCCAATGAATGAACATCATGGTGGCTTCCGCGCCGTCGGCTTTCATCTGCTCCAGGATCTGCTCCGATGCGGTGTACAGCTTGCCGGGGTCGTTGTTGAGGAAGTAGTTCATCTGCCCCTCGTCCTTGATCGGGGTAAGGCCGTTGAGGGAGAAGGAGTTTCCGTTGCTGCCGTACGCCCAGGTGTAGCACACCATGCCGATCTTGATGCCGTTCACATCCACCACGGCGTATTTTGGCTCGTCGGCGTTCAGCTGGGAGCCGAGAGCGGTCAGCCCCTTGCCCCGGATGACCTCGATCGTGCGGGTGACGCCGGAGGCCATGGTGTCGCCCGCGTGGTTGTTGGCGGTGAGCAGCATGTCATAGCCCGTATCCACCACGCTGTCGATCAGCGCGTCGGGACAGTTGAAGGCAGGGTTGCCCTGGTAAGGGTAATCGTCGCCGCCGAAGGTGGTTTCCAGGTTGGCGATGGCATAGTCCAGACCGGACACGATATCCTTGACATAGCGGAAAATGGAGCTGAAATCATAGGTGCCGCCGCTTTGCAGGCAGGTGTCGAACACCGGCTTGTGCATCAGCAGATCACCCATGGTGCCGACGGAGGCTGTGGCTACCACATGCTCCGGTTCCGGCAGAGTGGTCTCCGGGGGCTGGGTCTCGGTTTCCGTCGGCTCTGTCCGGGGAGCGGTGGGAAGGGTGTAAATCTGCGTCTCCGTCCGGACGGTGGGCTGGGGCGTTTTATTCACCAGATTGATGCACATAAAGATCACAAGACCCGTCAGCGCGATCATGACAAAAATCAATACGGTCAGCAGCACCGTGACCGGTGAGCTGCTTCCCTTCGGCTTTTTGGACATGGATGTCTCTCCTCCTTGTCAGGCTGCTTCCTCGGTGGGGACGGCGGGAACTTCCCGTGCCTGCTTTTCCTGGGCGTAGTAGCTGCGGCATTGCTCAAGACCCGGACCGACGATGTTCATGGTGCGGTCGTAGGACGCCACGGCGTTGGCCAGAGCGGCGGCGTCCAGCTCATACAGATTCTGCCACTCCTCCCGCCGGGCGTCTTCCAGCGGGACAATGTTGTATTCCTGCTTGTCGTCCACGCTGCGCAGGTTGACCCAGGTGGGCATCACGTTCACGTCGGCGACGTACACTTCGCCGTCGGCATATTTTTCAAAGGTGACGGTGAATACCGCGCCGTCCTCGGTGTGGCCGGTGTTCAGGGTCATCAGATCCCGGCGCTGGTTGGATACGGCATTGCCCAGAGAGTAGATGACCGCCGTTTTGTGCCGGGAGTCAACGCCGCTGGTCAGCAGCTCCATAGGCTCCACCACGTGGGGATGTCCGCCCACGATCACGTCCACTCCCAGGTCGCACAGCTTCTGGGCGATCATCCGCTGGGCGGCGTCCGCCTGGAGGGAATACTCCGTGCCCCAGTGGATGTACAGCATGGTGGCCTCCGCGCCGTCTTCCTGCATTTGGGACAGGAGAGACTGTACCTCGGAATAGAAGGCGTCCAGATTGGTTTCCACGAAGTAATTCACCAGACCCACCTGGGCGACCTCCGGCTCAAAGTTCAGGGAGGGACGCCCATTCACCTCGCTGGTGGCGTAGGTGTAGGCCGCCATGCCCACCTTGATGCCGTTCATGTCCACCACGGCGTATTTGGGTTCCTCGTCGCTGAGCTGGGTGCCCAGCGGGGTCAGCCCCATCTCCCGCACCCGCTTCACCGTGCGCAGAACACCCTCGGTGGTGGTGTCGGAGCAGTGGTTGTTGGCGGTGAGCAGCATGTCAATCCCCGCGTCCTTCGCCGCCTCCACGATCTCGTCGGGGCAGTTGAAGTCGGGGTAGCCCTGATAGGGGTAATTATCGCCGCCCAGAGTGGTTTCCAGATTGGCCACGGAATAGTCGTAAGCAGCAGTATATTCTGCCACGTAGCGGAAAATCGATGCAAAATCGTAGCCGCCGTCCTCCGCTACGCAGGCGGTGATCACGGGCTTGTGCATCAGCAGGTCGCCCTGAACGCCTACGGTGGCGGAGGCGACCGGCTCTAAGGGCTGGGTCGCTTCCGTCGTTGGCGGGGTGGTTGGGGCGTCGTCAGGCTTTCCTTTGCCTAGGGAGCGGACAATGAGAACCACAGCGACGATGGCCACCAGCACCAGCGGCAGCAGCTTCAGCGCGGTATTCCGGCGGGGTTCCTGTCTTGCGTATTTCGGTTTATGTGCCATGGGATTCCTCCTGGAAGATATCGGTAAGGTAATGTACGGTATGGACGGCCTGTCCTCCGCGCAGGTACACGCGGGGCACCCGCCGGCTGATACCGCAGGCAAATTCGTAGTTGAAGCTTCCGGCTGCGGCGGCGATCTCCTCCATGGAGATGGCCTCGCCGCCGTCCGTCCCGATCAGGGTGACGGTGTCCCCCGCCTGGACGCCGGGAATGTCGGTAACGTCTACCATCATCTGATCCATGCAGACCCGCCCCAGAATGGGGGCGCGCTGGCCGCGGATCAGGACGTAAAATTTGCCGGACAGACTGCGGCGGTAGCCGTCAGCATAACCGACGGGAACAGTGGCAACCACAGTTGGACGGGCGGTGACAAATGTGCCGCCGTAGCTGATCTCCCGCCCGGGGGGCAGGGTTTTCACGTAGGAAACCCGGCTGAGCAGACGCATGGCGGGGATCAGGGGGAGAAGACCGGTGTCCACCTCGTCGCTGGGGTACAGACCGTAGGTGACGATGCCGGAGCGCACCATCTCATAGTGGCGGTCGAAGTTCATCAGTCCGGCGGAGTTGTTCAGGTGGCGGATGGGAATGCGGACGCCCCGGCGTTTCAGCATGGCGTCGAAAGCGTTAAAGCGATCCGCCTGGGCGCGGGCGCGGCTGAGATCATAGCTGTCGGCAGTGGCAAAATGGCTGAAGAGCCCCTCTGCGGTCAGCCCCGGCAGGGCGGCAATTTCGGCGCAGATGTCGGCGTCGGCCTCCGTCACCTGAAAGCCGATGCGGCTCATGCCTGTGTCCACGGCAAAGTGAAACGGTGCGGAAACCCCCGCTTCCACAGCCGCCCGGGACAGGGTTTCTCCGTCCTCCCGGCGGAAAATGGCAGGGCGGATCCCCAGGCGGACGGCGTCGGGGAAAGCTTCCGGCGGTGTGTAGCCCAGAATCAATATCGGCCGGGTAATCCCCGCGTCCCGCAGCTCCAGTGCCTCCGACATGGAGCTGACACCGAAAAAGGCGCACCGGTTTTCCAGCAGCCGGGCAACGGGAACCGCGCCGTGGCCGTAGGCGTCGGCCTTGATGACCGCCATCACCGGCACGTTGGCCTTGCGGCAGACTGCGTCAAAATTGGAAGAAAGGGCGTCCAGGTCAATGATCGCCCGGGTGCAGTCGTGGGACATAATCCATCAGGTTCCTTTCGTACATAAGCGGCAGAATTTCACTTTTTTCTGCCAGCATATGGATAAGTACCCCTTATCTTACCATAGAAAGTCAGGAAAGTAAACACGCAAAGTCATTAAGGTTTCTTTGGGGAGCGCGTCCCTTGCTTTCCTGGCGGGGAAATGATATAATTTCCGTAATCTGACGGGGAGGTACACCCATGGCACAAACGGACAATTATCTCATTCAGGCGCAGCAAGCGAAAAACTGCTTTCTGACCTATGACGGGGAAGTGCTGGCAAAAAAGCTGAGCGCAAAGCTGGACGCAGATTTCCTATACACCACATTTTTCGGCCAGAGCTACCGGGTCTCCCGGAAAACCGGGGATATCCAGCGCCTGGAAGACGGCGCGTGGCGGGACGGCAACAGCTTTGAAGAGGTCATGACCCTCCTCGACCTGATCTGCGACAGCCGGGAAGACCGGCACGTCAGCGGCCGGTGGAAGGCCATGCAGGACTTCGGCCTGCAATTTCACCAGAAGCTGCTGGAAAACGATCACGATCCCTGGGCGGAGCGGTTTCAGGATGATCTCCCCGCTTTCCGCCGGGCGTGCCTGGCGCTGGGCGGCAAGCCCCTGCCCGTGGGGGACGCGGCCTATGCCTTCGAGATTTTCGACGGTCTGGGCGTCGCCGTCCAGCTGTGGCTGGGGGACGACGAGTTCCCGCCGAATCTGCGCTTCCTGTGGGACGAAAACGCCAATCAATATATCCGCTATGAGACGATGTACTTTGCTAAGGCGCTGCTGCTGAACAGAATCGCGGGGCAGATGGAAGAACCGTAAAATAGTGAATGGAGCGTATCATAAAGACACGTTCCATTTCCAGTGCGGGGTACAACCCCCCTTGGCTCTCCCTCTGGGAGAGCTGTCACCGAAGGTGACTGAGAGGGTATTGCAGCCTGGTATACCCTCTCCGTCCTCGCTTCGCTCGGCCACCTCTCCCATAGGGAGAGGCAAGGGGGCTATCCATTAGATTACATAAGAACAGGCACAGCGGGCTATCCCACTGTGCCTGTTTGCTATGTCGGAAAATCAATACTTGGGATTGGGACCCCACTGGTTGTCGCCGGTGCTGTCCTGGCAGTACCAGACGAGCAGAATGATGGAGCCCACCACGGGGATCAGGTTCAGCAGATACCAGGTGCCGGCTCTTCCGATGTCGTGCAGACGGCGGACACTGATGGCGATCGTGGGGATCAGAACCACCAGGGACCAGATCCAGGCATAGTCCTTCAGAATCCCGGCGGCCAGGCTGCTGGCAAGGGCGCAGAACAGCACCGACCACCAATACTCGCTTCTTCTGGAACGGGTGCTGAAGTCCGCGTACTTGGCGAAGAACAGCTTGATGGCGTCGATGAACCCCACGGAAGGCTTCGGCTCCCGGCTCTGGGTGTAGGTGACGTAGCCGCCCGCAACCTGCCGCGCGCCGCAGCCGTCGCAATACTGGGCGCCGTCGGGCAGCTGTTTGCCGCAATTCTTACAATACATAGTATCTCTCCTCTTTCTTCCGGCGGGGGATTTTCTTATCCCTTCACGCTGCCGTCGGGGTTGAACAGGGGCAGCTTCTCCAGGTAGACCAGGTCGGAACGCTCCTGGGCGTCGCCCTCAGCCAGAACGGCCATGCGTCCGCAGATGATGCCGCCCGCTTCTTCTACCAGGGTTTCCAGCGCTTTCAGGCTCTCGCCGGTGGAGATCACGTCGTCCACGATGAGGATGCGCTTGCCCTTCATCAGCGCGGCGTCCGCGCCGTCCAGGTACAGCTTCTGCTCCTTGGCGGTGGTGATGGAATGCACGGAAACGCTGAAAATGTCCCGCATGTACAGCTTGGGGGCTTTCCGCGCCAGGATGTACTTCTTGTCCCCGGCCTGACGGGCCATCTCGTGGGCCAGAGGAATGCCCTTGGCCTCTGCGGTGATGATGTAGTCATATTCCGGCGCACGCTTTAATAGCTCCCGGGCGCAGGCCACGGTCAGCTCCTGGTCGCCGAAGATCACAAACCCGGCGATGGACAGAGAATCGTTTACCGGGCAGATGGGCAGATCCCGCTCAAGACCCGCAATGGTCATATGATAATACATAGAATTTCCGCTCCTTCTTTTCTGGAAATAATCCTGAATTTATTATAACGCCCCAGTGAAAAAAGTCAAGGGAAACACCGCGCAATTCGACAATCCCATTACTAAGGAAAAGATTTGAGAAAACTCCGTGATTCCGGATTGCTTTTTTCGCCCCGGCGTGCTACCATACGTATACGAATTTCACTCGGTAAAAGGAGAAAAGCCATGTTTTATAAGAATGCGCGAATCTTTGCTTCCGATTTCCGGTTCCATACCGGCGCTTTCGAGGTGCGGGACGGCCTGTTCGGCGAAGTCCTCCCCGAAAACGTCCCTGCCGACGCCATTGACTTGAATGGCGCCACCGTCATCCCCGGCCTGATCGACGTCCACAGCCACGGCAACTCCGGCGCGGACTTCTCCGACGGCGACTACGAGGGCTTGAAGCGGATGGCCGCCTTCTATGCAAAGTGCGGCGTCACCTCCTTTGCCCCCGCCTCCATGACCCTGCCCTATGACGTGCTGGGAAAAGCCTTCGCTACCGCGAAGCAGCTCCACGCCGAAGCCCCCGAGGGACTGTCCCGCCTCATGGGCATTCAGATGGAGGGGCCTTACTTCTCCTACAAAAAGCGGGGCGCACAGAATCCCGACTACCTGAAGGATCCGGATTTTGAGGGCTTCAAGAAGCTGTATGAGGGCTGCGGCGGCCTCATCCGTATCGTGGATGTCGCCCCCGAACTGCCCGGCGCGGCGGAGTTCGTGGCCAAGGCTAGGGAGTTGTGCACTGTCTCCATCGCCCACACCGACTCCGACTATGACCATGCCAGAGCCGCCATCGACGCCGGCGTCACCCACCTGACCCACCTGTACAACGCCATGCCCCCCATCCACCACCGCAACCCCGGCGTCATTCCCGCCGCAGTGGAAACCCCGGGCGTCCAGGCCGAGATCATCTGCGACGGCTACCATATCCATCCTGCCGCTGTCCGTCTGGCCTTCACCATGTTCCGCGACCGGATGGTGCTGATCTCCGATTCCGGCCGCTGCGCCGGTGAGCCGGAAGGAACCAAGTTCCAGCTGGGCGGCCAGGACGCGTGGCTTCGCGGCGGCGTGGCCAGGCTGGCCGACGGCACCATCGCCTGCTCCGCCACCAACCTGTGGACCTGCCTGCAAAACGTCCTTAAGTGGAACGTCCCCGAGGAGGAGGCCATCCGTGCGGCGACCTTCAACCCCGCCAAGGCCATCGGCGCGGCGGACAAGGTCGGCGCCATCGAGACCGGCAAGCTGGCGGACTTCGTTATTACCAACGCGGATTATTCCTGCAAGCGGGTGTTCATCGGCGGAAAGGAAATCTGACGGCAGCTTTACACGTACATGTTCGGCAGGCTCCCCCGTTTCAGGGAAGCCTGCCCAGTCCTGCCTGATTTTGACAAAAATAGTATGATTTGAGGTTTTTATGCATCATCGTTACATCGGAGACAAGGCGTTTTACCGCCGGGTCTTTGGGGTGGCCGTCCCCATTATCATCCAGAACGGCATCACCAACTTCGTGTCCCTGCTGGACAATATCATGGTCGGCCAGGTCGGCACCGTTCCCATGAGCGGCGTTTCCATCGTCAACGGCCTGTTGTTCGTGTTCAACCTGTGTGTCTTCGGCGCCAGCTCCGGCGCGGGTATCTTCACCGCCCAGTTCTACGGCTCCAAGGATGACGAGGGCATCCGCCACACCTTCCGGTTTAAGTTCCTGATCTGTATCGTCATCTCTTTGGTGGGCGCGGCTATTTTCCTGCTGGGCGGCTCTCAGCTGATCGGGCTTTACCTTACCGGCGAGGGCGAGGCCGCCACCGCTGCCGGGGCGTTGGATCATGGCCTGAAATACCTGGCCATTATGCTCTGGGGCTTCCTGCCCTTCGCCCTGACCAACACCTATTCCAGCACTCTCCGGGAGACCGGCGAGACCTTCATCCCCATGCTGGGCGGCATTGCGGCGGTGTTCGTGAATCTGGTGCTGAACTACATCCTGATTTTCGGCAAATTCGGCGCGCCGGAAATGGGCGTGGAGGGCGCGGCCATCGCCACGGTCATCTCCCGGTATGTGGAGCTTGCCATCGTGGCCGGGTGGACGCACGGCCACAAAGCCCGCAACGCATTTATCGTGGGCGCTTACCGCTCCATGTATATCCCCGGCAAGCTGCTGAGATCCATCACGGTCAAGGGTATGCCCCTGCTGGCCAATGAATTCCTCTGGTCCAGCGGCATGGCCATTCTGAACCAGTGCTACTCCACCTGCGGACTGGACGTGGTGCCTGCCATGAACATTTGCAGCACCCTGTTCAACTTAGGCAGCGTCGTCTATCTTTCCATGGGCAATTCCGTGGGAATCATCATGGGGCAGATGCTGGGCGCGGGGCATTCGGAGGAGGACGTGCGGGACACCAACCGGAAGCTCATCGCCGTGTCTATTGCGTCGGGTATCGTGTTCGGCGGCCTGATGGCGGCGGTTTCCGAGGTGTTCCCCGGAATCTACAACACCACCGACGCCGTGCGGCATTTGGCGGCGCAGTTGATCTGGATCTCCGCCGTGATGATGCCCTTCGGTTCCTATCTCAACGCCACCTATTTCACCCTCCGTTCCGGCGGACAGACCTTCGTGACCTTCCTGTTTGACAGCTGCTTCATGTGGGTGTTCTGCGTGCCCCTGGCCTACTGCCTGAGCCGGTTTACGGATCTGCCAATTCTGCCGCTGTACGCCATTTGCCAGGCCACCGACTTCATCAAATGCGTCATCGGCGCGATCATGCTGAAGCAGGGCAAGTGGATTCAGAACCTGACGGTCTGATTCATAGTCAAAGCCGACAGCGGTTTCGCTGTCGGCTTTTCCGATACGGTTTACTTATGCAGGAAGGAGAATAGCCCCTTCTTTTCGTAGGGCGCGGAGCTGATATCGCCCACCTGATAGCCGGTGGCGTTGATCGTCTCCCGGAGCTTATCCGCGTCCAGCGGCTCGTCGGACAGGATGACAGTCTCGCCCTTCGCGTGGGAGGAGGTGACCTTTTTGACGTTCAGCGCACTGCGGACGGCGTCGTTCACGTGGGCTTCGCACATGGAACATGCCATGCCGGATACCTGCACAGTTGTCTGAATCATAATAACCCTTCTTTCTGAAAGCTTTGGCCATATTATAGCACAATCTTTGGTTAGCGTCAACTAACCAAATAAAAAATGACCGCGCTTGCGCAGTCTGCCGAAATCTGCTATACTGAACCTTGGGAATCTCTGAATAAATCGTCTTCGGCTGAGCAGCGGATCTTTTCCTCTATCCGCGCGGCTTCAAAAGCGGGGAATACATACAGTATTCCTCCACTTTTGAAACCTTCGTCTAGAGAAAAATCTCGCGCTGTCAGCTCTCGCCGATTTAATCAGAGCTTCCCTAGAAAGGAAGTGTTTTCCCGTGCGGTGCGATTGTCATATTCACATGGTTCTGGACGGCGCGGACTGGAAGCGGGCAATTGCCCGGCATTCCGGGGGCGTGGATGAACGCTGGGTTCGCCGGGTGCTGGAAGCTTACCGGAAGCTGGGATTTACCTACCTCCGGGACGGCGGCGATCGCTGGGGCGTGGGGGCGAAAGCCCGGTCGCTGGCAGGGGAGTACGGCATCACCTACCGCACGCCGTTGTCGCCGCTGTGCGCTCAGGGGCACTACGGCGGCTTCATCGGGGAAAAGTACGAAAATCTCTCCCAATATGCCGCCATGGTTGCCCGGAAACGGGCAAAAGGTGCGGATTTTATCAAGATCATGATCTCCGGCCTGATGGATTTTGACCGTTTCGGGGTACTGACCGAGGACGGCCTTCCCCCGGAAACCATCCGGGAGTTGATCCACATCGCCCACGAGGAAGGCTTCGCCGTAATGGCTCACGCCAACGGTGCCCGGACGGTGGAAGCCGCGGCGCAGGCGGGTGTGGACTCCGTAGAGCACGGCGCCTATCTGGACGCGGACGCCCTGCGCGCCATGCAGGAAAACGGGACGGTGTGGGTGCCAACGCTGTCCACCATCGGGAATCTCCGGGGAACGGGGCGCTTTGACGAAGCCGCCGTGGCGGCGATTCTGGAAAGCGCCATGGAAAATGTATCCGCCTTTGCTGCCATGGGCGGCCTGATCGCCCCCGGAACCGACGCCGGTGCCTGGGCAGTCCCTCACGGAAGCCTGTCGGAATACGCCCTGCTGGGGCAGGTATTGGGGAAGAATGCGGACAGTATACTGAGCCGCGGCGCGGCGGAAATTCGGAGAAGGTTCTGACGGATGGTCACAGGGAGCTATGGGATACTTGCAAAATCTCCAAATGCGGAGGAGACTGATATGCACCCCAAAAGTTGGACGATTCTGGTTAAATAGCTTCTGCGAAATGAGTTCGGTATTGCACCGGACTCATTCCTTTTAACCGGAGTTTTATCCGGTCATTGTTGTAATAATCGATGTATTTCTTTATCTCAAAAATAAGGTGTTTTGCGTCCCGGAATTTTCTGCCATAGAACATTTCTGTTTTTAATAATCCAAAAAAGTTTTCCATCATTGCGTTATCGTAGCAGTTCCCTTTCCTAGACATGCTCTGTACAATTCCTTTTTCCTGCAGCCTCTGCTGATAATGCTTCATCTGATATTGCCAGCCCTGATCCGAGTGCAGAATCGCTCCAGAGTTATCCGGAATCTTCTCAAAAGCTCTGTCCAGCATATCCATTGTCTGCTTGAAATCGGGATGCCGGGAAATATCATAGGCAATGATTTCTCCGTTGTACATATCCAAAATCGGAGACAGATACACCTTTTCCTCTCCTACCGCAAACTCGGACACATCTGTGGTGAGCTTCTGCATGGGCTTCTCAGCTTGGAAATTTCTGTTGAGGATATTGGGGGCTGTGTGTCCCACAACGCCCCTGTAGGACTTGTATTTGCTTTTCCGGCGGACGCAAAAGAGATTGCACTGCCGCATAATCTTCTGTACAAGCTTGTGATTGACAGAAATGCCCCGCTGGTGCAGCTCCATCGTAATGCGCCTGTACCCGTAGCGCCGTTTGTTTTCCAGAAAAATTTCTCTTATAATTTCTTTCAAGGAAGTGTGCTTTTCTGGCTGATTCATCTGTTTCAGGGTGTAATAATAGGTACTCCGGGCTATCCCTGCCAACGCCAGCAGGTCGGCCAGTTTGTATTTCCGCCTTAGTTCATTGATGATTTTGATCCGTTCCCATTCTCTCGGGCAATCCGTTTCTGAACTAAGGCTTGCAATTTTTTTAGATATTCATTCTCCATCCGAAGACGCTGCACTTCCGCTATGAGATCCTCTTTTGCCTGATCTGATATGACCCCCAAATGTCGGATTCTCCGTCCAACATTTGGGGGTCATATCACTTTTTTGGGGTGCATATCAAATTCCACCGGCGAGACCTGGGGAATCCATATCCCACTCGGGCTACTCAAAGAAGCCATGCACCTCATCCGAAAAAGAGTAAATTCGTGAGTAAGCTGCTACTGGGAATGATATGCTTGCAGCCAGCTTGAACGTTTGCTTCGCCTGCGCATAGCTGAAATGGATACAGATACCAAGCAAGGTCGGGCTCGCTGTGTCCGAAAATTTTTTCGGGTTTCTCAAAAGCGAGTGGCTGTGTTTGCAGGAGTTTCCGTCCATAGAACACTTAAAAAGGAACTTGCTGAATATCTGCATCATTGTAATAACAGGCAGATTAAGTCAAATCTAAAGGGTAAGCGACCTGTAATTCCCAGGCAACAACCCCTTTTAAGAAGATATGGCTCGCGCGAAGCGCGAAATATGTGAGAGAGTGTGAGGCGCAGAGTGTGACTATCCTGTAATCCCTCAGAAAGCCCTGAAATGCGCATCCGCTTAAAAATCCAAGCGGATGCGCATTTTGTCAGCTGTCACTATCCAAATATTTCAGGCACTCCGCCGCCTGCCAGGCCTCACCCATGCACGCCAGGTGCAGTCCCTCATGGCCGGTGTTGCCCATCACATCCCGCAGGTCCAGCAGAAGCGCTTTTTTCAGGTAGTCCATGCCCTGTTCTGTCAGCCCGTTTTGGAGAGCAAATAGAGCGTGGCTGGCAAAGCTCAATGTGGAATCGTGGAGGCAGATAGGTTCAAAGTCCTTCCATGCGGTGCGTTTTTTTTCCGCCGTGAAGAGCTGCGGAAGCCGCGTCATTAGGAGGAGCACATCTGCCTGCTTGATAACCTTATACCGTTGCAGACGGTCAAAGCATACATGGTGGTAGCTGGCTCCGGCATCGGGTTTCAGTGTTGCGGGATCAACCGGTTCCAGCAGATGCAGTGTTTCGTCCTGGGCAAGATGTCCGGTAATGGGGTCATGGGGCCAGGGGATTGCGTCCCGCAGAGCTTTCATATGCTCCGTTTCTTCGACTCTGAGGCCAAGCGCGTAATACCGTTCCGGGCGCTTGGCGAGAAGGTCTGCCGCTGCCTGGATGGCCAGGGTCAGATTGTGCTGAACCATCACATTGGTAAAGAGATTGTTATTGGTAATGCCGCAGTATTCATCTGGGCCCTTGCAGAACAGCAGGTCCGCCCTGCCAAGTTCCGGGCGATAGGTATAGCGGCTGACCCAGAAACGAGCCGTCTCGATATAAACTTCTGCCGCTTTCTCCAGATAGAATTCGCTGTCCCCGGAGGCCTTACAGTAGGCATCCAGAGCATAGGCCACGTCAGCTGTGACGTGCAGCTCGCTGCATCCAATATCCCAGGTTTCGCACTGCTCACTGCCGTCCAGAGCAGCCATCCAGGGGTATCTGGCTCCGGCAGTATTCATCCTTCTGGAATGCTCTTTCGCTGCTGGCAGAGAACGGGCACGGTAATCGCAGAGGCTTTTTGCAGCCTGCAAATCATTTTTCAGAAAGAACGGCAGCATAAACAGGTCCGTATCCCAGAAATAGCACCCTTTGTACCGGCCATGGCTTAGGCCTCGCGCGCCGATGCTTACGGTAGGGTCATTGGCGGAACAGCTGCCCATCAGGCCGAGCATGGAGAAACGCAGTCCGGTTTGCAGCTCACCGTCTAAGGCGGGAATCTCCAGATCACATTTCTGCCATGTGGTTTCCCAGGCCTCCTTATGAGCTGCCAGCATGGCATCGTAGTCCCACGCATCGGGAATTGGCGCGATCCGCGGGTCCACATCCCGTGAGGTCAGGATAGATGCCGCCTTGTCCAGAATCAATGATTCTCCTGTCCGCCCACTTGCCGTATAAACTGCACAGGCATCTTTGTCCCCGATAAATTGAAATGTGGTGCTGTGGAACCGCACATTTTCCCGAACGGAAAGGCCTGTCCCGCGAACTTGGAAGTCTGCGGCAATCCCCTCCGGAGCGACGCTTGTATCCTCCAGCAGCGACAGCTGAATGGTTCCCGTATTTTCTTTTGTCTGATCATCTGGAATGGGGCTGTTGCAGCTGTCTGTCATCAGGCCGCTGGTCACGGAGATTCCCACATTCTCATGTGGAATAAACTTCAACCGCTGTAAAATCAGAGCCGGATGCTCCTTGGGTAAAAACCGAGAGTAGACAACATCTACTGTTTTCTGCTTTGCCGTCAGAGAAAATCTTGCTGTAAAACAAGCGGCTTTCATATCCAGGCTACGTTCAATCGGAGACGACAGAGTTCCGGCTTCTCCATCCAGAAGGACGCTGTCATACACCGGTGTCTGCAGATTCACAAAATCTGTGATTCCAGGCTTGATCTCCCCGAAAATGCCCGCCAGATACACGCCCTTTTGAACCGGTCTGTCCTCTGGTTCCATAGGCAGATAGCCACGGATGCCCATTCTTCCATTGCCAAGGAAGAAGATACTTTCAAAGAAATCGTCATCCCAGCAGTTTCCCGTTCCGGACACCGACCAGGGGGATAATCGCAAATCAGTCCGCATGGGCCGCCTCCTTACTCGCTTGCTTCATGCTATGGCACAGGAATCCTGCGCAGGTCGCGAACGCGGCCCCGGTGGTACAAGTGCCCAAAACCGGGTCAACGCTTTCACAGGCTATGCCATTGTCCATTTCCATCTGTTCCAGCTCCCGGAATGCCTGCTCTTTGTGCCCGCAAAGCAGGCTGTTGCATAGGCTGAGAATCCAGGGATATGGTGCGTGGGCACAGCCAATTTCCGCAATGGGCGCATCCGCAAAACTGTACGCATAGGAAGGAGCGCGAATCATTGCCACGGTGCTTCCCCAGATTTCATCATCCGGTGCGCAGAAACCGTAGTACGGCAATAGTTGCAGACTTCCGGGCGGTTCATCGTAAACATTATGCCGTCCCTTCAAATCCACAGACCAGCCAAAGTATGGCTTCTGATCCGCATCCCGGAAAACACAATGGGCGTAAATAGCCTGCCGGACCGTTTCCGCCTGCTGCTCCAATGTACCGTATCTCTCTGGATAAAGATGCGCCAGAGCCTTCATTGCCCGCCAGACCAATACGTTGTTATAGGTCAGGTACGGATAGACAATTTCATCATCCGTAGGCTGTAGAAATGTTTCATACAACGGGATTTCCGGGTGCCGCATTGTTTTCAGCGTTTTGAGAATCTGGTGGATGCCAGCCATAACGGCAGGATCATGCAATATTTCGTTGTCAGCGGTTTGGTTCACATAACTTTCAAGAGCGATGGCAGGAGCCATCAGCTCGTCCAATTCAAAGCCTGGTTCCAGAACAGTACCGTCAATGTACCGGGAGTGAATGCCTAGGTTTCTTCTCTGGCGGCCAAAAACATAATGCAGAATCTCCTCCGCAAGCTGCGGGTCTGCATCCAGGATTGCCGGGAACGCCCACAACAAGACATCTCTGTCCCAATAGGCGGCGCTGACATAGTACCGTGTACCGCGGCTGGTGGCACATACCAGTTCTTCCGTATCCAGCGTCAGGCCGGTGGAATAGAAAATACAGAAGAATAGATTCGTGTTGTAAACTTCCGTCAGCTTTGGCGTTGCCATTTGAGAAATTCGCTGATTCAGCCATCTGGTTGTCCGCTGATATTCCCAATCCCAGCCACGGCGCAGCATTTCCTTTGCGCTGGTGGCCGCCGCTACTTCTTCAAAGCCGAGGCCCCAATAAAGGACGGTACTGTGGCTTTCACCCGGCAAAAGCTTGAAGTTTTCTGTCAGCGTGTAGGATATACCGCTGTCCTCTTTGAAAAATGCGGACTGAATCTCTCTGTCACACATGGGTGCGAACGCAAACATGGGTGCACCGCAGCGGAAATCAAATACAACGCTGTGATTCCATCCACTTTCATAGCAGTGCATGGTTCCGTCCAAAGGCTTATCCTCATTGATGCAGTGCCAGCTGCTTTCCCAGCAGCCCTCCAGGCCCCAGGTAATGTCCATCTGTTCTGCTCCTGCCAGTTCCATACGAATGGCAAAGCCGCGTTCTCCGATTGGCGTCAGAATCGTCATTGTGAAATCAATGTCTCCGGCCTTTGCTTTTAACACCGGAAGCCAGAAGGAATCCCGGCTCCATTGCATTTGCGTCAAGGGCAGCGTATGTCCGTCCGCCCGCAGGAAAGGACGGACCAAAGGCAATTCCTCACCGCCTCGTATTTCAATCATTCCCTTATGCTGCATGGAAAGGAAGGTCAGATCTTCAATTCCCGCAGTCTTCTCATTGATCTTCGGCAAAGAAAGAAACGCATTGCCCGTTGGAAGATAACGTTCCATAGAAACACCTCTCAGCATATTGTTTAATCGGTTAAACAGTTTTCATGTATCAAGTATAACAAAAATCAAAATCTTGTCAATGGTAAATTTCACAAAATGCAAAAAAGTTCTTGACAAACGCAAATACAGCTTGTATCATAAGGCCAGAAAGATGGTTAAGCGATTAAACAAGGAAGGAACGACATACCGTGGCCAGAGCAACCCTGAAAGATGTCGCCCAGCTTGCGGGCGTATCCACCGCAACCGTTTCCTATGCACTCAGTGGAAAGCGGACAATTTCAGATGAGACAAAGCAGCGTATCCATGATGCCATTGCGGAGCTGGACTATGTGCCGGACCTCAATGCCCGCGGATTGAGTATGCGGGATTCCAAGCTGATTGGCGTTGTGGTTCCTCAAACGGAACCCGGCGACCGGCTGATGTTTCAGAACAGCTTTTACAGCGAGGTCCTGGGCAGCATTGAATTCTATGCCCGCCAGCA
>CAKTKC010000005.1 GCA_934569225.1 uncultured Oscillospiraceae bacterium | reverse complement strand
CCCGACGATAAGGCGTCCGTCATCGAAGAGTTCAACGACGCGCTGAAGGAAGCCGTTGCCGAGACCGACGAGGCTCTGATGGATCGCTTCTTCGAGGGCGACGACTTTACTTACCGGGAAATGATCACCGGCCTGCATCAGGGCGTGAAGGATCTGAGCCTGTTCCCCGTGCTGTGCGGCTCCGGCCTGACCTGCCTGGGCAGCCTGATGCTCATGGACAACATCATCGACCTGCTGCCCAACCCCGTGCAGGGCAACTATCACAAGGCCACCACCGCCGACGGCAAGACCGAGGAATTCGTGGTGTCCCCCGGCGGCGTTCCCTCCGCTTACGTGTGGAAGACCGTCTCCGACCAGTACGGCAAGTACTCCTACGTCAAGGTGCTGTCCGGTGAGATCACCTCCGACACCACTCTGGTCAACGCCCGCACCGGCGAAACCGAAAAGCTCGGCCGTCTGTACACCATGTGCGGCAAGAAGGCCACGGAGGTCAAGGTTCTGGGCTGCGGCGACATCGGCGCCATCGGCAAGATGGACAAGGTTCGCACCGGCGATACCCTGTGCGATCCCAGAAAGGTCGTCTCTCTGAAGCAGATTCCCTACCCCGCTCCCTGCTATTCCATGGCCATCGCCCCCAAGGTGAAGGGACAGGAAGACAAGGTCGGCACCGGTCTGAACCGTCTGAACGAGGAAGATCCCTCCTTCACCCTGACCAACAACGCCGAGACCAAGCAGCAGGTCATCTCCGGCACCGGCGATCAGCAGCTGGACGTGCTGGTCTCCAAGCTGAAGAGCCGCTTCGGCGTGGACGCCGTGCTGTATCCGGCGAAGGTCGCCTACCGGGAGAAGATCAAGAAGAAGGTAGAGGCTCACGGCCGTCACAAGAAGCAGACCGGCGGCAGCGGCCAGTTCGGCGACGTCTGGATTCGCTTCGAGCCTCAGGAAGAGCAGGACGACATGATCTTCGCCGAGGAGGTCTTCGGCGGCTCCGTTCCCAAGAACTTCTACCCCGCCGTTGAGAAGGGCATTCAGGAAGCCGTTCAGAAGGGCCCGCTGGCCGGTTATCCCATGGTCGGCCTGAAGGCTACCCTGTACGACGGTTCCTACCATCCCGTTGACTCCAACGAAATGGCATTCAAGCTGGCCGCCATCCTGGCCTTCAAGGAAGCCATGCCCAACGCCAACCCCACCCTGCTGGAGCCCATCGGCGCGCTGACCGTCACCGTGCCGGATTCCTACGTGGGCGATGTGATGGGCGATCTGAGCAAGCGCCGCGGCCGTCCCATGGGCATGTCCCCCGATCACGAGGGCAACACCGTTATTGAGGCGGAAGTCCCCATGGCGGAAATGAGCAGCTACGCCATCGACCTGCGCGCCATGACCCAGGCCAGAGGCAGCTTCACCCTGGAATTCGTCCGTTACGAGGAAGTTCCCAAGGCCAACCAGGCCAAGATCATCGCCGACGCGAAGGCCGACGACTAATCGAATCAAATCCATCGGCGCGGGGGAATCCCCGCGCCGATACTCTTCCCAATTGTTAAATTTTGTAATTTCCCCAATAAATGGTTGCAAAGTGTTACAGTTTGTTGTATACTGGAGGAAACAAACGTTCCAGGCGGCTGGAAAGTCCTTCCGCCGGGATGTACAAGGGAGGAACCCAAAATGAAAAGAAAGAATCTTCTCGCTGTGATCGCTCTGGTCGCCGTGTTTGCGTTTGTCCTCGCCGGCTGCGGCTCCAAGGATAAGGAACCCACTGCCAGCACTGCCGCCAGTGTTCCGGAAATGTCCGCCGGGCAGGCGCTGACCCTGACCTCCAGCGCCCTGACCGCCGCCACCTGGAGCAGCCCCAACGGTGCTACCGTCAACCTGACCGCCACCCCCAACGGCTACGCCCAGGGGCAGAGCGCAGCGTTTGTCGTCCGTCTGGAGGGTGAGGAAGCAGCCAACGTCCCCTGTGATTGGGACGGCAGCGTCTACACCGCCTCCGCCGACCTGAACGCCGCCGACGGCTACTGCTACTACGTCCTTCTCACCGCCGCGGACGGCACCCAGACCGAGGTCGCCATCAACACCCCCACCGCCCCCACCGACGACGCCCTGATCAATCTGGAGTCCGCGCTGAACTCCTACTGCAACATGACCGTGGCGTCCGCCACCCAGGACGGTAGCACCCTGACCATCACCGGTGGTTCCGTGGAGGTGCAGGCGCCCCGGATCACCAACGAGGGTGAGACTATCACCTGCAGCAAGGCCGAGCTGGTTCTGACCTTCAATGAGGAGATCGTGGGCACCGCCGCGCTGACCATGGAAGCCGCCGAAATTCCCGGCAGCTACACCGCGGATATCTCCGGCATCACCTTCAACATTCCCGCCATGGAGGACGACCAGCAGCTGTCCATCCGTCTGGATGTGACGCTGTCCAACGGCCAGTTCCTCACCGCCCCCGGCGGCACCTTCTCCTTCCTGAACGGCGAAATGGTGTCCTCTGTCGGCTGATTCTTGCACAACTACAAGGGGACAGGCTTGCCTGACCCCTTTTTCTGCCAAAGGAGCGAAAATGAACTACGCCAATATGGTATCCGGCACCTTTCTTGCCCGTCCCAACCGGTTTATCGCCTATGTGGACATCGCCGGGCAGACGCAGACCGTCCACGTAAAAAACACCGGACGCTGCAAGGAGCTGCTTGTCCCCGGAACGCGGGTCTGGTGTCAGGAAGCGTCCTCCCCCGCCAGAAAGACCCGTTTCGACCTGATCGCTGTCCAAAAGGGCAGCCGCCTGATCAACATGGACTCCCAGGCGCCCAACGCGGCGGCAAAGGAGTGGCTGCTTTCCGGCGGCTTTGGGCAGGTCGAAGCCCTCCGGGCGGAGACTGTCCACGGCGATTCCCGGTTCGATTTTTCTTTTCTCAAGAACGGAAAGCCCTGGTTTCTGGAAGTCAAAGGCGTGACGCTGGAAGAAAACGGCGTCTGCGCCTTCCCTGACGCCCCCACTCTGCGGGGCGCGAAGCACCTGCGGGGCTTGACCCGCGCCGCCGCTGAAGGGTATGGGGTAGGCGTCCTGTTCGTCACTCAGATGGCGGACGTAAGTTATCTGCACCCCAACGACGCCACCGACCCGGATTTTGCCGCCGCCCTGCGGGAAGCCGCCGGAAACGGCGTCTACGTCCTCGCCATGGACTGCGCTGTAACGGAGCATTCCATGACCATCCGCCGCCCGGTAGAGGTGCGGCTGTAAAACCCAAATCCGTTTTCTCCGCTCTCAGTTGTCAACCAAAAATAATTTATGGTTGACAATTACACATTGCCTGTGCTATACTGCTTCCGAATTCAACAGTTCGGAGGAAACAACTATGGAAGCACCTGTTTCAAAAAAATGGAAGACCATCGACATGGCGTATATCGCCCTGTTTGCCGTTCTGATGGCAGTCTGTTCCTGGATCTCCATTCCCTCGGTAGTCCCCTTCACCCTGCAAACCTTCGGCGTTTTTGTCGCGGTGAGCGTCCTCGGCGGAAAGCGGGGAACCCTGGCCGTCGTGCTGTATCTGCTCATGGGCATCGTCGGTCTGCCGGTGTTCGCGGGCTTCTCCGGCGGGCTGGGCATTCTTCTGGGAAGCACCGGCGGGTATATCGTCGGATTTGTGTTCACCGCCCTAACTATGTGGCTCATGGAGCGGCTTCTGGGGACGAAAACCTGGGCGCTGGCGCTTTCCATGCTGCTGGGGCTTGCGGTATGCTACGCCTTCGGCACCGCCTGGTTCCTAGTGGTGTACACCAAAAACACCGGCGCCATCGGCCTGTGGACGGCGCTGAGCTGGTGCGTGTTCCCCTACATTCTCCCGGACTGCCTTAAAATCGCCCTGGCGCTGGCAATCCGCAAGCGTCTGGCCGCCGCCATCCGGCTGCGGTAATGCTATGGATGAAGCAATCATTCCCCTGCGCGCCCATCACGGTCTTTGTCTCCATTTCTTCCGGGGAAAGGGCTACAGCGGGGCTTTTGTGAAAAACATGGCGCAGAAAAAGGCCATGCTGGAGCAGAATCCCCTCGTCCGGCTGACCGATCAAGCGGACGAAATCTGCCGCGCCTGCCCCAACAATCTGTGCGGCCAATGTGAATCCGCCGAGAAGGTGCGGCGCTATGACCGGGAGGTGCTGTCCCGGTGCGGCCTGACCGCCGGGGACGTGCTGCCCTACCGGGAGCTGGCGGAACAGGTGCAAAAAGCCATTCTGATACCCGGCCGCCGGGAGGAAATCTGCGGCGACTGCCAGTGGACGGATTTATGCCAGTATAAGGAGGAAACGCCGTGACCACCAAAGAAAAGCTGCTTGCCCTGCTGGAAGAAAACAAAGGGGCGTTTTTCTCCGGGGAGGAAATTGCCCGGACGCTTCAGGTCTCCCGGGCGGCCGTGTGGAAGGCGGTAAACGCCCTTCGGGAGGACGGCTACACCATCGACGCCGTCACCAACAAGGGCTATCGCCTTTCCCCGGATTCCGACATTCTGTCCCCCCAGGGGATTCGCAAATTTCTGAAACCGGAACACCGGGATCTTAATTTGACGGTACTGCCAACCGCGCCCTCCACCAACGCCCTTGTCCGGGAAAAAGCCAATCAGGGCTGCCCGGAGGGCTGCGTCATCGTCGCCTGTGAGCAGACCGCCGGGCGGGGACGCTATGGGCGGCAGTTCTTTTCCCCGGCTGGCACCGGCGTATACTTAAGTCTGCTGCTCCGTCCGACGGCCTATTCCCCCCAGCAGGCGACCTGCCTCACGGCGGCGGCTGCGGCGGCCATGTGTCAGGCCATGGAAGCCGTGACCGGACAGCAGCCGGGAATCAAGTGGGTAAACGATATTTTTCTCCGGGGCAAAAAGGTCTGCGGCATTCTGACGGAAGCCGCCGTGGGTCTGGAGACCGGCGCTCTGGACTACATGGTGCTGGGAGCCGGTGTCAACCTTTACCCGCCTACCGCGGGATTCCCGGAGGATATCCAGCCCATTGCCGGGTCGGTTCTGGAGCGTAGCTGCCCGGAAGCAAAAAACCGGCTGGTTGGAGAGTTCCTGAACCGCTTTTGGTATTTCTATACCCACCCGGAATGCAGGGCGTATCTGGAAGACTACCGCGCCCGCAGTCTGGCAATCGGGCAGAATGTCACCGTTCTTTCCGCAGGGCAGGCGGTCAGCGCCTATGCCTACGGTATTGACGACGACTTCCGTCTTCTGGTACGCTACGAAAACGGGGACACGGAAGCGCTGTCCTACGGTGAAATCCGCATCCAACTGGACACGGACAATCCCTGACAGACACATACAAAAGCACCCTGTACGGAAAGTACAGGGTGCAAGTATTTTATCGATTCAAAAACTCTTTCGTGACCTCAACAATGTGTTCCGCGCTCAAACCGTAAGCTTTCAGCACATCCGCCGCGGTGCCGGAGCAGCCGAACTTGTCGTTCACGCCGATGCGCCTGATCGGGACGGGATAGGTCTCCGCAAGATAGCTGCACACCGCTTCGCCCAGGCCGCCGATGATGCTGTGCTCCTCGCAGGTAATGACCTTGCCGCACTCCTTGGCGCATTTCAGCACCAGCTCCTCATCCAGAGGCTTGATGGTGGACATATTCACAATCCGGGCGTGGATGCCCATGGCTTCCAGCGCTTCACCGGCCTTGATGGCCTCGTAGGTCATCAGGCCGTTGGCGATGATGGCGATATCCGTACCCTCGCGCAGGATCTCGCCCTTGCCGATCTTGAATTCGAAACCGTCCTCATGGAACACCGGAATTGCCAGGCGCCCCATGCGCAGATAGACAGGCCCCTGATATTCATACGCCGCCTTGACAGCCGCTTCGGCCTCCACGCCGTCGGCGGGGCAGATGACGACCATGCCGGGGATGGAGCGCATGAGGGCAAAGTCCTCGCAGCACTGGTGGCTCGCGCCGTCCTCGCCCACGGACAGGCCGCCGTGGGTCGCGCCGATCTTCACGTTCAGGTGGGGATAGCCGATGGAATTGCGGATCTGCTCAAAAGCCCGCCCTGCGGCGAACATGGCAAAGGAAGACGCGAAGGGAACGAAGCCGTTGGCCGCGAAGCCCGCCGCCACGCACATCATGTCCGCTTCCGCAATGCCGCAGTTGAAGTGACGGTCGGGGTACGCCTTGGCAAACATGCCGGTCTTGGTGGAGCCTGCCAGGTCGGCGTCCAGCACCACAACATCCTCATGGGCTGCGCCCAGGGCGACCAGCCCCCGTCCGTAGCCCTCGCGGGTGGCCATTTTCTTTACATCTGCCATATTACATGCCCTCCAGATCGCTGAGCTGCTGCTTCAGCTCCGCCATAGCTACCGCGTACTGCTCGTCGTTGGGCGCCGTGCCGTGCCAGCTCGCCTGATTTTCCATGAAGGAAACGCCCTTGCCCTTGACGGTCTTCATAATGATCGCACTGGGCTGACCCTTGACGGTCTTCGCCGTGTCCAGCGCCGACGCGATGGCGTCAAAATCGTGGCCGTCGATGGTCTCCACGTGGAAACCGAAGGCTTCCAGCTTCTTGTCGATGGGATAGGGGCTCATGACCTTGGCAATGCTGCCGTCAATTTGCAGGCCGTTGTTGTCGATGATAACGCAGAGGTTGTCCAGCTTGTAGTGGGCGGCGAACATGCACGCCTCCCAGACCTGCCCCTCCTGGATCTCGCCGTCACCCAGCAGGGTGTATACCCGGTTGTCCCGCTTCTTCTGGCGGCTGGCCAGCGCCATGCCGCAGGCGACGGAAATACCCTGCCCCAGAGAACCCGTGGACATGTCCACGCCGGGTACGGTGTTCATATTGGGGTGTCCCTGCAAATAGCTTCCCATTTTGCGCAGCGTCACCAAATCCTCCACGGGGAAAAAGCCCCGCAGTGCCAGCGTCGCATACAGGCCGGGCGCGGTGTGACCCTTGCTCAGGACAAACCTGTCCCGATCCTCCCAATGGGGATTTTTCGGATCCACGCGCAGTTCCTTGAAATACAGATAGGTGAACATGTCCGCAGCAGACAGACTGCCGCCGGGATGTCCGCTTTTGGCCGCGTGGACGCCCTCGATTACGCCCATACGCACTTTGCAGGCCATGACCTGCAGCTGCTTTTTTTCCTGGGGTGTCATAGTATCCTCCTTGAAATATATAAATGCGGAAATATCTGTAGTCATACCAAGACGGGTATATTATACATATTGCGGCCGATGTTTGTCAAGCAACAAACCGGTCTGAAATGCGGCTCATCCTCTCCCTTTGAAAAATCCAAAAAAATTTTTGACCGGGTGCAACAAAATGCCCGTCTCAATCGTATTGTATATAGGATTCGATACGGGATTTTTTTTGGGGGGAGATCGGCAGTGGACGCTCTGGGCTTATTTCATCGCTACCGGGATGACGTTTACCGGCTGGCGGTCAATTATACCGGCAGTCCCCAGGAGGCTGAGGACGTAAGTCGGGCAGTGTTCCTGAAGCTGACGGAAGCGGGAGAACTGCCGACGGGAACGGAATGGGACTTTCTCATGCAGATGACCGCCGACGAATGCCGCAGTCTGCTCCGCTTCGGCGGCTGGGAACGCGCCGTGAAGGCGCTATTCTCCGCTGCGGAGACGGGCCGGCAGGACATTCTGCGTCTGCCGCCCAAATACCGGGTGGTCATGTACCTGCGCTATTACGAGGACTTTACCACCGGGGAAATTGCCCGCCTCCTGAAAATCCCCCAAGGCACCGCAGCCGCCCGGCTCTCCCGGGGACGGAGGCTGCTGGAACGGCAGCTGAGAAAGGGTGCAGCGTGAATAAACAAGTGATCGATGTCTACGATCGGATGGCCATGCCCGACGACTGCGCCCGGCGCATCGAGGGCGAAATGAACCGCGTCATCCGTCAGAAGAAAGGTGAAAAAAGGTTTATGAAAAACGAAAAGAAAGGTAAAAAGCAGAGCTGGGGCTTTGCGGTCGTGCTGGTATGTCTGGTACTGGTGCTGTCTGTGGGAGGGGTATTTCTCTTCCTGAACGTTTCCGGGTCGAAGGACGCCCCCGCCGCGCCGGCGGGAACCGAGCAGCTCACCCAGCCGGACGTTTCGGCGGAATCTCCGGCGGCAAGTACGGAGGCGGATTCCTTCACTCTGAGCGAAACCGGCAAGGCGTTTCTGGAAAAAATGTGCCGCTATATGCCCGACTGGTCGGACGATGCTTCCCTGAACGACGAATTCTGGCGGAATTTCCTGTTCTCCTCCTTCACCTGTCCGGAAATCGCGGGTGAAGGGACAGCAATGACCGTCTGCGGCGAACAGGAACTGGTCACTACCTCCTGGGGACAGGCGGTAAAGGTCAGCCTGGAGGACAGCGTTGTCCCCTACGTCCGCCTTGCCCTTGGCCGGGAAATGCCTTCTTACGCTCCCTCCATCCAGGACGTGAGCGCCGGGCAGACCCTGTTCTATTTTGAGGATGGCTACTATTACATCGGCCTCTCCGACTTCGGCGACGTGGGTTATTCCTTCCGCGGCTGCTACCCGGATGGCGTCAACGGCGCTTCCGTCATTTTTGACGCTTACAGCGGAACCCCGGACGATACCATCGGCACCATCTGCTTCACCCTCGTCCCGGCAGACAACGAAAACGGCTTTACCATTGCCTCGAAAAGCTCCGATTTCGGCGGATGATCCGCGTTTTTGACCGTTTATGATAAAAACCTCCCTTGCCAGCCCTCAAGGGAGGTTTCTTAATCCAACGTTCAATTGACAACCTTCCCATTGCCCTGTATAATAGGCGGTATATGGAAAATCCGAGGTGTGCATATGAAAGTATCCAAAATTTTTTCCGCCTTGTTCGGCGTTCTGGGCATCCTGTTGATGGTGGCAACAGCGGCGGTGAGCATCGCGTCGCGGGACGCCCAGCCGAGGATGCTGGAATCTCCCGAAGCCGCCTCGGTGCAGGCACAGCGCATGATGGACGCCCTGTGCACCGGGGACTATGCCACTGCCCAGAGCTGCATCTACGGTCAGCCGGATCTGGGCGCCGGGGAGCCGGAGGACGCCGTGAGCAGGCTTCTCTGGGACGCCTTCACGGACAGCCTTTCCTACGAATTCACCGGGCTGTGCCGGGTCACGGACACGGGATTCGCCCGGGACGCCTCGGTCACCTATCTGGATGTGTCCGGCGTGACGGCGGCAGTTCCCCAGCGGGCGAAGGCGCTGCTGGAAGCCAAAGCCGCGGCGGCAGAGGACAAAACGGAAATTTACAACGAGGATAACAGCTACCGGGATGAACTGGTGGATCAGGCGCTGAACGACGCTGTGACCCAGGCGCTGAGCGAGGACGCCCAAACCGTCACCCGCGATGTGACGCTGGGTCTTATCTATCAGGACGGCGCATGGTGGGTGGTGCCGGATCAGGCGCTGCTGCAAATCATCTCCGGCGTGGCGTAAGGAGGACGGACATGGCATATCAACCGAAATTTGCCCGGAAAAAGAACCGGGTCAGTCCGTTTTTCGTCCTGCTGGGGGTCATTGTCGTGCCGATCTCTCTGGCGCTGACGGCCGTTCTGCTGGGGAAAATGGTTCAGTCCATCGGCCGTCCCAAAGCCGCAGCGCAGACAGCCCCCGCAGACATGGCGATCATGGAGCAGTTTGACGGCTTTGTTTCCGCAGAAATGGACGCCGCCCGGGATACCCTTACCGCCGCGCAAACGCCGGAGAACGTCCCTGAGGCTACCGTCCCCGTGAGGGAAAAGGTCATTATCGAAATTCCGGACGATGCCCAGGTCGCCCCGGAGCCGAACCCGGAGTGCTACGGTCAGACCGACGACCCGTCCTCCCTGCAATGGCTTCTGGATGAGGCGGCCTTTCTTCTGGACGGGCAGAAGCTGTATTTCAGCACCAACGTGGAGCTGTTTGAGGGCAGTCTTGTCAACTATTATCTGGACGATACCATTTTCGCCATCACCTGGAAGGAGGTTCACGACGGTTCCGTGTACACCTTCTCCGAGGTGAAGGTCAACCATCCGTCTCAGTTCCGGCGGCATCTGGCCGGCGGCGAATATGGCTCGGCGACCCAGTTCTACACCTCGGAAATGGCGGAAAGCGTCAACGCGGTGGTGGCTTCCTCCGGCGATTTCTACAATTTCCGCAACTTCGGCATCATCGTCTATCAGGGGCAGGTGCGGAAGGTGGAAGGCACCTACGCCGAGACCTGCTATATCGACCGCAGCGGCGACCTCCACTTCACCTACGGCGGCGACATCACGACCACGGCGGCCGCTAAGGAATATGTGGCGGAGAACGACATCTGGTTCAGCCTGGGCTTCGGCCCGGTACTGCTGGACAATTACGAGGTGATCGACCACACCTGGTACGGCGTGGGCGAAATCACGGAAGGCTACGCCCGGGCGGCGCTGTGCCAGATGGGCGAGCTGCACTATATCGTCGCCACGGCGAACACGGAAGGCCCCTGGCAGGACATTCCCACCGTGAAGACCTTTACCAGGAACATTGCCGCCACCGGCTGCCGCATGGCCTACTGCCTGGACGGTGGGCAGACCGCCGCCATCGTGATGGGCGACCAGCTCATCAACCGCCCGGTCTATGGCCAGCAGCGAAAGATCAGCGACATCATCTACTTCGCCACGGCGATGCCGGAAGGAGGCTGACGGTATGGAAAAAATCGCGTTTATTTCCGGGGAGACCATCTATTACTGGAGCTCCATCGTGCTGACGCTGGCGACGCTGACCGCCATCTGTTTCTTCTGGTCGCTGTATCTGGGAAAGGGCGGCAACGCCGTCGCCGCCTTCAGCGTGGTTCCTCTGGCCATCGCGCTGTCCCTTCTGCTTGGCCGGCTGGTTCACTGGTACTGCCGCACCAGCAGCTACGACAGCTTCGCCTCTGCCATGAAGCCCTTCTCCCCCGGTGGGTACGCCCTGCTGGGCGTCTTCGCCGGATGTGTGCTGGCGGCAGTTGTCATTCGTCTGCTGCATTTTGACCGGAATCTGCCTCAGATGCTGGACTGCATGGCCGTTGCCGGGTGCGCCGGGATCGCCGTGGGGCGGCTTGCCTGCTTCTTCAATTCCACCGACCGTGGGCAGATCATTGCTTCCACCCAGTCACTTCCCTGGGTCTATCCCGTGACCAACGCCGTTTCCGGCGCTACGGAGTACCGTCTGGCGACCTTTGTTTTGCAGGCCATGGCAGCGCTGGTGCTGTTTCTGATTTTGCTTTCGTTCTACCTGCCCAAAAAGCGGAGGGATGGGGACACGGCGCTGATTTTCCTGCTCCTTTACGGCGTATCCCAGATCGTGCTGGACAGCACCCGGTATGACAAGCTGTTTTTCCGCAGCAACGGCTTCGTCAGCGTGGTGCAGGTGCTGGGTGCGCTGGGATTACTGCTGGTGATTGTGGTGTTCTCCCTGCGGATGGTGAAGGCCCGCGGCTTCCGGTTCTGGAATGTGCTGGTGTGGCTGGGGATCGCCGTCTGCATCGGCGGCGCGGGCTTTATGGAATATTATGTCCAGCGCCACGGCGATCTGGCCGCCTTTTCCTACAGTATCATGAGTGCCTGCCTGCTGGCGGCGGCAGGGCTGGTTCTCCTGCTGCGCAAGCTGGCAGAACCCGTCCGGCGCAAACGTTAACCGGATTTCTGACAAAACCCTCCGTATGCACGAACCGTCATACGGAGGGTTTTCAGATAGACCCTATAATATTGTGACGCTTTATTCCAGCTTCTCCCGGGCGATCTTCTCTCTCGTCCAGTCGTTGACCTCTGCCTTGAGCTGCTGCATGTAGGGGGAAAACTGCACGTTTTCCTCGCCGTAGGTCAGCTGCAAGTCATACTCAAGGGGCAGCCAGGTGGAAATATCCGACTCGTTGTGCTGGATCACCGCTTCCATTTTGTCCAGCGCCTTGTAGATTTTCGCTTCCTGCGTCTCCATGGCGTTCATTTCCGTCAGCAGCGCCGTCCATTCCTGCCGTGCGTCCTCCGGCAGCGTGTTCACCCAATTCAGCAGAATATTATCCTCTTTCTGGGTATCGGCGTTGGTTTTCTCAAAGGTTGGGATGTCCCCGGTGAAGGCTTCTCCCATGTCGTGGATCAGGCACATACGGATCACCTTGTCCATGTCCGCCTCCGGGAATTCCTTCGTCAGCAGCATCGCCATCAGGGAAATCCGCCAGCTGTGCTCTGCTACGCTTTCCCGACGTCCGGAGGAGGTGTAGCAGTGCCGGGTGTTGCATTTCAGCTTCTCCGCCACGGGCAGAATTTCCAGCAGTTCTTTGGGCTTCATGTTTCTTCCTCCCAGTAAATTTCAGGGCGCGCAGAAATGCGCGCCCTGTTCATTATGCGTCAGGAAAGCAGCAGCTTGTCGTCGGCTTCGTCAGAGCCGGAGGCTCTGCTGAACAGATTCAGCAGCTGCTCCACCGTCAGATTCTTCTTTTCCTCCCCGGAAACGTCCACCACAACATGCCCCTCGTACATCATGATCAGGCGGTTGCCGTAGGAAATGGCGTCACGCATATTGTGGGTGATCATCATGGTGGTCAGGTGGTTCTTCTCCACAATCCGCTGGGTCGCTTCCAGCACCTTGGCCGCGGTCTTGGGGTCAAGGGCTGCGGTGTGCTCGTCCAGAAGCAGAAGCTTCGGCTGCTGCAAGGTCGCCATCAGCAGCGTCAGCGCCTGACGCTGACCGCCGGACAGCAGGCCGACCTTGGTGGTCATCCGGTCTTCCAGTCCCAGGTCAAGAATTTGCAGCTGCTCCCGATAGAACGCCCGATCCGCCTTGGTGATACCGGGACGGAGGGTTCTGGGCTTGCCCCGGCGCGCCGCCAGGGCAAGATTTTCCTCGATCTGCATGGTCGCAGCAGTACCCATCATGGGATCCTGAAACACACGACCGATGTACTTCGCCCGCTTGTATTCCGGCAGGGCAGTCACGTCCACGCCGTCAATGAGGATTTTTCCGGTGTCCACCTGGAACACCCCGGCGATGGCGTTGAGCATGGTGCTCTTGCCCGCGCCGTTGCCGCCGATGACGGTGACGAAGTCGCCCTCGTTCATGGTCAGATTCAGACCGTTCAGCGCTACCTTCTGGTTCACCGTTCCGGCATTGAAGGTCTTGCTGATATTTTTCAGCTCCAGCATCGTCATACCTCCTTCTTCTTGGGAAGCACGATGGCCTTCCAATAGGGAACCGCCAGGAACAGCGCCACCACCAGCGCCGTCAGCAGCTTCAGGTCATTGGTGTTCAGTCCGAGCTGGAGAACCAGCTGGATCACCATGTAATAAATCACGGCGCCAATGACGACAGACACCAGCTTCAGGGCGAAATTACGGAACACACGTCCCAGCAGCACCTCGCCGATGATGACGGCGGCAAGGCCGATGACGATGGCGCCCCGCCCCATGTTCACGTCCACCGCGCCCTGATACTGGGCAAGCAGGCCGCCGGCCATGGCAACCAGACCGTTTGCCAGCATCAGCCCGAAGGTGATGCCCGACTTGGTGTCGATGCCCTGGGCGCGAGCCATGTTCTGGTTCGCGCCGGTCGCCCGCAGGGAGCTTCCGTACTCGGTGCCGAAGAACCAGTACAGCAGGCCGATCAGCACCGCCAGAAACAGGATCACCAGCAGAATGGGGTTATTCAGCGCCAGATCCCGGACATACCGCTGGGAGACCAGCAAATCGTACTTATCCACGCCGATGGGCTGGTTGGCCTTGCCGGTCATGATCCGCAGATTGACGGAGTACAGCGCCAGCTGGGTAAGGATACCAGCCAGAATGGCAGGGATTCCGCACCGGGTATGGAGCAGGCCGGTACACAGCCCCGCCAGGACCCCCGCCAGGAACGCGCACAGCAGCGCGACCCATGGATTCCACCCGGCGCGCATGAGCATGACGCACACCGCGCCGCCGGTGGCAAGGCTTCCGTCCACCGTCAGGTCGGCCACGTCCAGAATGCGGTAGGTGATGTACACGCCAATGGCCATGATTCCCCAGAGCATACCCTGGGTGATCGCGCCCGGCATGGCATTCAAAAGGGATAGGAAGAAACTCATATCTTGATACCTCTACAATCCATTTGGATACTTCGCCCGCCCCGGGCGCAGAATGACATCAAGGCAGGACAGAGGAAAAGCCCTGCCCTGCCTGTTGTTTTACAGGGGAATCAGGGAAGCTCTGATTAAATCGGCGAGAGCTGACAGCGAGAGATTTTTCACCAGATGAAGGTTTCAAAAGCGGAGGAATACTTTGTGTACCCGCAGGGGGTATGCCGCATCCGTAAGCCGGCTTGCGCCGGCAACGGCTGCGCTATATTTCCCGCTTTTGAAACCGCACAGCTGGGGAAAAAGATCTGCTGCTCAGCCGAAGGCAATTTAGTCAGAGTTTCCCTAGCCCATCGGCTCGTAGCCGTCGGGAATGGTGACGCCCAGCGCCTCGCAGTTGGCGGCGTTGTACATCTTGGTCACCTGGGGCGCGTACTCCACAGGCATCTGGGAGATGTCCGCCTCGCCGGTGAGGATCTTGGCCGCCATCTTGCCGGTGGCGACGCCCAGATCATAGTAGCTGATGGACAGAGTCGCAACGCCGCAGCCCTCGCAGATGCCGGACTCACCGGCGATCACGGGAACCTTGGCAGGCAGCACCACGTTGGCAATGGCCTCGGTGTTGGAGGCGGCGGTGTTATCGGTGGGGATGTAGAGCACGTCGCTGGCATCGCAGGCCGCCTGAGCCACGGAGGCAACGTCGTTGGTGTCGGTGAAAGCGAAAGCGGTGGCGGTCAGCCCCAGCTCGGTCAGATACTTGGTCATTTCATCCACCTGATACTGAGAGTTGGCCTCGGCGGAGCAGTACAGCAGTCCCACGTTCTTGGCATCCGGGAACAGCTCCTGAATCATGGCCGCCTGCTGGTCAAGAGGCGCCAGATCGGAGGTGCCGGAAATATTGCCGCCCACGGTGCCCGTCCAGCCCTCGATCTCCAGAGCGGAGGCATAGTCGGTGACGGAGGTGCCCAGGATGGGAATTTCACTGGTCGCCGACGCGGCAGCCTGAAGGGCGGGGGTGGCGTTGGCCATAATCAGATCGACCTTGCTGGAAACAAAGCCGTTGATGATGGTGGTGCAGTTCACGGAGTCGCCGGAGGCGTTCTGGACTTCAAATTTCACCTTGTCTCCCAGCGCTTCGGTCAGAGCGTCCTGGAAGCCCTTGGTCGCGGCGTCGAGGGCGTCGTGCTGAACCAGCTGGCAAATACCCACAACGTATGTATCCTTCTTCGCGGCAGCGCCGCAGGCGGTCATGGACAGCAGCATCGCAGCCGCCAGCACAATAGCAAGTATTTTTTTCATATGCAATCCTCTCCTTCTGTTTCTATTCGGTGTACCTTTGTGCGTGCGCCGAATACTTATTGACATACTATACCACCATAATGCACAAAATGTCAACAGGAAATTGCGCAATATGCAAAAAATCTCTTTCTGTTTTTCGGAAACGGAACGGGTGTGGCGTCCCCGGGCGGGTGCGTCCCGAAACCGGTCGCAGGAGTTGAAATTAACGTCCGCGTATGCTATAATTCAACTGATATCCAATACAGCGGCAAGTTGATATTGGTTCGGAAAACCTATGTAATTGAAAGGAGCGCAGGTTATGTTGTTAAGGGGAAAGATTGCAGTCATAACCGGAGGCACCCGGGGCATTGGGTACGCAACTGTGAAGAAATTTCTGGAGAACGGCGCAAAGGTGGTGCTGTTCGGCTCCCGCGAAGAGACCGTAGCGAAGGCGCTGGCTTCCTTAAGGGCGGAAAATCCGGAGTGGGAAGTATCCGGCGCATGGCCGAATCTTGTGGACGCGGAGGAGGTTGCCGCAGAAATCAGCAAGATCAGGGAAACCTATGGAAGAATCGATATTCTGATAAACAACGCCGGTATTTCTGACAGCACGCCGATCTCGGGCTACACTGCCGAAAAGTTTGCAAAGATCATGCAGCTGAACGTCGACGCGGTCATGAACGGCGTTCTGGCCGTCGTCGATATCATGAAGGAGCAGGGCGGCGGGTGCATTCTGAATACAAGCTCCATGGTCAGCTTTTGCGGGCAGCCGGGCGGCGTCGGGTATCCCACAAGCAAATCTGCCGTGAACGGGCTCACCTGGTCGTTGGCAAGAGAATTGGGTCCGAGCAACATCCGGGTGAATGCCGTCGCGCCCGGAATCACAAGAACGGATATGGTCGCCGCGCTTCCGGAAAGGATGATCCAGCCGCTCATTAACGCGATTCCGCTCCGCCGCATTGGCGAAGCCGACGATGTCGCGAATGCGTTTTTGTTCCTGGCCAGCGATATGGCAAGCTATATCACGGGAGAGATTCTGTCCGTGGACGGCGCAATGCGAACCTAAATAGGCTCTGATCAATCAAAAAAGGCCATGACCGTCTCCTGACGTGTCATGGCCTCATTTTTTCTCTGACGCGGATTCCGGCAAGTGTGCCGTCGGTCATGAGGATTTTGGATCATACTATTTCTCGATAAAATGGTTAACACCATTTTATCCTGCGAATTCTTCGCAGGCCGCCGGTAGCGGCGAGAAATGTATGGACTTACGTTTTTTTGCGGCTACGCCGCTGGCTGCTGAACCAGCAGCCGAATAAAACGGTTTTAACCGTTTTATTGAAAACTATGGCAACACCGCATAATTTGACAAGGAGGCTCAGCCAGGATTTTTGTCCCAATTCAAAGTTTGGAAAACGAAGGAATACTGTATGTACCCGCAAGGGGTATGCCGCATCCGTAAGCCAGCTTGCGCTGGCAACGGCTGCGCTATATTTCTCGTTTTTCAAACTGAAGAAGTGGGGCAAAAAGACGGCTGAGACTCGCAGGCACAATTGTGCGGTGTTGCCCTAGTATCAGCCGCCTTCTTGCCAAATTGTGCGGTGTTGCCCTATATTCCCTTTGTCAATTTCCGACAGGCCGAGGCCAGCTCCCGCAGGGTGCTGCACGATACCATGGGGCAGATGGACGCCATGGTCTGAACGCTTCTGATATACTGCCACTTCCCCTCCGGGATAGGGTTCAGGAAGATCACCCGTCCCGCCTGACGCTTTGCCTCCCGCACTGCCGCCACCGCCCGGGGCTGGTCGATGGTTTTGGTGTCGGATAGAATCAGCAGCGTCGCGGAGGCACCCAGCACACTTGGGCGCATGGTACACAGGGTCTCCAGTGCCGCGCCCAAGTCCGTACCTCGGCCGTAGATGCCGGAATCCTTCACATAGCTGCGGAACAAATCCATGTTTTGCAGCCGGAAGGCGTCCGCCTCCACCATCGACTCGGAGAACAGAAACACCCGGGAGCTTTCCGAGACCTGGTTCAGACTCTGGATGAACCGCAGAGCAAATTCCGAAAACTGCACCATGGAGCCGGACACGTCGCACAGCAGCACCAGACGCTTCCGTTTGGCGCGCTTCTTCCGATAGCGCAAGCGGTAAAAGCTGCCGCCGGTCTCCAGTCCCTTGCGGATGGTGCGGCGGAAATCCAGCTTCCCCATGTGGCCGCCGGAGTGACCCTTGGCCGCCAGCTCCCCGTTGATCTCTCTGGCCACGGCCTGAATCAGCTCGATGGCCTTGGGAATTTCCGTATCCTTGAATTGGGAAATGTCCCGGTACAAAATTCCGATCTCCGGATCCAGCTCCTGCCCGCCCACCCCGGCGTTTTCCATGAGCATCTGCTGCTCCATAATCGCCCGTGTGAATACGGAATGGATGAAATCCCCGTAGAGCTTGGGGTTGCGCTCGGCGGTGCCGCGGTACTTTTCCATGAACCCCCGCAGCCGCTGTCTGGCTTCCTCCGGCATGGTTGCGTAGGTCTCCCGCTGCTTTTCGCTCAAATCCATGGGCTGGCCGTTCAGCTGAAGCTCCTCCTCCGCTTCTTTGCGGTGCTGCTCCAGCTCCCGTTCCCGCTCCATCTGCTCTTTGGCCTGACGGCGGATCTGTTCCTCCGAGAGAAAAAAGCCGTCGAACACCCGGTCAAAGGTGATCTGCTCCTCCCGGGATTTGGCGTAGATGGTACGGAGTGCCGTCTTTACCCGCTCCCGGTCGTCCATGCCCAGGGCGATCAGCAGCCGGGCGGCGTCCTCCGTCTCCTTGGGGCTGACACTTAAGTTTTCCAGATGGAGCATCCGGGAAAAGGCGGACAGCTTTTCCAGGTAGACGTCCGGCTCAGCCATGGTGATGCCCCTCGCAGCCGCCGCAATGACAGCCGCCCGTTTCTTCCCCGTCCAGCGCCGCCATGTCCTCGTTGTTTTTCAGCACGAACCCGGCGGTCTTCCGCAGGGCGTCGGGGGTCAGCTCCCGGATGCCCAGAGCGTCCAGCGCCGCCGCCCAGTCCAGCGTCTCGGCAATGGAGGGCTTTTTCAGAATGACCTCGTTGGAGCGCAGCTTCTGCACCGCCAGCGCCACCTGGGCGCAGAGCCGGTCGTCCACATGGGGCAGCTTCGCCCGCAGGATGGCCAGCTCCTTTTCCATGTCCGGGTACTCGATATACAGATAGGCGCACCGCCGCCGCAGGGCTTCGGACAGAGGTCTCGCCCGGTTGGAGGTCAGCACCACGAAGGGAACGGAATTGGCCTGGATCGTCCCCACCTCCGGGATCGTCACCTGCATTTCCGACAGCAGCTCTAAGAGAAACGCCTCGAATTCCTCGTCGGCCTTGTCGATCTCGTCGATCAGCAGCACCACGGGCTTCTCCGAACGGATGGACTTGAGCAGCGGCCGTTCCAGCAGATATTCGTCGCTGAACAGCGAGCGGGTCAGCGCTTCCCTGTCCTGGGCGTTCATGTTCACCTGAATGGACAATAGCTGCTTCTGATAGTTCCACTCGTAGAGCGCCTTGCTTTCGTCCAGCCCCTCGTAGCATTGCAGCCGCACCAGCTCCCGGTCAAGAGCGGCGGCCATGACCTTGGCCACCTCAGTCTTGCCCACACCGGCGGCGCCCTCGATCAGCAGGGGCCTGCCCAGCTGCAAGGCCACGTACAGCACCGTCGAGAGCGTATCGTCATAAATATAGTGCTGTTCGTCCATCTTCTTTTTCAGTTCTTCCAGATTCATGGGAATCCCTCCTTTTGTATCGATTATACCATAAGATTTGAATTTTGCAAAGAAGTATTGCCGTTTATCCGAATGTCCATTCTGCCAGCTGTACAACAAAGCTCCCCCGGAATCCGGGAGAGCTTTGCTTGTTCAGATTCAGGACTCCGCCGTGGGCAGGTCGGTGTCGCCCTCTCTCAAATACCAGCCGACACTGTTGGGGATGATGTTGTCGTCCAGACGGAAAACCTTCCGGAGCATCCCGTAGTAGGGCAGGTATTTGTCGTGCTCGTCGTACCGCCAGCCCCGGCCGTAGGGCTGATCGCCGGTGTACTTGGTCAGGCAGTCGGGGTGAACCTCGGCAAACCGCTTCTGCTCCTCCGCCGAAATCCGCTTGGCAGAGTAGTTCTGGGCGAACAGGGTCTTGACGGGAACATTGTCCAGGGGGGACAGATCCTTGACCTTGGTAAAGCTGATGTTCACCATTTCCAGCTTCTCGCACTGTGCCAGAGGGGTGAGATCCTCGATATTGCCGCAGAAGGCCGCCTCAAAGAATTTCAGCTCCTTGCAGTTGGCGAAAGGCGTCAGGTCGGAGACATAGGCGCTGGAAATGATGATGGCTTCCAGCTTGGGCATTCCCTTCAGGAAGGAGAAGTCCGAAAGGAAGGTCACATCGTTGTGTCCCACGTCCATGAACCGCACGTCCTCGCAGTAGACCAGATTCTGGGCATTCTTGTCCGTCAGCTCATAGGTGCAGCGGATGACCTCGGAATCGGTCATGCAGCTGCCGCCGCCGTAGGGCACGCGCCAGACCACCTTGGTCTTGTCCCGGTAGTCCTCCCGGAGCTGCGCCATGCTCTCGTTGGAGATCTTGCAGTTTTCCAGCACGAAGCGGCTGCAATTTTCCAGCAGATCCAGCACCAGACGGGCTTCCGGCAGTCCTTCCTCGCCGATGTTCACGTTCTTGATGTGGACTTCCGTGGTCTCGGTGGTGGAAAGGGTCTCGCCGTAGAAGTCGAACACATAGTGGAACGTGGCTTCCGGGGCAGCCTCCTTCAGGGTCTTGACGTCATCCTTGGTAAGACTGCTGGTGCCGTCGGATTTCATCAGCTCCACGCTGGTCAGCCCGGAAAGCATACCCAGCTTTTCGCTCACGCCCGCCACATCCCCGGAACTGATTCCGGACAGGTTCAGCTCGGTGGTGTCCATGGTGTACTCCGTGCCGCCGATGTCCACCGTGCAGTCGATGGTGATGTTCCCAAAGGCCGTTTTCAGCTCGTCGATCTGCTCCAGGGACAGCTCCGGCTTCTTCAGCGTGATTTGCTGCACGTCGGGCAGATATTGGAGATTCTCCATCAGCGTATCGTAGTCATAGTCCCCCACCTCCAGCGTCAGCTCGGTGACCTCCGGCGCGAAGGACTTGCCTCCCAGATTGACTTCGTAAAGAATCTCGCACCCGGGCAGCTGCTGCTTGGCGGATTCCAGAACCGCGTAATCGCCGCAAGCGGTGGCGTCCAGGGTTTTCAGCTTGGGGAAATAGTTTACAAGGATACGGATATCCTTCTCGGTCAAATCCGCAACCGACAGCTTCGTGGTATCATTGGGATATTTGCCGACCTGGAAGGGTACGTCCCAGTAAATTTCACAGTTCGGCAGCTGGGAATGGACGGCGTCATAATGCTCAAAGGAAATGTCCTGCCCCCGCAGATCCAGGGTCTTCGCGTTGATGGGGTAGACCGCGTCCTCAACGAAAATGTGGTTGTTCTGATACCAGAAATACGCCGTGACACCGGCCACCGCCAGCGCCAGAACCAAAACCACGGCAAACAGAATCCACAGTATTTTTTTTGCCATGCTTCTTACCTCCTGTTCGGGGTCTGCGACCAAAGCGGCCCCATATCTTCAAATTACAATTGATAATACCATATTTCCCCCGAAAATGCAACACTTACAGGCTGAAATGTGGCTGGAAGATTATGAAGGTTCTCTTAAGCGGGTTGCATTTTTCCACATCCGATGATATACTGGGTTATACGGGGGAATTCCGCCGAAAAGGCGCGCATTCCCCTTCGGTTACTTTTCGCGGAGGAAGCACTATGAAAACAAAAACCAGCCGCATTTTGGCGGTTGTGCTGATTTTCCAGCTGCTCGCCTTTTCGGCCTGCGCCGGATGGCTGATATACGATGCCAAGGTCGATCGCAGCGGCTGGGCGGAAAAGGACGGCGTGCGCTCTTACCGGGACTTTCACGCCAGACCCGTCACCGGCTGGCTGGACATAGACGGGCAGCGGTACTTTTTCCTGGAGGGCGGCATTCCCGCCACCGGCTGGCTGGAACAGGACGGCGTTACCCGGTACTTTGGGAGCGACGGCGTCATGCTGACCGGCTGGCAGACCATCGGCGGAAAAACCTACTGCTTTGACGATGACGGCGGGATGCTCACCGGCTGGCAGCAGCTGGACGGCGCGCCCTGTTACCTCCCCGACGGCGTTCTCGCCACAGGCTGGCAGGAGATCGACGGAAAGCGGTACTATTTTGGCGACGACGGCAAAATGCAGACCGGCTTCACAAACATCGGCGGGGACATTTACTACCTGGACGAAGGCGGTCAGCCCCTGACCGGAGACGCATATATTGGCGAAAGCCGCTACCACTTTTCTGAGGAAGGCGTCATGCTCACCGGCTGGCTCACCTCTGAGGACGGAACGCGCTACTATCAGGCCGACGGCACCATGGCGACGGCCTGGCAGGAGATCGGCGGAAAGCGGTATTATTTCGGCGAAGACGGCGCGGCCACCATCGGCTGGTATCAGGAGGGCGAGTACAGCTACTATTTCCTGGAGGATGGCTCCGCCGCCGTCGGCCCCACGGAGATCGACGGGGAGACCCACTTTTTTACCCCCAAAGGCATGGAGGTCATTCTCGTCAATGCCACCCATCCGATCCCGGACTACTATACCGCCAACCCCGTGATCGTGGTGGACTGGCACCGGGTGGACCAGCGTTGCTACGAGCCGCTGGTGCAGATGCTCTCCGATTGCGCAGACGCGGGAATCGAGTACATTTTCAACTGCGGCTACCGCACCATGCAGGAGCAGACGGACATTCTGGAAAAGCGGACGCAGGAACACATGAAGGAATTTGACCTGGACTTCGATGAAGCCCGGAAAAAGGCGCTGGAAACCGTGGCCCTCCCCGGCACCAGTGAGCATCAGATGGGGCTGGCCGTGGACATCTCGGGAGAGGAAGCCAACGCCTGGCTGGCAGAGCACTGCTGGGAATACGGCTTCATCCTCCGCTACACCGAGGAAAAAGCGGAGATCACCGGCATCACCAACGAGCCGTGGCACTTCCGGTATGTGGGTAAGGAAATTTCTATGGACATGAAGGACTCCGGACTGTGTCTGGAAGAATACCTGGGCGCGGCATAGACGTTGAAAATGGAACACATAAGTACAAATTGGGATTTTTCGAGGTACAATATGAGCATAACGGTTAACATATACTATTCAGGGACGAACGGTTCCGCCCGGAAATTTGCGGAAGAAATGATGGCAACCGGCACTGTAGCTGCCATTCGAAGCGAAAAAGGGAATCTCCAATATGCGTATTTCTATCCTGCGGAGGATCCTGAAACAGTCCTGTTGATTGACAGTTGGGAAAGTCAGGCCGCTATTGACGAACACCACCATACCCCAATGATGCAAACAATCATTGCACTTCGGGACAAGTATGATTTGCACATGAAGGTTCTTCGCTTTCTTTCAGATGATGTACCGGAGGCAGATCATGGCTTTATTCGCAGTTAAGCGACCTGCCACATAGCTTCAAAGCAGCATTACGCCGCCGGTTTCCGTTCCCGGAAACCGGCGGCGTTCACTTTTAGTCTCTGCGCAGTGCCTCGATGGGGTTCAGGTTTGCCGCCTTGTAGGCCGGGAGCATACCGAATACCACGCCGATGAAGGTGGAGAACACCACCGCCACGATGATGGCCGGCGCACTGATGGACACCGGAATCTGCATCATGTTGGAGATCAGCTCCGCCAGAATGATGCCGCTGATGACGCCGATGATGCCGCCCAGACTGGTCAGCACCGCCGACTCCGTCAGGAACTGGAGCAGGATGCGCTTCTTTCTCGCGCCGATGGCCTTTTTCAGGCCGATCTCAGCCGTCCGCTCCGTCACGGACACCAGCATGATGTTCATAACGCCGATGCCGCCTACCAGCAGGGAGATGCTGGCGATCCAGATCAGCTGGGTGTTGGTGGACTGGGACATCTTCTGCAGCTGCTGCGCCTGTTCCAGCATGTCCTGACTGCGGTAGTCGAAGTCGGAATTTTCCGAATCCACGATCTGCTTCTGCGTCAGCAGGTCGGCCGCTTCCTTACCCGCCTTGGCCATGGTGTCGGTGTCCTTTACCTTGATGGCCACGTTCTGAGGTTCGTCAAACTGGAACGCCGTCGGCCAGACCGTGCTGGGGATGTACAGACAGCCGGAGGAGGTGTCCGCATAGAGGTAGTAGTCCTGCAATGTCTCAATGGTGGGGGTGAACTCCTTGGACAGGGCAACCACCCCCACCACGGTGAACACGTCGCCCTTGACCTCCAGCGACTTGCCCACGGGGTCTTCCCCGCCGAACAGGGTGGAGACCGTGTTGGCGTCCACCAGCGCCACCTTGCGGAAATTGTCGTAATCCGCCTGGGTGAAGCCTCTGCCGGACTTGATCTGATAGCCGTACACCGGAAGATAGTGCGCATCAATGCCGTAGGTCTCGCCGTTGAAGCTTGTGTTCTGGTAGTACACGAAATTGGAATTGTTCCGGGAGTTGTACAGCGATACTTCCTCCACGCCGGAAAGTTCTTCCAGCTCCTGCCGGGTCTCCTCGGTGATGACCCGCACGCCCTCGGGGATGGCATTCCAGCCCATGTCATAGGAATACCCCGCCTGATTCAGCCGGACGGTAACCACGTTGTTGCCCGCGCCGATGAGGTTTTCCTTGATCTGCTCATTGGTTCCCCGGATGGTGGAAACAATGGTGATAATGGCCGCGATGCCGATGATAATGCCCAGCATGGTCAGCACGCTTCGCATCTTGTGTCCCCAGATTCCCTGGAAGGCAAGCCGGATATTTTCGATCATAAACTTTGCCCCCCTTTCTTAGTAGCTGTACAGACTGCTCGGGTCGCTTTCCACCGTGGGCGCGCCCACCTTCAGGTTCTTGCCGTAGGGGAATGCAATGAGGTCGTCTGCGGTCAGGCCGCTGCGAATTTCGGTATAGCTGCCCCACAGCGCCTTGCCCGTGGTCACGAACCGCTTCTCCAGCTTGCCACCGGCGCCCTGGACGTAGACGTAGGACTGTCCGTTCTCGGTACGGATGAAGGGATTCTCCAGATAAATGCCGTTCTCGCTTTCCGCGGAGGAATACTGGATATTGGCGTACATTCCCGCCTGCAAATCCGCAGTTTCGTCCACGAAGACCGTGAAGGGATAGTAGGACACGTTGGGGTTGCCCGAGCCGTAATAGCTGTCGTTGTCGCTGGGGAAATCTCCCATGGATACGATCTTGCCGGGATAGGTCATGCCGGTGTTCCAGTCGTTGACCGTGACCTCCTGCCCGATTTGCAGCTTATCCTTGTCCAGCTCGCTGACGCTGCCCTGGATATAGAATCCGCCGCCGCCGGAGACCTTGAGGACGGGCTGGTTATTGGTTCTGGCCTCGTCTTCGGTCAGGACGGAGACCACCTTGCCGTCAAAGTCGGCATAGATATTGCCGTCGCTCATTTCGGCCTGCTTGATCTTGTAATCCGCTTCGGCTACCTTGATCTTGAAGCCCAGCTCCTTGATCTTCTTTTCCTGCTCGGAGCGCATCTGCGCCAGCTGCGCGGCGGTATAGCCGCTGCCGGGGTCAGGCATATCCGGGTCGGTGGGATCGGTGCTGTCCGGGTCGTCCGTTATGATGGAATGGTCGGGAACCGCCGAGGCGTCAAAGAACTTGAACACGAAGCCGCCGCCCTGCCGGTAGATATGCAACCCCTGCCAGGTCAGCCGGTTGCCCAAAGACATGTTGCCCTCGGTGACCTTGAAGACCATGTAGTAATCGCTCACGGTAATCGTAGGCTTTTCACCGGGGTTTTCAGCCGCCGAGGCGCTGGAGTTTTCGCCGTCCTCGCCCCCGGGATTCTCGCCGGAGGAACCTTCCCCGGGATTCTCCGGCGGATTTGGATTTTCCGATGGCTTCTCTGACGGACTTTCCGTAGTTTCTGTCGTAGTCTCCGTCGTTTCTTCCGTTGTTTCCACGGTAGGTTCCTCCGTGGGGTCGGGTACGTAATTTTTATTCTGGTACTCCTCCGCCTTCTGCCGCGCCGCTTCCAGAATGCCGTTGTCCACGGCGGCTGCGGTGTTGAGCCAGCAGATCAGCGCCTTTTCCGCCATGCTGCCGTCGTAGTCGGAGTTGGTGGAGAGCTGATAGCTGCCCGACAGCTTGACGCCCTTACCCGAATCGTCGTCTTCGCTGTCATCGGAATCGTCGGGCGTTACAATGGACATGGGCTTCATGTTCCGAATGTCCTTCAGCTTCTTCTGGGCAGTTTCCAAGTCCAGCTTCAGCTTTTCCACCTCCAGCCGCTTGCGTTCCAGCTGGAGGTCGGACAGGGTGGTGTCAAAGGTCATCAGCACGTCGCCCTTTTTCACCATGTCTCCCTGGGCGACCTTCATTTCCGTCACCGTCTGGGTGGAGGAAAGAAACACGGTCTGGATTTTATCCGTGGAAACGGGGCCGTAGCTCTCCTGAGAGTCGCCCCAATATTCCGTCATGCCGACGTAGTTGAAAGCAAACACCTTCACCGGCTCCGACCTGCCCCGGCTCACGCCGAACCACACGCCAAGGCCGATGACCACCACCAGAACCACTGCGGTCACCGTAATGATGGTTTTCTTCTTATTCTGCTTCTTCATTTCCGGCACCTCCCTCCTGCTGCTCGTCGTAAGTACGGAGCTGCCCGTCCAGAATGTGGTAAATCTTGTCTGCGCACTGGGCAATGGCAAGCTCGTGGGTGATCATGAGGATGGTCATTCCCTCGTCACTGAGCCGCCGGAAAATATCCATGATCTGGTTGCCCGCCTTGGTGTCCAACGCGCCGGTCGGCTCGTCCGCCAGCAGCAGATCCGGCTTTCCCACCATCGCCCGGGCGATGGCAACACGCTGGCACTGTCCGCCGGACAGCTGGTTGGGGAAAAAGTCCATCCGTTCTTCCAGTCCCACGGCCTTCAGCGCCTCCGCCGCCCGCTCCCGCCGCTCCTTCAGGCTCACCCCGGCGTACAGCAGGGGCAGCGCCACGTTGTCCAGCGCGGTGAGCTTGGGCATCAGGTAAAAGCTCTGGAACACGAAGCCCAGGTGCTTATTCCGAATGTCCGCCAGTTCATCGTCACCCATGTCCTTCAAATTCTGGCCGTCCAGCTCATAGGTGCCGGAAGTGGGAACGTCCAGACAGCCGATAATGTTCATCAGGGTGGTCTTGCCGGAACCGGAAGGCCCCATGATGGCGAGGTAATCGCCCCGCTCCATGGTCAGATTGACATTTTTCAGCACCCGGACAGGCTCCTTGCCCTGGACATAGTCCTTGCAGATGTCCGTCAGTTTCAGGATGGCCACTTAGCCCACCCCGCCTTCCGTGGACACGGTCTCGGCTGCCGCCGTATCCTCACCGGGCATCTCCCCGGTTTCCCCGGAGATGCTTTCCTCGGGCATCATATCCATGCCCTCATCGGGCATGTCCTCCATGGGCATGTCCTCCATGGGCATATCCTCCATGGGCATATCCATGCCGCCCTCGCCCATGTTGTCCATGGGCATGTCCGCATTCTCCGACGCCGTCATTTCATGGGTGGTCGGTGCGCCGTTGTGGCACAGCTGCTCATCGGGGAAGGCAATGTAATCCTCCAGCGTCAGGCCGTCCAGCACGTCGTAGGTGTCCGTCGCCTCATCGTGCTCGCCCAGCGTGATGCTGCGTTTTTCCAGCTTGCCCTTCTTCTCCGCCCACACGTAGGCAGAGCCGTCGTCTTCAAAGCAGATGAAGGCGCTGCTGAGGGGCAGACCGGAGGACGTGCCGTCCCCTTCCGTCAGCATTTCCAGGTAAACATGCTGTCCCAGAATCAGGCCGTCGGTGCTGTCCAGCTCCACGTAGAACGGGTACTTGCTGGACGCGGACATGGAATCGGTCGACATACCGTAATACCGGTCGGTGTCGCTCCCCTGAGAGGGGTTTTCATAATCCACCAGCTTGACCGTGCCCGTCCAGGCAGCGGACGGATCCGTCCGGGAGGTGATCTTGATACGGGTTCCTTCGATAATGCTGCCCCGCTGCAATTCTCCGATCGTCCCCTTGACGCGGTAGGAGCCGACCTCCTGAATGGTGATGTACGCCGCCGGGTTGCCGTTTCTGTCGGTGCCGCTTTCGTTGATGGACTGAATGCGGCCCTTGATGGGCGACACCACGGTGGAATTTTTCAGCAGATTCTCCGCCTGGGTGACCTCGGTTTGCTTCGCCTTGGCGTTCAGCTCTGCTTCCTTCATGTCCACCTGGGTGGTCTGGATCTGGATGGTGTATTGCAACTTGTCAGAGCCAGACGCCCAGCCCCGCTCCTTTTCCAGTTCCTTGATCTGCTGCTGGTAATTCTCGATGGATGCGTTCAACTGCTCCAGCTCCAGCTGCTTCTTTTCCAGACTCAGCTGCAGCTCATCGGTATCGTACTCAAACAGCTTGTCGCCCTTGTTGACGTCGTCGCCTTCCTTGACCAGCACTTCCTTAACGGTCTTTTCCGAATCCTTCTTGATCTCCGTCACGTTTTCGGAAACGACCATACCGGGGAACCGATCGCCGGCCGCGATGCCGCCCAGTCCCGTCAGATCGGAAACCGACTGCACATACACCGCCGTATCGTTGCTGCCGCAGGCCGCCAGAGAAACGGTCAGGCACAGGATCAGTGCCAGAGCCAGCCATGCTCGAACTTTCATAATTCTGTCCTCCACATGTAAATGTTTCATTTTGTAAATCATATTATACCGAAATTGCCCGCGGAAATCAACTATATTGCCATTAAGGATTCATTAAGGTGCCATGGGATTTTTTGTCACAAAACAGGAAATGCCCCGCGTCTTTTCAGGCGCGGGGCAAGAGGTTACTGTTTCGTCAGCCTGTACAGGGGAATTAACCCATGTAAGCGGCCAGCTGCTCCTGAGCAGCGCCGACGAACTCGTTGATGCCAGCCTCTTCCAGCTTGGACAGGAATTCGGGCAGGACATCGTCGGGGTTGACAGCACCGGACATCAGGTTGAAGCCATACTCAGCAAAGACGTTGGACAGAGCGGCGATTTCGGTGCTCAGCTCAGAAGAATCGAAGACGAAGCCGCCCAGAGGCAGAGGCTCAGCCGCGTCATAGTAAGCGGCGAAGCGATCCCAGAAGTCAACGCCCTGTGCGTCGGTGGGAGGCAGGATACGGACGTTGCCCATACCGTTGGTCCAGGGGGAGTAGTTGGCACGGTTCTCGGGGATGAAGGTGATGGTGCCGTCGCTGTTCTTGTTGTAGGTGAAGCCCTCGGTACCATAGTTCATCATGGTCATCAGCTCGGGATCGGTGTTCAGCAGGTTCAGGAACATCAGAGCCTTCTCAGGATTCTCGGAGGTAGCGGAAATGGCGATCATAGCGCCCTGGCCGGAGGTGCAGTCCATGTAGGCGGCAGTCTCGGGAACCATGCGGACGTCGATACCACGGGCGTTGGAGTAGTCCAGTTCGCAGCCGAAGGCGTAGGACTGGGTGCCGAACAGGTACTCGCCGGTGGACTGGGTCGCGGTGCGGTAGTCGTTGGCGGTAGCGGTGGACTGGCAGCTGGGGGAGATGTAGCCCTTCTGGGCGTACTCGTATGTCTTCGCGGCGAACTTGGCAAATTCATCGGTGGAGAACTTGTTCACGATGGTGCTGCCGATGTCCTTGGAGGGATGCTCGGCGTCGTAGTAGTAGGACAGGACAGCGCCGGTGGGCAGGTCGCCGGTGACGATGGAGGAGTGGGTGACCATTCTCTCAAGGACGATAGGCTCGATCAGCAGGGGGTAGAAATCCTTTCCCTTCAGATCCTTGGCCTTCTGCAGCATTTCGGCGAACTCGTCGGAGAAGTAGTCCAGGCCGGCATTGCAGACGTCGTCAACATTGTAGCCCAGCTCCGCCAGCAGGGTGCCGTTGACATCCCAGCAGTTCTGGGTAGCGGTGTCCTTCAGGCCGGGAACGGCATAAATGCCCATGCCGTCGTAGCCGTTGGTCTTGGCGCAGTCCCAGATGTCCTGGGGAATGGTGGCCTTCAGTTCGGGAGCGTAGGTGTCCAGCATGTCGTCCAGCTTGACCCAGTAACCGTCCTTGGCGTACTTGTTGTACTCGTCAGCGGACCAGTTGCAGGTGAAGTACATATCGACCTTGTCGCCGCCGGCCAGGGCGGTAACGGTAGCCTGATCGAAGTCGCCCCAGGTGCCCCAGATCGGCTCGATGACGACGTTGATCTTGTCCTTCAGATAAGCATTGACGGACTCCATGACCTTCTCGGAAGCGTCGGGAGTGACGGTGCTGCCGTGGAACCAGATCTTCAGGGTGACAGGCTTCTCCTCAGCAGGAGCAGCAGTAGCAGCGGGTTTGTTGTCGGCAGCGGCGGTGGGAGTGGTATTGCCGGAACCGCAGGCGGCCAAACCGAGTACCATTACCAGAGCCAGCAGCAGGGCCAGTAACTTTTTCATGTGTCTTCCTCCAAATAAAATTTGGGAAGCTCTGATTAAATCGACGAGAGCTGTGAGTGAGAGATTTTTCGTCCAATCGAGGTATCGGAAACGGAGGAATACTGTATGTATTTCCCGTTTTCGATACCGAAGAGTGGACGGAAAAGATCCACTCACGGCCGAAGGCGATTTATTCAGAGGTTCCTTTGTTATTACTAAACAGCCAGGCGTGGCTGCATTAGCCATGAGTTGCGTAAGCGTGCGGAATCAGCCCTTCACGGAGCCGACCGTCAGGCCGGAAACGATGTAGCGCTGGAAGAAGGGGTAGGCGCAGGCGATGGGAACGACGATGAACACCACCAGAACCATCCGCAGCGCCTGCGACGGCATTTTTGCCGCTTCGGCGATGGCGTCCGGGCCGAGCATACCGGCCATACGGTTTAAGTATTCCGTGTTGTTCTGCAGCTCCATCAGCAACGCCTGCAGGGGCTGCAAAACCTTCTTCTGCTGAATGTACAGCAGGGAGTTGAACCAGTCGTTCCAGTAGGCCAGGGCATTCAGCAGGGCGATGGTGGCGATGCCGGGCTTGGCGATGGGCACGACCACCCGGAAGAGGGTAGAATATTCGCCGCTTCCGTCAATGGTGGCCGCTTCGATCAGCTCCAGAGGAACGGAGCTTTTGAAGAAGGAGCGCATCACGATGATGTTGAAGGGGCTGACCAGCAGGGGGACGATCAGAGCCGCATAGTTTTCGCTCAGTCCCAGCAGCTGCTTGCTGACGATGTAGGTCGGCACCAGACCGCCGCCAAAGATCATGGTGAAGAAGCTGAGGAAATTGAAGAAGCCGCGGAACCTGAAGTCAGGACGGTACAGAACGTAGGCGTACATGGCGCACATCGTGGTACTCAGCACCGTGCCGATGACCGTGATGTAGATGGAGTTAAAGTAGGAGCGCCAGATCTGGGGCAGCTTATTGAACGCATACTGATAGGCGTCCACACTCCAGCTGGTGGGGATGAAGGAGTAGCCGATGGTGGTGATGGATTCCTTGGACGAGAAGGAGATGATGATAACGAAGAGAAAGGGAATGATGCAGCAGATGGAGAACAGACCGATGATCACATGGAAAATCGCTTCGGCTCCCACGCTGACGGAATTCAGACGGAGGTCTTTCTTCTTTTCAGCCATTTGGAATACCCCCTTAGAACAGGCTGCTTTCGGAATCGATCTTCTTGACAATTCCGTTGGCTGTCAGGATGCAGACGAAGCCAAGCACATTCTGCAGCAATCCGGCCGCGGAGGACTGTCCCGGGTCGCCGGTGGCCATGTAGGCACGGTAGACGTAGGTATCAATGGTCTGGGTCACGGAGAACAGCGCGCCGTTCTGCATGGGAACATTGTAAAAGAGGCCAAAGTCAGAAGCGAAGATCTTGCCCACGTTCATGATGAACAGAATGGCGATCATCGTGCGCAGATGGGGAATCGTTACATGCAGCACCTGCTGCCATTTGGTGGCGCCGTCGATGGCGGCAGCTTCATACTGGTTGGTGTCAATGCCGGTGATGGCCGCCAGGTACAGGACTGTGGAGTAGCCCACATTCTTCCAGAGATTCGCGAACGTCAGGATGAACGGCCAGGGGCCGGGGGTCGTGTACCAGGAGGTGCGGGCGTGTCCCGCGGCTTCCTGCATGGCGGGGATCATGCCGTACTGGGCATCCAGGAAGGCGTTGAGGAAGTAGCTGACCACGACCCAGCTCAAAAAGTAGGGGAAGAACATCATGGTCTGATAAGCCTTCTTGAAGAACTTTCTGGTGATCTCGTTCATCATGATGGCGAAGGCCACGGGAATGATGACGCCCAGAATGATGAACACAATGTTGTAGGCCAGCGTATTGCGGATCATGACCCACGCAGAGTCGGTCTTGAACAGGAACTCGAAGTTCTTGAATCCCACCCACTTGCTGCTCAGCAGGTTGCTGATAAAGGAGGGGTTGCGGGGATTGACCTTGTAATTCTTGAACGCCAGCACGATGCCGCCCATAGGCAGGTAGCGCAGCAGCAGCAGCCAGATCGCCACAGGGGCAACCATGGTCAGAAGCACCAAAGTCTTCTTGTTTCTCTCAAACCAGCTCGGTGACTTGACTCTTGGCTCCAGCCGTTCGGTGGTTTTTGTCGCCATTCACGTTTCACCCGTCTTTCATATTCTTGCCGTTCCGGCAATCGCTTCATCTGTCTATATTTTACAGGCATTGCCTGAAATTGTCCTTAGACCGCCTTGTTGTTTTTTGTTTTTGCTTGTGGGATTCCACAAATCGGTACAAACAAGAAAGACGGCGTTCGACATTTTGCACAAATTCGATCGCCGTCTATTGGTCACAATAACCTTATCTCTATTCTCTTTACTTTAATGTGTTGCGGTATTCGTTGGCGCTCATGCCCTCCTGCTTTTTGAAGGTTCTGGCAAAATGCGCCGTGTCCGCGTAGCCCACCTGTTCCCCGATCTCGCCGATTTTCAGCCCGGGGTCAAGCAGCAGCTCCTTGGCCTTCCGGATGCGCACGGTGTTGAGAATGTCGTAAAAGCTCTTGCCCATGTGCCGGTTCAGCAGCTTCGACAGGTGCCACTGGGAAACATAGCAACAGTCCGCCACCCCCTGGAGGGTCAGCTTTTCCGCGTAATGCCCCTCGATGTAGGCCATCGCCTGGTTGACGATGAAGCTTCCCGCGCCGTGCTGCTCCTCTTCCGGCTCGTCCCCCGGATGCCGCAGCCGGGACTGGGCGTTTAAGCGGGCGGTCATGGTTTCCAAGGCTTCCTTGATCTCGTCCATTTTGGAGGGCTTCAGCAAAAAACGGGTAACGCCCAGACGGATGGCCTCCTGGGCATAGGAAAAATCCTGGTAGCCGGTCAGCACCGTCACCTGCATGTCCGGGAACTCACTGCGCAGTCCCGCCAGCATGATCAGGCCGTCGGCGCCGGGCATCCGGATATCGGTGAACAGAATGTGGGGCTGCCATTTCCGGATCAGCGCCGCGCCTTCCTCGGCGCCGCTGGCCGTTCCCACGACCTCGCAGCCGTAGTCCACCCATTTGATGACCCGTCGCAGACCTTCCACAATGATGTTTTCATCGTCAATGAGAACCACCCGATACATCGTATCCGCTCCTTTTTCTTTCTTCCGGGGCACGCTGCGCCCGCCTGAGTCCGGTTAGAAGCCCATCATCCCGTAACTGTGTCAACAGTTACGGGATTTTTTACACGTAAAAAACCTATTCGTTTCTCTGGATAGCCAGGGTCACTGCCTTTTCGGCAGTCATCTGCCCGGTGACCACCTTCTGGATGTTGGTAAAAAGGGTGCTCTTGGCCTCCGCGCTGATGGCGTCCTGCACTGCGGGACTGACCTTGGTCAGCCTGGCGTTTGTCTCCGCCGCAGACTGTTCCAGACTGTTCAGCCCGGCAGGGCTTGCGCCGTCGATCAGCGCCGTGACCTCGGTCTTGATGAAGGTGCTCAAGATTTCATCGGACGTCAGCATTTCTACAAACTGCACCGCCGCGTCCCGCTTTTCCGGATCCTTCCAGGCTTTGCGGGTGATGAAATAGCCCATGGAGATGCCGCCGATGCCCTCGGTGGCCTTCCGCTCGCCCTTTGCAGGTACAAATCGCACTGCCATGTTCTCGATCTTATCGCCGTACAGCTCCCCCAGGTGTCCCACCTGCCAGGAGCCGTCCACCAGAAACGCCGCCTTTCCGTTGCCGAACAGGGAGACGGTCTCCTCGTCGGTGGCCGTCAGGGTGTTGGGCGGGAAATAGCCCAGATCGTACAGCTGCTTGATGTCGTTCAGCGCCGCGACCCACTTCCGGGACACCTCGTCGTCCCGCAGGTTGCCGTTTTCGTCCAGGGTGGGAACTTCCAGATGGTTTTCCACCGTCCCGTTGTTCATGACGGCGAACTCAAACAGATAGTGCGGCACCTCCACCAAGGAACAGGCAATGGGGATATAGCCGCTGCCTTTGATGTTCTCGCAGTCGGAAAGAAACCGCTCCCAGGTGTAATCCGCCCCCGGCACCGGAACGCCGCAGGCTTCCAGAACCCCTTTATTGACAAAGAGATTTTCCCAATACCCTGCGGCGGGAACGGCGTAATGCTTTCCGTCCGCAGCCTGAGCCAGCATGGACTGCTTCATATTGGAAGCGTAGTCGGGGTAAACCTCCCGGATGTCCTCAATGGAAACCACACGTTTGGCGTTGATGATGGGATCTGCGTCGGCGTTGGTGAAGAAGAACAGCACATCCGGCTCGGAGCCGGTCTCGAAATCCGCCAGAACCTTGGCCTTCCAGCCCTCGTTGGAGATGGCCGAACCGTCTTTTACCCTGTTCCCGGTGGCTGCCTCATAGGCGGCTACTGCCGCTTCAAAGGTGCTGCGGCTGCCGTCGTCGCCGCCGTAGGAGGTGACGACCTCCAGCACGACCGGCGGCTTTTCCTGGGCAGCTGCCGTCTGCTCCGGAGACGCAGATGCGGATGAAAATGCGCAGCCGCTCAATCCCAGGGCCAACGCCAGAAAAATGGCCAGTCTTCTTTTCATAGATCGGCATCCTCCTTTTTCTCTTTTTGCAACCTGCCCATATATCTTTCCTAAATTATACCGCTTTCAGGTGATTTTGTACAAGCCCCTCGTTTGTTTCCTCTTGGCTTTTTTTGACTGCAGTTGTCATTTTTGCCTTTGCTTGCGCTTTTCACTGTCCGGCGGGGATGGAGACCCGGGCGAGAACCGTTCCGGCTCTGGTCTGATCCAGGGTCAGCGTTCCCTCGTCGCCGTAAATCAGGTTCAGCCGCTGGCTGACGTTGCGCAGTCCCACCTGACCGCCCGCGGCCGCCCCCTGTGAGGGCTGTGCCAGCAGAGACTGAATTTTCTGCCTGTCCTCCTGGGTCAGCGTGCCGTCATGCTCCACTTCCAGCACCACCCTGTCCGCCTGCCGGTAGGCTCTGACCCACAGGTCGCCACCCCGGTTGGCGGTGATGTCATGCTCCACTGCGTTTTCCACCAGCGGCTGCAAAACCAGACGGGGCACCAGCAGCGTCAGGATGGATTCATCGATGTCCTTATGCACCCGGAAGCCCTCGCCAAGCCGCTCCCGGATGATGTACAGGTACGCGTCCACGTACCCCAGCTCCTCGGAAAGCGGGATTTTCGTCCGCCCGTTCCGATCCAGCGCGGCTTTCAGCATGGTGGACAGGGACTCAATCATAGCGCTGACCCGCTCATTGTCCGCCATTCTGGCTTCCCAGTTGATGATTTCCAGGGTGTTATTCAGAAAATGGGGATTGATCTGGGATTGCAGCGCCTTGATGTTCGCCTGCTGGGTGGCCTGCTGCTCCAGATACGCCCGCTCAAACTGCCGCCGAAGCTCCGCCGACATGGCGTTGAACTGGTCGTACAGTTTTTCAAATTCCCGGTTGGGGGCTTTCTGCCCGATCTCGTAGCCCCGCTCGCCGCTTTTCACCAGCTGATACGCCTGTCCCAGCACCTCCATGGGGCGGGTGACATGGCGGTAAAACAGGGCGATGGTCACCAGCGACAGGGGCAGTATCAGCAGCACCACACTGCCGATTGCCCAGCGCATCCACGGGTTTTCCCCGAAAATGTCGTATTCTTCTCTGTCCGCAGAGAAGCCGATGATATGTCCCTCGGTCTTGGCCTGATAATGTACGTTCCCGGTCTCCTCCGCCGCTTCCACCAGCCTGCCGTCCGCGGCGATGGTGAAGCGGCAGCCGTCCAGATTGTATTGCAGGTTCCCTACCCGGTTCACCGAGTCCAGGGGAAGAAACAGATTGGAAGGCTCCAGCAGCATGACCACACTGGCATAGGGGGTGAAGGTGCTGTCCAGCAGGTTTCGCGCCATGTACATCTGCCCGTCGATCAGCAGCAGACGGATGTCCGTGTCCGCGTCTTCCATTTCCGCCACGATCTGGGGAGCACACTGGCGGCACTGCAGCAGAAGGCCAAAGCTGGTGGTGCCGTCGCTGAGGACGTAGGCGCTGGCATCCACGTTCCAGAAGTGGATGAACACCGCCTGATAAATGTCCCCTCTGGTAAATCTCTGGCTTAAGTAGTCGGTGACGGTGCCGTACAGCGCGGCGCTGTCGCCGTTTTGCAGCCAGGTGCGGTAAGCGTCCCGCACGGTGCCGTCATAGGATACCGCCTTGGAATCGTCGATGGCGTCCTCAAAGCGCATCTGCACCAGCCGCAGGGCATTCGCGGCGCTACTGTCGATCTCCTGCTGCACGGACTGTCGGTAATTTTCATTCAGCAGCACGCCCGCCAGCGCCACAATGATAAAGATAGGCACCAGCCAGCAGATCAGTATGACCGTCAGGAAGCCCGTCCTAAGGGACGTTTTCGTTCTTTTCATGGCGTTCCCCCGCTCTTCACATGTACCATATCACTCCGGAAGCGAAAAAAGAAGCGTTTTTAATCGTTATTCTTCTTTTTTCGTTTCCGGGCAGGAATTACTTCCTGCCCGGTGATTCTTTATTTCGCGGCCTTCAGCGCCTTGCGCTCGGCCTTGGTTTTGCAGAAGCACTCCAGCTCCGGCACCAGAAGGATGCAGATCACCGCCGCCGTAAAACCGCCGTTATACAGGCAGAATCCGCCGTGGAGATTGGGAACGGAGGTAACCAGGAAATAGTGCATCACGGCCGCAACCATGCCCCAGAACCAGCCATACTTGCTGGTAATAGGACTCAAGCCGTTGGCGAAGCATAGACCCACAGCGATGGCCTGAGCATTGATCACAAAGGTGAAATTGCCCCCCGCCACTCTGGACAGCCCCCCCGCCAGGAAGGACGCCAGCACATACCCCAGCATGATCGGCCAGACGTTGCCGGGATGGGAGCCGGAATTGCAGGTACACAGCATACAGAAAATAATGCCCAGAGTCACGCCGTTGAAGGAAGCGCCGATAATGTTGTAGTAAGCCAGAATGAACAGGCCGAATACGCCCACGTTCATCAGGAATACCTCCGTACCCATCTGAGAGGAAACGGAACCCACATGCTCCGGGGCGGTCAGCAGCGCCCAATACTGCTTCGGCTTGCAGCCCATGGCCAGGGCGAACACAATGCACAGCCCGAACAGGATGCAGCAGAACAGATTCACCGTCAGTCGGGACGCTACCAGCAAGGTCTCCGCGCCGGGCGCGGCGGGCAGCTCAATGCCCATGGTCTTGAACAGCGTGGCATTGAGGAAAAACGCAAACAGGCACACCGGCACGGCGGCAGAATACAGATCGAAGCCCTTATGTACCTTCGGGGAATGGGTCAGCCCCGCCGGGAGGAAGAAGCCGATGGCAATGCCCACGATCATCGCCACCACAAACCCGTACAGGTTGAAGCCCACCACATCGGGGTAGGGATGGCGCACCAGCAGGTCGCTGATCAGCGGCGCGATGCCGGTGGAAAACAGCATGGCGTTGACGTTCGCTCCAAATTTTTCCTTCTTCACCAGGCAGTAAAGGACGACGCCCAGCACCGTCGGCCAGATGTTCAGGACGTTGATGCCCCAGGAGCAGAAGCCCAGGGTCAGCACAAAGGCCAGGGTGGAGACGTTATTGGGCATCGCGCCGCACAGGACATACAGTCCCAGGCAGCACAGCCCCACCAGTCCCATGTTCAGGAACGTCGCGGCATAGCCGCCCACGGCAAAATAGTTGGTGGAAATCTTTCCCGGCTGGCTTATGATCTGCCACAGGCCGGAAAACATGGTATTCCTGTCCGGCATACACACCGCCGCAATGAGAAACGCCACGGAAAAGAAGGCGAAAAACAGCTTCAGGAACGAACCTTCCTCAAGATTTTTTAATTTTTTCATAAAAGCACCTTGCTCTCAATATTGAATTTGAATGTCCATAGACAAAAAGGGCGACCCAGCGTGGAAACTGAATCGCCCAGACGGTCGGCTGGCTTTTTTTCTGCGCTCCCATGCGGTAAACCCGCTGATCCGTCAGTCACGCAGAAGCCAATATGGCGTTATCCTCTTTCGGCAGCCTCCACCACATGCTTCATCAGCACGGAGGTGGTCACGGAGCCGACGCCGCCGGGAACGGGCGTGATGGCCTCAACGATCGGCTCAACCTCGTCAAACTTGGCGTCGCCGGCGATGCCGCCCTTGCCGCCCTTGGCGTTGATCTTATTCTCGTTCCAGTTGATGGACACGTCCACGACCACCTGGCCGGGGCGGACATAGTCCTTGGTCAGGCTGTTCAGCACACCGGCAGCGGAAACAATGATGTCCGCGTTCCGGCAGATTTCGGCGGTGTTCACCGTCTTGGTGTGGCAGACGGTAACGGTGGCGTTCTTGCCCATGAGCATCATGGCGGCGGGCTTGCCGACCACCAGGCTGCGGCCGATGACCACGGCGTTCTTGCCCTTGCAGTCGATGCCGTAGAAGTCCAGAATCTCCATGCAGGCGGCGGGGGTGCAGGGGGCGAAGCCCAGACCGTTCAGTCCCTCAAACACACCGGCGTTGGACAGATGGGTCATGCAGTCCACGTCCTTCTTGGGGTCGAGGCGGTTGCAGATCTCGTTCTGGTCGGCCTTCAGGTGCTTGGGCAGGGGGCGGAACATCAGCACGCCGTGGATGGAATCGTCGGCGTTGACCTGATCGATGACCGCGAGAACGTCTTCCTTGGAAGCGTCTGCGGGCAGCTCAAACTTCTTGACGTCCACACCCACCAGCTCGGCGCGCTTGGTCGCGCCCTTTTCATAGCTCAGGTCGGAGGGGTCGGCGCCTACACGGACGATGCCCAGAGTGGGGATGATGCCCTTTTCCCGCAGCGCGGCGGTACGGGTCTGCAAATTCGCGTTCAGGGCATCGGTAACTTCCTTGCCCAGCAGTAACTTAGCCATAATATGTTTCCTCCAATATGTTCGTTGTGGGGCTTACTGACCAAAGCCCGCCTTGACGTCGTTGAAGATCTCGTCCGCGACGCTGCAATACTTGTTCAGCATCACATTGGCATGACGGTTCATGTCCTCTGCCACTTCCCGGTTCTTCAGGCTCTTGGTGTTGATGAACACGTTCAGGGACGCGGCCTGTAGAGCTGCCTTGCAGCACACGGCGGCGCATCCGGCGTCGGAGACTGCCAGCCGGGAGCCCTTCGCGGCAAACACGGCGACGCAGTCCAGCGCTTCGCAGCACAGCTCCATGATGTGCATGGGCACCGCGCAGGCGGTGACGGTGGCTTCCTCCAGAACCTTGTCCCGGTTGGGGTCGTCCTTGGGGATGCCGTAAGCCTTGGCCAGAGGAACGAAGCCCTTGTCGTCGGCTTCCACCTGGTCGAGAAGCTGCTTCTGCAGATCGTCGCACTTTGCTTTCAGCGCAAGAATCTCGTCCTGCACGTCGGCGTATTTCTTCTTGCCGACGGTGAGGGAGCCGACCATGTTGCCCAGCGCGGTGCCGATGGCACCCACCAGAGCAGCCGCGCCGCCGCCGCCGGGGGCCGGGGCGTCAGAAGCCAGAACCTCCACAAATCTGCGGCAGGATTCCAATGTCATGTCCATAGGTCAAATTTCCTTTCCGATGTTTAAGTCATTGTTCAAGGAACAGGAGCTGTCCCTGCTCCGTGGGCGCGGGGGGCGCTTCTCCCACCCACACCGCCAGTTCCTCCAGCGTCTCTCCGCCCCAGTTTTCCGGTGCGAAGCAGGCGGGAGGGAGATGAAAATAGGCGTGGATATGGCTATGCCCCTGAAAGCTCCGCTCCTGGGCAAAAATCTCCCGCCAGTCAGAGCCGTCGGAGCCGTAAAAACGCACCGTAACGGCGGCGTCCTCCCCCGGATTGTCCACCATCAGCAGCAGATTCACGCCCTGACTCCGGTGAACCGGGTTCTCCGCGGGGATGAACGACAGATAATGGATACCCGCCATAATGTCTCCTGATAGATACGGCTAATCAGTCTAAAACCGCAAAAGCACAGGCGGGGGGCCGCCTGCGCTTTTTACGGTACTATGAATCAGAACAGGCCGGAGATCTTGCCGGTCTCGTCCACATCGATACGCTCAGCGGCAGGTACCTTGGGAAGACCAGGCATGGTCATGATCTCGCCGGTCAGAGCGACCAGGAAGCCGGCGCCGGCGGAAACCTTCACGTTGCGCACGGTGATGGTGAAATCTCTGGGTGCGCCCAGCTTGGTCTGATCGTCGGTGAAGGAATACTGGGTCTTGGCCATGCAGATGGGCATATGATCGTAGCCCAGCTCGGTCAGGGTCTTGATCTGCTTCTCGGCATTGGCGGTGAAGTTCACGCCGTCGGCGTGGTAGATCTTCTTGGCAATGGCCTCGATCTTCTCCTTGATGGAGCAGTTCAGCTCGTAGGAGAAGGTGAAATCATTGGGCTGCTCGCACAGACGGATGACTTCCTTGGCCAGCTCTACGCCGCCTTCGCCGCCCTTGCCCCAGACTTCGGACAGAGCAACGTTGACGCCCAGCTCCTTGCACTTGGTCTCGATGAGCTTCAGCTCGGCCTCGGTGTCGGTGGGGAAGCGGTTGATGGCGACCACGCAGGGCAGCTTGTAGACGGTGGTGATGTTGGAAACGTGCTGCAGCAGGTTGGGCAGGCCCTTTTCCAGAGCCTCCAGATTCTCCTTGCCGGTCTCGGCCTTGGGCACGCCGCCGTTGTACTTCAGGGCGCGGGCAGTGGCGACCAGAACCACGCAGGAGGGCTTCAGACCCGCCATGCGGCACTTGATGTCCAGGAACTTCTCAGCACCCAGATCGGCGCCGAAGCCGGCCTCGGTGATGGCGTAATCGCCCAGCTTCAGAGCGATCTTGGTAGCGGTCACGGAGTTGCAGCCGTGGGCGATGTTGGCGAAGGGGCCGCCGTGGACGAACGCGGGAGTGTGCTCCAGCGTCTGAACCAGGTTGGGCTTCAGTGCGTCCTTCAGCAGAGCGGCCATAGCGCCCTGGGCGTGCAGGTCACCGGCGGTGACGGGCTTGCCGGCGTAAGTATAGCCGACCACCAGACGGGACAGTCTCTCCTTCAGGTCGTTGATGTCGGAGGCCAGGCACAGAACCGCCATGATCTCGGAAGCCACGGTGATGTCGTAGCCGTCCTCACGGGGGGTGCCGTTGACCTTGCCGCCCAGGCCGTCGACGACGAACCGCAGCTGACGGTCGTTCATATCGACGCAGCGGCGCCAGGTGATCTGACGGGGGTCGATGCCCAGAGCGTTGCCCTGGTAGATATGGTTATCGAGCATCGCAGCCAGCAGGTTGTTGGCAGCGCCGATGGCGTGGAAGTCACCGGTGAAGTGCAGGTTGATGTCCTCCATGGGGACGACCTGTGCGTAGCCGCCGCCGGCAGCGCCGCCCTTGACGCCGAACACGGGGCCGAGGGAAGGCTCACGCAGAGCAACCATGACGTTCTTGCCGATGCGGCGCATGGCGTCAGCCAGGCCGACGGTCGTGGTGGTCTTGCCCTCACCGGCGGGGGTGGGGTTGATGGCGGTAACCAGAACCAGCTTGCCGTTGGGCTTGTCCGCCATGTCCTTCAGGATGTTGTAGTCAACCTTGGCCTTGTAGTTGCCGTACTGTTCCAGATACTTCTCATCCACACCTGCGGTCTTGGCGATCTCGCGGATGTGCAGCATCGGGGTCTCCTGTGCGATTTCGATGTCAGATTTGAATCCCATTGTTAATACACTCCTTGTAATTTGTTGGTGCCTACCGTTTTGTGTGGATCGGCCCATACAGGATTTATGCAGCTGCCGTTGCAATGGCTCACTGCACATATTTTATTCGGTACTTAAGTACCGAAATAAGAATACCACTTCACAGCGGAAATGTCAATATCTGTCGGCCACATTCCTGAGATTTTTATCAGAATTTTACAGCCGCCTTGAGGACGTTCACCGCTCCGGCTTCCGGCCGACCGTAAACGCAATGCGCACCGCCTCCGTCTGGGAGGTAGACACCGTCAGCACCGCCGTGCCGGTCTCCCCGGTGGTTCTGACGTAAGTACCCGTCATACCGCCCTCGGCTGCTGCCGTCTCCGGCCCCACCAGCTCCGCCGCGCCCTCTAACCGGAACGTCACCGGAAGCTGGGCATAGGGCGAGGGGCTCCCGTACTCGTCCAGAATGCGAACCCGCACCGCCGCCATGTCGTAGGTATCCCCTTCCGTCAGTTCCGTGTGGCTGGGCGTGACCTCCAGATGCAGCTTCGTGCCGGGGCACAGGGTCACGGAGGAAACCACCTTCCCCTCCTTCAGCGCATCCAGCCGCCAGGCGGTGGCCTCGCCGCCCCAGTTGCCCACGTACTTTCCGTAGAGCTTCTGGGCATCGGCAAAGGTCAGGCCGTATCTGGCCATGGCCACGCCCATCCGGGCAATATCCGCCGGAGGCAGATGGGCAAGGCCGTGGCTGCGCACCGCCAGCAGGCAGGCGCGCAGAAGGTCGGCCTTCTTTTCGTCGAAGCCCTCCTGGGTTTCCAGAAGCTCGCCGATGATGTCGTCCAGAATCATAGGCGGATGGGGCAGCCCGGGGTAGTCCCCGGCGCGGAGGGTCGTGACGTAGTTCCCGTTCTTGTACAGCCGGACGGAGTCGGCATTGGTCAGCACCGCCGAGTCCCCGATCTGTCCGCCGGGATAGTCGCCGATATCCATGGGCGTACAGGCCGTCAGCACCGTCGTCCCCTCTCCCTGACTGGCGTACAGCGCCGCCGCGGGCTTGGGATTGCGGAAAGCGTCCATGACGCCGTGGTAGCACACCCGGTCGCCGGAACCAAAGTCCTTGTGGGTGGGATAGTCGAACATGCACCAGCCGAAGCAGCCCACATGACCGCCGTCGGCCGCGGCGTCGCTCTGCACCCTTGCGTGGCGCAGCGCCTGCGCCTGCCGGTGGCTCCAGGTGTCATAGGACTTGGTAGGGTACATGTGACCGGTATGCTCGGAGATCAGCAGTGCCTTTTTCCGGCTGGACATGACGGCGTGCTTGGGCTTGCAGCCGGGATTGTCCCCGGTGTGGGAGAAGTCGTTGTAGGCGTAGACGTCCTCCAGCAGGTGGCTTTTTTCCAGGAACCGCACGCCGGAGGTGGCCCGGCTGGGGTCAAGCTCATGGGCGGCGGCATTGGTGCGGCGGTACAGCTCGTCATCGTCCTGACTTTCGTTGATGCGCACGCCCCAGAGGACGATGCTGGGATGGTTGCGGTATTGCAGCACCATCTCCCGGGTGTTTTCCACCGCCTGATCCTTCCAGTCCTCCCCGCCGATGTGCTGCCAGCCCGGAATTTCCGTAAACACCAGCAGTCCCAGACGATCGCATTCGTCAATAAAATACTGGCTCTGGGGATAGTGGGAGGTACGCACCGCCACGCAGGCAAGCTCCTGCTTCAGGATCCGCGCGTCCTCCCGCTGGAGCCGCTCCGGAACGGCGTAGCCCACATACGGCCAGCACTGGTGCCGGTTCAGGCCACGCAGGAAGGTCTTCTTCCCGTTCAGGTAGAAGCCGTCGGCCTTGAATTCGGCAGTCCGGAAGCCAACCTTGACCTCCTGGGTATCCATCACCCGGCCGATTTTCAGCAGGGACACCCGGCAGGTGTAGAGGATGGGATGCTCCGTGTCCCAGGGCTTGACGCCGGGGCAGCTGATGGTGATCACGCCCCCGGCGGTAAACGCTTTCTTCACCAGCACCCGCTCGCCCTTCTGCAGCTCCACCAGAAGGATGCAGCCCTCGGCATTCTGCAAAGTGGGCTTGATTTTCAGGGTGGTTAAGTCAGGGGTCGTTATGTACAGATCTTCAATATAGCTCTTTTCCCGGACGTCCAGCCAGACCTCCCGGTAAAGTCCGCCGTAGGTCAGGTAGTCGATGACAAATCCGAAGGGCGGCACCTCGTCGTTCTCCGTGGTGTCCAGCTTCACCGCCAGCCAGTTTTCGCCGCCCAGAACCGCCGCGTCGGTGATGTCCACCCGGAAGGCGGTATAGCCGCACCAGTGGGTTGCCAGTTCCTTACCGTTTAAGTACACTGTGGCAATATGCGCCGCACCGTCGAACTGCACGAACAGGCGCTTCCCCGCCAGCGTGGGATCCAGCGTCAGCTTTTTCCGGTAGCCGCAGACCATCTGATAGGACTGGCTGTCGGCGTAGTGCTGCGGGATTTCCTTCACGGTATGGGGCAGGCGGACGCACTCTCCCTCCCCTTCTCCGACGGCAAATCCGTCATACCAGTCGGAAACGAACTCCCATCGATCACAAAGACTCTGCATGGCAAAAGCCCCCTCTTTTTCTTTCGATTTTGCGGGTAGAAACGGTCTGGATATCTCTCATATCATTATAGCATAAACTTTCAGGAAGAAAAGCCCCGCGGCAAAAAAATCCTCAGACGCGGAACGTCTGAGGATTATTATCAGCTGATGCGCACCGCCGCCACGACCAGACGACCGTTGTTCAGGGTGTACTCGCAGGTGGACAGGCAGATGATCTTGTCGCCGTATTTGGGCGTAATGCCGGTGTCGTAGAAGGAAAGATTCTTGCAGTTGGTGACAAAGTCGTTGAACTCCGTCTCGTTCTGGGCGTCCACAAACTGGTGGTAGGAGAAGCCCTTGCCCGCGTTGGCGCTGGTCTTGAACACCGCGAAGATCTTGTAGATGTGACGCTCCTTCAGGGTGTCGAAGAAGATCAGACTGTTGTAGTCCCAGGCGCTCTTCTCGGTGTAGGACATCAGGCTGTGGAACATGCTGCCGTCTGCCATGTTGTGGCCGTAGATGGTGATGTTGTCGCTGGGCTTCTCCAGATCGCATTCCTCACGGGCGTAGATGCAGCCCCGGACGCTGTCCTGCTTGTCGAAATCCCGCTTCAGGTAGTAGTCCTTGTTGTTTGTGGACGTCTGCATTACGGGGTAGTCCACCTTGGTGCCCTCGATCTTGATCCAGCCTGCAAGATCCGGGTTCATGTCGTGCAGCTCGGCATAATCCAGAAGGATGCCGCCCTCCACGGTGGGGTCGCTGATGACTTCAAAGCCGGGCTTCGAGGGTTCCGTCGCCGTGGATGACGGCTTCGTTGCCTGGGTGGGGACGCTGGTCTGCGCCTGGTTTTTGATGTTCGCAAGGTCTTCATAACGATCTGCCTGCTTCTTGCCTTCCAGCACGTATCTGGCAACCAGGAACGCGCTGACGCAGAAAGCAATGATCAGAATCATGATCACAATAATGTAAAGCGCTTTTTTCATGCTCAATACCTCCTTTTCCCAATTATAGTTCAGCCCCGCCCCCCTGTCAAGATTCCGGGGCGGCGGGGTTTGTAAGGATATTCTAAAGAATCCATTAAGATTTAATTAAGGGGTCTGCACGCAAAGCGGCCGCAGCCGGGATATCCGCCGATTTCGCCACATAAGTCTTTCCAAAACCGGCAGATTATTCCAGAATCTTACAACTTCTGCAACTTCTGGAGAAATTCACCCATCAGCCGCTCATGTACTCCATGCCCAGCATATCCCGCATTTTGTAGTAGTTGGGCAGATTCCGCCAGCCCGCCCCTACGGTGGCGTTGGCCGTGGCCACGATCTTGGTGTCCGGCAGTGCCTGGGACAGCTGATATCCGCCGCCCCGATCTACCATCCACAGGTTTTTCAGCCAGGTCATCTGCATCAGCGGCTCCACGCTGGGGTAGGTCAGGCCGATGTTCAGGTCTTCCAGGGAGGTGCAGCCCACCAGCGGCGAAAAGTCCTTCACGGCGCTCCAGTCCAGCTCCAGGAAAATCAGCTCCTTGCAGCTGCTGATGGGGGAAATGTTCTGTAACTGTCCGTTGTGGGCGAGAATCAGGAATTGCAGATGGGGCATTCCCTTCACAAAATCGATGTTGGTCAGACCCATATGTCCCACGTCCACGCAGAGCATGTCCTCGCAATAGCGCAGATTGTAGGCGTCGTCGTCCAGGAAATAGTAGACGTGCTCCCGGACGGGCATGAAGGTGGTGTCATCCGTCCGCGCGGTGAGCTTCTTGCCCAGCTGCACCGTCCAGACGACCTTGTAATTCTCCCGTTCTCTCTCCCGGAGGGCGGCCAGCTCCTCGTTGTCAAGGCCGCATTTGCCAAGGAATACCTGCTCGGCATCGGGCAGATAGGACATCTTCTTTTCCAGATCCTGCAGGTCCAGCGTAATTGCAGGCTTCGTTTCCTCCGTGGTCTGGGTACCGGCCGCAACTTTCGTACCAGCCGCAGTCTGGGGCGTGGTTTCCAGCGCCGCGGAAAGATCGACCTCCTTCGTATCATCCGGGAAGGAAATCCCCGCGATCTCCACCTCCCAGCGGATGTCTACCTTGGGATAGGTGCTGCGCAGCTGAGTAACCGTCGCCGGGTCGGCCTCGGGGTTCACCAAATGCAGGGTTTTCAGCTCCGGCAGAAGCTGAAGCAGCTCCAACTCCCCGTCGGTGACGCCGGTGACATCCAGCTCCTGCACCGTGTCGGGATAAGTTTTCGTGCCGAAGCGCAGGGCAAAGGTAATCCCCTTCTCCTGGCAGAAATCCCGCAGCTTTCCCATCTGTTCCGGCGTCCGGCAGCCCACTGCCGTCACCGCCGTCAGCTTCGGCAAGTATGTAAGCAGATCAATTTCCTCGTCGGTAATACCGGAAACGCTTACCACGGCGGTGTCCTGATCGTATTTTCTGCCATCGATGGTCACCGCGTACTCCACCGTCACCTCCGGACGGCGGGCAGCCAGCGCGGCCAGCTGAGGATAGTCCGTGCAGTCCTGAGCCTCCACGGTTTTCAGCCGGGTAAAATAGTCCAGTGCCGCCACATCCTCGTCTGTGAGGGAGGTCACGTACAGTGCATCGGTGTTCTGGTCATAGGTCTTTCCCTGGAAGGGAATGCGCCAGAGGATCTCGCTGTCCGGCGCTTTTTTCCGCAGTTTATCATAGTCCGCCGTCGTGATATTGGCAAAGCGGAGATCCAGCACATCGGCATTCCGGGAATAAAACGCCCCTGCCACCCGCACATGGGTCAGCAGAAACCACACGGCAATTCCCGCCGCCAGCAGAACAACCGCAAGCACGATCAGAAGCACCGGATTCAGCTTTTTTTCTTTTTGATACATCCTTCGTTCCTCCAAAATTTTCAAGCACCTTACTATTATGGTCTTTCTCCATAGATAAGTCAAGGGATTTTTCTCCCTAAAATCCGGCAAAAATCGCCCCCGCCCCGGAAATTCCTCCGGGAAGTGCCGCACTCCCCGGAACAAGCGCCTTTTTGGGCAAAAAACGCGGATTTCCTATTGAAAACCCCGTCCCCGTGTGCTACAATATCGCCATAGTTAGCGTTGACTAACCGCGTAAAGGAAGCGGCAGGCGGCGGGTCAGCGCGTTTTTCGGGAGGGATTCTGATGTCAAAAAAAGCGACCGAGTTTCAGAAAAAAGAAATGAGTAAAATGTACCGGGGCAAGGAGATCTTCAAGCCCCTGAACACCGGCTGGATCGACGAACACGTCGCCTGTGTCCGGGAATGGGTGGCAAACATCTTCTTCTACCGCAAGGGCGATACCACCATCATGATCGACGCGGGCTACAACTATGACCGGCTGGAGGAAAAAATGGGCTGGCTGGGCATCGACCCCAAGTCCATCCGCCACATCCTCATCACCCATCAAGACACCGACCACGTGGGCGCGGTGGAAGCCGACAGCCCGGGGCTGTTCCGGGACGCGAAGCTGTACGTGGGCGAAATTGAAAACCGCTACCTGACCGGCCAGGTGCGCCGGAAGGTGATCTACCATCTCTACAAGCTCCCCCAGGTGACAATCAATAACCCCAAGCAGCTGCTGAAGGACGGGGACACCCTCCACATCGGCGATATCAAAATTCAGTGCTTCCTCGTCCCCGGCCACACCTGGGGACACATGGTCTACCTGGTGGACGACAAGTACCTGTTCACCGGCGACACTCTCTGGTTCGGCGCGGACGGCGGCTACAGCTTCATTTCCGCTCTGGCGGAGAACAACAAGCTGGCAGTCCAGTCCCTCCACGATCTGGAAGCCCGGCTCAAGGCGCTGGGTGTTCAGCCCCTGTTCATCACCGGCCACACGGGCTGTACGGACAATTTCCGGTTCGCCTTTGCCCACAAGGATAAGCTCTGCTCGCCCTTCAGGAAAAAAGTCCACGACCCGTCCGCGCCCTACGACGCTTACGACGAGTCCGATGACACCGAGGAAAAGGCGAAGAGCGGATTTCTGGCAGGCGTAGGAAGATAACTGCATACATACAAACTGAAAAAGGAAGTTTTGACTATGAAAATTCTGGTATTTGGCGCCGGCGTGCTTGGCTGCAATCTGGCCAAAAATCTGTTCCGCGCCGGAAATGACGTTACCCTGCTGGCACGGGGAAGCTGGGGGGAGGAAATTCAGAAAAACGGCCTGCGGATCAAGAGCAAGTTTTCTCCCCGCATGACGGTCATCCCCATTCCCGTCGTGACCGAGCTGAAGCCGGAGGACACCTACGACGCGATTTTTGTCGTTGTGCGGTACACGCAGATTGAAACGATGATCGGCGCACTCCAGGCAAACGGCACGAAAAACATCGTTTTTGTGGGAAACAACGCCCGGGCGGCGGAAACGGCGGCGCTTCTGCCGGGGAAAAATGTGATGTTCGCCTTCACCAGCGCGGCGGGGCACCGGGAAAGCGACCATGTTGCTTCCATCGACCTGCACAAGATCACCATCGGGCAGCTGCGCACCGCCCCATCCAACGAGGCGCTGATCGGGCAGATCTTTTCCGGGTCAAAGTACAAAATCGCCTACGAACCGAACATGGGAGACTACCTTCTGTGCCACGCCGCCTTTGTCATTCCGGCGGCCTTCGCCTGCTACAAAACCGACGGCGACCTGAAAAAGCTCAAGGGCAACACCGCCTATTTGAGCCGGGTGATCGACGCCAGCATTGAGGGCTACCGCGCCATCCGGGACGCCGGACACGAAATTCTGCCGAAGGAGGATACGGATTTCGAAGGTGCCGCCTACCGGAAGACCTGTCTCCGATTCTACAAACTCATGTGCGCCACCGGCCTTGGCAAGATCTGCGCTTCCGACCACGCCATGAACGCCATCGGCGAAATGAGCGCCCTGAACCGGGACTTGAAGAAGTTCTACGACGAAAACGGCGCAGAATATCCCGTATGGAAGGAACTGGAAACTGAGGCCGGAAAGTACCTAGAGCCGTGATTTTTCGGAAGGAGCGGGCTTTATCATGAAAAAGAGTTATCTGATCACCGATTTTCAGCGCACCGTCTCCCAGAACTTCCCCGCTCAGGCGCAGCCCCTGAACGCCGCGCTGGACGCGCGGATGCAGGAGCTGCGCCGGGAAAACGCCGATGCCAGCAAGGAAAAGCAGCGCCATCTGGAAGGCCAGATCATGCCGGGAATCGCGGTGTACGAAACCCTGCAAACCGTCATGCCGAAAGACGCGGCGCTGGAGACCGTTCACAGCTACGTAGAACAGCGGGCATGGCGCTTGAAGAAAATGATCCTGGGGCTGATGCGCATTCCCGGCTTCTACCGCAAGGTGCCGGGCATTTTCTCCAAACAGACACCAAAGCTTTTCGGGGAAACGGCGGGCTTTGCCGCCCGGGAAATTCAAACTACCGGCGGCGTATGGCGCATTGACATGACGAAATGCCCCTATCACGACGCCTGCGTAAAATACGGCTGTCCGGAACTGTGCCACTGCTTCTGCGACAGCGACGATATCACCTACGACGGCATGCATCCGAAGCTCTGCTGGCACCGGACGAAAACGCTGGGTCGGGGCGGCGATTGCTGCGACTTTTGCTTAAAGCTTGTGGAAGACAGCCCCGCGGGAAAATAATCCCGTTGCTGTCCGAATATCCCCAAAAATATCCGCACCCCGTGGGGTGCGGATATTTTTATTTTGTGCTTTCCTGCACCGCAAATTTCAGTACCGCCACCGCGCCGCCATCGTTGCGGAAGCTCGCTTCCCCGTTGTGCGCCGCGGCGATCTGCTGTACCAGATGCAGCCCCAGAATGTGGGGCGCGTTGGGGTCGTCCGTGCCGGTAAGATTCCGCAGAACCGCTTCCGGATACCCCGCCCCGTTATCCCGTACCGTCAGCACGAGCCGCCCATCCGCCAGCTCCGCCGTGACCCGAATATCGCACCCGCCGGGGTTGTGCCGGACGCTGTTGTTCAGCAGATTGTCCAGCGCCCGCGTCAGCAGCTCCCTGTCCGCGTCCAGCACCGTCTGCCCCGCCGGTTCCCGGATCTCCAGCCCAACGCTGTAGCTTTCCCCCAGAGAATCGCAGGAATCCGCCATGCTCTGGCGGAGCCACGCGCCCATGGAAACAGCCGTCCGCCGCAGGGGCTGGGCGTTGTATTGCAGCTTGAAGGTCAGATTCAGGTCTTCAATCAGCGCCTTGATCTTCTGGCTCTGGGTGCAGATGGCGGCGGCTTTTTTCTGCTGCTCAGACTGGGGCGGCGCCTGCTGCGCCAGCTGCTCCCCGTAGCCCATGATCAGCGCCAGAGGGGTGCGGATGTCGTGGGAAACGCCCGCGATCCAGTTGGCGCGGGTGGTGTCCCGGCGGCGGATCAGTGCGTTCTGCTTCTGCAAATAACGGCTGGTCTGGTTCAGCTTCTCCGCCAGCTCGGCGGCCGCGCCGGATTGGGGCAGGCAGACCTCTTTCCCCTCCGCCAGCTGCCCGATCCCCGCCGCCGCTTCCCGCAGGGGCTTCGCGCCCCGCCAGCCGAGGAACAGGCAAATGGCAGCAACCAGACACAGATCGACGATCAGCAGCGGCCCGACCCCCGACAGCAGCGCGTAGAGAATGTCGTTGTCCATATAGAAATCGAACCGGGTCATGATCCCCTGCTGCTTCCCCGCCACCAAAAGGCCAAAGTCGTTGCGGTAGGCCATCACCGGGTAGTCCTTCAGATACCACCGGGAAAAGGCCGCGACCTCCGGGACGGTGTAGGCGTGATTCAATTCCTCCGGCAGATTGTCCGACCACAGGATTTCACCGTCATCCCCCAGCAGCATCGCCCACGCAAAATGCTTCTGCCATTCCATGTCCGGGTCGGGGGCAAAGCCGTCGTCCGTCCGGGTGAAGGATTCGGCGAACTCTCCCACCGGGAAAAAGCCCTCCTGTTGGCTCTTTGCGCCGTAATGCAGCACAACGCCGATGAGCACCGCCCCATTGACCGTAAGCACCAGAAACGCAATGCCGAAGGCTGCCAGAAGGTAGCGGAAGATCATCCGGGAAACCGTCTTCATTTCGTCCCCTCCTTCGCCAGCTTGTAGCCCAGCCCCCTCGCCGTGAGGATCCAGACAGGCTGGGAGGGCTGCGCCTCCACCTTTTCCCGCAGGTGCCGGATGTGGACGTTCAGGCTGTTTTCGCAGCCGTAATAGTCGCTGCCCCAGACCGCTTCGCACAATGCGTCGTAGGTCACGATATGCCCCCGGTTGTCCAGCAGCTTTTGCAGAATGGCGCGCTCCGTCGCCGTCAGCGTGACCGTGCCGTCCGCCGACGAAACCGTAGCGTCGCTTAAATCCACCGTGCGGTCTCCCAGTCGGAGAGCTGTCTCCCGCTGTAACTGCCCCCGGTACACCCGCCGGAGAATCCCGGAAATCCGCAGAAGCAGCTCCTGCATCAGAAAGGGCTTGGTCATATAATCATCCGCCCCCAGCCCCAGACCGAACAGCCGATCGCTGTCCGCGTCCCGGGCGGACAGGAACAGAATGGGAACATCGCTGTGTCCGCGAATCTCCCGGAATAAACTGAATCCGTCGCCGTCCGGCAGGTTGATGTCCAGAATCACCAGCTCCGGCAGTTCCCCGGAGATCGCCTGTCTCGCGGCCGCGACGCTGTCCGCCATGCCCACCGCGCGGTAACCCGCCCCCGTCAGTTCTTCCTTAATTAAATTCCGAAGCTCCCGGTTGTCGTCCACAACGAGGATCTTTGCGTCCTGTATCGTCTGCATAGCCCCGCCTCCTTTTTCGCCCATTATATCGGCGGGCGCGCCCATTTTCCAGTGCAAGCCCCACAAATTAAGGTAAATTTAAGCCCAGGGCAAGGCAGTCATAAGCTTGTGGGTGTAAGCTGGCTTCATCAATCAAAAAAGGAGCAAGGCTATGCAAATCATCGAAACCGAATATCTCACCAAATATTATGGGGAAACGCCCGTGGTGGACGGTCTTTCCCTGTCCGTTCCGGAAGGCAGCGTCTACGGCTTCATCGGCCCCAACGGCGCGGGAAAATCCACCACCATGAAAATGCTGCTGGGTCTGGTGAAGCCCGACAGCGGGAGCATCCGTCTTCTGGGAAAGGCTATGACCCCTCAGAACCGGCTGTCCCTGCTGCGGCAGACCGGCTCCCTCATCGAGTCCCCCGCCTGCTACGGCCATCTGACCGGGGAGGAAAATCTGCAAATTCTGGCAGAGCTGAAAAACGTCCCGGAGCGGAATATTGACCGGGTTCTGGAGATCGTAGAGCTGACCGACAGCCGTCGCCGGAAGGTGCAGCAGTATTCTTTGGGGATGCGCCAGCGTCTCGGAATCGCCCAGGCGCTGCTGGGAAATCCCAAGCTGCTGATTCTGGATGAACCCACCAACGGCCTCGACCCCTCCGGCATCCAGCAGATGCGCAGTCTCATCAAGGACATGCCCAACCGGTGCGGCGCAACGGTGCTGATCTCCAGCCACCTGCTGGGGGAAATGGAGCAGATGGTCGATCAGGTGGGCATCATCAACCACGGCAGGCTTCTGTTTCAGGGGGAGCTGGACGACCTGCGAAAGCACAGTCAGGGCGACATCTCCCTGCGGGTGCTTCACCCGGAAAAAGCCGCGCCGATTCTGATGAACTCGGCGCGGCTGGAACGGGGCGTCTTCCACCTCCCCGCCATGGACGAGACGCGGCTCGCGGAGCTGGTAGGCCGTCTGGCGGCGGCGCAGGCCGGTGTGGTGGAGCTGAACCGGGCAACCAAAACGCTGGAGGAAATTTTCCTGAGCCTGACGGGGGTGGACGCGAAATGAAAGCCCTCTGCGCAGAACTGAAAAAATCCCGGCACCGGCACAACGCGCTGGTGGCCGTAGGCATTTCTCTGGTCGTCATCCTGTGGGCAGCACAGACCGGCGGCAAAAGCGAGGACGTTTCCCATGGCTACAGCGCCCTGCTTTACGCCATCCCTATCATCAATACGGTGATCATGCCCCTGGGCACGGCGGTGCTTGCCAGCCGCCTGTGGGACTTGGAAAGCAAGGAAAAATGCTGCCGCATTCTGCTGACCCTGCAAAGCCGGACGTCCCTGTTCTTCGGGAAAGCCGTCGCCGCCCTGCTGCAAATCCTGCTGATGGTCGCCGTGGAAAGCGCGGGCATTCTGGCACTGGGAAAATGGGCAGGCTATACGGACGCCCTTGATTTTGGGCAGTTCCGGTGGCTTGCCGCCGCGACCTTCGCCGTAAACGCCATGCTGGTTTTCCTCTGGCTGTTTCTCAGCATCCGCTTTGACAATCAGGTGCCGACGCTTGCCGGAGGAATGGTGGGCAGCCTGTCCGGACTGTTTGCCTCCTTCATGCCGCCCATGGTCAGCTTTTTCATGCCATGGGGGTATTACATTCCCCTGAGCACCGCTCGCATGGACTGGGACCCGGAAACCAGAATCGTCCGCTACTACACCGCGCCCTGTCCCGTCTGGCTGCTGGGCGTCACCATCGCGCTCTGTGTCCTGTTCGCCATCCTGACATGGAACGCTCTGAAACGCAAGGAGGTATAATGATGCTGATGCGCTGTATCCGGGCGGAGAACCGCAAGCTCCGCCGCAGTCCGGTCTGGCTGCTGTTTCTGGCGGTACCCGCCATTTCCGCAATTTACGGGACTTTTAATTACAGGATGAATCAGGGCATCCTCACCCACGGATGGTACGACCTGTGGACGCAGTATACGCTTTTTTACGCTCTGTTTTTCTTTGCGCCCCTGATCGGCGTATACGCGGCCTATCTGTGGCGGCTGGAGCATCGGGGACACAACTGGAACCTGATCATGACCGCCCCGGTACGCCCCTTCGCTCTGTACGCCGCAAAATTCTGCGTCGTGGCAAAAATGGCGCTTTTGACCCAAATATGGCTTCTCGTACTGTTCCTCATCGGCGGGAAGCTGGGCGCGGGATTAACAGGCTTCCCGCCTCCGGAAATCCTGCTCTGGCTTCTCCGGGGCGCAGTCGGCGGCCTGCCCATTATTGCCATACAGCTTTTGCTGTCCATGGTCATCCGGAACTTCGCCCTGCCGGTGCTGATGGCGCTGGGGGGAAGCATTCTGGGCCTGATGGCCACCACGGCAAACGCCGGACTTTTCTGGCCATATTCTCTCATGCTCATGGGCATGAACTCCAACCGCACAGAGGACGTCATGACCGGCCAGCTTCCTGGATTTTTCCTGAGCTGCATTGTTTTTCTCGCGATATTTCTCCTGATTGCCAACGTGGTTCTCGCCAGGCAGGATGTAAAAGCGTAATTGCCGGTAAACAGTCAGGGCCTCCGGCTGCGCCGGAGGCCCTGACTATAAATCAGATTTCGATTACCCCGGTATAAATGCTTCTCGGTGCCGCAGTGAATCCTGCACAGGTATCATTCAGGCGCAGAAACACAGGGATTTCGTCTTCCGTCCTGTTCAGAAGAACAACTGCGATCCTGCCATCCTTCCCAAATGCCGTGACCTCAAGTTTGTCGGTATACCGGCTCATTCCAATGCGGACGGCTCCATGCTCAATAAAATGGGAGAAATGCCTGATGTAGCTCCGCAGCTCCCGCTCCTTCAGCTGCATCTGGGTCGTATCATACAAATACGGCGCATCACAGAAGTTTTTTACATGATTCGGGCCGCCAAGTTCATCCAGAACCAAATTCCAATCCAGAAATACGTTCATCCCCGCGTTCAGATTTCCAATCATGTCGTGGGCATATTTCTGGGCATTCGCCAGATGATCCGCTTCGCTGTATTTGCTGAATTCTATACAGGCTTCCGAAAGCAGAAGCTTCTTTTGCGGGAAACGCTCCCGGATCATTTGCAGCGCCTCAAAATGGTCGCCGCTGTACCAGTGGAATGCGATACCGGCAACCATGTGGTCGGTTTCCTCGTCGATGATCGTCTCCGCCCACGCAAATGCCCGCTCCTTGTTGTGATCCCAGATGTAAATTTCAATGTCAGTCAGATCGTGCTCCGCCAGCGACGGCCAGACATAATCCCGGAGAAATATCTTTTCTTCCTGGGCGGTGTAGATACAGGAATCCCATGTCTGGACAGCCTTCGGCTCATTCTGGAGGGTCAGCATCGTCACGTTGAAGCCGCGGCTGCGGTACTCCTCAATATACCGGCAGATGTATTCCGCCCAGCGCTTCCGGCAGCACGGCTTCAGCTTCCCGCCGTGGTTTCTTTCTCCGTTGGTTTTCATATACGCCGGTGGACTCCATGGAGACAGCATGATCTCCAGCTTGCCCCCGTATGCGGCCTCCGCATCTGCCAGCATCGGGAGAATGTACTTTTCCACCCGCGCAAAAGAGAACTTCTCAAACGCGGAATCGGCTTCGTCGCCATCCGCCTCATAGTGGGAAAGGGAAAAATCACAGCTGTCGATAGGAATACGCACGAAACGGTACTTCATTGCCCGCTGTCCAAAGTATTCATCCAGCATCTGTCTCTTCTGTTCCGAATTCATCAGAGAATAGACATACGCCGCCGAATCCGTAATGGCGCCGCCAAAGCCATCCATTTGCTGATAGGTGACCTGGGGATAGAGATTGACCAGCTGTTCCTCTCTGCCCCCGTCGTCCTGAAATGGGATGGCCTGCTCTTTTGTAATGCTTTCTTTTCCTTCGTATGTGGTTGAAGTAAGCGTTAATTCCATTGCCTTTTCCCTCACTTAAATCGTCTCCGCAGAGTCATTGGCAGCACGGATATGAAGGCTTTCCACATCCGCCGTCCCGGATTTGCAGGTTATCCAGACAAGTCCCTGTCCGGCCGTCAGATCCTGAACGTCCAGTATTCCGTCTCCATAGCTGCGTACATGGATCCGGATTTTTTGATTTTCCGGATTTTCCAGGCGGTAGCCTACCCGATCTCCCTCAGAAAGCCGCAGCAGGATCCTCTGATCCTCCGGCTGAGCCTCGCCGCCGTATCTGCGCCAGTCGGCTTCGCCGGTGTGTCCGTCCGCGAAGAGCAGTGTGGCCCTGCCATTTCTCCGGAAATGAACGCCTTCCCGACGCTTACTATGGAGCTGTTCCACATCATATGCCCCTGCAGGAACCTCTAACGGCGGTCTGCGGGTCAGTGCGCGGATGATCTCCGGGTGGTATTCTCCATGGGAAATGCAGTTGAGGAACCGGTCAAAGATCACCTGAGCCGCCTCCGGCGCGGGCCGTTCCCCGCCGTCCAGATAGGCGGTAATCCGATCCCATCCCTCCGGCATTCCAAAGGTTACCGGGGAATTGGGCACTTCCATCTTTTTATACGCCCAGAAGCACCATCCGATTCCCAGGCGCTCATACATCGGGAAGGCGTAAGTATACCATTGCAGGTTGTTCTCGCCGCCTTCCCCCATCCACAGGGGAACATTCAGACGTTTCGCTGTCTCCACAAAGGAGGCCAGACTTTCCTCGTCCGGGTCGCTCCAATATTTATGAAATTCCAGGACAATGTTGTCTGCAGCCTCCTCCGGCGTATAGTCGTCAAAGACGGAGAAGTCCGTTGCCCAGTGGGCGCCTTCGAGAATGATCATATGCCTGGCATCAACGTCCCGGATCGCACGGGTCAGTCTGCGGTACAGCGGCAGCAGCTGAGGATTATACCGGCGGTTCCAGTTGGGGATGGGTTCATTCAGAAGGTCATAGCCGCCGATGGCAGGCTCATTCCCATAGCGAATTGCCAGAAGACGCCACATCTCCACAAGGATATCCTGATTTCGCCTGTCTGTAAACAGCTCCGGGATATCCGATTCGCTGTCGTCAATGTTTTGCCCCGTCTGTCCCCCCGGCGCGCCGTGCATATCCAGGAACAGATATATCCCGTATTTTTTACACCATGCCAGGCAGTCGTCCACATGCCGCAGATATGCCGTATGGAATCTGACCGTATCCTGCTCCCCGATATCAAACAAATGCCGGGCATTCATGGCAAGCCGCACGGAGTTCAGTCCCTGCCCCGCGATCCATGCAATATCCCGCTCGGTGATATAGCTGTCATAATACCGCTCCCAGAAGGCTTCCGCGTAACGCGCCCCGCACAATTCACGCAGCAGTTTCTCCATACGCCGGGGGCGGTCGCATTTGGTGTAGAATTTCCACATATAGCCCTCCGGCAGTAGCCAGCCGCCAAGACCCATCCCCCGCAGGATAACGGGATCCTTCCCGCAGTATAAGACGCCATCGCTTGTATGTAAGAATTCCATAGGCTCACCCCTTCACGGCACCATCCGCGATGCCCTTCAAAATCTGCTTTTGGAAAATCGCATAGAACCCAATCACCGGCAGCGCCGCCAGAATCAGCGCGCTGAGAATTGCGGTCCAGTCGCTGCTGTACTGACCGAACAGGGTATTCGTCGATAACAGCAGCGTATATTTTTTGCTGTCGGAAATGACAATGAGGGGAAGCAGAAAGTCATTCCACACCCATAGAACGTTTGTGATTGTAATGGTTGCCGTAATGGGCTTCAGCATGGGCAGTACAATCCGGAAGAAGGTCTGCACAGAACCGCATCCGTCGATGGCCGCGGCCTCCTCCATCTCTGTCGGGATGCTTTTGACAAATCCGTGATACAGAAAAATTGCCATACTGACACCCAGACCGGCATAGACAAACGACAGCCCCAGCAGGGAGTTCTTGATACCCAGTGCCAGCGTGACTTTGTACAGCGGGATCATAATGGAGCTGAACGGGATCAGCATGGAGAAAATGAACAGCTTCAGCAGAAAACGGGACAGCCCCGTTTTGGTCCGGCAGAGTTTCCAGCCGGCCAGCGCCGAGAACAGGATTATCAGAGACACGCTTAGTCCCGCCAGAATGGCCGTGTTGACAAAGCTGCGGCCATAATGCATTTTTTCGTATGTCCGGATGTAGTTATCCAGATTCCATTCCGTAGGCCAGCTCATTACATTCGTCAGCAGCTCCCGATTGGATTTGAACGAATTCATCAGCGCCATCAGAAGCGGGAACAGGGTGTACAGGGCAGCGATCGTCAGCAGGCTGTATATGACAATATCAGACCAGAGCCGCTTCTTTTTCATAGCTCCTGCTCCTTTCTGCCGGTGATTCTGAGCTGAACGGCGGTAACGGCCAGAACAATGATAAACAGCACCGTCGATTTCGCGGTGGCATATCCATAGCGGATGTTCCCGCGGAACGCCTCTTCATAAATATTGATGGCAACGGACTGTGTCGCCCTGCCGGGGCCGCCGCCGGTGAGCGTATAGATCACATCAAAGACCTGAAAGCCTGCATTCAATGCCCAGAAGACGCAAATGGTGATCGCATGGCCGATCAGCGGGAAAACAATTTTCCAGAAATTCTGCCAGGAATCCGCGCCATCTATGGATGCCGCCTCCTTCAGATTTGCGGGAACGCCCTGCAATGCGGCCATGTAGATGATCATCAGATAGCCTGTCGCACCCCAGGCTGCAACGATCATGATGGCGATGAAGGAATACTTGGGGTCACCGATCCAGGAATGATCCAGGAACTTCCACCCCCAGTTGTCCGCCATATAATAGAGAACCTTCGTAAAAATAAACATCCACATATAGCCGCCGATGACCATACTGATCATATTCGGCATATAGAAGACGGTGCGGTACAAGCCCTTGGCTCTGCGGCGGCTTTCGATGGCCACTGCCAGCGTCAGCGCCGCCACATTGGAAACAATGACGATGGCGATAACATACCGGAATGTAAACCACACGGAATTCCAGAAGTATCTGTCAGACAGGATTTCGATAAAATTGGAAAGGCCGACAAAATCGTATTCTTTTTTCAGCCCGTTCCAGTTGGTCAGGGAATAAAAAACGCCGGAAAGTGCAGGGTACAGCTTAAAGAGGATGTACACTGCCAGCGCCGGTGCGCAAAACAGCAGCAAACGGATATTCTGCTTTCGCGTATTTTTCATAGTTCCACGCCTCCATGGGAAGAAAAAAGCCTCGCAGAGTCTGCCGCCCGCAGGCGGCAGACTCTGCGAGGCTTTTTGGCACACGGATGAGGGCAGGAACCCCTGCCCTCCTTTCATATAAATTCAGCTCAGCGCATTGGCAGCCCGGAAAGCAGCATCCAGCCGCTCAATGATTTCGTCTACAGTCACGCTGCCGACATAGTACTCCTGCAGCAGACGACCCTGCTCATCGGTAACGGAGGAGGGGAGCACCAGATCCTGATAGGCGCGTCCGGCGGCAACATAGGCCGAGGCGTCGGCGACCCAGGAATATGCCTCATAATCGTGGCAATCCGCCAGAGGATTGAAGGAGCAGGACTGGAACAGCGCGGAAGAATCCTTGGCATCCAGCACATAGTTTGCAAACTTCAGCGCCAGATCCAGCTCCTGGCTGTCGGGATGCACGGCCAGGGTAGTGGAGGTGGACAGGTTGACACGGGTGCAGTTGGGATCTTCGTTGATGGGCAGCGCAAAGACGCCCAGCTTCATGTCGGGATTGGTGGTCATAATGGTATTGGAAGCCCAGGTGCCCTGAACAAACATGGCGGCATTGCCGAGGGCAAAGTCGGCGGCGCCGGCCTCGGATCCCTCTTCCATGGCGCGGTCGGTACCGTTGGCCATGATCAGATCGATGACATCAAAGATCTCACGGACTTCTTCGTAGGAGCCTTCATCCTTGTACATCCGCTCCAGCCAGTCGTTCAGCTTGCCGGAAACGATGTCACCCAGAGTCAGACCGGTCATCAGCTGGGGCACCCACTGCTCCTGGAACGCCAGCATGAAGGGGGTATAGCCCTTTGCCTTCAGGGTTTCGCAGATGCTCTCCAGATCGGACAGCGTATCAGGTGCCTTCAGGCTGCACTCTTCAAAGATGGCCTTGTTGTAAAGGACACCCCACGCTTGGCTCTCAATGGGAACTGCCAGCAGCTTGCCGTCGATGGTAACGGTTTGCTTCACATTCTCATAAATGACATCCGCCAGCGCCTCGCCGGACAGATCGTACAGGTAACCTGCGTCGTTGTAGGTAGCCAGATTGTTGCAGTGCAGGGTGTACAGGTCGGGCGCGTCGTCGCCGCTCAGACGTGCCTGCAGGATGCTCTCGTACTGATCGGAGCTGGGCATTTCCAGATTGACGGTGACCTTAATGTTCTCTTCGGCCAGCATCTTCTCTTCAAATTGCTTTACATACGTTTCCCACTGATCCATATACTGGGGGAAGCTCATCATGATGTTCAGTTCTGCTTCACGGGGTTCCTCATTGGTAGCGCCGGAATTCTGGACAGAGGGCTTTGTCTCGCTGCCGGTCGTTTCCGGATTCCTGGCCTGCTTGCTGCCACATGCAGCCATGGAAAAAACCATGCACAGAGCCAGTATAATTGCCAATAACTTCTTCATTGTTGTTCCTCCTCATAATATGTTTGGTGGATTTGCTACAATGACAGTATAGCAGAAGAGAAAGAAAATAGCATTTTCACCTAAGGGGTTGTTGTATTGTCTTTTTTTAAACTCTCACGGACCTCTCCCGGCGTTTTGCCAAAATGTTTCTTAAAGGTTTTGTAAAAATGTGCCAAATCAAAATATCCGACCATGGCGCCTACATCTTTCAGCGGCGTATCAAATTCCACGATCAATTCATATGCTCGTTTCATACGGAGGGAGGTTACATATTCCGAGAAACCCTCTTTCCGATCCGCCTTAAACGCTTTGCTTAAGTATTCCTTCGTAACATGAAATTCATCTGCTGTTTGCTCCAGCGTTACACCATGTATGTAGCATCCCTGAATATATCTGCATACCGCATCAATATCCAGTCTGCTCCGTTGTTGCTGTTGCTTTTCAAGATGGCGCATTACACTACAGTAGAGGTCTTGAATAAAGTCTATCATCTGCCTCAGCGTATTATCCCGGCTGAATACAAACGTCGGGCTCTTGGCGCCAAACACATCTTCTCTATTTGCACCAACAGAATCGATATGCTTTTGCAGCGCAAACAGCATTGCATAATATATACCGATCATAACGGCGGTAGGAGGCTGTTCTCCTTCATGTTTACTGGCCACATTATAGAGCTGTGCCATTTGCTGACGGACAATCTCATAGTTTCCCACTTTCAGAGCTGTTTCCAGTTTGCTGCGTATGTCGTAGTATTCTCTCTCCCACCCATCTGCAAAAAAGCCTGCCTCCATGACCGCCTTCGGTCTGACTATTTCTTCCTGATTCAGGATTTCTATGCACCGCTGCAGCTGCTGGTTCAATTCCAGCGCCTTGATGGGCTTCAAGAGGTAATCTGTCACGCCCAATTTCAGCGCGCTCCGGACATAGGCAAAGTCATCATAGCCGCTGATGATCAGAATCGGCGTCTGGAACCCCTCCGCACGAAGCGTCTGCACCAGTTCAATGCCGCTGATTCGCGGCATCCGCACGTCTGTGATCACGATGTCCGGGAGTACCTTCCGGATCAGTTCCAGCCCGGTCTCCCCATCCGCAGCCTCACCGACCACTTCCAGCCCAAGCCGGTCCCATTGTGCCAGCTTTATAATGACGCCGCGGGTCCAGGGCTCGTCGTCAATAATCACTACTTTTCTTGCCATGTTCATTTCCCCTCTTCGTACAGAGCCGGCATCCGCACACTGACGGTGGTGCCCGTTTCGGGACTGCTGTCGATCGATACGCCATGTCCTTCTTTTGCGCTCCGCAGTTTGATCCTGGCGTGGACGTTCGCCAGACCGATATGGGAGCCGGAGTTCAGTGCCTTGACGGTATCCAGCTCGATCTTTTCTCGGATCTGTGCAAGGCGCTCCGAATCAAATCCAATTCCGTTGTCTTTGATGCAGATCAGCAGGTCTCCCTCCGGCGTGATATGGCTTTCCACCGTCAGGAGCCAGTCGCCGGCTTTGTTCAGCAGGCCGTGCTCAAAGCTGTTTTCCGCCAGAGGCTGCAGGATCAGTTTGGGTATCAGGCATTTCCGTGTGTCCGGTTCCAGCTCCAGCTTCAGCTGAACCTTTCCGCCAAAACGCTCATTCTGGATCATGACATAGCTTTTCAGATATTCCACCTCTTCTTCCAGGCACACCATTTCTTTGGAAAAATTCAGGGAATAGCGCAGGATATCACTCAGCGCCAGCGTGACGGAATAAACCTCCGGCGCATCCTTCTCCAATGCCATGCCGCCGATGACCTGAAGGGTATTGTACATGAAGTGCGGGTTGATCTGCGCCTGCAATGCCCGAAGCTGTGCATTCCGTTTTTCCAGCTTTGCCTGATACTGCTGGGCGATCAGCTCCTTATTCCGGGAGATCATATGGTTGAAGCTGTCCTGCAGAATACCGATTTCGTCTTCTCTGCTCTCCAGGGTACTGCCGGAGTATTCGTTTAGCGTAATGGTCTTCATTTCCTCGGACAGATCCCGAATGGGTCTGCTGATCGCTTTTGAGTACACAACAGAGCAGACGACGCTGGCCAGAACAGCGACGATCGCTACAAAAATACTGCTTGCCACCGTTGGGAACAGTGCGTCCACGATGGTCTGATTGGGGATGGTCAGGAGAATCTGCATTTTCCCGCCGCTGACAGACCGGTAAAACCAGAACTGGTCATCGTAGGAAGCCTCCTTGCGATCTCCTTCCGCAAGCTCCCTGCGAATTCCCTCCACCACATCTGCATCCATGTTCCAGTCCGTGCCGTAGTCTGCGACCATCACTTCATTCTGGTCGTTGAACACCAGGATCGTCTCTTCGGGAACGGTTTTTATTTCATCCAGTATGCCCTCCAGGTGATAGGGGCGCAGATGAAATACCACCAGGGCGATCGGCTGTTTGTCATCGAACCGGTGGATTTGATGGCAGGCCAGGATCTCATTTCCGCTGCGCAGAAACGCCTGATTGGATTGCAACGCATCCCCGCGCTGTTCCCACTGTGTCAGACGCTCCCCGCTTTCATCGACCCTTGCTCCGGAGCGTTCCGCGATCAGCACTTCATTTTCCGCCATATTGAACAATTCGATGGAATTGATGTTGCTGTCCATGCTGATGACCGTATTCATAACCGTAATGATGCGCCACCGGGCAGAGTAATCCAGACTTCCATCCTGCGTACACCAGCGGAAGATGTCCGCCTTTACATCCTTGTCCACCTCGAATTCATAAAATCGATCCATCATATCGCTGTTCTCCACCGCCAATCGGTTCTGAAGCCAGCCGCTGCTCATTCTGTGGTCATAAATCAGCTGATCCCGCATGGTTTTGTACGTAATCGAAATCGCCACAGAAGAAACCAGCAGAATGGGGATCAGCGTAAAGGCCAGCATGGATATCAGAATCTTTTTCTGGATCGAAATGTTGCGGAATCGTGTCATTGCACAAATCACCCCTGCCTTATTCGCCATCATATAGGTATTATATCACAACACCCCCGCATTTCCAAATCAAGTTTCATTGTCGTTTTTTGCTTTCCTATTGTAGATTTTTAATCTCAGCCAGTCATTTGGGGCAAACAGAAAACCGACATGGCAGAAGGAAGTCTTGCTTATCAAAAAGGCCCCCGGCAATATTGGGGGAGCGTAAACAGTAAAATCAAAAAAGGTGAAAACCTTGTATTTTCAAGGGACGGCGTAACTTCGGTTACGCCATTTCTTTTCTCATCAGCTCATTCAGAGAGATAAATCCCAGTCCATCGCGCTTGATATGGATGTGCTGCACGCGCTTGCCGCTGGCCTTGTCTGGTGCGTCCAACACATATTCCCGCCGCTGCTTATTTCCCCACCTGCTATCCGGCTCAATGGAACGGATGGGACACATGACGTAAAATGCAGGTTGGATAGGCTCATATGAGCGCCTCCCCGTTTTGATTATTTTGTGCAGTTGGTGGACCGCACTTATAATCTTAAACAGGGATTTTCCCTCGCTGCCATAGGCTTTCCTGAACCACGCATCTAACGTGTGGTTTTCTTTATACAAAAAAGGCGTGACCCGAAGGTCACGCCTTTTCAAGTTCATTGTCTGTCGGGAAATTACTCGTCGATCTCGGTAACGACGCCGGAACCAACGGTACGGCCGCCTTCACGGATAGCGAAACGCAGGCCCTTCTCGATAGCGATGGGGGTGATCAGCTCAACGCTCATAACAACGTTGTCGCCGGGCATGCACATCTCAACGCCTTCGGGCAGGGAGATGATGCCGGTAACGTCGGTGGTACGGAAGTAGAACTGAGGACGATAGTTGTTGAAGAAGGGAGTATGACGGCCGCCTTCTTCCTTGGACAGGACGTAAACCTGACCCTTGAACTTGGTGTGGGGATGGATGGAGCCGGGCTTGCACAGAACCTGGCCTCTTTCGATGTTCTTCTTGTCGATACCACGCAGCAGAGCGCCGATGTTGTCGCCGGCCTCAGCGTAGTCCAGCAGCTTGTGGAACATCTCGATGTCGGTGACGACGGTGGCCAGCTTGTCCTCGCGCAGACCAACGATCTCAACAGGCTCGTTCTTCTTGACAACGCCACGCTCCACACGACCGGTAGCAACGGTGCCACGGCCGGAGATGGTGAAGACGTCCTCAACGGGCATCAGGAAGGGCAGGTTGTCGTTACGCTCGGGAGTGGGGATATACTCGTCAACAGCGTCCATCAGCTCCTTGATGCAGGCATACTCGGGAGCGTTGGGATCCTTGGACTCGGAAACCAGAGCATTCAGAGCGGAACCCTTGATGATGGGGGTGTCGTCGCCGGGGAAGCCGTACTCGTTCAGGGTCTCGCGGACTTCCATCTCGACCAGCTCCAGCAGCTCCTCGTCGTCAACCTGATCGCACTTGTTCAGGAACACAACGATATAGCGCACGCCGACCTGACGGGCCAGCAGCAGGTGCTCACGGGTCTGAGCCATGGGGCCGTCGGTAGCAGCGATAACCAGGATAGCGCCGTCCATCTGAGCAGCACCGGTGATCATGTTCTTGATATAGTCGGCGTGACCCGGGCAGTCAACGTGAGCGTAGTGACGCTTGTCGGTCTCGTACTCAACGTGAGCGGTGTTGATCGTGATACCACGAGCCTTCTCTTCGGGAGCCTTGTCGATGGAAGCGTAGTCCTCGAACTGAGCCTGACCCTTCATAGCCAGATACTTGGTGATAGCGGCGGTCAGAGTGGTCTTGCCGTGGTCAACATGGCCGATAGTGCCGATGTTAACATGGGGCTTATTTCTTTCAAACTTCTGCTTTGCCATTTGAAATATTCCTCCTGTTATAATTGTTGATTAAATTAAATAAACAACTAAAGTCTGGGTGCTTCCGCACATCGCATACATCATACTACACTTTGCGGGGAAACACAAGAAAAATTTTTGAAAATTTACGTCAAATTCCTTTGGAAATCAGTCCTTGCCCCGGGATTTGACAATTTCCTCGGTCTTGGACTTGGGCAGCTCGGCGTTGTGGCTGGGCTCCATGGAGTAGTTGCCGCGTCCCTGGGTCTTGCTGCGCAGGTCGGTGGCGTAGCCGAACATCTCCGCCAGAGGCACGTTGGCGTCGATCTGGACAGAACCGGTACGGGTGATCTGACCCAGAATGTTGCCGCGGCGGGCGGTGATATCGCCGATAACGGTACCCATATATTCGTCGGGCACGTTGACGGAAACCTTCATGATGGGCTCCAGAATGACGGGGTCCGCCTTCTTGCAGGCTTCCTTGAACGCCATGGAACCGGCGATCTTAAAGGCCATTTCGGAGGAGTCGACCTCGTGGTAAGAGCCATCGTACAGGGTGACCTTCACGTCCACAACGGGGTAGCCGGCCAGAACACCGGCCTCCATCGCGCCCTGAATACCGGCGTCGACGGCGGGGATATACTCCTTGGGGATGGCGCCGCCAACAACGGCGTTGACGAACTCGTAGCCCTTGCCGGGCTCGTTGGGCTCCACATGGATCTTGACGTGACCGTACTGGCCTTTACCGCCGGACTGACGGGCGTACTTGGTCTCCTGATCCACAGCCTTGCGGATGGTCTCCTTGTAGGAAACCTGGGGAGCGCCGACGTTAGCCTCGACCTTGAACTCCCGCAGCAGACGGTCAACAATGATCTCCAGATGCAGCTCGCCCATGCCGGCGATGATGGTCTGACCGGTTTCCTTGTTGGTGTAGGTGCGGAAGGTGGGGTCTTCTTCAGCCAGCTTACTCAGGGCGATGCCCATCTTTTCCTGACCGGCCTTGGTCTTGGGCTCGATAGCGACCTCGATAACGGGCTCGGGGAAGACCATGGACTCCAGAATGATGGGGTGATCCTCGTCGCAGAGCGTGTCGCCGGTGGTGGTGTTCTTGACGCCGACCACGGCGGCGATGTCGCCGGCGTAGACCTTCTCAATGTCCTCTCGGTGGTTGGCGTGCATCTGCAGGATACGACCCATACGCTCGTTGACGCCCTTGGTACAGTTCAGCACGGTGGTGCCCTTCTCCAGCGTACCGGAGTACACGCGGAAGTAGCACAGCTTGCCCACGTAGGGGTCGGTAGCGATCTTGAAGGCCAGAGCGGAGAAGGGTGCATCGTCGGAGGCAGGACGGAAATCCTCTTCCTCGGTCTCGGGGTTGATGCCCCGGATGCCCTTCTTGTCCAGGGGGCTGGGCATATAGTCCACGACTGCGTCCAGCAGCTCCTGAACGCCCTTGTTCTTGTAGGACGTACCGCAGACGATAGGCACCATCTCGTTGTCGATGGTGGCTTTGCGGATGACGGCCTTGATCTTCTCGACGGGGATTTCCTCGCCTTCCAGGTACATCATGGCCAGATCGTCGTCCAGCGCGGTGACCGCATCCATCAGCTTCTCGTGGTACTCCTCGCAGATATCCACCATGTCTTCAGGGATATCCTCGACGCGGACGTCCTTGCCCAGCTCATCGTAGAAGACGTTGGCCTTCATGGTGAGCAGATCTACGTTGCCCTTGAAGAAGGTCTCGCTGCCGATGGGCAGCTGGATGGGCACGGCGTTGCACTTCAGCCGCTCGTGGATCATGTCCAGAACGCGGAAGAAGTCGGCGCCCATGATGTCCATCTTGTTGACGTAGATCATGCGGGGAACCTTGTACTCGTCAGCCTGACGCCATACGGTCTCGGTCTGGGGTTCCACACCGCCCTTGGCGCACAGAACGGTCACGGCGCCGTCCAGAACACGCAGGGAACGCTCCACCTCAACGGTGAAGTCCACGTGACCCGGGGTGTCGATGATGTTCAGCCGGCAGCCCTTCCAGAAGCAAGTGGTTGCAGCGGAAGTGATGGTGATGCCGCGCTCCTGCTCCTGTGCCATCCAGTCCATGGTGGCGGAGCCGTCGTGGGTCTCACCGATCTTGTAGTTCTTACCGGTGTAGAACAGGATACGCTCGGTGGTGGTGGTTTTGCCGGCATCGATGTGTGCCATGATGCCGAAGTTTCTTGTATTCTCCAGAGAATACTGTCTAGGCATTGGTTTTCTCCTTTATTACCAGCGGAAATGGGCGAAGGCCTTGTTGGCTTCAGCCATCTTGTGGACGTCCTCGCGCTTCTTAACGGAGGCGCCGGTATTGTTGGCAGCGTCCATGATCTCGGCGGCCAGACGCTCCTTCATGGTGTTCTCGCTGCGGGCGCGGCTGTAGTTGGTGATCCAGCGCAGCCCCAGGGTCTGACGGCGGTCAGGGCGAACTTCGATAGGCACCTGATAGGTAGCGCCGCCGACACGGCGAGCCTTCAGCTCCACGGCGGGCATAATGTTTTCCATTGCCTGCTGGAACACTTCCAGGCCATTCTTGCCGGTCTTGTTCTCGACAATTTCAAATGCACCATACACGACCTTCTGGGCAACACCCTTCTTGCCGTCCAGCATGATGCTGTTGATGAGCTTGGTAACCAGAACGGAATTGTAATTGGGATCCGGAAGGACCTCTCTCTTGGGAACATTACCTCTTCTGGGCACTTTGCTTCCCTCCTTCATAATATAATGATTTCATCGGTACTCGAAAGTGTGACTTTCGTTGTGCCTGGCCAGAGGTTTCATATATATAAAACCTTCTTGGCAAGGCGAAGCCTTGCGAACGGGCTTGGAAAAGTCAGATTGGTTCGGCGGAAAGAAAATTACTTCTTCTTACCGGCCTTGGGGCGCTTCGCGCCGTACTTGGAGCGGGACTGCATCCGGTTCTGCACGCCCTGGGTATCCAGAGTGCCGCGGATGATGTGGTAACGAACGCCGGGCAGGTCCTTGACACGGCCGCCGCGGATCAGCACCACGGAGTGCTCCTGCAGGTTATGGCCGACACCGGGAATGTAAGCGGAAACTTCCATACCGTTGGTCAGACGCACACGGGCGATCTTACGCAGAGCGGAGTTCGGCTTCTTGGGGGTGGTGGTACGAACAGCAGTGCACACGCCGCGCTTCTGAGGGGAAGGCAGATTCGTTGCCTTGTTCTCCAGAGTGTTCAGACCTCTCTGCAGAGCAGGAGCGGTGGACTTGTAGGTAGCCTGCTGACGGCCATTTCTTACGAGCTGATTAAAAGTAGGCATCTAGTTTCTCCTTTCTTTTGTTCTCGCCATTTGGCGGGTCTTATATTCTACGGACTATTGTCCGATAGAACCACGGTCAATCCACGACGGCAGCGGCCGCCGCGCCCACCTCGATACCGCAGGCACGGCCGAGCTCGGCCATACCGGGCACCCAGATGGTCTGGATTTCCTGGGACCGGCACAGCAGCGCGATGGGCTGGGTGACGGCGGGATCGGCATTTTCAGCCAGAAAAACATACCTGACGCGGCCAGCCTCCACAGCTTTTTTCAGCTGTTTTGCCCCCACCACCGTCTTAACGCCGGTGAGATCCGGCACATTGCCGCACTCGGGTATTCTACTTTTCTTTTTTGTATCCATACAAAATGATATTATACGCATTTTTTCAGGATTGTCAACAAATATTCCAGATTTTTTTCGTTATGTCCTTTCTTCAAATTGGTAAATCCGCTCATTTTGATGTCATTCGCGGTTCATGCCTTGAAAATCTTCCGGCAGCTTGTTATAATTGCGTCAGAACTGCGTCGGAGGTGAGCCAACATGAAAGATGATTTTCCCCGGTATACGCTGCGCATTCCTCAGATCCTGCTGGACAAGCTGGGATACATCGCCGAGTACGAAGGGCGAACCAAAAATAAGGAGATCGAACAGCTGATAAAGAAGCGCATTGCGGAATTTGAAGCCGAACACGGCGTCATAGATGAAACAGCCCTCGCATCCGACTGATGCGAGGGTCATTTTATTGCTTCAAACATTGTAAATCTGGCCGCCGCAAGCTGTAAACTCCCACATATTTTATGAATTTCCTGTGAATTTCCAGAAACTTTAAGGAACGTTTCAGCTTCGCCGCTTACAATGAGTATGAACTTGAACAGGCGGTACTCTCTATTGTAAAGGGGCTTGCCGCCGGGAAGGAGCCACTATGCTTGGTAAGTCAAAAAAGGAAACCGGCACCCCTACAGCCGTCCCGCCGAATGGGGACGATGCGCTGTTTGAAGCGCTGGGCAAAAGCAGAAAGGCTAAAAAGCGGAAAACCATCCGCACCGTGCTGATCATTGTCGCCGTGCTGGTCGCAGCATTGATCGCCGGCGTCAGCATTCTCCAGCGGCAGGTGAGAAAGCAGTTCGCCTCTTCCTCCCAGGAGGTGCTGAGCGCGGCAGCGGAACGGGGAACCATCAGCACCGTGGTTTCCGGCTCCGGGACGCTTACCAATGTGGACTCCGAAACCGTCTCCGTTCCCTCCGGCGTGGAGGTGACGGAAATTCTGGTGGAATTCGGTGACACGGTTCAGAAGGGCGACCTGCTGGCCACCGTGGACATGGCAGGCGTGAGAACCGCCATGTCCGACTTACAGGGGGAAATCGAAAACTTAGACGACCAGATCGCCGATGCCGACGGGGATACCGTCAGCAGCTATGTCTCCGCAGGCGTTCCGGGGCGGGTGAAGATCATCTACGCTGAGGCGGACGAGCTTGTGGAGGACGTCATGGTGGAGCATGGCGGGCTGGCGGAAATTTCTCTGGACGGCTGCATGGCCGCGGACGTCGAAACCGACGCTCTGAGCGAAGGCGACAGGGTAACGGTGGTTCTTTCCGACGGTGAGGAGACGGAAGGCACCGTGGAGAAAACCCAGGGCGGCACCGCCACCGTTCTGGTGACGGACAACGGCCCCGAAAACGGCGAAGCCGTAACGGTAAAATCGGAATCCGGCGCGGAGCTGGGAAGCGGCACACTGTACATCCACAATTCCCTCACCGTCACGGGCTACGCCGGTACCGTCAGCACCGTGGACGCGGTGCTGAATCAGAAGGTCTATGCCTCCACCACCCTGTTCACCCTGAAGGACACTTCCACCAGCGCAAGCTATGACGCGCTGCTGCGGGAGCGGAGCGAAAAGGAGAAAACCCTTCTGGAGCTGCTGCAAATCCAGCGAAACAGCGGCCTAACTGCCCCCATTTCCGGCAGCGTATACTCCGTGGCCGATCTGGACGACGAGGACGCGGAAGAAGAGATCACCGACATTGTGGTTCTCTCCCCGGACGTCAGTATGTCCGTGACCATCAGCGTGGACGAAGCCGACATCCTCGCCCTGGAGCTGGGGCAGGAGGCGGACGTTACCGTCAGCTCCGTCAGCGACGAGACTCTTTCCGGCGTGGTGACGGAGATCGACAAAACCAGCGCCTCCGGCGATTACACGGCGGTCATCACGCTGGACAAGGTGACCGGGATGCTCCCCGGCATGACCGCCAGCGTGGACGTGCGGATTGAGGGCGTGGACGACGCCATTCTGATTCCGGTGGACGCCCTGCATCAGACCAGCTCCGGCTACTATGTCTACACCAGCTACAACGAGGAAACCCAGGAATGCGGCGACAAGGTGGATGTGGTGCCGGGACTCAGCAACAGCAATTACGTGGAGATCAAGTCCGGCTTAAGCGAGGGCGACGTGGTCTACTACACGGAATCCCAGACCTTCGACTTTGGCGGCATGGGCTTCGGCGGAATGCCCGGCGGCGACTTTGGCGGCGATATGCCCGATATGCCCGGCAATTCCGGCGGTGGGAAGCGCGGTGGTTCCGGCGGCGCGCCCAGCGGCGGCAGTATGCCCTCCGGCGGCGGAATGCCCGGCGGCCGGGGATAAGGAGATGCCTATGATCGACATCAAAGACCTGTGCAAGTATTATCTTGTGGGCGACGAGCGTGTCCGCGCGCTGGATCACGCCACCATGCACGTCAGCCCGGGGGAATTCGTCAGCATCATCGGCCCCTCCGGCAGCGGCAAGTCCACTCTGATGAACATCATCGGGTGCCTGGACACGGCGGACGCGGGGGCGTACCTGCTGGACGGTCTGCCCATTGAAAGCTATTCCGAAAACGAGCTGGCAAAGATTCGCAACGAGAAAATCGGATTTGTTTTCCAGCAGTACAACCTGATCCCGAAGCTGACGGCTGAGGAAAACGTGGAGCTGCCCCTCATTTACCAGAAAGTCCCCAAAAAGGAGCGGACGGAGCGGGTCAGAGAGGCACTGGAACGGGTGAATATGGTCGAAAGAGCCAGGCATCTGCCCACAGAGCTTTCCGGCGGCCAGCAGCAGCGGGTATCCATCGCCCGTGCCATCGTCACCCGCCCCAGGCTCATCCTTGCGGACGAACCCACCGGCGCGCTGGATTCCAGAACCGGCCGGGAAATCATCGACATTTTCCATGAGCTTCACGCCCAGAGCAATACCATCGTCCTCATTACCCACGATGGCGGCATTGCCAGACAGGCGCAGCGCTCCATCCACATACTGGACGGACGGATATCGGAGGTGAAACTGTAATGCTGTCATTCAAAATGGCGCTTCGCTCCATCGGCTCCAACAAAATGCGGGCGATATTGACCATGCTGGGCATCATCATCGGCGTTATGGCGCTGGTGGTGCTGGTCAGTCTGGTCAACGGCGCGACGTCCTCCGTTACGGATACCATATCCAGCCTGGGCAGCAACCTTCTGACCGTCACCGTCTCGGATGACAAGGGGTCTCCCATCACCATGGACACATTGAAGCAGTGGTCAGAATCGGAACCGGCTCTGGGGCTGGTTGCGCCCTACGCCAGCGATACCCTCACCGGCAGCGCCAACGGGGAAAGCGGCAGCTTCACCGTCTACGGAACCACGGTGGATTACTATGACATTCAGGGGCTTCAGCTTTCCATGGGGCGCTGGCTGAAGCAGTCGGACATGGAAAACAACACCTACGCCTGCGTCATCAACGAAACTGCGGCGGAGGAGCTGATCGGGTATACGGACTGCGTCGGGCAGGCCATTTCCCTGAACAACGTCAAATACACCATTGTGGGCGTATTGCAGGACGACGAAAATAACCTGACCCGGGTATTTTCCTCCGGGAGTCTGGTGGCCTACGTCTCTTACAATTCTCTGATCCGGCTGTCTTCCTCCGTAGTCTCCGAAATCACCACTTTCTATGTCAGCGCCCCGGAAAACGGGACGATGGAGGACGCGGAAAACACCATGACCCGGCTTCTGATGGAGCGCTTTGACCAGGATGACGACGCCTTCACCGTTTCCAATCAGGACGCGCTGGAAAGCACCATGAGCTCCGTCACGTCCATGCTGACAGTCATGCTGGGCGGCATCGCGGCGATCTCTCTGGTGGTGGGCGGCATCGGAATTATGAATATCATGATGGTCACGGTCACGGAGCGTACAAGAGAAATCGGCATCCGCAAGGCCATCGGCGCCAGCAGAGGCGTGATCCTGTCCCAGTTTCTCATGGAGGCGGTGGTTCTGTGTATGATGGGCTGCTGCCTGGGCATTTTTCTCAGCTGGGCGGTTTTGCAGATCGTCAACACCGTTGTGGTCAGTCTGGATATGACCTTCCATCTGAACATGGCCGTCGTGCTGATTGCCGTGGTGTTCTGCTTCCTGATTGGCATTGTGTTCGGCCTGTACCCCGCGAACAAGGCGGCGAAGATGAAGCCCATCGACGCTCTGCACTATGGAGGATAGTATCATGGATAAGGTTCAGAAAAAGCAGCGCAGGCGCATTTTTGCCGGGGTGGCCGCGGCGGGGGTCGTGGTTCTGCTGGCGGTACTGCCCATGCTGGCATCCGGCAATGACGCAGATTCCGGCGTGCAGGCAAGTATCCTGTCCGCGTCGGCGGAGTACCGGGACGTGGACATGGAGATCGTCGGCGGCGGGCAGCTGGCGAGCTTGGCCTCCGTCCGCATCCAGATCCCCGAGGAAGTGAAGCTGAAGGAATACCTGGTAGGCAGCGGGGACACCGTTTCCGAGGGCGACCCCATCGCCACCGTGGACAAGGTCAGCGTAATGACCGCCATCACCGGCGTGCAGGAGACGCTGGACTATCTGTCGGAGGAGATCGCCGATACTTCCGGCGACACCGCCCCCGACACCGTGAAAGCCCTGGCCGCCGGAACGGTGAAGGTGGTCTACGCCAAGGAGGGGGAGTCCGCCGCAGATGTCATGCTGGAGCATGGCGCGCTGGCGGTACTCTCCCTGGATGATATCATGGCGGTGCAGCTGGAGGCAGACACCAACCTGAATCCGGGGGATACCGTTTCCGTCACAGTCGATGACGGCGAGCCGGTGGACGGGCGGATCAAGTCCAACCTGAGCGGCGTTCTGACCGTCACCTTTGACGATGACGATTACGCCGCGGGGGCAGAGGTGACGGTTCAAACGGAGGACGGCCGGAACCTCGGAACCGGGGCGCTGTACATCTACAGTCCCTGGAATGCCACCGCCTATTCCGGGACGGTTTCCGACATTGCGGTGGAGGAAGGGGCTTCCGTATACGTTGGGCAGACCCTTCTCAAGCTGGAAGACCCGGGCAGTTCCGCCGAATATCAGCAGCTCATCGACCAGCGGCATGAATACGAAGCGCTGATGCAGGAGCTGTTTACCATGTACCGGACGCAGACCATCACCGCCCCCTGCGACGGCATCGTTACGGGAGTGGATACGGACGGTGCGTTCCTCCTGTCGGCCACGGAAGAGGGGTGGGCTGCCAGGCTGCTGTCCTTCTTCGCGGGGGACGGAGAGGAAGGCTTCGTGGCGCACACGGCAAAAGTGACTTCCGTTTCGGATGATGGGATGGCGCTTCTGGTAAATCCCGACGGGCAATCCGTTTCCGATCTGACCGGGCTTTCCGGCGTGGCCGCCGACATCTCCGGCATGACGGAATCCTGGCACTACAGCGGCGACCAGACAGTATACATCCAGACCTCGGAGGGGCTTCTGCAAGCCGCCGGGGCTGCAAAGGCCGGAGACATTCTGTTGGCCGTAGGCGATCAGGACAATGTGTACTGGTTCGTGCTACTTGACGGCACGGCGCAGGCCTCCAACTCAGGCAGTGGGCTGACCGTCCGTCTTTTGTCCGACATGGAGAATCCCGACACCGGCGAAGAACCCGGCGGCGGAGATGAGGACGGCGGGGACACCCCCGTTCCGGAGGGCGTCAGAATTACCACCGAGATGCTGAATGAGGGCGCCGTGGGGCAGAACTACATTTCCGCCCTCCAGGCAAGCGACGGCAATGCCGCCCTCAGCGGCACATGGTCGGCAGAGGGTTTGTCCGACGGCCTGACGCTGGATGCCAGAACCGGCGTGATTTACGGCACGCCGACAGTCGCGGGAACCTCCGAGGTCACCGTCTGCTTTGAATGCGACAGCGGCAATGCGAAAAAAGTATTTCCGCTCACCGTCACCGAAGCAGATCAGCCCGGCGGCGACTCCGGGGATTTTCCTTCCGGTAACCTGCCCTCCGGCGGAATGTCCATGGGCGGCGGAATGTCCTCCGGCGGGATGGGGCAGACCCAGACCTTTGAAAAGTATTCTCTTGACAAGCTGACGGTCGCCTCCGTCACCTCCCAGGAACACATGACTCTGGAGGTGACCGTGGATGAGCTGGACATCTCTAAAATCTACGTCGGCCAGTCCGCAACCGTCACCGTAGACGCCCTGGCGGGAGAGCATTTCTCCGCCACGGTTTCCCAGATCTCCAACAGCGGCACAAACGACGGCGGCAGCAGCAAATTCACCGTGGAGCTGACGCTGGAAAAAAGCGGCGACATGCTCCCGGGCATGACCGCGTCCGCTTTCATCCGGCTGGATACCGGGGAGAATCTTCTGTGCGTTCCCGCCGCCGCTTTGGGAGAAGAAAACGGCAAGACCGTTCTCTACACCAGCTATGACGAGAAAAACGCAGTCCTGGGAAGCCCCGTCCCGGTCACCATCGGCGCGGCAGATGCGGAGTACGTCCAGATCCTCACCGGCCTGTCTGAGGGGGATACGGTGTATTACGCCTACTACGACAGCCCGGAAAACGCCGTTCCGTTCAGATAATATCCTCTGCCCGCAGCAAAAATGCAGACGCCGTTCAGGCCGCAGCCTGACAAGCGTCTGCATTTTCCATTTTCAGAAGGGAACTGCGGCTACACGATTCTGGCGAATCTTTTCAGTATTCCAGAACAGCCACACCCCAGCCGGGTAGTTCAATCTTCTCGCCTGCGGAATATGTCTTTCCGGTTATCAGCTCCACGGCCTCGTGCGGTACGGTGTAACTGCCCTGCGCCGCGCTGTAGTTCATTACATAGCGGACGTGCTTCCGGAAATCGTTCTCGCCCTCCTTTATGATGATCGGCCAGCGCTGCACCGGAAGCTTGATGCCCATTTTCGGAAGCAAAGGTTCCAGCAGCTTGTCAAGCACGCTCTCTTCCAGCATGGTGCCGATATACGCGGCACTGCCGCTGCCATAGCTGTGGCATGTCGCCGCAGCATAGTCTGCGTAGACAGGATGGTCATAGGCAAGCAGCGTCTCCGTTTTCTCGTCAGGGCGGAGCAGCTCCATCCATTCCCTTGCGCCGGGCACATCGACCGGGACTGTAAAATTGTCGTAGGTCATGCCAAACACGTCGCTCAATCCCCCGGGCTGCCGGGAAGTGCGGATTTTGACATTTTCGTCACAGAAAAAGCTGCGGAAAGTGGACAGCAGGTGTCCCCCGTTCTGCACGTATTCCCGAAGCGCCCGGATCAGAGAATCCTCCGCACAGTACAGCCCCGGCGTTACCACCAGATCGTACTGCGGAAAATCCCGCACACGGTCGTCCACGATATCGACGGAAACGTTCATGCGGAAAAAGCTGTCATAGACCCAGCGCAGGATGTCTCCGTAGCCGGGACCGGCAAAGGAATCACTCCATTTCAGTCCCGTCAGACTGCGGTTGGATACCAGAACGGCAACCTCGCTGGTGCGTTTCAGGTTTACCAGCCGGGAACCGATGCGTGCCAGATCCCCGCCGATGGTTTTCGCTTCCTGATAGACGGCGCCGGGAGTGAAGTCGTGGCTGAGGACGCCCTTCCAGTGGGATTCGATGGCGTTGTGGATGGAATGCCAGTGCCAGTATTCCACCATATTCGCCCCGTTCGCCAGATGCGCGAATGCCTGAAGCCGCAGCTGCCCCGGCCAGGGAAGTCTGCCCACCGGCCCCTGTGCCTGTGTTTCCAGCACGAAGAAATTCTCTCCCCGCTTCAGTCCTCTGGCAAGATCGCCGCCGAAGCTGATCTCCGCCCCCGTCAGGAAGGACGCCGAAGGATGGTAGATGTCGCACCCCGCCACCGTGACCGCTTCCGCCGCGCGGAACTGATCCACGTCCGGCTGGAGGGCGTGGGAATAGTCCCGCCACTCATAGTCAAAATTATGGGTCACGAATTGCTCCGGGCAGCGGTATTCATCCACAATGCCGCGCTGCCACAGAAGAAATTCCGTCACCAGATTTCTCTGGAACGCCTCGAACTCCGCGGCGAGAGAATTGTTGACGGTTCCCCGCACGTCCGGAAGATCGTCCCAGCTGCCCAGAGAATTGCTCCAATAGGCAAGTCCGAATGCCCGATTTATGTTTTCGACAGTTCCGAACTTTTCCATCAGCCGCTGCCGGAACATCCCCTGCGCCCGCTCACCGCAGGTGTCATAGGGCTTGGTTTCGTTGTCCAGCTGAAAGCCGATCACATGGTCATACGGCTGCACCTGCTCCATCAGCTTTCGGATGATCCGCTCGCAGTGGAACCGGTAGCCCGGATGGGTGATGTCCATATTCTGCCGGTGGCCGTACCGGGAAGGGCCGCTGTGGGTATCCGCCAGAATGTCCGGGTACTTTCTGACCATCCATGGCGGAATGGCATAGGTGGGCGTGCCGACGATCACGGAAATACCATACTTCTTTGCACCCGCAAGCATCCTGTGCAGGCTGGTGAAATCAAATTCGCCGTCCCTTGGCTCCCATGTGCTCCAGGTGGATTCGGCAATGCGGATCACGTTCATGCCCGCTTCCTTCATCATGCGCATATCCTCGTCCACCCGGGACACAGGCATGTATTCGTCATAATAGGCAGCGCCAAAATAGATCTTATCTGTCCTCATAACAGCCTCCCTGATAAAAGTGCGGCAGACCCGGCCATCGGACGGATCTGCCGCTTCGTTAACAAATTTTACTGCGCAGGATTCAGCAGAAAATGATCCATGGTTCCCCATGCGCCCCCGGCGGCCTGAACGCAGACGCCGATGGTCATGCTCCCGGACGTACACGGAATGTTTTCGATCACCGGATTCTGCCAGTTGACCCAGCCGTCCACCATGAAGGGCTGCTCATACCGCTGACCGTCGGAGATCACGTAGATGTACATCTGTGCGTCCTCATTCACGTCGCCGCCCTGAACCTGGATGGAGAAGGTGTAATTCCCCGCCCGCAGACCGGTGATGTCCTGCTCCACGGTGAAGTCCACGGACTGCGCGTTCCAGAAGTGCAGCGACACATTCCCGTCGTAGGCGTCCGTTTTCTTGTTCTGGAAATCCGTGGTGGGAACGGTCTCCGTGATGCGCCACATGGAGGTGTCCGCGCCTTCAAAGTCGTAGTTTGCCACATAGTTTTCATCCACAACGCTGACGTAGCAGACCACCTCGCTGCCTTCGGCAATGCCGGTGACCGGATAGGTGCCGACCTCCGAGGCGGAGATGGCGGAAAGATCCGCTGTTTCATCCCACGTCACCGCCGCCGGTTCTTCGCTCCCGTCGTTGTAGATGGCAGCGACGGTTTCCGGCAGGATGATCTCGTTGTTCCGCTTTACCGTTACATAAACAGGCTCGATGCTGTCGATCTTCCTTGGGACGTCGGTGCCGGTGCGGACATAAGTGAAGGTTTTCAGAGATTCCAGCGGGTGTCCCTCCGGGTCGAACAGTGCCTGATTGTCGCAGGCACTGCCGCCGTAATAGACGCCTGCATCGTCGGGGTCGTAGTCCGCAGCGTAGGAGCTTGCCCATCCGGCGCCGTTGGCTTCCCAAAGGGCGCTCTTTTCCGCCTGTGTCTCACCGGGGACGGTGATCCACGCAGGTTCCCAGTAGAATACGCCGATGGCGCTGCTGCCCAGATCGGCCATGGCCTGGATCACGTCGGACAGCTCCCTCGCCTGCCCCTGCACGGTGAAGGGGTAGGGCTTTTCGTAGGTCAGCTGCTCTCCGATGCTGTTGCCGCTGCCGTCGGTATCCTGGAGAGTATAGGCATAGGAGGTCTCCGCGATCATGACCTTCTTGCCGCTGCGGTCTATGACCGCCTGAAGCTGCGCTTTCAGATTTTCCAGGGTGCCGTGCCAGAAGGGATAGTAGGAGGTTGGCGAACACGTCGTAGTCAACGCCGTACACATCCAGCGTCGCGGCATAATGCCCGTACTTCTGCGCCTCCGGATTGGTGTAGTGGACGGCAATCAGAATATCGGGGTTTGTGTCCCGGACGGCTTTTGCCGCGGATGCCATCAGCGCGTACTGTTTGGGTACGGCAGTTTCTCCGCAGAAGCCGTTCGTCGTCTCGTTGCCCACCTGGATCATGCCGATGGCGACGCCGGCATCCTGAATTTTCCGGATGCTCTCCACGGTGTAATCGTAAATGGCCTGCTCCTTTTCTTCCAGAGACAGCGCTTCCCATGCTTTGGGAGCCTGCTGCTTGGAGGGATCCGCCCAGAAGTCGGAGTAATGGAAATCCACCAGCAGCCCCATGTCATACTGGGCAGCCCGCTTTCCGATTTCAACGGCCGTGTCCACCGTACAGTTGCCGCCGCCGTATCCGTTTCCTTCCGCGTCAAAGGGGTCGTTCCAGACGCGGACACGGATGTAATTGATGCCAGCATCATGGAGGACTTTCAGAAGATCCTGCGGCTGTCCGTCAAAATCGTAGTAAACCACTCCGCTGGCCTCCTGGGTCAGCAGCGTCGAGACGTCCGCGCCCATAATAAAGTCCCCGGCAAGATTTTCTACTTTGGAAACCAGGATGGTCGGCTTCTCCTTTGCCCCGCAGGCACTCAGCGCCAGCACAAGGCACAGAAGCATGAGGAAAAGACTTCCCTTTTTCATTCCAAACGCCCCTCCTTTACGCAATGACATACGTGATCACACCCAGTATCAGCAAAATCAGCGGATACAGGCAGTAAAACAGATATTTGTTCGGCCCGTCGCCCAGCTGGCCGTTATAGCGCTTCAACAGGAAAACAGAAACGGGGCCTGTAACGTACATCAGGCTGATAACGCCGCCGACCCACAGCTTTGACTTCTGATCCCGAAGCAGGTAATACACCGCGATCAGCAGGATCATGCACAGCCCGAACTGCGTTTTCATCAGCGCGCACCAGAAGACTGCGGCTATGGCAATGAGCACCTGCACGACCCGGCTGGCGGAGAAGGTTTTCATGCCGTAGAGCATGATCAGACCCACAGCAAGGGTAAAGAGCATATTCTGCCGCGTCCAGTCCAGCAGCTTTCCGCCCATGGCAAAGTCAAAGGGAACCTCGCTGACCAGCGCAAACAGGAGCATCCGAAGCAGATACCGCCTGAAGCTTTTCGTGTGCAGGAAGCCCTCCACCAGAAGAAACGCAAACACCGGAACGGCCAGACCGCCCAGAAGCTGGAACACAGCCGCCCAGCTGGACAGCACCATCAGATCAGCGTCCGCCGCCCACATCTCCCGAAGCTCCCCATTGGAAAACCGGCTTACATGGAGCATCCCGTTCTGGATGACGGACATGCTGACGGCGTAAAACAGCATGGTAATGCAGCCGTACCATTTCAGGGTCGCTGCCGTTACGTCGATATGGGGCAGTCTCCGGCGGTCACGCAGATCGTGCATAATGCATCTCCTTTAAAAATCACGGATGGTTTTCAGGGCGGGCAGGGCGTTCCCGTCGTAGTCGAACAGCGCCTGATTGGCCCATTCGTTGCCGCCGGGGCCTTGTTCTCCGGTGTAGGCCAGTGCAGCTTCGTTCGCCCAGCCGCAGCCCGGGACTGGCAGCCACGCAGGCTCCCAATAGACGAAGCCCTTGCCCCTGTTTTCGGGAATGTCCCGGATCAGCGTCATAATGTCCCGCATAAACGCGCTCTGCCCCTCCGGGGTCATGGGATAGGGAACCTTTTCCGCCAGCTCCCGTTTGGTGGCCATGCCCTTCCGTTCCTCCGGCGCCAGCTTTTCATAGGAGGCATAGTCCTCCAGCGTAAAGCCCGTGGACACCTCGGCCACGATCATGTCCTTGTGATACCGCAGCGCGAGATCCTGCATATTGTTTTTCAGGTCGTCCATGGTGCCGTGCCAGAAGGGGTAGTAGCTCAGCCCGATATAATCAAAATCCTTGCCGCCGCGGGCAAAATAGCTGTCGAACCACGTCCGGTACAGCGTATTGCTGCCGCCATTGTCCAGATGCAGCATGATCTTCATCCCCGGCGCGGCGTCCCGGACGGCCTGAATGCCCGCGTTCAGGAACAGTACGATGTTTTCAAAATTGGGTGTCCTGCCGTAAGGCCACAGCAGTCCGTTGGACAGCTCGTTGCCCACCGCCGTGATGGCGGGAAGCAGGCCGCTGTCTGCCAGCGTGCTCATTACGGAAAACGTAAAATCATAGACGGCCCCGGCCAGCGCCTTCGGCTCCATTCCCTGCCAGTCCTTGGGAATGATCTGCTTGCCCGGGTCTGCCCAGAAATCACTGTAGTGGAGATCCAGCATCCAATCGACACCGGCGTCTTTCAGCCGCTTTGCCATCTGCACGGTGCGCGGCAGATCGTTGGTGCCTGCGCCGTAGGGGATGCCGTCTTCGCTGTAGGGGTCGTTCCACAGCCGCAGCCGTACCAGATTCATGCCGTACCGCTTCAGAATCGCAATGGCATCATCCTGCATGCCGTTATCATAAAATTTTCCGCCGCAGTTTTCTACTTCCGGCAGCGTGGACAGGTCCATTCCTTTGATAAATGTATTCATGCGCGAACCTCGCTTTATGTCTGCTCTGCCGTGATTGCACTGGCAGAGGTATCTTCTCCTTCAGGAAAAGCAGCGGCTGACAGCGTCAGCCGCTGCTCTGCGGTGGATGGTTATTCGGAAAAATCCTCGAAATCGGTAAAGCGCTTCATCATGTCCTTATAGCGGACGCGAACCATTTCGTTCATTTTAAGCACCTGTTCCTCCGTGCCGAAAAACTGGCAGCGGATACAGTAGAACTCCTGCTTTTCACTGTCGTAGAACATGTCTATGTCCAGATCCCGCAGGAAGCAGGAGGGGCAGCGGTAATTCAGTCTGCCTTTCGTAGATTGAGCCATGTGGTGAAGACCTCCTTCTGCTGAAGTTTTCCGGTATAGCCCAGGGTAAACATGGGGCTGAAGGCGTAGCCTTCCTTGACGTAGCCCTTTTTCTCCCGGCCGCCACAGGTCATGCTGACCCGTGTATCGATGGGAGGCAGCTTGCACCAGACCTCGCCGGCGCTGCCTGCCGCCAGCTCCCGGCACTTGTACTCGTAGGGGATGGTCTGCCCATCCACGCCCAGGGTCAGGCTGGACATATCCTCGGTATACTCGGTGGTGCCGTAGCAGCCGACCATGTATTCGTTGATGGTCACGTCCGCGTCGGGGTCGGACATCTCAAGAATGTTCCGGTCAATGCGGATATTGCTTTCACCCTCGGCAAAGGTGATGACCGTCTGGAGCTTCACCGTCAGATCGGAGAACACGATCTCCACAGGATCCAACGTCAGGATGCGGTTCCTGCCCTCCTGAGAGAAATGCGCCTTGGTGCGGCACAGGCACAGATCCACTTCCTCGCCGTTGTGGCAGATCTTGGCGCTGCGGATGGTACCCTCCCCTGCGTAATGGGTGAAGTAACCGGCGCGGTACTTTTCCTGCATGAGGAAGGGGTAGCTCGCGTCCTGCACATGGGGCGTGCCGATGCCCACAGGCCAATGCAGCTTCGCCACGTAAGGCCGCAGATCAAAAATGGCACCGCCCTGATCCATGTTGACGCCTGCCCGCATATAGGGGTCACAGTACCAGAACAGCTGCTTGTTGCTGCCGTAGAGGATATCCCGCCACAGCGCGCACTCCGGCTCGGTGTAGGTCTTCTTTTCCCGGTAGTAATCGGCAAACTCGGACATGGTCATGTCCACCAGCTTGCCCTCTTTCTTCAGCTGGCCATAGTAAGCGCAGCCGTCCCAATAGGACTTCTTCAGCAGCTCATAGGGCGCTTCCCAGCGTCCCATCTTGTTCATCCAGCCGGGGCCGACAAACATCATGTTGTAGGCGTAGCCGTTGTTGTATTTGGACAGGCTGCGGTACTGGTCGATCAGATTGTACAGATAGGGATACTCCCAGGTCTTCGTGTCATAGATCATGCCGCGAAGCACATTCTGGGGGTGGGTACCGAAGTTGGAGCCGTTGCCGTCATAGCAGGCCAGCAGGTCGCGGCTCAGATGCGGAATGGCGACAATGCCGGAATCCTCGTCCTCGTTGGCCGCGGGGGCGTGGGTGTTGGCCTTGGAGGGGATCCAGGGCGCCCAGGGGCCGCCGTCCATGAAGGTGTACCAGGAGTTGTTGCAGGTGTGGTAAGCCTTGGGGCCTTCCTCCCAGCAGGTGGCAACGGCGCATTTTACGCCGGGGTACTCCGCCTTGATGAAGTTGATCAGGTCGGCGTCCAGATAGTAGGAACCTGTGGATTCCGGGTAGAATCCGAACTTTTCATAGAACTTCCCGAACACATCCCGGACGATGGCCTTCTTGTCCTCCATGGAGAACATCCAGATGCAGAAATCCTTCGTCTTGTATTTTTCCCGGAACTGCTCGCAGGGCAGTCCCAGCAGGCTCAGGGCGATCTCGTCGCCATAGACCGCGTGATGCTCCTTGGCCAGCGCCACGGCTTCCTCGTTGAACAGGCTGGCGTAGGTCATCTGGATGGTGGTTTTCAGACCGTTTTCATGGGCGCACTGCTGCTGGATCTTGAAGATGTCCAGACTTTCGGTCAGCAGTGCCTTACGGCCGATGTCCTCCGCCTGACCGTGTCCCGTGACCTTCTCGGCATACTCGGGCACCATTTCAGGCCGGTGGATGATATTGACAATAAATTTGTCCATAGGTCTATAAATCCTTTCGGTAAGGAAATAAATAGGGTGGGGGCGGCGGCGAAAAAGCACCGCCGTGCCCTTAGGAAGAAAATAGGGGAAACAGAGTTATCCTTTGACTGCGCCGCTGGTGACGCCCTCCACATAGAACTTCTGCATGATCATGAACAGGATGGAAATGGGAATGGAGACAAGCACGCCGCCGCAGCAGAACTGGGTGAAGTAGGTGTTGATCAGGCTCTTTTCCAGCATCCTGTACAGGCCGACCGCCACTGTGTAGTTGGCAGAAATGCCCGCGTTGAAGATCATCTTGGCAAACACGAAGTCCATCCAGCTGCGCTTCTTTTTGCAGCGCATAGACGTTTACCACATTGCGGATGCACACGATCGCGGTGGCAAACCAGATGACGAAGCTGCACAGGGAGAACAGCAGGATCATGAAGGAATTGTCATAATTGTTCCACTCCGACTGCATGGTCTTCATATTGAAGACCTGTTCTGCCTGAACCGTGCCCAGGGTGCCGAATTTCGGCACATAGTTCATTGCGAAGTTTACGGTGAACAGGATGACCGCCGCTTCCAGCAGGGTCATCAGCAGCGCTTTGACGTACTGCTTTCTGCGCAGATATCCCGCGCCCCACCAGACCAGCGTCAGCTTGACAAAGAGATCGCCCTTCGCCATTGCCATTGCGAATTCCGCAAAGAACCGGGCTATCCCCCCAAAGAATCCGGATATGGCGCTGCCGATCCGGGAGAATCCATCGGGCTTTTCTTCCATAAAGATTCTTTCCTTTCTCTTGATTTCAGCCCCATATGTTCTCACATATGGGGCTGAATTTCCAACGCGATATCTTTGGGATTATTCCACGGGAGCGGTGACGCCCTCGACCAGCGTATCCAGAGCAGTCTGGATGGCCGCGTCGTCGGAGCCCAGCTCACCGTTGGCGATCATCTGGCCAAAGGTGGCAGTGGGATCCCAGAACTTGCCGCCGACGTTCTGGACAGAGCCGTAAACGTCCTGAGCAGCGGAAGCGGCGATGGCGACGTTGGAGGTCACGGCATCGTTGGCAGCGGCGTTCAGATTGGTGGGCGCCAGCTGGCGGGCCTCGAAGCGGGCGGTCTGAGAAGCTTCATTGGTCAGGAACTCAGCCAGCAGCACGGCCCAGCCGGAGTTCTTGGAGTAGGCGTTGACGCCCATCAGCTTGAAGCCGGAGTAGCAGGACATCTGAACCTGATCGCCGGCGTAGGTGAAGGTGGGCAGCTTGGTGGCGGCGTAGCCCTCGCCGAAGGCAGTCTCGGCAGCGCCGGCGTTCCAGGTGCCGGAAACCACGGCGCAGACAGCGCCGGAGGCGATCTGGTTGGAAATGTCGCCGTCAGCGATGGCCAGGAAGCCGGGATGGGCGGCGATGGCGGCCATAGCCTTCACAACATCAACGCCGGTATAGCCGTCGGAAGAAGTGCCGTTCCAGTCGATCACGGTGGTGCCGTCGGGGTTCATGTCGCTGATGAATCCCGCGCCCAGGAAGAAGGAGGCGTTGTACCAGCCGGATGCGAAGGTCATGCCGACCTTACCGCCGGCAGCTTCCGCGGCGGAGAGCAGCTCGTCCCAGGATTTTGCCTGATCGGCAGTGATCTTGGTGGAATCGTAGTACAGGAAGTAGTTGTTGCCGCCGCCCATGGGGAAAGCGTAGACATTGCCGTCCTTGGTAGCGGCAGACACGGAGCCTTCGCCGTTGGCAGCCAGAACGTCATCCAGAGTCTTGCCGGTGTAGGCGGGCAGAACGGCGGAGACATCGCCGCTCAGATTCAGCAGAGCGCCTGCAGAAACCAGATCGTTCAGCTGGTCGTTTGCAAAGGCGAAGACATCGGCGGCAGCCTCAATGTCGGTCAGGACGGTGTCCTTGGCGGTGGACTCGGACTCGACGCCGATCTGGATGTCGAAGGTCTGGTCGGGATAAGCAGCCTTGAATTCCTCGACCAGCTGAGCCAGCAGCGCCTGATCCTCTTCCGCGCCCCACAGGGTCAGCGCGACAGTTTCATTGGAAGCATCAGCAGCAGCTTCGGTGTTGGTGTTATTGGCAGCGGGCGCCTGGGTCTCGGCGGTGCCGCCGTTGCCGCCGCAGGCAGTCAGAGACAGGATCATGACAAAAGCCAGCAGCAGAGCAAGCAGTTTTTTCTTTTTAAATTCCTCCTATTATTTCATTTGGCGCCAGTTTGGCAACCGGTTGCCGTCTGTCTAAAGTATAGACCTTCTCACATTTCTTGTCAATTTGGAATTTGTAACAAGAATGCGGCTTATCTTTTATTTAGATTGAACAATTCGGAACTTCGGCATTTATACAAGCGGTAACCGTTTTCCTTCCGGCAAAAAATATGGGGCCGGGACATACCGTCCCAGCCCTGTAATTACCCCTTGGTTGATTCCCGCAGAATGATCTGATATCCCGGAAGCGCATAGTCGCAGTCCGACCGTCCCTCCAGCCTGTCGATCAGCTTCTGGCAGGCGATCCTGCCCAGCTCCACCGCGTCAAAGCGCAGACTGGTTACGGGCGGGATATTGCTTTCCAGAAGAACGCTGTCATAAAAGCTGGCGACCTTCACGTCCTGAGGAATGCGGATACCGTTGGTTCTCAGGTGAACCATCACAAGATTGCAGATGTAATCGTCCATGCAGACGATACAGTCCACTTTCCGTGCCAGGATCGCGGACAGCATTTCGTTCAGGTTGCTGTCCCGGTTCACGTTCATGTATACCATCTGCTTATCCCGGCTCAGCCCCAGCTGGCCGCAGGCATCCCAGAAGCCCTTTAACCGGCTGTGGGTGACGCAGTTCTTCTCTTCGCCGCCGAGCAACGCCATGCTCTTCACGCCGCCGGTGATGAGCAGCGCCGTCAGATCCCGGCAGGCAGACCGGTTGTCGTTGTCCACAACGATGGTCTGCTTGTCGGAGGTCGGGCCGATCAGGACGAAGGGAACCTGTTTTTCCTTCAGGAAGCCCACAATGGGGGATTCCACAAGGGAACGCATGGCGATGACGCCGTCGATCTTGCGGTTATCGATCAGGCGGGCGATGTTCTCAACAGACCGTTCGCTGTCCATGGCCATCAGCACATCATAGCTGCTGCTCGACGCGATCTTGCAGACGCCGCTGAGACATTCCTGGAAGAACGCCCCGTCAAACAGTCCTGCCTGATCGGGCATCATCAGGCCGATATTGAACGTCCGGTTCCGCGCCAGGCTCTGAGCCACAGCGTTGGGCTTGTATCCGCACTTGTCAATAAACTCCAGAATTCTCGCGCGGGTCTCCGCGCTTAAATTTCCCTTCCCGGAAATGGCCTTGGAAACCGTAGCCTTATTCACGCCCAGTTCCCTGGCAATATCGCTCAGGGTATCCATCCTCTTACGCTGCTCCACGAACAAATCCTCACCATGCTGTCAATTCGATTCAAACGTCGGCAACTGGTTGCCTCTTTCATAATATCAGGTGGGGCACGGCGCTGTCAAGGCCAATATCACCAGCAGATTTTCCGGCGCGTTTGTACGCGTCGACGCAGAACGATATCGGTTTCGTCGATCTTATAGATACCGCTGCCCATCACCCCAGAATATCCGATATTTCGTCATTCACATAATTACAGCCGAGAAAATCAACGGCGAATGGGTTCAGAAATTGACCATCTACTACAACTGCGTGGGTGCCCTGTTTATCCCGGATACCCCGTCCATGCCCGTGCCTGATGTAACAGTCAACACTCGCAGAGGTGTCTATGTCAGTTACGAACCGGCGCAAAGTGGGCAATAAAAATGACAGGTGTTCTCAAAGGATCAAATCCTGTAAGAACACCTGTCATGGTACGCCAGAAGGGACTCGATTACGTTAAAGAGCAAACGCCGTCCAGCCGGCGTTTGGCAATGGTTCACTGAACCATTGCATTCAGATGGGTTCGAGTCCTGACCGCGACATAAAAACAGGGACACCCCACCGGGGTATCCCTGTCCTTGGTACGCCAGAAGGGACTCGAACCCCCAACCCTCGGAACCGGAATCCGATGCTCTATCCATTGAGCCACTGGCGCATTTCATCGATAGCCTACGTATTATACCAGCCTTTTTTATTTTTGTAAAGGGGTGCGCGGAAAAATATTTTTTGGTTTTCCGCCCTCCTTCGGCGAAAACGGTTGTTTTTCCGGATTATGTGTGGTATAATCCTAGAAAATGTTGACCCCACGGCAGAAAAGGGAGGATTTTACCATGGCTGCACCTCAGAATTTCCGCTCCGCGTTCAACGGCTTCAACCGGCAGGACGTGGTTCATTATCTGGAATACCTCAACGCAAAGCATCAGGAGCAGGTCAATTCGCTGACCGCCGAGACGGATGACCTCCGCCGGCAGTTGGATAGCTCTCAGGCGCAGTCCGCGCAGATTGCGATGCTGGAAGCCCAGCTTTCCGCCATAACCGAGGAACGGGATGCTCTTCGTGCCCAGGTGGAGCAGATGCAGGCCGCCGAGCCTGTGCAGGAACCCCAGCCGGAGGCGGAGGAAAACAGCCAGACCGCCGAAGAGCTGGATTCCTACCGCCGCGCCCAGCAGGTGGAGCGCAGCGCACGGGAGCGGGCAGAGCTGGTTTACCATCAGGCAAACGGTGTGCTGAACGAGGCCATTGCCAAGGTGGACGCCGCCACCGCCGAGATCACTGCCAAAACCGACGAGGCTATGTCCCAGCTGACCCAGCTGCAAATGGCAGTCAGCACCAGCAAGCAGGCGTTGCAGGACGCAGTTTCTCTGATGAACACCATCCGCCCGAACTATTGATTTTCTGGAAGCGCATACCGCAGGGTGTGCGCTTCTTTTTGTGCAAGGAGATTTCTTATGCTGCTTTTCAAACCGGACTACTATGACCGCTTCTGCTGCGCCGCCGGGAAATGCCCGGACAGCTGCTGCAAGGAGTGGGAGGTGGAGATTGACGACGCTTCCGCCCGGTTCTACCGCGCCCTGCCCGGTGAGTTGGGCGACCGTCTCCGGGAGGTGATGCGTACCGCCGACGGCAAGACGTCCATGTCCATCATCGACGGACGCTGCCCTATGTGGCGCAGTGACGGGCTTTGCCGGATTCAGGCGGAGCTGGGGGAAAGCGCCCTGTGCGAAACCTGCCGGATATTCCCCCGCCTGACCCATGATTATGGGGATTTTGCCGAACTGGGGCTGGAGCTGAGCTGTCCGGAAGCCGCGAAGCTGATTCTGACCGCGCCGCCCGCCCCGTTGACGGCGGACACCCGTCCCGGCGGCGGGGTTCCGGAGTATGACGCCGAAGCCATGGCTTCGCTGAAGGTCTCCCGGGAAGTCATGCTGTCCATTTTGTCGGACGAATCCCATAGCGTCGGGGAATCTCTGGCGCTGGGGCTGCTCTACGGCTGTCAGGCGCAGTCAGAGCTGGACGGCGGGGAGGGAAGTCCCTTCGACGCCGGGGCGGCGCTGGAAACCGCCGCGGCATTGGCAAAGCCGGGAAATCCTGCGGAGGTTCTGGACTTTTTTCTGGGGCTTGAGCTGCTGACGCCCCAGTGGGAGACTATGCTCCGTCACCCCAATCCCGGAAACTGGACGCCGCATCTCCGGACGCTGGCCAGATATCTGACTCAGCGGTACTGGCTTCAGGCGGTTTCCGACTACGACCTTTACTGCCGCGTGAAGTTCATCCTGATCTCCTGCCTGCTGGTCAGGCTGGTGGGCGGCGACATTTTCACCACGGCGCAGCTTTATTCCAAGGAGATCGAAAATGACACAGACAACGTGGAAGCCATTCTGGACGCCGCCTACGCCCATCCGGCCTTCACCGACGACAAGCTGCTGGGGATGCTGCTTTCCCGCTCTATCTGAATCACAAATGCCAATGCACCGCTTGACAGCGGCGCAAAAAAACGGGTCTGCCGGTTAAGGCAGACCCGTTTGTACTTTGGCTCAAGATCAGGCTTCCAGGTTGATGCCGGTCTCCTTGGAGAAGATGTGGCATACGTGGCCGGGGAAGGAGAAGTGAACGGTGGAACCGCTGGACAGAGCAGCAACCTCTGCGCCGGTCATGTTCATGGTGGAGACCACCAGAACCACGTCGCGGCCCATGGAGGTGACATGCAGGTGGACGGTGGAGCCCATCATTTCGGACACGTCGACCTTGCCCTCGATGCCGCCGGCGGTCAGCTCAATGTGCTCGGGACGGACGCCCAGAACGATATCCTGCTCCGCAACGTTGTTGGCGGCGAGCTTGGCCTGCTTCTCGTCGGACAGAACCACGGTCTGATTGTCCAACTGCACGGCGTACTTGCCGTCAACCTTGATCAGCTTGGCGTTCTCAAACATGTTCATCTGAGGCGTACCGATGAAGGTGGCGACGAACAGGTTGTAGGGATGGTTGAAGACCTCCTGAGGCGTGCCGATCTGCTGGATGAAGCCGTCCTTCATGATGACGATCCGGTCGCCCAGGGTCATAGCCTCGGTCTGGTCGTGGGTAACATAGATAAAGGTGGTATTGATGCGCTCGCGCAGCTTGATGAGCTCGGCACGCATCTGGTTACGCAGCTTGGCGTCCAGGTTACTCAGAGGCTCATCCATCAGCATGACCTGGGGGTCACGAACGATGGCGCGGCCGATGGCAACACGCTGACGCTGACCGCCGGACAGAGCCTTGGGCTTACGGCCCAGGTACTGGGTGATGTCCAGGATCTCAGCAGCTTCCTTGACCTTCTTGTCGATCTCGTCCTTGGGAGCATGACGCAGCTTCAGAGCAAAGGCCATGTTCTCGTAAACGGTCATGTGGGGGTACAGAGCGTAGTTCTGGAAAACCATGGCGATGTCGCGATCCTTGGGTGCAACGTCGTTGACCAGACGGTCGCCGATGTACAGCTCGCCTTCGGAGATCTCTTCCAGACCGGCGATCATACGAAGCGTGGTGGACTTACCGCAGCCGGAGGGGCCGACCAGGACGATGAATTCCTTGTCCTTGATGTCCACGCTGAACTCCTGCACAGCCACGACACCCTTGTCGGTGATCTGAAGGTTCACCTTCTTCTCGGGAGCCTCCTCGCCCTTCTTCTTTTTCTTCTTCTTTGCGTCGTCGCCGTTGAAGGGGTAGATCTTCTTTACGTTCTTCAGGGTTACACTTGCCATACTGTTTCGACGCCGAACGCACCTACCATTTTCGCGTGCGTTCTCGCTGACCGGAAAGCAATCTTCCGGGAGCATTACGACAGGTCTCCACACTGCCGCACCGTGCGTCAGACGGGTTTATCCTCCTTTATTTTAGCGGTATTCTGTCTATTATGTGGAGTAGGCAGAATCCACCTGGATAAATAGATGTTACCATATTCCGCAAGAACCTGCAATGGTTGGTTTCTACAATTTTGGATAAAAATTTTTAGGCAGTTTGCCGGTCTGGCCGATTACCGGATGACAAAGCCGGTCTGCGTCGCTTCCAGGGTCGCGCCGTAGTACGCCGCCATGGCATTTTCCAGGTCGACGGCATCGGACACGGCGGCCGTCTCGTAGCACGAGTGCATGGCCAGCTGGGCAAGGCCGATGTCCACCGTGGGGATGCTCACGTGGGCAAGAGAGATCCTGCCCAGGGTGGAGCCGCCGGGAAGGTCAGCCCGGTTGTGATAGGTTTGCACCCTGACCCCTGCCCTGCCGCAGATTTTCCGGAACACTGCGGCGCTGACGCTGTCGGTGCAGTAGCTGAGGTTGGCGTTGTACTTGATCACCAGCCCCCCGCCCATGACCGGGGCGTTGCCGGGGTCGGCGTACTCCGGGTGGTTGGGGTGAACGGCATGGGCATTGTCCGCCGACACCAGGAAGGACTGTGCCAGCATCCGCCCCCGGTGCAGTTTCAGGCTGTCGCAGATTCTGCCCAGGGTGTCCTCCAGCAGGGACGATCCCGCGCCCTGGGGGGAAACGGAGCCGACTTCCTCGCTGTCGAAAACGCACAGAACCGGGATGGATGCGCTGTCCCCGCCCCTGAGGAAGCCCTGGGTGCAGCCCCAGGCGCATTCCAGATCGTCCAGGGCGGCGGCGGAAATGTACTCCCCGTCAACGCCCCAGACCGACGCCTTCTGCCGGATGTAAAGATACAGGTCGTGCCCCAGAATCTTTCCGCCCGCTTCCTGCTCCAGCAGCACTGGGAGCTTGCCTGCCGCGCCCGCGCTGCCGATCAGAGGCAGGGTATCCGCCGCCGGGTTCCATTTGTAGCCCTCGTTGGCCTGACGGTTCATGTGGATGGCGACGTTGGGAATCAGCAGCAGGTCTCTGTCAATGTCCAGCAGCTTCGTTTCCACGCCGGCTTCCGTCTCCACCGTCACCCGTCCCGCGATGGACAGGGGGCGATCCAGCCAGGGGGAGATCAGCATTCCGCCGTAGCGCTCCACCGCCATGCGGGTGTAGGCGGCGGCAAGCTCAAAGTTCTCCTTGACCTTGAAGGTGGGGCGGTCGGAATGGCTGGCGCTCATGAGAAAGCCCTTGGGGCTTCCCTGGGGCACCCGGAAGGCCACGAGGGCAGAGCCGCCCCGGGTCAGGAAATACTTCCCGCCGGGGGCAAGCGCCCACTCGTCCTGCTCGTACAGCCGGGTATAACCGGCGTTTTTCAGCGTCTCGGCCAGATACGCCTGGGCGTGGTACACGCTGTGAGCCGCATCCAGAAAATCACACAGTGCTTTTGTCCGGCTGTCCATTACTGTTTTCCCTCCTCAAGAAGTCCGCAGACCAGGTCGATCTGCTGAGCAACGGTCTGCAAGGCGCTGCGCCAGAATTCCTTGTCCGTCAGGTCAATGCCCGCCACCTTGGCAACGTCCTCCGCCGTGGCGACGGTGGTGGTGCGCAGCAGCTTCTTGTACTTTGGCACGAAGGCCGCGCCCTCCCGCTCGTACTGGGCGTACAGTCCCCGGGCGAACAGGCCGCCGAAGGCATAGGGGTAGTTATAGAAGGTCGAGCCGTAGTAGTGGCTCTTGCAGACCCACATGTAGGGATGGCGGAAGCCCGCGTCCAGGCCGTCGCCGTAGGACTGCTCCTGGGCTTTCAGCATCATGCCGCACAGGGTCTCCGCGTTCATGAACTGCTTCTCCCGGTTTTCCAGCACCATGCTTTCAAACAGATACCGGGAATAGATGTCGCAGATGATCTGGGTGACGTCCTGAAGCTGGGACTCGATAAGCGCCAGCTCCTCGTCGTGGGATTTTGCCTGCCGGATGGCCGCCGCCATGACCACGCACTCATTGAAGGTGGACGCAGTCTCCGCCACGGGCATGGAGTAGCCCCGGTTCAGCGGCCGGTGGGTGCGGATGCACTGGTTGTGGAAGGCGTGCCCCAGCTCGTGGGCGAGAGTCACGATGTCGCCGAAGGTGCCGTCGAAATTGGTCAGAATGCGGCTCTGGCCGATGCACGCCACCCCGGCGCAGAACGCGCCGCCGGTCTTGCCGTCCCGGGGATAGAAGTCGATCCATTCCTCGTCAAAGGCGCGCGCCACCATGTCCGCCAGCTCGGAATCGAAGGTGGAAAACAGCTCCACCAGAATCCGCTTAGCGTCCTCCGTGGTGTACCTCGCCGTGGATTTGCCCATGGGCGCGAACAGGTCGTACCAGGGCAGGCCGTTTTCGTGTCCCAGCGCCTTTCCCTTGGCGCGGAGGTACTGCCGGAATTTGGGCATGTATTCCTCCATCGCCCCCAGCATGGCGTCCAGGGTCTCCCGCTTCATGTCGGACTTTTCCAGCGTCCGGTCAATGGGCGACGCATAGCCCCGGAGCTGGCAGTCCGAGATCGTCTCCAGCTTGATGGAGTTCAGGGCAAAGGCCACGGCGTCCTTGATACGGTCGTAGCAGCTCAGCTCCGCCTCGTAGGCCGCTTTCCGCACGGCGGGGTCGGGGTCGTAGGCCAGATTGCGGATGGCGGACAGATTGGTCGTCCCGCCGTTGTAGCTCACCGGCACGGTGCTGGTCAGATACTCCTGCAGGTCGCTCCAGGCGCTGGAGCCGGACATGGACAGCTTGGCGCTGATCTGCTCACCCAGACTTCCCAGCAGATGGGAGCTATTGCGCAGCAGGCTTTCAAACAGGAAGGTGTAATCCTTCAGCGTCTCGTCGCCAGCTACCAGCGTCATTAAATCGGGAATTTTCGACACCCACTCCCGCCACTGCGCCTGGGCGCCGGCGGCGCCGGTGAGGATCTGCATCACCTGCCCCACCCGGGAGCCTGCCTCTGCGTCACGGGTGTTGGCCGACTGGCGCAGAAAAGCGTACTCCACCAGCTTCCCGGAAAGCGTTGACAGAGCTTCTTCCAGCGCCACGCCTTTTTTCAGGCCGTCCAGAGGTGCCTGCCCCGCCAGTTTCCCGGCAAAGGCCGTGTAATCCTTTACAAGCTTTTCCAGCTTTTCCATGTCCGCGGCAAAGGCGGGGTCGTCAAAGCCGCGGTAAATAACGTCCAGATTCCATACTTCGTTCATGATTTGTCCCTCCTGACAGTATTCACGGCCATTTTACACCAGTCTTCCCCTTCCGTCAACTGTCCGCACGGTTTGTCCGTTTTTGTCGAAAATTGTAGAAAAGTTCTCGATATACGTCGGAATTGTCGAAAATGCGCTGTTTTTGACGAGCGATTATTTTTGTTTTTCCTTGCAAAACCGCGTGCTTCATGGTATTCTTTATTTGTCGCACACGGGTTTTCGTGATTCGTGGCATTGGGGAGCAAAATCTAATCTTTTACATGACAGGAGAGGACTGTATATGGAACATGTAACAACCGTATTGATCGCGGACAGCGCGGACGACTTCTGCACCGCCCTGACCGCCGCATTGCAACACGCCGACGGGTTTCAGGTCGTTGGAACGGCCAGCGACGGGGAACAGGCCATTCGCATGGTCGAAGAGCGGAAGCCCGACGTTCTGGTGCTGGATCTGATGCTGAGCAAGAAGGACGGCATCAGCGTTCTGAAAGCCGTGTCCGGCATGGAGCGCCGCCCCATCACCCTGGCAACCTCGGTCTTTGTGACGCAGTACGTGTCCGCGGCGGCGGCCAATCTGGGGGTGCGGTATCTGATGCTGAAGCCCTGCGACATGACCGCGCTGGTGGAGCGGCTTGAGGAGATCCGGGGCGGAGACGGTCAGAAAGCCCCGGAAAAGCGCCGTCCGGACAAGACCAGCATCGAGTCCATGGTCACGGGCATCATCCACGAGATCGGCGTTCCCGCCCACATCAAGGGCTACCAGTATCTGCGGGAGGCCATCATCATCGCGGTAAATGACATGGACGTGATCAACGCCATCACGAAGGTGCTGTATCCCCAGGTAGCGAAAACCTTCGGGACGACCCCCAGCCGGGTAGAGCGGGCGATCCGCCACGCCATCGAGGTGGCATGGGATCGGGGCGATCTGGATACCTTGCAGCGGTTCTTTGGGTATACCGTGAGCAATACCAAGGGGAAGCCTACGAATAGTGAGTTTATCGCGCTTATCGCTGACCGGTTGCAGCTCCAGCTCAAGAGCGCCGAGGCGGCGCAGTATTAACAAACGCAAATCCCCCCGGATTTTCCGCTTCAAAAGCGTGAAAATCCGGGGATTTCTATTGTATATTACAAATTCTGATCAGCGAGCCACGTGAGAAAGCTATTGGCAAGCTCCAGTTTTTTGCCGTTCATGTTGCGAAGCAATTCTGCGGTGTCCTGCCACGCTTCATCTTTGTAGCGGATACTCCCCACAAGAAAGGAATCCGGCGTGGTTTCCAGCGCCAGAGCCAGACGCATAACAACTTCCAGAGAGGGGATGGAGGTGGCGCGTTCGATGCAGGAAAGATATTTGTCGTTGATACCGGCCTTCTCGCAGACCTCCGTCTGCTTCAAGCCAAGTTCTTTTCGGCGTGCGGCAATGCGCTTTCCAATTTGCGAATAATCCAGTTCCATAAAATCGCCTCCTGCCTGTCATTGTACAGGTTATCCAATGGCAGAAGAACAATTCATAAGTGGAATATTCAACTTGACAATAGAATGCTTTTGAATTATAATGGATTTATCCGCTTGAGGGTGGAATACAGATTTTCTTCTAAAAACGAACTATATATGGAGGTTGATTTTATGCTGATTAACACTGTCACATCGTTGCTGATGCATTACTTCAATGACGGAAGTCCTGTTTCCGCGCGGACGCTTCAACGAAGGTGTGCCAATGGCGTTATTGATGAAGCACTAAGCAGCGGATTCATCCGGGAATACAGAAAAGATGAGGATGGTTATTCCCTCTACATTGTTACCGAGAAAGGACGGGATAAACGCAACAACTAGCATTTCACTCATTCCAGCGATACCTCTAGTTATGCTAAACTGTAAAGGGGATTAAACCGTGGACAATAATAAAGATTTCACCTATTTTGACTTGGCGCTTGCATTCTGTGGTTTTCTTGTTGCTGGTTGCAATATGATTGGTGATGACGGCTCCGTTGTTTGGGCGCTTATTGGAATAGCGATGTTCATTTTCCCATATGTTCGTTGGTTCCTCAGAGTTCGTGCAAGGGTAAATGGGGAACGTCAGGCACTTGAGGAAAAAACAAGGCAAGAAAACGAGAAGTGCGAAGCAATTAACCAATCAGCCAAGAATGGTACATGGACATTTCCAACGGAAGAAATTTACCAGCGTTGCGCCGAACAAAAGACTGTTGATATTCTTAGTGAATATGGGTTCAACAAAGCTAGAATGATTGCCGAACAGTTAATTCGGAGATCCTGTTCAAAAGTGGATATGTCCAATTTTCAAAGCTACCTGACAAAGGAAAAGCTTCAAGAGTTCCTGGAAACCGGTAAGTCGCAGGCAGAGCAAACTGCGAAAAAGAAGCTGGAGGAATCGAAACAAGTCCGCAAGGCGAATGCAGCTTCCTACGAGGCAACATTCATGCGGCGTTCGTCTGCGGTATTTGGGCTGACCGGATGCCAAAAGCGTGTACAAATGCTGACCGATCTTATCAGCGACTATGACAAGGAAATTCAGAAGCTGAAAGACGGCGAAGAAGCAATGAAGCAGCTGGCAATGATATATACAAGTGCTCAGAAAAAAGAAAGTGATTGGGCAATTCTGGGCGGCGCTGCCAATGGTATTGCCGGTCCTGTTGCGAGTGCAGCCGTTATCTGGGATACCATGAAGAAAAATGGGGAGATTGCGAAGTATAACGAAGGAATGCGGAAGGCTTCCATGGATGTTTTGAGCGGAACATTCTCTGTCGCCGGAAACCGGATAAAGGCTGAGGAGGAGCGGGAGAATATAAAGATCAGGCGGGAAGAAGCTAAAAGTAAAATCACCCTTTCCAAACCGGACTCCAACGAAATATGGAATAATATTCACATCAGCCCAAAATACTCGGTCAAGAGATACGATTCCGGTGTTCTGCACGTTTCAATCTCCCTTGGCTTTTTGAGATCGTTTGCTCTGAATGTTCCACAGGGCGTACATATGGTTGTGGATGGTACAATCCTTGCGAATGTGACAATGGACGGAATTGATATTGGTACAGTTGTATTTCCGCTTCCTCTCTATGGGATTCCTTGTGCGGCTGACGCAAAGGTCACACTGGATGGTATGTGCGGATGGTCTACAGAGTTCAGCGGTAAATATAGCCTGCGTTTTGCGAATACACAGAATCTTTGGATTATGGAGGCATAGAAAAAGATTTTATTGGCCGCAGTATAAAAAGGACTGGATGCGTATTTCAGTTCCAGACTCAAGGTGTCCCACCACGAAAAATACTCCCAACCGATTTCCCTCGGTTGGGAGTTTTTTTCATCATTCAGATGCCACTATATTCCAAATATGTACGCCGTCTGAGCAGGGCGGCGGCGCATTTTTCGCAGAGGTAGTCCTCCGTGAGCAGCGCCTCCGGCGCGCCTTCCTCTGTTCCGCCGCAGCGGACACAAGCGGGGATCGTTACTACCTTTTTCTCAAAAATCCAGTATGCAAGACCCGAGGGAACCACCGTGGAAAAGTCGAACCGGTCGGTCTTGCAGCCTTCCAGCTTGCCGTAATTGAAAATGTTGGAATCCCGCACCTGGATCACATCGTCGTCAAACATCTTTTCCAGCAGCAGGTAGTGTCCGCCCCGGGTCCAGTAGCCCTTGGTCTGGACGCAGACCACCGTGTACCCCTCCCGCATGGCGTCTCTGGCCTTCCGCCACTCGAAGGTCTTCTCCTTCAAGTAAAATCCCATCTGCGCCGGGGCAACGACGAACAGACTGCCGTCGGTGCCGTGGTTGTAGCAGTAGCCGCCGTAGCGACGGCACATCTCCGGCGGCGTCAGCTCGGTGTCGGACATGTAGGTCGCCAGCATGGCCATGGTGGTGATGCCGCAGCCGTGGCTGGCGATGGGGAACTCGCCGTACATGGTGGTGGGATAATCCTGCTGAAGGTAGAGCTGAGCCTCCGGGTAGCGCTGGTGTCCCACGTCGGGGTAGAGCAGATCGGAGGCAGTGACCGGGGCGGTCTGCGCCGCGGTGCCCAGGGTAATGGCGCTGTAGTCAATCTCGGCGGGGTATTTTTCCCGCGCCTGGGCGATCTTCTCCCCGCCCAGGGCGGCCGTCAGGTCTTTCCGGGCGGCGTCATACCAGATGTCGGTGCTGCCCTTGAAAAAGACGATATGATAGCCCAGACCCGAGCGGAGGATGTCCACGTCCCCGCTCTGGCGGTTATCGGCAAAGCACCAGTCGTCCAGCACGGGGGTCAGCTGCCCCTTATGCAGCTTCTGGTACAGGCCGCCGTCCAGCGCGGAACCGGCGTCCGCAGAATTTTTATTGGCAAGGTCTGCGAAAATCGCGTCATTGGTAGATTTGTTGTTGCCCCGCAGGCTGTCCTTTTCCAGGGATTTCTTGTAGCCCTCCACCAGCGTCTGGGCGGAGGTCAAGCAGGCATCCCACAGGGTTTCGGAGCAGGTCACGGTGCCGTCCGGCGCAACGGTGACGGTTTCCGTTCCGTCCTCCGGCGCCTGGGGAATCAGCAGGATGTGGCGGATGTCCACCAGCTTGCCGCTGCTGCGGGTGATGCCGGATGCGGCATAGTCCGACTCGTGCTCCGCGAAATAGGCTTCCACCTCTTCCCCGGTGGGCGCAATGCGGTAACTCAGGGCGGTATCGTACATATACCCCCGGTTGTACAGCTCCATGCAGGCAGCCAGGTCCTCCGCCGACGCGCCGGCGATGTCCTTCGCCAATGCGGAAACGTCGGCAAAGCCATACTGTTCCGCCAGGGCGGCCAGCGTCTGGGGGATGTCCTCCAGGTACTGCTCGTGAAGGGTGTTGAGGCGGTAATTTTTATTGTAGCCGTAGAGATAGGACGCGGCAGGCTTGTCGGACATGTATTTTTCGTGGTTCTTCGCGTTGGGCTGGTAGGCTTCCTCTGTGGGGATGCCCTCGTCCACGCTTTGCAGCGACAGCGCCAGAGCGCTGTGCCAGCTGTTCAGCGCCCGTTTCAGAAAATACTGCTGCCAGCTGGCGACGCTATTGTCAATTTCGCAGGGCTGGGTGTCCAGGGGCTTACCAAAGTCCGGGGCGGTTTCGTGCGCCGCCTGGCGGTAGGAGGCGACCTCCATCCAGTAATAGACCTGAAGCTGGCCGTTGGTCAGCTGCTCGTTTCCCAAAGTCGCCGCCACGGCGGAAGCATCCACGGAATCCGCCGTATAGCTGCCCTTGCAGGTCACGTCGCCGGGATTGCCGTCCGGCGGCACTGTCGCCGGGACGGTGGGCTGGGTGGTCTGCGCCGTGGAGGGGGCGGCAGTCTCCGCCTTCACGGGGGGCTTTTTCCCGCAGCCCGTCAGCCCCTCCAGGAGCATGACGGCACACAGGGCTGCTGCCAGGTATCTTATTCTGTTTTTTCTCATACCCCGGTTCCTTTCTTCAGTCGGTGCGCCGAAAATCTGGAAAAGCAGCCCGGAAAGGCTGCTTTTTTCCGGGCGGGCAGCGCCGCCCAGTGATGCTTTTAATCTTCCTCGAAGGTCAGAACGTCTTTGTACTTTTCCTTGAACAGCCCGTAGACCGCATCCAGAATTGCCTCGTCCTCCACGGCGAAGTAATTTTCATTTTCCTCGTCCACAGGCTCCACCTCGAGAATCACGATCTCGGTGGACGGCTCGTCCGTGGGCATCAGCACCAGATATTCCTTGCCCTCGTAGGTAAGGCAGTCCAGATATTCAAAGTCCATATCCTGTCCGTTTTCGTCGGTCAGGGTCAGGATGCTTTCTTCCTGCTCCATGTTTTCGTTTTCCATAAAAAGTCCCCTCCTGTTATGGGATTGATTTTGGGATGATTATACCTGATATGTCCGGGAAATGCAAGAGGAATGTGCCGGAGTGTTTCATTGACTTTGCCCTTTGCATATGCTAAACTGAGGTTAAGAACACAAGGAGGGATACTTATGACCCCCATTGAAAAGGAAATCGAGGGCATTGTGGACGGCATTCTGGAGGATTACCGCCACGGCCGGGACATCGACAAGCTTGACCCCTTCCAGCACCCGGACAAGGCCGTTGTCATTGATATGATCGGCAAGCTTCTGCGCATCGTCTACCCCGGCTCCTCCCGGGACAAAGCCTACCGCATCTACAACACCAAGCACAACCTCTCCATGCTCATTGAGGACGTGATGTACAATCTGAACAAGCAGATCACCATCGCCCTGCGGGTCGGCATGGCGGAGCGGGAAGCCCAGGAAACGGCGCAGGAGCTGAGCTTACAGTTCTTCCGGGCGATTCCCGGCATCCGGGCGGTAGCCCAGACCGACGTGGAAGCCTTTTACGACGGCGACCCCGCCGCCTTCAGCACGGACGAGATCATCTTCTGCTATCCCGGACTGTTTGCCATCACGGTGTACCGGCTGGCGCATGTGCTGTATATGCTGAAAGTCCCCATGCTCCCCCGGATCATGACGGAGCACGCCCACAGCGTCACGGGCATCGACATCAACCCCGGCGCCACCATCGGCCGGTATTTCTTCATCGACCACGGCACCGGCATTGTGGTGGGCGAGACCACGGTCATCGGCGACCATGTGAAGGTCTATCAGGGCGTGACCCTGGGCGCACTGACCACCCGGGGCGGACAGAGTCTGCGGGGGAAGAAGCGCCACCCCACCATTGAAGACAACGTGACCATTTACGCCGGCGCGTCCATCTTAGGCGGCGGCACGGTGATCGGCCGGGACAGCGTCATCGGCTCCAACGTCTTCATCACCCACTCCATTCCCCCCTGCACCACGGTGAGCGTCAAGAGTCAGGAGCTGCAATTCAAGCCCCGGAACTGCGAGGGCAACTGCGCCTCCTGCCCCAAGCCGGAACCCTTCTGGGAAGGGCAGAAATAATGCTGCGGGCAAGCGTTTCCGCTTCCGCCGCAAAGGCCATATGGAATGATTTTGGAGGTACTCATGAAAGAATTCGTCCGTGTCCTGAAATTCACCTTTTTCTCCATCAGCGCCGGTCTCATCGAAATGGGAAGCTTCGCCCTGCTGAGTGAATTTACCCATTTCCCATACTGGCCCTGCTACCTGATTGCCCTGTGCCTGAGCGTACTTTGGAACTTTACCCTGAACCGGAAATTTACCTTCCAATCCGCCGCCAACGTGCCCGCAGCCATGGCAAAGGTTGCCGCCTATTATGCGGTCTTCACGCCTCTGTCCACCCTTCTGGGCAATTATCTGGCCGGCAGTCTGGCGTGGAACGAATACCTGGTAACAATTGTGAATATGCTGCTGAATTTCTCCACGGAGTTTCTCTATCAGCGGTTTTTCGTCTTCGGCAAGTCCCTGGACAGTGCGAAGCAGGCGTAAATTCATACTGAACTCCAATTAAAATCTTTAGAAAAGATTTTAATTGCCCGAAGGGCAAGGAGTTCATATGAGACGTGTTTTGTGATTTCTTTCCTTATAAATCACAAAACGGGCAGCGCCGTCAGGCGATGCCTTCCTGATTAAAATCAAAGATTTTAATCAGGAAATAGTATCAAAAGGAAAAGCAACGTCACGCAGACGGAATAATCCGGCAAAAAGCAGGGCACAGAAGTGTGCCCTGCTTTGTTCGTTCAATTCATCGTTCCCTCGGAGCGGGCAAACAGGTCGCCGATCCGCTGTCTCAGGGCGTTTGCCTCGGGCGTATCCGACGTGCCGTAGGCATCGATCCAGTCCGCCGACGCCCGCTGGGCGGCCTTCATGGCGGCAAGGTCGCAGCCCAAGTCCGCCACCCGGAACGCAGGCAGGCCGGACTGCCGGGAGCCAAAGAAATCTCCCGGGCCCCGCAGGCGCAGATCCTCTTCCGCGATTTTGAAGCCGTCGGTGGTTTTGCACAGGGCTTTCAGGCGCTGGAGCGTCTCGGGATTGCGGTTGTGGGTGGTGAGGATGCAGTAGCTTTTCGCCTTGCCCCGGCCTACCCGGCCGCGGAGCTGGTGCAGCTGGCTCAGGCCGAACCGGTCGGCGTCCTCAATGACCATCAGCGTGGCGTTGGGAACGTCCACACCCACTTCGATGACCGTGGTCGCCACCATGACATCCGCTTCCCCACGGGCAAAGGACGCCATGGCCGCTTCCTTTTCCGCGCCCTTCATCTGCCCGTGGAGCAGTGCGATACGCAGGTCGGGGAAAACCGTCTGCTGCAAGGTCTCCGCCCAGACGGCGGCGGCCTTGATGCCCAGCTCCTCGTTTTCCTCCACAGCCGGGCAGACCACGAAGCACTGATGCCCCTCCGCCACCTGCTTTCGGATAAAGGCGTTGATCCGGGGGCGGTAGCTCTCCCCCACCAGGAAGGTATCCACCGGCTCTCGTCCCGGGGGCAGCTCGTCCAGAACGGACACGTCCAGATCGCCGTAGAGGATCAGCGCCAGCGTCCGGGGGATGGGCGTCGCCGACATTACCAGCAGATGGGGGTCCTCCCCCTTGGCGGAAAGGCGGCTGCGCTGCCCCACGCCGAAGCGGTGCTGCTCGTCGGTGATCACCAGCCCCAGATTGTCAAACCGGGTGGATTCCGACAATAGCGCGTGGGTGCCGATCACCACCTGGACTTCCCCGGCGGCGATGCGCTCCCGCACATCCTTTTTCTGCTTCACCATCATGGAGCCGGTGAGCAGCGCCGCAGGCACCCCCAGAGGCGCGAACAGGGCGTTCAGGGAGGCAAAATGCTGCTCGGCAAGGATCTCCGTCGGCGCCATCAAAGCGGACTGTCTGCCGTTCCTCGCGGCGCAGTAGGCGGCGGCCGCCGCCACCATGGTCTTGCCGCTGCCCACGTCTCCCTGCACCAGCCGGTTCATGGGTACGCCCTTACGGAAATCCTCCAGAATTTCCCCCACCGCCCGGTTCTGGGCGCCGGTGAGAGAAAAGGGCAGACTACTATAAAAAGGCGCCATATCGAAATCCGTATAGGGTTCCGTCTTCTTTTCCTTTCGGGCGGCACGCATCAGGGCGAGTCCCGCGGAAAATACGAAGAATTCCTCGAAGATCATCCGTTTTTTCGCCAGCTCTGCCTCCGCCATGGAATTCGGCTCGTGGATGGCAAAATATGCCCGCTCGGCAGGTAAAATGCCGTATTTCTCCCGTACCTCGGCGGGGAGAATTTCCTCCGGCGGGTCGCACACCGCCAGCGCCTGCTGCACCAGCCGGAGCAGCGCCGCGTTGGTCAGCCCCGCGGTCAGGGGGTAAATGGGCAGAATCCGCCGGGTGGTCACGGGCTGGGACTCCGGCGTTTCAAACACGGGATTCGTCATGCTGTAGCCGATAAAATCCCCGCTCACCGCGCCGTAGAAAATGTATTCCCGTCCGTATTCCAGCTGCTGGGCGGCGAAGCGGCTGTTGAAAAACGTCACGTTCAGCCGCCCGGTGGTATCCGCAAGCTGCACCTTGGTCAGATCAAGCCCCTTGCGGATGTGGCTGGTGCGGGGGGTATTCATCACCATGGCGCGGAAGCAGGCGGGGACGTCCGGCTCCAGCTTTTCGATGGGAACCAGCTTCGTCCGATCCTCGTACCCTCTGGGGAAGTGGCAGATGAGATCCCGGAGGGTGAAAATATTCAGCTGGGCAAGCTGCTTTGCGCGCACCTCCCCCACGCCCTTGAGCATCGTGACGGGGTCAGACAGTTTTGCCATGGTAACACCTCCCGGGATAAATCCGCAATAATAATATGGGAAGCTCTTAGGGTCTATCTGAAAATCGGCAATATGACCAACAGCAAGGGATTTTTCGCCTGATGAAGCCATTTTCCCGCGGGAATACTTTGTGTATTGCAAGGGAAAATGGTGCACAGCAGGCGGAAAAGACCCGCTGTTTGGGCGTGTTGACGGTTTTCAGATAGACCCTAGTAAATCTGCGATAGTCAGCAGTCAGCGATTTGTTCAGAGCTTCCCCTTACAAAATGAAAAAACTCCCTCCAAGCACTGCTCGGAAGGAGATATTTTCAGAGAAATCAGGCCAGCTTGTTCAGCTTCAGAGTCATGCTGCTCTTCTTCCGGGCAGCGTTGTTCTTGTGCAGGAGACCCTTGTTGACAGCCTGATCGACAGCCTTGACGGCGGTCTTGTAAGCAACGTCGGCGGCAGCCTTGTCACCGGACACCAGGGCGGCGTCGAACTTCTTCAGGTTGGTCTTCAGCTCGGACTTGTCAGCCTTGTTCTTCTCGTAAGCGATCTTGGAAGAAATGACATCCTTCTTAGAGGACTTGATATTGGGCATGGATTCCACCTCCTTCTGTTCGTTTTCCATACAGATACGCATTATAACGCCTTGACGCGATAAAATCAACCCTTTTTTCAAAATTTTTTGCCGTTCCGGGCGTCAGAAGCTTCTCTCCCGCCATCCCGTCCCGGCGGGCGGACGTCGGGGTCTGCACGGAGGATTGTCAAGTCCTAATTTTTGCACAAAAAAATGTTCATGGTAAAATCCACGACCCGCCCAAAAGTGGGAAATCCGTCGAAAGCAGGCGAATCATTTTATGTGAACCAAAACTGCATATCCACAGCACGCCCCGCCTGTGGAAAACCCCTGTGGAAAAACCTGTGGAGATTGTGGAAAACTATGAGTTATCAACAGGAATTTTTGCTCTTTTCCTGCTTCCCCCTTCTTGTGGAAAAGTCTGCATATATCCATGCATATTCCTTTCTCCGCCCAGAAACGGGGCGTGTTACGTCACCGTCAGATGGAAGCCGTTACCGGAAAAACAGCGGGGAAAAGTTGTCTTCCTGTAAAAAAATGCTGTCGAAAGCCCTGGACGCTTTCTCTCAACTATGAAAAATTTGTGAAAAACCGCCAAAGAATGATTTGGCGCTTCCGGGGAATACTGGAGAGGAACGGGAATGGAAAACACTGCCTTTCCCTTTCCCAGTATCACCACACAGGAGGCTGCCATGCAGGGAAAAGTAGAGATATGCGGCGTCAACACATCGAGACTTCACGTTCTGTCCCAGGTGGAAATGGACGCCCTGCTCCGCCGGGCGCAGGCGGGGGACGAAAGCGCACGGGAAAAGCTCATCGAGGGAAATCTGCGGCTGGTGCTCAGTGTCATACAGCGCTTTGACAAGCGGGGCGAAAACCCAGACGATCTGTTTCAGGTGGGGTGCATCGGGCTGATCAAGGCCATTTCCAATTTTGACCCAGACAAGCAGGTGCGCTTTTCCACCTACGGCGTGCCCATGATCGCAGGTGAAGTGCGGCGGTATCTCCGGGACAACAGCGTCATCCGGGTCTCCCGCTCTATCCGGGATGTGGCCTACCGGGTGCTTCAGTGCAAGGAAGCATTGACCACCCGCCTGGGGCGGGAGCCGACGCTGGAGGAAATTTCCAAAGAGCTGGAGATCCCCCTGGAGGAAGTCAGCCGGGCGCTGGACGCGGTATGCGCCCCGGCCAGCCTGTATGACCCGGTGTACTCCGACGGCGGCGACCCGCTGACGGTGATGGATCAGGTGCGGGACACGAAAAACACCGAGGACGGCTGGATGGAGCACATCACCCTGCAAAACGCCTTCCGTGCCCTGAACGACCGGGAAAAGCAGATCCTCTCCCTGCGGTTTTACGACGGGAAGACCCAGATGGAGGTGGCCTCCGCCCTGGGCATTTCCCAGGCGCAGGTGTCCCGGCTGGAAAAGGGCGCCATCGGCGCCATGCGCAAGTCCGTCAGCGTTTCGTAAAGCGGGCATACTCCCACTCTCTGGCGCATAGGCTTTGCCAAAGGAGGGGTTGATCATGTCGATACGGTTTACCCAGCTGCAATGCAAGGAAGTCATCTGCGTCAGCGACGGGCGACGGCTGGGGTTTGTGACGGACGTGCAGGTGGAGATTCCCGGCGGGAACGTCTGCGCCATCGTCGTCCCCTGCCCCGCCCGGTTTCCGGGGGGCTTCGGACGGCGGGACGATTTTATCATTCCATGGAACTGCATCAAGCGCATCGGCCCGGACATCGTGCTGGTGGAAGCGAAGCCCGACGACTGCCGGGTGCCGAGAGGAAAGCCGGGGCTGCCGCGATAAATGGCAGCCCCAAAGCATTCCCTGCCCGCGCCGGAATTTTTTTGCGATTTTTTGGAAATAATGCTTGCAATTGTGCCGTTCATCCTATATAATGATTCGGCATGGGCTCTGACCCGTGACATTTCAAAACCACACACCCGGGGATCGGCCGCCCCCGTGTCCGGAAGGACGGGCTGCCGGGATGATCGGGGTGGAGGAAAAACAAAAGGAGAAATTGTAAAATGGCTGTCGTATCTATGAAGCAACTGCTGGAGGCCGGTGTTCACTTCGGTCACCAGACCCGCCGCTGGAACCCCAAAATGGCGCCCTACATCTACACCGAGCGCAACGGGATCTACATCATCGACCTGCAGAAGACCGTAAAGAAGCTGGAAGAGGCTTACTCCTTCGTCCGTGACCTGTCCGCCAACGGCGGCAACGTGCTGTTCGTCGGCACCAAGAAGCAGGCGCAGGATGCCATCAAGGAAGAGGCTACCCGCTGCGGCGGTTACTATGTCAACGCCCGCTGGCTGGGCGGTATGCTGACCAACTTCCGCACCATGCGTACCCGTATCGACCGTCTGGCGCAGCTGCGCAAGATGGAAGAGGACGGCACCTTCGCCATGCTGCCCAAGAAGGAAGTCATCAAGCACCAGGCCGAGATTGAGAAGCTGGAGAAGTACCTGGGCGGCGTGAAGGAAATGAAGAAGCTGCCCGCCGCTCTGTTTATTGTTGACCCCCGGAAGGAGCGCAACGCCATTGCCGAGGCCCGCAAGCTGAACATCCCCATCGTGGCCATCGTGGACACCAACTGCGATCCCGATGAGATCGATTACGTCATTCCCGGCAACGATGACGCCATCCGCGCCATCCGTCTGATCGCCTCCGCCATGGCCAGCGCCGCCATCGAGGGCCGTCAGGGTGAGGACGCCGAGGCCGCTGCCGAAGCTCCCGCCGAGACCGCCGCTGAATAATAAGCACTTAGGAGGATACGAAAATGGCTTTTACCGCACTGGACGTTAAGAAGCTCCGTGAAATGACCAACGTCGGCATGATGGACTGCAAGAAGGCTCTCCAGGCTACCGACGGCGATATGGACGCCGCCGTGGACTGGCTGCGTGAGAAGGGTCTTGCCAAGGCCGCCAAGAAGGCCGACCGCATCGCCGCCGAGGGCGTTGCCTACGCTACCGTCGTGGGCGGCATCGGCGTGGTCATCGAGGTCAACTCCGAGACCGACTTTGCCGCCAAGACCGACGCCTTTATGGATCTGGTAAAGAATCTGGCCGTCGTCGTCGCCACCGAGAACCCCGCCGACGTGGACGCCCTCAAGACCTGCAAATATCCTAACTCCAACCTGACCGTCACCGAGATCATGCAGGAGAAGGTCATGTCCATCGGCGAGAACATGCAGATCCGCCGCTTCGCCCGTTTTGCCGACAACACCTCCGTCGCCTACGTTCACGCAGGCGGCACCCACGGCGTTCTGGTGAACCTGGCCGTGGAGGGCGGCATTGACGCCACCGAGATCGGCAAGAACGTTGCCATGCAGATCGCCGCTATGAGCCCCAAGTACTGGGACAAGTCCCAGGTGCCTCAGGCCGACGTGGACAAGGAGCTGGCCGTGCAGGTCGCTCTGATGGACAACGACCCCAAGATGGCTTCCAAGCCCGCTGCCGTGAAGGAAAAGATCGCTGCCGGCAAGATGGCCGCTTTCTACAAGGAGAGCTGCCTGCTGCAGCAGGAATTCGTCCGCTCCGACCTCTACAAGGGCGATGTGGCCGGTTACATTGCCGACGCCGCCAAGAAGCTGGGCGGCAAGGTCACCTTCGTTGACGCCGTTCACTACATCAAGGGTGAGGGCATCGAGAAGAAGGCTGACGACTTCGCCGCTGAAGTCGCCGCGCAGATCGCCGGTGCTCAGAAGTAATTCCGTCTTTATCAAAAACGCCCCAGCCGACCGGCTGGGGTGTTTTTTTGCGTCTATTTCAGTTTCTTTCCCATTTCGATCCGCACCTCATGGCTTTCGGGGTCGGTGTTGGAATAGGAATACAGGTCGAAGCCGATGATTTCAAAGCCGTTCTTTTTATAGAACGCAATGGCGCTTTCGTTGCAGGTCTGGGTTTCCAGGACGACCATCCGGGCACCGGAGGATTTTGCCGATTTCAGAATGGTGTCCATCAGCGCGGTTCCGACGCCCCTGCTGCGCCGGACATGGTCAAAGATGCAGATGTTGCTGATGCGGAAGCGGTTGTTCCAGCTTTCCGGGGCGCCCTCGACGAAGCCCACCAGCCTGCCCTCCTCAAACGCGCCGAAGGCCACCGGGTCTTCCAGCCACTCACCGAAAAAGACGTCGTCAAAGCCCCTTTCGGTTGGCGCTTCAAAGGGCGTATATCTGATCTCAAAGCCCTGCCCGGTGGTGCGGATGTCATAATAGCCCTTTGTCTGATACCGGGCGGTGAATTTCTTGCCTGCATAGGCTTCCTTATCAAGCTGCCTGATTTCCATAGTATTCCCTCCGCAAATGAACCTCCCGAACCGAAGCCGTTCGGGAGGTTATACAATATTAAAAGTAGTCGGCAATCATCAGGGGCTTGCGGAAGAACACCTGATTCAGGCAGGGATTCTCCTTTTGGACTTCCAGCCCCGGAAGCGCCCCACGGGCTTCCGTAAAGTCCCCGACGCCCGCGATCAGCGCCGAGAAGGTGGGGACGGTCATCACTGCGTCGGCCTCTCCGCCCCGCGCTACGCTCACCGCTCTGCCATCTGCAAAGGTGACGGTAAAGCTGTCATTGTTCTGCGGAATCTGGCTGTCCTGAACCGCCACGCAGACGCTGCCGCTGCCGATGTACCGCGCCTTTTCCAGCACGGATTTTACGTTCACGACGCGAACCATGCCCGCGCTCTGCACGCTCCAGCTGACCGCGCCCAGCGACCACTCCGGCAGAAAATACTGCATGGCCGGGGCGGCAGGCGTGAAGAATTTTACAAACCGGTGGTCGGAGGACAGGCTCTTGAATAGGCGCATCAGCTCCTCGAAGCCGCCCTTGTCCCCGAAGCAGAACCGGCTGCAAACCAGATTCCGCCCGTCCGGTTCGTTGGCGAGCTTGAACGTTGTGTAGGCGTTGGGCTTCCCGGCGGCATCGAAGCAGACGTAGGTGAACTCCTGCTTCACTGCGGGGTCGCACTTCTGCGTCCAGGCGTAGTCCTCATCAGCGTGGAGCACCATCATATTATAGTGGGATTCCCAGAGGGCATCCAGCGCGCGGATTTCTTCGGTCATGGGACGGCCTTTTTCCGCGAGGCGGAAGCTGCCCCCCTCCTTCGGCGGATTCAGGAGCGCCAGATCCACCGTCCAGCCGTATTTCTGCACGCAGTTTTCGTAGCCGAATTTCCGGTAGTAGGCGGTGGAGAAGGGGTACAGATAGGAAAAGTCGTACCCGGAATCGTACATATCCGGCAGCGCTTCCCGGAAGCACGCCCGGATGCCGCCCCGGCGGCGGTACTGGGGCAGGGTCGCCACGCCCCCGACGCCTCCCATTTTGCAGGGGCTGCCGTCAAACTGCACCGTAAAATCGGAGACGGTGAAGGTGCTCATCATCTCCCCGTCCTCGTCGAAGGCCGCCCAGTGGGCGGCGGCGTCCTTCTCCGGGTCGGCGGGGCAGTTGGCGTAGGGCATCTCGAAGCAGACGGCGAACAGCTCGTTGACCCTCCGGGCTTCCTCCGGAGCGGTTTTCCGCACGATCATGCTTCTTCCTCCTGCTCCATGTAGGGCGCAAACACCTTTTTCAGCAGGCGGGTGTTGATGTAAGCCGCGGCGGCAAAATAGATGGCGATCCATAGAAAGCCCACCTGTAAAAACAGGTACAGATTCGTCAGCAGCAGCGCCCAGGGAAACACGTTGATCACCACAATGAGCACCGTCCGGGGCAGGTACGCCACGCTGAAGATCAGCGCGTTTTTCAGGACGGACTTGGTATCGTTCCGGAACTGGCTCATCAGCGGGAAGGCATAGCTCACCATCATCAGCACGACCACCAGGAACAGCACGAAGGGGAAAAACAGATAGTGCATCCAGCCGCCGGTGCCGAGGAACAGGATGATATTGACACAGGAGGCCGCGCCGAACAGCAGCAGAAACAGCCAGACCAGCGTCGCCTGGCGGAATTCATCCCGGAACGCCCGGAAGTAGTCCTTCACCAGGCTTCCCTCCCGCGCCGTGCCCAGGCGGAAGCACACGGTGTACATTGCCGTGCCGGCCGCGCCGATGGTGACGACGGGCAGGCATGTCACGAGGTAGATCACATTCAGAATGAAGAGGTCGGCGATCCGGCTCATGGTGCGCATGAACCCGGAATCCAGGGAAAAGAAACCGCCCATAGAATATACTCCTTGTCCGTTTTGCCACCAGTATAGCAAATCCCAGGGATAATTGCAAGGGAAGCGGGCAAATTCCTGTTGAAAGGCGGCGCTTCGGCCGGGGCGTTTCGCCGCGGTTTTCGTGAATTTGCCCGTATCCGCGAGCGTGGGCGGCGCGGAAACGGTCAAACTTCCGAAAATTCACAGTGCTGGATTTTTATTCAAATCAGCCGTTGACAAATCCCATTCGCAGCGGTATAATCCTGTATACTTACTCACGAAATACAGCGAATATTCATTTGGAGGTTGTATATATGAATAACCATGACAACATCAAGAAAATCGTCCTTGCATATTCTGGCGGTCTGGATACATCCATCATCATTCCCTGGCTGAAGGAAAACTACAACAACCCCGAGATCATCGCCGTCGCCGGCAACGTCGGTCAGGCCGACGAGCTGGAGGGGCTGGAGGCCAAGGCCATCGCCACCGGTGCCAGCAAGCTGATCGTCGCCGATCTGGTGGACGAGATGGTGGACGAGGTCATCATCCCCGCCCTGAAAATGGACGCCAAGTATGAGACTTACCTGCTGGGCACCGCCTTTGCCCGTCCCGTCATCGGCAAGAAGCTGGCGGAGATCGCGCTGGCCGAGGGCGCAGACGCCATCTGCCACGGCGCTACCGGCAAAGGCAACGACCAGGTTCGGTTTGAGCTAGCCATCAAGCGGTTTGCCCCGGACATGAAGATCATCGCTCCCTGGCGGGAGTGGGACATCAAGTCCCGGGACGAAGAGATCGACTTCGCCGAAGCCCATCACGTCCCCCTGAAGATCAGCCGGGAGACCAACTACTCCAAGGACAAGAATCTGTGGCACCTGAGCCACGAGGGTCTGGATCTGGAAGACCCCGCCAACGAGCCGAACTACGAAAAGCCCGGCTTCCTGGAAATGGGCGTCTCTCCCTTACAGGCCCCCGACGTTCCCACCTATGTGACCATCGACTTTGAAGCGGGCACTCCCGTGGCCGTGGACGGTGAGAAGATGAAGGCGTCCAAGATCATCGAGAAGCTGAACCAGCTGGGCGGCGCCAACGGCATCGGCATCATCGACATCGTGGAGAACCGGCTGGTGGGCATGAAGGACCGGGGCGTATACGAGACTCCCGGCGGCACCATCCTGTACTTCGCCCACGAGCAGCTGGAAATGCTCACCGTGGACAAGGACACCCTCCACGTCAAGCAGAAGCTGGCCGTGGACTACGCCGACCTCATTTACAACGGCAAGTGGTACTCCCCCCTCCAGGAAGCCCTGACCGCCTTTGCCAACGAAAGCAACAAGTACGTCACCGGCTCCGTGAAGCTGAAGCTCTACAAGGGCAACATCATCCCCGCCGGCACCACCTCTCCCTACTCTCTGTACTCCGAGAATCTGGTGACCTTCGGCGAAAGCGACTACGACCAGAATCAGGCCGCCGGCTTCATCAACCTGTGGGGTCTGCCCACCAAGGTGCAGGCGCTGCGGGAGCAGGGAAAGCTGTAAAAAATATCCGAGGACAGATTTATGAGCAAACTATGGGCCGGACGGACGTCCGGCGAGGTCAGCAGCATCGCGGATGATTTCAATTCCTCCATCCGCTTTGACTGCAAACTTTATAGGCAGGACATCACCGGCTCCATGGCACATGCCGCCATGCTGGGGGCGCAGGGTATCATCTCCCAGACCGAGGCCGGGCAGCTCATTGACGGACTTCAGAGCATTCTGAACGACCTGGAATCTGGGGCGCTGGAATTTGACTTTGGCTGCGAGGACATCCACATGTTCGTCGAGCAGGTGCTGACCCAGCGTTTAGGAGACGTGGGCAAAAAGCTCCACACCGCCCGCAGCCGGAACGATCAGGTGGCGCTGGATTTGAGAATGTATCTCAAAGACCAGATTGACGAGATCACCACGCTGGTAAAGGACGTGCTTTCGGCGATCATCGCCCAGGCGGAAGCCAACAAGGGCGTCATCATGCCCGGCTACACCCATTTGCAGCGGGCACAGCCCATCCTGTTTTCCCACCACCTGATGGCTTACGCCATGATGCTTCTGCGGGATCTGGGTCGTCTGAGCGGCTGCCGGAAGCGGATGAACGTGTGTCCCATCGGCTCCTGCGCCCTGGCCGGGACGACGTATCCCACCGACCGGCGCTTTGAGGCGGAGAAGCTGGGCTTTGACGACATTGCCCGCAACTCCATCGACGGCGTGTCCGACCGGGACTTCTGCGTGGAGCTGATGAGCGCCATCTCCATTTTAATGATGCACCTGAGCCGGTTTTCCGAGGAGATCATCCTCTGGGCAAGCTGGGAATTCAAGTTCATCGAGCTGTCCGACGCCTACACCACCGGCTCGTCCATCATGCCCCAGAAGAAGAACCCCGACATGGCGGAGCTTGTCCGGGGCAAGACCGGCCGGGTCTACGGCGACCTGATGGGGCTGCTCACCACCCTCAAGGGACTGCCCCTGGCCTACAACAAGGACATGCAGGAGGACAAAGAAGCGGTTTTCGACGCCGTGGACACGGTGAAAATGTGCCTGAAGGTCTTCGCGCCCATGCTTTCCACCATGGCCGTGAAGCCGGAGGCCATGAAAAAGGCCGCTCAGGGCGGCTTCATCAACGCCACCGACCTTGCGGACTACCTGGTGAAGAAGGGAATGCCCTTCCGCAGTGCCTACAAGATTTCCGGCCAGATCGTGGCGCGGTGCATTGCGGACGGCTGCGTGCTGGAGACATTGCCGCTGGAAACCTACCGCTCTTACAGCGAATTGTTTGACAATGATCTTTACCACGACATCGATCTGACGGTGTGTGTGGAGAAACGCATCTCCGAGGGCGGCACCTCCGCTTCCTCCGTGGATGCCCAGATTGTCTACGTAAAGGAGCAGCTCGGGGGAGGAAACCTATGAATCTGAAAGGCAGAAGCTTTCTCAAATTGCTGGACTTCACCCCGGCGGAGATCACCTATCTGCTGGATCTGGCGGCGGAGCTGAAAGCGAAGAAAAAGGCGGGCATTCCCCACTGCATCCACGAGGGGAAAAACATCGTACTGCTGTTTGAAAAGGATTCCACCCGCACCCGCTGTGCCTTTGAGGTAGCGGGGCACGATCTGGGCATGGGGGTGACCTATCTCGGCCCAACCGGCTCCCAGATGGGCAAAAAGGAATCCATCGCCGACACCGCCCGGGTGCTGGGTCGGATGTACGACGGCATCGAATACCGGGGCTACGCCCAATCAACCGTGGAGCAGCTGGCGGAATTCTCCGGCGTGTCGGTCTGGAACGGCCTGACCAATGAATTCCACCCCACCCAGATACTGGCGGATTTTCTCACCATCCGGGAGCATTTCGGCGGTTTGCAGGGCAAAAAATTGGTATACATGGGCGACGCCCGGTACAATATGGGGGATTCCCTGATGGTGGGCTGCGCCAAGATGGGGATACACTTCGTGGCCTGCGCCCCGGAGAAGTATTTTCCGAACCCTGAGCTGATTGCCCAGTGCCAGGCCGTTGCTGCCGAAACAGGCGCGGTGCTGGAATTCATCACCGACCCCGATCAGGCCGTCCCTGGCGCGGACGTGATCTACACCGACGTGTGGGTCTCCATGGGCGAGCCGGACAGCGTCTGGCAGGAGCGGATCGAAGACCTGACCCCCTACCGGGTGACAAAGGAACTGATGGAGAAAGCCGGAGGCCAATGCCGGTTCCTCCACTGTCTCCCTGCCTTCCACGACCTGAACACCACCATCGGCCGTCAGATTTACGACAAGTTCGGCATCGACTGCATGGAAGTGACCGACGAGGTCTTTGAAGGCAGCCAGTCCATCGTCTTCGACGAGGCGGAAAACCGGATGCACACCATCAAGGCCGTTATGGCGGCGACATTGTAATGATTCTCCCGGCGGCTTTCATTGCCGCCGGGATTTTCCGTCATTGACATTTCCATGAAAAACCGATAAACTGGAAATAATCTGAATTTGCGAGGGAAATGCCGTGAAACAACGCATCTATTCCATTGACGTACTGAAGCTGGTATTCGCGTATATCATCGCCTTTTTCCATTTCGGCACCACCATTGCCCCCGGCCCTACGGTGGCGGTGCAGGTGTTTTTCATCATCTCCGGGTTCTTTCTGGGAAAGAAATTCTACGCCCGCTCCTTTGCCGACGGCGGGAAGTCCTACGGCGCGTGGGACTATACGCTGGATCATGTGACCTCCATTTACCCCCACTACTTATTTTCCCTGGCGGCGTTTTTCCTGTACACACTGGCAAGAAGCCTGGTGCATCTGGCACTCTCTCCCAGCTGGGACAAGGTCAGCGCCATTGCCCTGGACTTTTACAACCAGATCCCCGACCTTCTGCTCCTGCAAAGCGCTTACCGCTTCCACGAAAGCCTCAATTACCCCCTGTGGCAGCTGTCCGCCCTGGTGATCGCGGGGTTCTTTGTCTATGGCCTGCTGTGCCGCAATGAGCGCGTCAGCCGGACGCTGGTGTTCCCCGCCGCCATTCTGATGATCCAGTCTCTGCTGTATTCCGGGGTGGATTTGTGGGAGAACTACGGCTTTTTCTATCTGCCCCTTCTCCGGGCGTTCTCGCCATTGTGCATCGGCGTGCTGACGTTTTATTTCACCATCACGCCCTATTATGAGCAGCTGAAAGCTAAGAAGGTATTCTTCAATCTGGCGGTCATCTTGTCCGCGGTGACCATTTTTGTCTATGCCGACCTCGCCAACATTTTCCTGATCACCACGCCCATTCTGATTCTGGGCTGCTATGACAGTGCGTCCTGGATCAATGCGGTGCTGAACCAGCGGATTTTCCGGAATTTCGGTAAGTTCTCCTATGCCGTCTACCTGAATCACGCCCTCGTCGCCCGGTTCGTGCAGGCGCGGCTGATTCCGGGTGCCCAGGCACGGGGCATCGGGCTGACCCAGTGGCAATGTAGCGGCATTTTCTTTGCTCTGCTGACCGTCTATTCCGTGCTGACGCTGTTTCTGGTGGAGACATGGAAAAATAAACGCCGGAATAAGGCCGCTGTGCAGTAAAAAGGAATTGGCAGGAAACGTTTTTGCGTTTCCTGCCCTTTTATGCTCCGGAGCATTCTTTTTTCTTGAAATGCGCAGCTTTGTGGCATATAATGGAGGCAACGCTTTGAAAGGACTGTGGTTCCATGAAAGTAACGCTGCAAAATCTGACGAAAAAGTTCCCCAGCCGCAACAAAAAGCAGCCCGCCGACGTGATCGCCGTGAACGACTTCACCTTTGAGATCCCCGACGGCGTGCTGCTGGGTCTGCTGGGTCCTTCGGGCTGCGGCAAGTCCACCACGCTGAACCTGCTCTCCGGATTGCAGAAGCCTACCTCCGGCCGTATCTTCTTCGGCGACGACGACGTCACCGACCTGCCTGCGGAGAACCGGGGCGTGGGGCTGGTGTTCCAGAATTACGCCCTGTACCCCCACCTGACGGTGCGGCAGAACATTACCTTCCCTCTGGAAAACCGGACGGGCAAGGACAAGCTCACCCGCCAGCAGATGGCCGACATGGCGCTGGAGGCGGCGAAGCTGGTGCAGATTGAGGAACTGATGGACCGCAAGCCAAAAGAGCTGTCCGGCGGCCAGCAGCAGCGCGTGGCCATCGCCCGGGCGCTGGTGAAAATGCCGAGAATCCTGCTGCTGGACGAGCCCCTTTCCAATCTGGACGCCCGTCTGCGGCTCCAGACCCGGGAGGAAATCCGCCGCATCCAGAAGGCCACCGGCATCACCACCGTGTTCGTCACCCACGACCAGGAGGAAGCCATGTCCATCTCCGACCTGATCGTGGTCATGAAGGACGGCGTGGTGCAGCAGATCGGCAAACCCCAGGCGGTTTACGATTCTCCCGTGAATCTGTTCGTGGCAAAATTCCTGGGCACGCCGCCCATCAACGTATTTGACGGTGAGGTGAAGGACGGGCAGCTGTACATCGGCGAGGAAGCCGTGCTGGCCGTCCCCGGCGTGGCCGACCAGAGCGTCACCGCCGCCATCCGCCCCGAGGGCTTTACCCTGTCGGAGACCGGCGCACTGAGCTGCAACCTGTCCCGGGTGGAGGTCATGGGGCGGGACATCAGCGTGGTCTCCACCCATCCCAAGTCCCAGAACGTGACCATTCGCTCCATTATCAGCGCGGAAAACGCCGTCAATACGGCATCCCCAAAGGTGCGCTTCGACCTGAAGCCCAACAAGGTATTCCTGTTCCAAAAAGAATCCGGCGCGCGGATCGACTTCGGCTAAAGCGGGGGAACACCTATGGAAAAGAACAATTGGAAGGGCTGGCTGTATCTGCTTCCCGCCGCCGTGTTTCTGGGGCTGTTTCTGGTGTATCCCCTCATCGACGTGCTGACCTATTCTTTCGAGGAAGGGTATAATTTCGCGTCCCAGACCTATTTCGGCACCGGGCTTTACAATTACCGCTACGTCCTGCGGGATCCCTACTTTTTGCAGGCGCTGAAAAATACGCTCCTGCTGGTGCTGATCACCGTTCCCCTTTCCACGGGACTTGCCATGCTGATCTCCGTGGGACTCAGCTCCATTCAGAAGCTGCGGGAGCTTTACCAGACCGTTTACTTCCTGCCCTACGTGACCAATACGCTGGCAGTGGGTCTGGTGTTCATGATCTTTTTCAAGCGGACGCCCTACTCCGACGGCCTTGTGAATCTGGTCTTAAGCTGGTTCGGCGCGGGGCCGGTGGACTTCATCGACGGGCCTTACTGGGCGAAGATGTTCGTTCTTTGCTTTTACACCATCTGGGTCGTTCTTCCCTTCAAAATCCTGATCCTCACCGGGGCGCTGGCCTCCGTTGACCAGACCTATTACAACGCCGCCAAGGTGGACGGCACCCCCCGGTGGCGCATTTTCACCAAAATCACCCTGCCCATGATCTCCCCCACGGTATTCTACCTGGTCATCACGGGCTTCATCGGCGCGTTCAAGGCCTACTCCGACGCCGTCGCCCTGTTCGGCACCAATCTGAATGCCGCCGGGATGAACACCATCGTGGGCTACATCTACGATATGCTCTACGGCGACTCCGGCGGCTACCCCTCCTACGCCTCCGCCGCGGCCATTCTGCTTTTCGCCATCGTGCTGACCATCACCTGCATCAACCTGCTGGTGAGCAAGAAGCACGTCCACTACTAAAAGGAGGCGGCGAACGTGGATTACGAAAAAATTGAAAAAAGCGCCCGCCTGCGCGACCGGGTCAGGAAAACCATCACCTATTTCTTTCTGACCGTCTGGGGCATTCTGGTGCTGTTCCCCTTTTACTGGATGGTGCTTTCCTCCGTCAAAAGCTACGGCGCTTACAATTCCGAGTGGGTTCCCAAGCTGTACACCCTGTCTCCCACCCTGCAAAATTACGTCGACGCCTTCACCCAAGTGCCGCTGGGGGGGTACTTTCTCAACACCATCGTGTTCACCGTCATCACCACCGCCCTTATGCTTATCGTCACGGTGCTGGCAGCCTATGGCTTCGCCCGGCTGAATTTCAAGGGCAAGGACTTGGTGTTCGCCCTGTTTCTGTCCCTGATGATGATTCCCACAGAGCTGGTGGTCATCACCAACTTCGTCACCATCACCGACCTGAACCTGCGCAACACCTTCACCGGTCTGATCCTGCCCTCCGTAACGTCGGTGTTTTACATCTATCTGCTGAAAGAGACCTTCTCTCAGGTTCCCGACGAGCTTTACTACGCCGCCAAGGTGGACGGCACCTCCGATCTCAAATACCTGTTCAAAGTGATGATCCCCATCTGCCGCCCCACCGTCGTCACCATTACCATTCTGAAGGTCATCGAGTGCTGGAACTCCTACGTCTGGCCGCGGCTGATTACCGACGACCAGTCCTATTTTCTGGTGTCCAACGGCATTCAGGAAATCCGGGAAAACGGCTTCGGCCGGGAGAACATCCCCGCCATGATGGCGGCTGTCGTTGCCATTTCCCTGCCGCTGATCGTGCTGTTCCTGATTTTCCGGAAGAAGATCATGGAGGGCGTTTCGAGAGGGGGCGTGAAGGGATGAAAAAGCTGCTTGCCCTTGCCCTTGTGCTGACCCTTGCCTGCACCGGCTGCCATGGTACGCTGGCCTCGGAGGAAAACACCGCCGCTTCCGTCTCCTACCCGGTTCCGGGCGCCTTTGACACCTCCCGGCGCTATGAGATCACCTTCTGGGCGAAAAACGACACCAACATGACCCAGGTGAACATCTACAAGCAGGCCATCGCGGACTTTGAAGCGCTGTATCCCAACATCACCGTGAATCTCCGGCTGTATACGGATTACGGCAAAATCTACAATGACGTCATTACCAACATCGCAACCGACACCACACCCAATGTCTGCATCACCTACCCCGACCACATTGCGACCTATCTCACCGGCGAAGACACGGTGGTTCCTCTGGACGACCTGTTTGCCGACGAAAAATACGGCCTTGGGGGCAGCGAGGTGCGCTTCGACTCCCCCACGCGAGACGAGATCATCCCTCAGTTTCTGTCGGAATGCGCTGTCAACGGCCACTATTACGCTATCCCCTATATGCGCTCCACGGAAGCCTGCTACGTCAACAAGACCTATGTGGAAAAGCTGGGGTATACCCTTCCCGACGTCCTGACCTGGGACTTTGTCTGGGAGGTATCCGAAGCCGCCATGGCGAAGGACAGCGCCGGGAATTTCCTGCTGAACGGTCAGAAGGTACTGATCCCCTTCATCGACAAGTCCACGGACAATATGATGATTCAAATGCTCAAGCAGCGGGGCGCGGGCTATTCCACAGGCAGCGGCGAGGTGCAGCTGTTCAACGACACCACGGGAGAAATCCTCACCACCATTGCCGAGCACGCCGCCTCCGGGGCGTTCAACACCTTCAAGCTGGCAGGCTATCCCGCCAATTTCCTCAACGCCGGGCAGTGCATCTTCGCCATTGACTCCACTGCCGGTGCGACATGGATGGGCGCCGACGCTCCCCTCATCGACATTGCCGAGGAAAAGCTGATTCCCTTTGAGCTGGCGGTGCTGCCGGTTCCCCAGTTTGACCCGGAGCAGCCCCAGATGATCTCCCAGGGGCCGTCGGTGTGCGTGTTCAGCAAGTCCGATCCGCAGGAGGTGCTGGCAAGCTGGCTGTTCGCCCAGTATCTGCTGACCAATGACGTGCAGATCGCCTATTCCCAGACGGAGGGATACATCCCCGTCACGTCCAAAGCCCAGGAAGACCCCGCCTATCAGGACTACTTAAGCCGCTGCGGCGAGGATAACGACACCCACTACCGCGCCAAAATCGAAGCCGCCCAGCTGCTGATGCGCTACACGGACTGCACCTTCGTCACCCCCGTGTTCAACGGCTCCACGTCTCTGCGCAACGCCGCAGGGCAGCTGATTGAGGACGTGAACAAGTCCGTACGCCGTCACCAGACGGTCAACAACAAGTACCTGTCGTCTCTTTACAGCGACGTTTCCTCCCTGTACCGCTTAGACCAGATTCAGGCCTCCGCCGACGGCCTGGGGCCGCTGCCCGGCGTTTCCAGGGCGCTGCTGATCGGCCTTGCGGTCTGCTGGGTTGGGATGGGCGTCTACATTCTCCGGGAAAAACTGAAAATGCGCCGCAAAAAGGATTGATTTCCGGAAATCCTGTAGTATAATGGGGCTGTACCGAATGGTACGATATATGAAAAAGGAGTTTTGAAACATGAAAAAGCTGATTGCCATGCTTCTGGTTCTGACAATGGTTCTGTCCTTCGCCGGCTGCGCCAAGAAGGACGCCGGAATGAGCCACGCCGACTATGTGGCCGCCGCCAACGACACGGAAGTCGTTGTGGAGACCTACGTTCAGGCGCATCAGTCCTGGTGGGACAACAAGGTCACCGTCTACTGCCAGAGCCCCGACGGCGCTTATTTCCTGTACAATCTGGCCTGCTCCGAGGATGACGCCGCCAAGCTGGTTCCCGGCACCAAGATTCGTGTCACCGGCTTCAAGGGCGAGTGGTCCGGCGAAGTGGAGATCATGGATGGCACCTTTGAATTTGTCAAGGGCGATTCCTACATTGCCGAGCCTCTGGACGTTACCGACCTGCTTGGCACCGACGAACTGATCGACCATCAGAACGAATTTGTTTCCTTCACCGGCCTGACCGTTGCTCCCAGCACCGACGCCAACGGCAACGAGGCTGCTTTCCTGTACAACTGGGACGGCTCCGGCGAGAAGGGCAACGACCTGTACTTCAACGTCACCGTGAACGGCCAGACCTACAACTTCTGCGTGGAGTCCTACCTGTGCGGTGAGGACACCGAGGTGTATCAGGCTGTTGAAGCACTGCAGATCGGCGATGTGATCAACGCCGAGGGCTTCCTGTACTGGTATGAGGGCGTCAACCCCCACATCACTTCCGTTTCCGCGGCGAACTGAGTTTTTAACCGAGCGGGGAAAGGCGAATGCCTTTCCCCGCATTTTCTTTGGAAAAGGAACGTTTTCCAGGTTCTGTCCGGCAGCACAGCCTGATGGTATGTGGGACTATGCGGCAGCTTTATGTCCCTTTCCGCAAAAATCCGCTGTTGACCGGCAGAATGGTCACGACCCAGGAGCGGGGGAACGCATGGTACAGCATGGGTAAGCTTGGGCTTACCATGAAAAACCGGGCGCATCTGACCCCGGCGGTTCAGAAGTTTATGGAATATCTGCCCTTCCGGGAGACGGCGGAGTGAGGGATGCCTGAACTCGACACATAATGATATCCGTGTTGTTCCGCTTGTTCTTCTTCGATGATATCATAAAGTCATCCAATGAAGGAGGAAACAAATCATGAACACAGACAAAATCTACGCAGAACAAATCGCAAACGAATACGCCCCCAAGGACACCTCCAAGGTCGTCGCCCTGCACAAGCTGGACGCCAAAGCAAAGCTCCCGGCTACCGTTTTTACCTACAGTGTCGGCATTCTTTCCGCCCTCGTTTTCGGCGTCGGGATGTGCCTTGCCATGGGGCAGATCGGAAGCGGAACGACCGGCTCCTTTGTACTGGGCATCATCGTCGGCGTGCTGGGAATGGTCGGCATGAGCATCAACTATCCGATTTACAAGCGCATCCTTGCAAACGGTAAGAAAAAATACGCCTTTGAAATTATGGAGCTTGCCAAGAAAATCAGCGAGAAATAAGCCGTGAAAATGAGGTGAAATCCGGTGAACCGATCAGAAAGTAAATATTTTGCCACCGCCGCCCGGATGGACGAGGCTTTTCTGGAATTGATTGAGAAGAAGGATTTTGCCTACATTACGGTGAAGGAGATCTGCGAGAAGGCGGGGGTCAACCGCTCCACTTTTTATCTGCATTATGAAACGGTCTCTGACCTGCTGGCGGAAAGCGGGCAGTATATCATCGACCAGTTTGTAGAGTTCATGCCCTACGATACGCCTGAATTTCTTGGGAAACTTCAAAGCCGTCCCCTCGCAGAATTGTACCTGATCACACCTGAATATCTGACGCCGTACCTGACCTATGTCAAGGAACACCGCCGCATTTTCAGGACTACCCTGGAACAGGCCGCGGCACTTCGGATGAACGATGCCTATGCGGGCTTGAATCGCCATGTCCTGACGCCGATCCTGAATCGCTTTCAGGTACCGCCGGACGATCAGAAATATGTGATGCAGTTCTACATCAGCGGCCTGATGGCGATCATCAGCGAATGGCTGCAAGACGACTGCAAGGACAGCATCGACCACATTATTTCCGTCATTCAGCTCTGCATCAAGCAAATATAGCAGCTGTCCACACAGTCTAAACGGCGTGACCTTTGCGGTCACGCCGTTTCCGTGTTCATCTCAAGAAATCAGCACAGCTTCGCGCCGGCGGGGATGGCGTCGCTGACCATTACCAGATTCAGCTTTTCCTCGCCCTTCTCCGTGTGGATGGCGGACAATAGCATACCGCTACTCTCCTTACCCATCATCTTCCGGGGGGGCAGGTTGGTGATGGCGACCAATGTCTTACCCACCAGTTCCTCGGGCTTATAGTATTTCGCAATGCCGGAGAGGATTTGACGGTCGGTGCCGGTGCCGTCGTCCAGGGTGAAGCACAGCAGCTTGTCGCTCTTCTTCACCGGCTGGCAGTCCTTGACCTTCACTGCCCGCAGGTCGGACTTGCAGAAGGTGTCGAAATCCACCTTTTCCTCGCTGTAAGGCTCGATCTCCAGCGCCGGGACGGGGGGCTTGTTCAGTTCCTCCAGCGCGGCCAGCTCCTTCTCCACGTCGATTCTGGGGAACAGGGCGGGGCCGGCCACGGTGGCGACGTCGGCAGGCAGAACGCCGAAGCCTGTCAGGCTGTCCCAGTCCGTCCGGGCGCCGCCCAGACGGCGGGCGATCTCCGCCGCGGTGTCAGGCATAAAGGGCTTCAGCAGGCCGCCGCAGATGCGGATGGTCTCCAGCAGGTTGTACAGCACCTTCGCCAGACGGGGCTTGCTGTCCTCGGTCTTGGCCAGCACCCAGGGGGCGTTTTCGTCGATATACTTGTTGGCGCGGGAAATGACCTTGAAGACCTCCGCCAGAGCGTTCTGGAAGGCATACTTCTCCATCTGCTCCTCGTACTTGTCCCGGAGGGAGGATACCATTTGGGTCAGCTCGGCGTCCTTTTCCTCGTCCGCCGTCTGTACCGCGGGCAGGCACTCGCCGAAGTACTTCTGCGCCATGGCCACCGTCCGGGAGACCAGATTGCCCAGATCGTTGGCAAGGTCTACATTGATGGTGTTGATGAGCGCTTCGTTGGAGAAGTTGCCGTCGGAGCCGAAGGGGAAGGAACGCAGCAGGAAGAAGCGCAGGGCGTCCACGCCGAAGCGCTCCGCCAACACATAGGGATCGACAACGTTGCCCTTGGACTTGGACATCTTGCCGCCGTCCAGCAGCAGCCAGCCGTGGCCGTAGACTTTCTTCGGCAGGGGCAGGTTCAGACTCATGAGCATGGCAGGCCAGATGATGGAGTGGAAACGGACGATCTCCTTGCCCACAAAGTGGACGTCGGCAGGCCAGAAGGCTTCCAGATCGTGGTATTTGTCGTTCTCAAAGCCCAGCGCCGTCATGTAGTTGAACAGGGCGTCGATCCACACATAGACCACGTGGCCGGGGTCAAAGTCCACCGGCACGCCCCAGGTAAAGCTGGTGCGGGAGACGCACAGGTCTTCGAGACCCGGCTTGATGAAATTGTTGACCATCTCGTTGACCCGGCTGCGGGGCTCCAGAAAATCGGTGTTTTCCAGCAGATCCTGCACCCGGTCGGCATATTTGGACAGGCGGAAGAAATAGGCTTCCTCCTCCGCGTCCTGCACCTCCCGGCCGCAGTCGGGGCATTTGCCGTCCTTCAGCTGGCTCTCCGTCCAGAAGGACTCACAGGGCTTGCAGTACTTGCCCTTGTAGACGCCCTTGTAGATGTCGCCGTTGTCGTGCATCTTCTTGAAAATTTTCTGGATGGCCGCCACATGGTAGTCGTCGGTGGTGCGGATGAAGCGGTCGTAGGAAATGTTCATCAGCTTCCACAGATCCAGCACGCCCCGCTCGCCGGTGACGATGTCGTCCACGAACTGCTGGGGGGTCACGCCTGCGGCCTTTGCCTTGTCCTCGATCTTCTGGCCATGCTCATCAGTTCCGGTGAGGAACATGACGTTATAGCCCTGAAGCCGCTTGAAGCGCGCCATGGTGTCCGTCGCCACGGTGCAGTAGGCGTGGCCGATGTGGAGCTTGGCAGACGGGTAATAGATGGGGGTGGTAATGTAATAATTACCTCTGCATTTTTCGCACATAAAGAATCCTCCTAAATAAAAAAGCACCCCTGGAATCATCCAAGGGCGACAAAAACTGACGCGGTACCACCTTGATTCGCACGGGCTTTCCGCCCGGTGCCTCAAACGCCTGTAACGGGGCGAACCGGAACCGTCTACTTAGAGGAAACTCTGAATAAATCACCTGCGGCTGTGAGCGGATCTTTTCCGTCCACTCTTCGGCATCGAAAACGGGAAATACACAAAGTATTCCGCCGCTTTCGATGCCTCGATTGGCCGAAAAATCTCTCGCTCACAGCTCTTGTCGATTTACTCAGAGCTTCCTCGCTGCTCAACGGCTCAGCTCCGAGACCATGTTCCGCTCCCCTCGCCGCACCCCCTCGCACCTTCCGGGGCTCTCTTTCCGGGAGAAAAAGCGTACTCTTCTCTTCACAGCTTTTGAAATATACAGCGCCATTATATCCCGGTGCAGGGGGTTTTGTCAACACCCTGCACCGGGAATTTCCGATTTTTGCGGAAAACGCTGATCGTTACGATTTTTCTTCCTTCCCTGTCAGCCACATGGCGACCGCGATGGCACTGACGCCGCCCACCAGCTTTCCCACGATCATGGGGCCGATCATCTCCGGGGCAAAGCCCGCCGTGAAGCCCAGATGGTCGCCGAAGACAAAGGCCGCCGAAACCGCAAAGGCGATGTTGACCACCTTGCCCCGCCGGTTCATGTCCCCCACCATGCCGAAGGTGGCAATGGAGTTGGCAAGGCTGGCGATCAGTCCCGCCGCCGCAGCATCGTTGATGCCCAGCCACCGCCCCGCCGCCATCAGCGGCTTTCGCAGCAGCTTCGTGATCACGAACACCAGTGGAAACGCCCCCGCCAGGACGATGGCGATGGTGCCCACCGTTTCAAAGCCCTCCGAAATGGGCGCCATGCCGGGGATGATGACGAATCCCGTCAGGGCTTCCACAATGGCCGCCGCCAGTCCCACGGTCACAACGGCCACCACCAGCTTGCCGAACACCTCGAAGCCCCTGACCATGGCGTTTTCCGCCCGCCACAGTCCCAGGGCGATCAGCGCCGCGATGATGACAATGGGAATCAGATTTCGCAGCACCATTCCGATGGGAAATCCCGCCGTAAGGCCGCCCGCGAGAACGCCCAGGGGGATGGTGACGATGCCGCAGAGGATCCCCTTCGCCATGACCGGCCTGTCCTTTTCCTCCAGAATTCCCATGGCAACGGGGATGGTGAACACCACGGTCGCACCCAGCATGGAGCCGGTGAGCACGCCGCCCAGCATGGCCGCCTGATGGCTTGCCGCCAGCTCCACCGCCAGCGCGCCGCCGCCCATGTCGCAGGCGAGGATGGTTCCGGCGAACATGGCGGGGTCAGCGCCCAGAAAGGCGAACACCGGCACGATCACCGGCTTGAGTAAGCCCGCAAGCACCGGTGCAAGGCAGACGATCCCCACCATGGCCAGCGCCAGAGAACCCATGGCCAGGATTCCCGCCTCAAATTCCTTCCCCAGCCCCCAGCGGTTCCCAAAAACCCGGTCGATTGCGCCGGCCACCGCGAAAGCCGCCATAACCGCTATGAGGATCTCATGAAATGACATTGCCCTCTCTCCCTTACTATGGATTGTCCCGAGAACGGCGTTTTGTCTCAGGACGTTTGGACTACTGCTTTTCATCCACGATGGCCACGACGGCGGCGTCCACCGGGGCGTCCATACAGTATTTGCTGGCAACCGTCCCTGTGGCGAGCAGCACCTTGTCCCCCGTTCCCGCGCCAACCTGATCGGCCGCCACGATTTTCTCTCCGTTGCTCTCCACCACAAGGAAGGTCTGCCCTTGCAGGCACGCCGCCTTCCGCGTCGCCCAGATGGCGCCTACCACTTTTCCTACCTTCATTTCTTCCCCTCCATAATTTCCTTCGCCAGCGGCGTCAGCACCGCGCCGGGACTCGGCAGCTTCCCCGCCGCCCGAAGCGCCCGGGCTTCCTCCGCCGTGATGAGCTTCTTCCGCCCGCCGTCCGTAAACAGGACGCCCCAGTTTTTCAGCTCCCGCTGGGCGGAGGCAAGGCTTCCCGCGAGCATCCGGTTTTTCGGCGCTTCCGGCAGACCCGGTGTGTAGAGATAGACCGGCTTTCCCTCCGCCAGCGCGGACAGCACCCGCTCCTCCCGGAACCTCAGCAGCTGGGACAGAGTCAGCGAGCCGATGACCACCGCGTCGTAGGGCGGCTCTGTCACGTAGCTATATCCCAGCTCCACCGCCGGTTCCTTTCCGATCAGCAGCGCCCGGGTCATGGCAGTATCCTCCCCAGGTCGCCCTTTTGGAAGCCGCAGGCGTTGGCCTCGTCGTAATCCAGATGGACGTAGGAGGCAAACTCCGGGCTGACCCGCACCGCCACGTCCTCAAAAATCACCGGGCGGCCGGTGTACGCCTTCAGCTTCACCGTCTGCTTGTCCCGGACGCCGAAACGGGCGGCGTCCTCCGGGGTCAGGTGGATGTGGCGCTTTGCTACGATGACCCCTTGCGGGAGCGTGACCCGGCCGCACTGCCCCACGATCACCCCACCGGGGCTTCCGGCGACGTCCCCGGACAGCCGCACGGGGGCGTCGATGCCCAGCGTCCGGGCATCGGTGAGGGAAATCTCCACCTGGGCGTCCTTCCGCTCAGGCCCCAGCACCGCCACGTTCCCCAATTCTCCCTTGGGGCCGATGACCGTGACCCGCTCATTCGCCAGATACTGCCCCGGCTGGGACAGCGGCCGCTTGGGTGTCAGGGGATGACCAAACAGCACCAGCGCCTGCTGCGCCGTCACATGCACATGCCGCCCGGAGGCTTCCAGCTCCACAAAAATCCGCCCCGCGATGGCTTCGGCCAGAGCGGAAAGTTCCCTGTTTTCCATTCGTTTGCCTCCCTGTGGGAAAATCCGGCTTTACTCTCCCAATCTCTGCAAAATCTTCTCCGTAAGCAGCTCCACCAGTTCGGCACTCACCGCCCCGGCAGCCGCACCGCCCTGCGAAGCCGTGGGACTTTCTCCCAAATCCCATGCCACCCGGCGGATATTGATCAAATCCAGGGGAGAAATGTTGTTGGAGGAGCTGCTGCCGCCCACTGCGCCGCAGCCCAGTGTCAGCGCCGGGAACAGCCCCGTGGTCGCGCCGATGCCCCCCAGCGCCGCCGGTGTATTGACCAGAAACCGGGACACGGGGATTTGGGACGCGAACCGGCGGATGACCGCTTCGTCCGTGGCATGAATGGCAAAGGTGTGGCCGCTGCCCTCGTGGCGCAGGACCTCCATGCACTTGCTTAAGACGGCGTCCTCACTGTCCATGACAAAAAACGCCAGCACAGGGCAGAGCTTTTCCATGGAGTAAGGCCGGGTCGGCCCCGCCTCCTGCTCCCGGGCGACCAGCACCTTTGTGCCATTCGGCACGGAAAAGCCCGCCGCTTCCGCCAGCTTCGCCGCGGGTCTGCCCACGATGTCCGGGTTCAGCGTCCCGTTGGGGCGGAACAGCAGCTTCGCCAGAGCGCCCGCCTGGGCGGTATCCATGAAGTAAAAGCCCTGCCGCTCCCCCTCCGAACGCACGGTGCTTTCCATGCTCTTTTCCACAATGATGCTCTGCTCGGAAGCGCAGACGGTGCCATAATCAAAGGACTTTGACCTGGCAATACAGGCCAGCGCATGGGCGACATCCGCGCTGCGGTGGATATAGGCAGGCCCGTTTCCCGCGCCCACGCCGATGGCGGGCTTGCCGGAAGAATACGCCGCCTTCACCATACCCGGGCCGCCGGTGGCGAGAATCAGCCGCACCGGCTCCGCCTTCATCAGTTCCTGACAGCCGTCCAGAGAGGGGATGCTCAAACACGCCACCGCGTCGGCGGGCGCGCCCGCCGCCTGCGCCGCTTCCGCTACGATCTGCGCCGCTTTCCGGGTGCAGGCAATGGCCTTGGGGTGGGGGGAAAACACGATGGCGTTGCCCGCTTTCAGGGCAATCATGGCCTTATAGCACACGGTGGACGTCGGGTTGGTGCTGGGAACGATGGCGGCGATGACCCCCACCGGCACGCCGATCTCCCAGAGCTTTTTCTCCGGGACTTCCCGGAGAATGCCCACGGTCTTCATGCCCCGAACCGCCTCCGCCACCCGCTGGGAGGCGAAGAGATTCTTGGCTGTTTTGTCCTCCGCATTGCCGAAGCCCGTCTCCTGAACCGCCATTTCCGCCAGCGCCGACGCCTGTGCCGCAAAGGCTTTGGCCACCGCTTCCACGATGGCGTCCAGCCGGCTCTGGGACAGTTCGGCAAGCTTCCGCTGCGCCGTCTCCGCCCTCCACGCCAGCTCCCGCGCTTCCTGCCGCGCAGTTAAATCTTTGTCAAATTCCATAGAAACCTCCTTGTGGGGATATCCCCCGGCAACGCGATCCGGGATACCCGCTAAAACAGCAGACTTGACCCGTCGCCCGCTTTCTTTGTCAGCCGTCCGTTCTCCACGAAGCCCATTTTTTCCAGCCAGCGCTGAAATTCGGGGATGGCCGTCTTGCCCGTGATCTCCCGCAGAGCCGCCGTCTCCCGGAAGCCCGTGGTCTGGTAGTTGAGCATGATGTCGTCGCCGTGGGGAATGCCCATGAAATAGTTGCACCCGGCCATGGTCAGAAGGCCCGCCAGATTCTCAATGTCGTTCTGGTCTGCCTTCATGTGGTTGGTATAGCAGCAGTCGCACCCCATGGAAATTCCCGTGAGCTTGCCCATGAAGTGATCCTCCAGCCCCGCCCGGGTCACCTGCCGGGCGTCGTACAGATACTCGGGGCCGATAAAGCCCACCACCGTGTTGACCAGAAACGGCGAAAACCGCTTGGCAAAGCCATAGCACCGCGCCTCCATGGTCACCTGGTCGGTGTCAAAATGGGCGTTGGAGCTGAGCTCCGAGCCCTGCCCCGTCTCGAAGTACATCACGTTGGGTCCCTCGGCGGTGCCCTGCTTCAGAAGCAGCTGCCGGGCTTCCTCCAGCGTCGCGGCGGAGAAGCCGAAGGCCTCGTTGCCCTTCTGGCTGCCCGCGATGGACTGGAAGATCAGGTCGCAGGGCGCACCAGCCTTGACGGCCTTGATCTGCGCCGTCACGTGGGCCAGCACGCAGATTTGGGTAGGAATCTGCCAATGCTCCTTGATCTCCTGAAACCGCCGCAGCACCTTGCCCACCTGCTCCGGGGAGTCCGTCACCGGATTCAGGCCGATGACCGCGTCCCCTGCGCCGAAGCTCAGTCCCTCCAGCGTGGAGGCCGTGATGCCCTCGGGGTCGTCGGTGGTGTGATTGGGCTGCAAGCGGCATGACAGCGTTCCCGGCAGGCCGATGGTGGTATTGCAGTGGGCGGTGACGGTGATCTTGCTGGCGGCATAGATGAGGTCGAGATTGCCCATCAGCTTGCACACCGCCGCGATCATCTCCGCCGTCAGCCCCCGGCTGAGCTTGCGGATGTCGCTGCCCGTGGTAGTCTCGTCCAGAATCCACTCCCGCAGGTCGGACACCGTCCAGCCCCGGATGCGCTCATAGACGGTCTCGTTCACATCGTCCTGAATGATCCGGGTGACCTCGTCGCTTTCGTAGGGGACGGCAGGGTGTTCCCGCAGATCGGCCAGCGTCAGGGCGGAAAGCACCACCTTGGCCGCCACCCGCTCCTGAGCGGACTCCGCCGCCAGACCTGCCAGCTGGTCGCCGGTTTTTTCCTCATTGGCTTTCGCCAGCACCTGTTTGATATCCCGGAATGTGTAGGTTTTTCCCAGCAATGTGGTTTTTAATTTCATGTCGTTCATCCTTTTTGTGGGGTAATCTGCGGAGGTCGTCCGTTTCCGCAGTTTACCGTTCTTTCCCCCGGCCGGCGTCTGCCCGCTTCCCAATCATCAGCAGATACAGCATACTGCTCATCCGGTTCATGGCCCGGAGGATATCCACCCGGGTCGGATTTCCCTCCCGGTCGCGGAAGGCCGTCACCGCCGCCAGCTCTGCCTCCCGGGCAGCGCACCGGGCGCGGTTGAGCCGGGCAATGGCCGCCCCGTCCGCCGCCGAGGGCATGAAGTGGGGCTGGCCGTAATAGTCCTGGGGAAAATGGCTGTGCTTGCGCTGCTCCTCCTCCGTCAGGCCGCAGAGCCTGTCCCATTGCAGTGGCTCGTCCAGCACCTCGCAGCGGATGATCCGCCGCGCCAGTTCCAGAATTTCCCCTACAGGGGCTTCCAGACTTCTGTCCGTCAGCTGGCAGAGAATCAGCTCCGATTCCAGCGTGTCCAGCTTCCCCCGGAAAATAATTCTGGGGTGATCCTTCACCACCAGAAAATCCCCGTTTAAGTGGGTCATATGCTCCGGCTTTTCCGTCAGGAAGCCGCCGGTGAGAAGGGGGAACTGATCCTGCTTCGCCTGCTCGCCGGGACGGATCTCGATCCGTTCCCGGCTGAGATAGTCCCGGGCGGCGCTGGTGAGCTGGTCGCCCTTTCCCAGATAGAAAATGCGCTTGCCCTCCCGGTTCCGGATATTCGCCCGGACGGCTTCTTCGTTATAGAGCATTCCTTACTTCCCGGCGTTCGGAGTCTGGGAAGAACGCCCCTTGGGGAGAATGGAGTCCACCTCCACGTGGGGTCTCGCGATCACGTGGACGGAGATCAGCTCTCCCACCTTCTCCGCTGCCGCCGCGCCGGCGTCGGTGGCCGCCTTGACCGCGCCCACGTCGCCGCGCACCATCACGGTGACAAGGCCGCCGCCCACCTGCTCCTTGCCCACCAGCTGCACATTGGCGGACTTGACCATGGCGTCCGCCGCCTCAATGGCGCCAACCAGTCCCTTTGTTTCAATCATGCCCAAAGAATTCGTATCCATAGTGTTCCATCCTTTCAAGTTGTGCGGGGAGATATCCCCTCGTGTTTCCGCTTATCGCTCCACCGGCGACGCCGCGATCTCCGCCACCGCGTCGGCGAAGGCCGCGCAGGCGGCGTCGCAGGCGCTCTGGGTTCCGGCAAGCAGACCGCCGCCGAAGTTGGTTTCGCTGGGCGGGGCATAAAGTTTACATAACGTCACATCCGCCGCTTTCAACGCCGCGTCCATGGCGTACATGCCCTCCAATGGCGGGGCGATCAGATAGGCCAGCGCCGAGCCTAAGCGCACGCCCGCTTCCTTTGCTAGAAATGAACCCACGCTGCTGACCGTGTGGGCGAGGTACGGCACCCCCGCCGCGTCCTGGAAACCCACCCGTTCCAGCTCTGCCAGCGCCGCCTCCATGCCGCTTCGCACCGCCCCAGGGGTCTGCGCCGCCAGAATGCCGATGACCTCCCCGGCAAAGGGCGTGGTGGCGTTGGCCGCCCCGGCGTAAAAGCTGCGGGCGTATGCCACCTGCACCTCCGCCGCCTTCGTCGCCGCGTCCAGAGCGATGTAGGTGGCGTCGTCACAGTCCGTGGTCAATAGCCCCAGAGACGGATACCCTTCCGGCGCGCCCAGCTGACGGCACAGCGCCGGGGCGGCGTTGGCCAGATACCGCACCGCCAGAACCTTCACCGGGATCATGCCCCCGCCTCCAGATGCAGTCCCACGCCGGAGACCTTTTTTGTAAGAATCGTTTCGATCAGCCCCGCAATGTGCGCCCCGGCCTCCACCGCCGGGGTGCCCTGGGCGTGGATGTTGGACACCACCGTCCGGGCGGATTCGGAAACGCCGGTTCTTGGCCGGTAGGTGATATAGGCGGACATGCTCTTGTCCGTCACCAGCCCCGGCCGCTCGCCCACCAGCATACACACCAGCTCGCACCCCGTCACGTCGCCGATGGCGTCTCCCGCACCCACGCGGCAGTAACGGACGAAAATCGGCGTTCCGGGGTCGATGCCCCTGAGTTTCAGGCCGTCCCGGATGGCCGCGAGGCAATCCATGGCGTTGGCGGTGATGGCGGCGGAGGAAAGCCCGTCCCCTACCACGATCTGCACCCGGGGTGTTCCGGGGATGGCGGCGCGGATCTTCTTCTGATTTTCCTCGTCAAAGCACCGCCCCAGATCCGGGCGGGTCAGGTATTCGTCCTTGTCCCGGCATTTCGTTCTGACTCCCACCATGCCGTTTTTGGGGGCGAAATCCTCGCTGACCTGAGAAAACACCGCGTCCTGCGCCGCCGCGTGGTCGGCGCGGAAGCGGAGCATAGTCAGGGTCTTGTACCGCGCCCCCGCCCGGCCGCTGCCCAGACGCGCCGGGGTTTTTTCCTTCATTTTCCGGAATTTTTCCTCGTTTTCCGCGTTTTCCACCAGATAAAGCTTCCGTAAGTCCAGCGCCGTCACATCCGGGACAAAGTCGCCGTCCCGGTAAGGGGTGGGCGCTTTCTCCGGCTGGGGCGCGGTCGGGCGATAGTCGCCGCCCTTCACCGGCGGCTCATGCTCCATGCCGCTCAATATTTCCGCCACCATGGCGGCCAGTTCCTGTTTGTTCATGTGCTTTTCTCCTCTACTTTCCGAGAACCAGTGTTTTTACCACCACCGGAAGGGCTGGCCCCACCGGCGCGCCCACGTCCAGATAGTTGCCCTCGCTCACCTTCACCCGGTCGATGCACAGGATTTCCGCGTTGGGGCCGAGGCGCAGCGCCAGCGCCTGTCCCAGCGCCTTTGCCATGTCCTGTTCCAGGCAGATCAGCGCTTTTCCGCCCGTGCCCGCCGAAATTTCCTCCGCCATCGCCGCCACCTCCCGGTAGCCCGGAGAATTCACCCCCGGAAACGCCAGAATGGCGCTGTCCTCCTGTTTGCCCAGCTCCCGGCGGATGGTCGCCCGGGAAACGTCCGTCAGCGACACTACCGGAACGTTTTTCAGCGGGAAGGGGACGTTCTGGTGGAACACGGTACTTCCGGACAGCTGGGCGCTGTGACAGCCCGCGCCGATGACCGTGGCGCGGATGGTCTCGCTTCCCAGGGTAAATTCCCCTTGGCAGAGCCTGCTTCCCCGGATGGTCTGCCCCAGAATCGGCCCAATATCGCCGAATTCCAGCCATGGAAGCTCTTTTTCGATGCAGTCCGCCACGCCGCCGGAGAAGGAAATGACCAATTCCTTTTCCCGGCAGGGGTCAAACCGCCCCGCCTCCCGGGTGGTCAGCCGCTCCAGCAGGGGCGTTTCCTCCCGCAGACCCGCCGCCATTTCCAGCGCCTGGGTCAATATTTCGGCTACGGTTTTCACCTGCCCGGGACTTGCCTTGTCCCCCGGTTTCAGTCTGCACAGCCCCTCCAGCACCGGAGAAACATAGGTGACGGTGCCGCCGCCGTCAAATTTCAGCAGCCGCCCGCCCACGTTCAGGCAGCCGGTTCTCTCGATTTTTCCGTCGCGGATCAGCGCCAGATTGCTGGTGCCGCCGCCGATGTCCATGTGCAGCACCGTTTTTCCCGTCCGCTGGGAGTAATCCACCGCTCCCGCGCCCTTGGCGGCCAGGACGCTTTCCAGATCGGGGCCAGCTGTCGCCACCACGAACTCCCCGGCAAAGTCCGACAGGGCGTCCAGCACCGCCCGGGCGTTTTCCTTGCGGCTGGTCTCGCCCGTGATGATGATGGCGCCGGTATCCACGCTTTCCCGGCGGATGCCCGCCTTCCGGTATTCCTCCGCCACCAGCTCCCGCAGAGCCCCGGCGTCCACGTGGCTTTCGTCCAGCAGGGGCGTAAAATACACCGGACTGCGGTAGCGGATGTCCCGCCGGGCAATCTCCATTTCCGGCACCGCAAAGCCCGACGCCTTGTTTTCCACCGTCAGCTCCGAGAAGATCATCTGGGTGGAGGTGGTTCCCACGTCCAGCCCCACGCTTCGCAGAATGTCAGACACGGCCGGTCACCTCTTCCAGAATCCGCCGCACCAGAAAATCCTCCACTTCCATGGGGTTCGTCTTGCAGCAGGGGTCTTCCAGCGCAGCCTTTACGATCTGCTCCGCATTGCGCCACACCGACCGGGGATCAACCCCCGCCTGCGCCAGGGTCTCCGGAAGGTTCAGCTCCCGGCGCAGGCGCACAAGGCCGTTTTTCAGGTTCCGCACGGCGATGGTGTCGGCGCTGCCGCCGATCCCCGCGGCTCTTGCCAGCTCGGCATACTTTTTTGCCGCCACATGGGCGTTGCAGGTGATCACCGAGGGCAGCAGAATGGCGTTCAGCCGCCCGTGGGGAACATGGAACAGCCCGCCCAGACTATGCGCCATGGCGTGGCACAGCCCCAGCCCCGCCTGGGTGAAGGCAATGCCCGCCATGGTCGCCGCCTGATGCACCTTTAATCGCACGTCCTTCCGTCCCGCGTAGGAGGCCGGGAGGGCGGCGAAGGCGCTGCTGAATGCCTCCCGGGCATACAAGTCCGTCATCGCCCCCGCGTTTTTCGCCGCGTAGGCTTCCACCGCATGGCTCAGGGTGTCGAACCCCGTTTCGGCAATCAATCCTTTGGGCAGCTCCTGCAAAAGGTCGCTGTCCAGAATCGCCGCATCGGGGCGCAGGCGCTTGTCAACCAGTGGATGCTTGACCTTGTTGTGGGTCAGGATGGCGAAATCCGTCACCTCCGAGCCGGAGCCGGAGGTCGTGGGGATGGCGACCAGCTTGTAATTTCCCTTCGCGAAGTAGGCCATGGCCTTGGCGCAGTCCATGGCGCTGCCCCCGCCCAGCGCCACCAGCAAGTCCGGGGCGAATTCCTTCAGCCGTGCCGTTCCCTCCGCCGCCAGCTCCACCGAGGGGTCGGGCTGCACCTTGTCAAAATACTCCACCTGGGCGCATTTTGCCGTCTGGGCGATCCGCTGCGCCGTGCCGTTTTTCATGAAAAACGGGTCCGTCACCAGCATCAGCCGCTGGCCGCCCATCCCCGCCAGCGCCGAAACCGCGCCGGAGCCGGAATAGATCGTGGTCTTACACTGAAACTCCTCCATAAATATGCACCGCCTTTTCAGCGCTAGTATTTCCCATGGAACGAAAAACATGTATTGCCAAAAATAAAAAAAGAGATAGTCAAATCAAAACAAATGTGTTATGATAGGGAGAAGAGGTGAATGTTATGGAGCAAACCGATGAAACCGTGCAGCCCAAGGAGGAAGGCTACGTCCCCCGCCCGAAATGGCAGCTGTGGGCAGCCCGGGTCGGGCTTGCGCTTTTCCTGCTGCTGGTGATCGTCCAGATCATCAACCTGGCCGGAGGACGGTTCTGATGAAGATTCTGGGAATCGACCCCGGCTACGGCATTACGGGCTTCGGCCTCATCGACGCCCAGCGTGGGCAGTACCGTCTGCTGGGCTGCGGCGCCATCACCACGCCCCCCAATACGGATTTTCCATGGCGGCTTGAGGTTATTTACAACGACATGACCCAGCTGCTGCAAACGGCGCAGCCGGAGGCGGTGGCCATTGAGGAGCTGTTCTTCGGCCAGAACGTCACCACGGGTATCAATGTCGCCCAGAGCCGGGGGGTCATTCTGCTGGCCATCCATCAGGCGGGGCTGCCCATTTTTGAATACAAGCCCATGCAGGTCAAACAGGCCGTGGTGGGCTACGGCAACGCCAGCAAGCACCAGGTGCAGGACATGACCAAGCGTTTACTCCATTTGCAGGCCATGCCCAAACCCGACGACGCCGCCGACGCCATCGCCATTGCCCTGTGCCACGCCCGTTCGGCAACCTCCCTGCTTGCCCGGGCGGAGAAGCAGGCGGAAAGGTAAATCGGAGTTTATATATAAAGGAGAATATTGATGAAACTGTTTTTATGTTCGCACTTTTCAAGTGTAGGAAGTCTGATAAAGGAAGAAATTGAAAATAAAAAAGTCGCATTTATTCC